>NZ_JACJRF010000099.1 GCF_014697105.1 Anabaena subtropica FACHB-260 | reverse complement strand
CCCTAGCCACCTTACGTCGAGTCTGTTCACCACTGGCGACGGTACACCAGTAATCCTGGGACTGAATCGCAGCACCACCGTATCGATCTGCGCAGCAGAGTTGGGTCTGTCCCCCGTCTAGTTGAAAGTTGGGTGGTGCCTCCATACTGAAGCGTTGATCCCAGCCAGGATTCGCGCCGCAATAGGAGACACCCCCCATGCCAAGAGTACGAACGAAGTCGCCTGTTCACCAGTCGTCGACGCCGGCCCCGGATGCCGAGCCTACGTCGCTTGAGGCGAACAGCCTCGCGCTGACCATGATTCAGGCGTTGATCCCGCTGGGGCTCCGGGCCGTGGAGGAGGCGCTGCAACAGGAAGTGCTCGCGCTCGCGGGGCCGCGCTACGCGCATGCCGATGGACGGCCCGCGATCGCGCGCTGGGGCGCGCAAGCGGGGTCGGTGTTTCTCGCCGATCAGAAAGTGCCGATCCGGGTGCCGCGCGTGCGTAACCGCGCGACCAACACGGAGGTGCCGTTGGCGACCTACGCCCAGTTGCAGACGCCGCGGGGCCACGATGTCGGCCTGTTCCGGCGCGTGCTCGGCGGGCTGTCCTGTCGCGACTACGAAGCGGCGGCGGAGGCGGTGCCGGAGGCCTTCGGTTTGGCCAAGTCGAGCGTCTCGCGGCGCTTCGTGCGCGCCAGCGCGCAGGCGCTCCAGACGCTCCACGAGCGGCGCCATGATGATGCCGAGTGGCTGGTGCTCCTGCTCGACGGCAAGTCGTTCGCCGACGATCAGGTCGTCATCGCGCTCGGCGTCACCACGACGGGCGAGAAGCGCATCCTAGGCCTCGTGCAGACCGCCACGGAGAACAAGCGCGTCTGCGCCACCTTCCTGCGCGAACTGGTCGAGCGCGGCTTCCAGACACCCACCGGGTTGCTGGTGGTGCTCGACGGCGCCAAGGGCCTCAGCGCCGCCGTGCGCGACGTCTTTGGCGAGCGCGTCCCGATCCAGCGGTGCCAGTGGCACAAGCGCGAGAATGTCGTGACCTACTTGCCGAAGGCGCAACAGGCGCTGTGGCGTCGCAAGCTGCAGGCCGCGTACGCGAAGCCCACCTATGCCGAAGCGCGGCGCGCCCTGCGGCAGCTCGTCAAAGAACTCGAGCAGGGCAACGCCTCCGCCGCTCGCAGTCTCGAGGAGGGCCTGGAAGAAACGCTCACCCTGCATCGCCTTGACGTCTTCGCGAAACTCGGCATCAGCTTCAAGACCACGAACCTGATCGAGAGTGTCATGGCCCGCGTCGAAGCGAAGGTGCACCGCGTCACACACTGGCGAACGAGTGATCAAAAGCAACGCTGGTGTGCCGCTACGCTCCTCGAGATCGAGAAACAGTTCCGCAAAGTGAAGGGCCACCAACACCTCGCCTTGCTGCAAGCCGCGCTGCGTGGCAAACTCACGGCACCACTCACCGCCGCGTAAGCGGCACCCCTGAGGCACCCTCCCGAATTTCAACTAGCTTGGGGACATTCCCCAGAGAATCCGAGATATCCGGTTTGATCCGCGCCTCATTCGCTGTCAGGATGCCCATTTCGTGCTGCGAGTGATGCTTAGAGGTCGTGTCGGATTCTCAGACCGAATACTCGCTGAAGTGCGTCGTCACGGTGGGAATGCTACGCGCGATGTTGGTATGATGGCCTTGGACCAACTGCGCGCGATCGAATGCGTGGGAGAAGACCCACTCGTGGACTCCTATCGAGAGGTGTACGAGCGCAGGGTAACGCGCGCGAGGTTTGATGCCGCGGGTGCGCTCGCCGTCCGCGGAAGAAGGCTTGAGGGTTTCAAGTACTGGAGGTCCGCCTTGCGCGCCGGTGGACTGAAAGCACAGAAGGCGA
>NZ_JACJRF010000098.1 GCF_014697105.1 Anabaena subtropica FACHB-260 | reverse complement strand
TCTTAGGTAGACTACTCATATTTTCTACAACTACTCAACCTGATCTAGATTAAAATCTAGTCCAGATTACTCAAAAGCTCTTTAGATTTTCTTTACGAATCACCTCTAAAAGCCTTACTTGCCAAACAATTTAGTTCGGGGAAGCTAAATTTTGATTTAGATTTAACAGTACCCGCATGGGTGCGTAATCTTTGGGATAGTGGACTATACCCCTTTGAAGCCCCCTTTAGTTATAAAATCTCTAATCGTTACTTTATTACTTTTCCCTTTACTTTTCCTTTAGTAACAGCCCCTTTTCATGCCTTGTTCGGCTATAGAGGTTTTTATATAGTTCCATTGTTATCTACCTGGTTAATCTGGTTTAATTTTTATCGAGTTTGCCAATTTTTCAAAACTAGCTTACTTGCAACCTCTCTAGGTTTGGCTACACTTATATTTGCTTCTCCACTAACTATGTATAGTGCGATGTATTGGGAACATACACTTGCAGTTAGCCTAGCCTTTGGTGGACTGGCGATGATCTTAACTAAAGGACAAAAAACCTTTACCAAAAAAGATGCAGTAACGAGTGGTATATTAGTGGGCTTGTCCGTTTGGTTTAGACCAGAATTTCTCGCTCTAGTTGCAATTTTAATTCCGCTAATTATTGTTTCATATAGATTTAAATTAAGCTATATCAATTTTATTGATAAACATAAAACAATATTTATTGTGAGCCTAATTGCTACAGTTTCCTGCTTCTTTATCATTAATAAATTAATTTATAGTCATCCTTTAGGCGCTCATGCACTACAAGTTGTAGAAGAATTTTCTTGGCAACAAAGGCTACTAAGTGCTAATAAAATTTTTGGGAGATTGTGGAAGAGTTTCCGAGAACACTTCCCTATCATATATTTCATCATCATCTTTACTGGTTTGTCAGAATTGTATCAAGCAATAAAACAGACAGACGTAATGAAAAAAATTGCTGTGATATCTATCCCCTTTATCATTCTAGTACCTATACTTCTTCCTAGTGACGGTGGTAAGCAGTGGGGACCTAGATTTTTGTTGATTCTTATTCCTCTACTGAGCTTACTAACAGTATTTCTTTTAGAGTCAACTTTATATATCAGAAAATTTGGTATCAAATATATTAGTAGTGCTATCTTTGTTGCATTATTTGTTGTTGGCTTTCATGCAAATACATTCATGGGGATAAATCACAGTTATTTCACTGGTAATACAGAAGCTATAGATATCCTCAACTTTTTCCGTCAGGATACTCATCAAATTGTAGCTGTTGCTCATCAATATATTAGTCAAAGTTTTGAATCTGCTTTTGACGATAAGATATTTTTTCTCACAAAAAAACCAGATGATGTGAGTAAGTTAGGATTAGCTTTGCATGAACAAGGTTATGAAAATTTTGTTTACGTATGTGCTTCTTATGATCCATGCTTTTCTTCGCCAACTATACCTAGTAAATTAGATATTTCTGCAAAAGACCAATTGTTGCGTGTTCAACTGACAGAAATCAAAAAGAACAAAAAGTACTCTATCCAAGCAGCCAAAATTATCGCTACATCAACAAACATTAATTAGCTTGATGAAATACTTGTGTCATGGTGTATTTATTCCCAGATAAATACTTAATCTGGGAATAAATGTAGGGTGGGCAATACCTACCCTACAGATACTTATATTTTTCCAAGGATCAAATAGGATGCCTGTAAAAGTAAGGTAAATAATATAACAAAAAGTCCTAGCATTTGTACATTAAAAAAAGTTATATTTAACACCAGAAGTGTTGAATGTTAAGAAAAAGCCAATAAAAATAGCCCAAAATATGTTAGATTTTGGGCGAAGGATTAAAATATTTTAGTTTAACAGTGATTATAAATTCATT
>NZ_JACJRF010000097.1 GCF_014697105.1 Anabaena subtropica FACHB-260 | reverse complement strand
AATGAATTTATAATCACTGTTAAACTAAAATATTTTAATCCTTCGCCCAAAATCTAACATATTTTGGGCTATTTTTATTGGCTTTTTCTTAACATTCAACACTTCTGCTTTTTTTGTTAATCCAAACTAAACTCTACGAAATCTGTTTGAGTAAATAACATATTTTTGTCTACGGCTGACAAGATTTTATTATTAGTACGCTCAGAGTTTAAACATTGGACAACTAACTGTGCTACATCAGCGCGATGGATACTACCGACAATCCGAGTGTCTTCAGTTAATACGCCGTTTCCGGTTGCTGGCTCTGATTTTAGTCCCCCAGGACGAATAATGGTGTAAGTTAGCCCACTGGCAATTAAATGTTGTTCAGCTTTCTCTTTCTCTACTAAAACTGGCCCCAACGCTACTAATGCTTGGGGAGAAAGAGCTTTTACACTATTTCCTGTACCAATGGAAGTCACAAGGATAAATTTTTTCACCCCAGCTTTGACTGCTGCATCAATGAGATTCTTGTTCCCAAGGTAATCTGGTCGTTCTGTGTCTGTAGGTAAACCGCCGAGGGTACTAATAACAGTATGAATCGGCTCATCTGTTAAAATTGCACGTTCTACATCACTGGCATTTATGGCATCTCCCAAAACTACTTGAACGCCTATTGCGTCTAGTTCAGCACGAGATGTTTCACTTCTCAGGAGTGCTTTGACTGGGAGATTCTGCCTAATTAAGTAGTGGGCGATTTCTCGTCCAACACCACGACTAGCCCCAACTAAAAAAATGTTAGATGATTTGGTCATCTGATTTTAAATAAAATTCATCACTTACGCTCAAAGGATTTTATCAAAGGATGAGCAACAATTAGTAATTGCTCAAGCTTTGGCAATGCTTCTGGTTGCTGGCGCACATGGACATCAATAAATAAATTGATAATGTCAGCTATTAATAGACGAAAATCCTCTTGGGGTTGGGTGGCTAGGAAGTCAGTAAAGGGTATGGATAAGGTTGAGTCTACGGTGTCAACTATGGAAAAGTGATTTGCTCCCTCCAAAAGTAGTAAATAGCTGTCACCTCGTCCTCCCAGGATTGCTTCTTGGAAGGTACGAATGACTGGGGTGATAGCATCTTTTGTATTCAAACCAAAGTGAGAGCTACTGTTGGCAATTACCCCGTCACAGGTTCCACCCATCACTAGCCTGGGCATGGTGTCTGGTAAGGGTAAGATAGTATTTGCTTCATAACCCAAAATAATTGCTCCGGCTGTGTTTGAGCCATAAGCAAATGATGCTACCACTTGGGGGAAAAAGCTGGGGTTAGCGTTTTCCATTGCAAGTCTACCGCCTTCAGAGTGTCCTCCTAAAATGATTTTTTGCAGGTCAAGTGTCCCAGCCAAAATGCCCTCAGTCTGTAAGTCTTCTAGTTTGGCTAGTATTGCTGGCAAAGCTGAAGCCGTGGGAGCAGTACCATAAAATTCCCGTTTTCGCTTTTCTATATCAAACCCAGGGGTGAAACTAACAAGTCCTGGGAGACTTTCCCCAATCCAATTAAACATCACCACTACTAGTCCGGTTTGGGCTAGTTCTATACCCAACCATTGATATTTTTGAGCATCGCAGTTAAAACCATTGAAAAAAATCACGACTGGGAAAGGGGCTTTTGCTGCATCAACAGGTAACATTCCCCAGTTTTTTTCTAAGTCACTATCTATATTTTGTGCAGGATAAAGAATTTTAATGTGGATAGTATCGTAAGGAGATTTAGCACTCTCAACTTTGGCGGCGGTTAACAAAGCTTGTACAGTCTGCATAATTCGGTTTAATTAGTGATTAGTCAACAGTTATTCTCTCTTGCTGCCCAATACTTAGTCCCCTGTCCCCCAATACGGTTCGGATAAGCAGGGGGTGCAGGGGGAGAATAGAAGCAGGGGAAGAGAAATTGCTTAATAATAACTCTCTTCCCTCCCCTGCCTCCCCTGCACCCCCTGCTTATCCGAACCGGTTAAACTAAGCCAAAAAGTCGCCTTTTTGACTCGTCTTCAGAACCGTGCCTGAATCTTTCAATTCACACGGCTCCTCAATGAATTGGGACTTGTCATGTCTACCT
>NZ_JACJRF010000096.1 GCF_014697105.1 Anabaena subtropica FACHB-260 | reverse complement strand
ATGGCGCGCTGCGCGGCTACAAGGACATCAATCTGCAGGCCATGAAGGTGCTGGCGCCGGGCGGCACGCTGTTCACGGCGTCGTGCAGTCATCATCTCTCGCGCGGGCTGTTCTTCGAGATGCTGCAGGAGGCGGTGGGAGACAGCGGGCGGCGGTTCGCGCTGCGCGCGTTCACGGGGCAGCCGGTGGATCATCCGGAGATCATTGGCATTCCGGAGACGGGGTATTTGAAGGGGGCGGTATTGGAGAGTATGGATTGAGGAAGGGAATGCATCGGGTGGCTCGTGGTTTGTGATTCGCTACGCGCGATCCACCGTCGTGGGCCGTGCGACGTGGGCTGTGCGTGAGAGTGGTGCATCAGCGCTATCGCGTAATCCGGAAGATCGAATAGAGCATTTCAGCTGTGTACTGTGCGTGGGACTCTGTGATGTGGCAACAGAGGGTGTCGGAAATTCTGTGTATGAGCCATAACTCTGTATCACGACGGAGGATGGATGGCTCGACGGAAGAAGACCGCAGATCCCACGCTGGCGGCGTTGCCCGAGGGGTTGATTGATCAGCTGGCGGCGGGGGTGAAGACCCCCGCCGACTTTCAGCAGGTGTACCGGGCGTTTCAAAAGGCGCTGACCGAGAAGGTGCTGCAGGCGGAGCTCACGCATCACTTGGGCTACCCCGAGGGGGCGGGGCGGACGCCGACCGGGAATGCGCGCAATGGCACGACGCCCAAGCGGATCACGACCGATACCGGGACGCTCGATCTCGCGATTCCGCGCGATCGCCACAGCACCTTTACCCCACAGTTCGTACCGAAAGGGGTACGGCGGCTCCCGGGGTTCGATGAGAGCGTGCTGGCGCTCTACGCGCGGGGGCTGACGACGCGCGAGCTCCAGGGCTACCTCGAGGAGCGTTACCAAGTCCCCGTCTCGCCGGACCTGATCAGCACGGTCACGAATGAGGTGATGGAGGAGGTCACGACCTGGCAGCGGCGGCCGTTGGAGCCGGTGTATCTCGCGGTGGTGTTTGACGCGTTGCGGGTGAAGATCCGCGGTGAAGGCGTGGTGCAGAACAAAGCCGTGCATCTCGCGCTAGGCGTGCTCCCCGATGGCACGAAGGAGGTGCTGGGCCTGTGGATCGCCCAGACGGAGGGCGCGAGTTTCTGGCATCGCGTGTTCAGCGAGCTCCGCACGCGCGGCGTGCAGGATATTCTGATCGCGATGATGGACGGCCTGGTGGGCCTGCCCGACGCCTTGGCGGCCGTCTTTCCGCAGGCCACCGTGCATCAATGTGTCGTCCACCTCGTGCGGCAGAGCCTGCAGTACGTGGGCTGGAAAGAGCGCAAGGCGGTGGCCGCCGATCTGCGCGCCATCTACCAAGCCCCGAGCGAGCCCGCTGCGCTCGCCGCGCTCGAGCACGTGCGGACGCAGTGGGGGGCGCGCTTTCCCCAGATCGCGCCCATCTGGGAGCGCGCGTGGGACCGCCTCACGCCGAGCCTCCTCTATCCGCTGGAAGTTCGGCGCGTGCTCTACACCACCAACGCGATCGAAAGCCTCAACAGCTACCTGCGCAAACCGCTCCGCACCCGAGGGCACTTCCCCAGCGACGACGCCGCCACCAAACTCCTCTATCTGGTGCTGCGTACGCTGGGGAAGAAATGGAAACAGCGCCCCGCCAAAGAGTGGCAGCGCGCCATTCCCCATCTGCAATTGCTGTTTGGTGACCGCTTTCCGATGGCGGTCTGACGGGAGCTCATACACAAACTTTCTGACACTCCCCTGCAGTTGCGGTTGACCAAAACCGCAGTCCCGGCAGCATACGATCCGGATTCCCATCTCATTCGTTGCCCATCTCGCATTCATCTATTTCTGTCTCGACCTCTCACATCCCACATCCCACATCTCACATCTCAAGTCCCAACGCCGGTGGTAGGCGCAGCGAGGGCTTGGTATTTTCGGCCGCGCCAGGCTGTGGGCGTCCTCAGCGTGCTCTGCGTCAGGCGCCACGCCGCGGCGGCATCGGCCAGCCACGACGTCCAGTAGGACAGGCCGCGTGTGCCATAGCTTTCGCGCAGCGCCCAGAGCATGAACCATCTGAGACTCTGGGCCACGGCGTTCACGATCAGCAATCCGGTGCCGACGCGTGACGCCACGTCCTGCCCCGCGGGACTCCACACGCCCGCGCGCCAGGTCAGCAGCAGCACCGCGAGAATGGCCAGGGGCAACGCCTGCACCAGCCACACCAGACACACGTCGAACCAGCGCAGCCACCAGCCAGTGGCGTCCTTGAGG
>NZ_JACJRF010000095.1 GCF_014697105.1 Anabaena subtropica FACHB-260 | reverse complement strand
AGTGCGATTCGTTGACCTGAAATCAACCAAAATCCTTTATGGATAAAGGTTTGAGGGATAGGTCGCAGGGTTTTTATAAAACCTTGACAACTTAATCTTCGTGGAGGTGAACCTCATAAATGTCATTGTACACAATGACACAGGCAATTCCTCCCCCCAAGGTGCATGGGTGAAAGCATATCCCCCATCGGTGAGACTAGCTATCAAACTGGTGAAGCGGGGATAAACGGAAGTAACTCAGAGTCCGACTGAGAATCCTTTCTAGCACAGTTAGTTATGAGCAGACCTGGGGGTCGAACTCTCGACAGAACCATCGTAATGACCAACAAGCCTACGCGGATTATCGGCTTGCCCCAAAATGGGGAAGGTGAAGAGGACAGTAGATTTTTGCCTGCTGTCAAAGGGTTGAAAATTCATGAGTTTCAACCTTGCACCCTCAAAGTAACCCGGTGGAGAGAGAGACTCTAAAACTAACGCAAAACGGAGATTAGGAACGAAGTAACCTCTGTGTTTGCTCTCAGGTTAAGGTCGAAAAACCTGAGCAGGTGCTAACCGCAAGCAGCACAGTAGGAAGGATTGTCTAAGAAGCAAACGCCTTTGGGAAAGCCAAAGGATACGCTGACGTAGACACGGTGAATTGGAATGTATAGTTTTGAGTAGTAGTAAAATGTCCAAAGCCGAACTTAGATTCAGGATGGAATGGGAAAACGACACACCAGTCTTCAAGGGAACCGAGCCGGATATCAGATGGCAGGAAATCCCTTGGAAGAAATTGGAACGGCGCGTTTTTAAACTGCAAAAGAGAATATACAGAGCCTCACAGCGTGGCGATGTCAAAACAGTCCACAAGCTCCAGAAGCTTTTAATTAAATCCTGGTCAGCAAAGTGTATCGCTGTCAGAAAAGTCACCCAGGAAAACCAAGGTAAAAATACAGCCGGGGTTGACGGAATAAAATCCCTAAGACCGGAAAAACGTCTAGCCTTGGTGAAAAAACTCCGCCCTAATGGTAAATCGTATCCAACCCGACGTGTTTGGATACCAAAACCAGGAAAGGCGGAAAAACGTCCATTGGGAATACCGACTATACACGACAGAGCTTTGCAAACACTTCTCAAAATGGCATTAGAGCCAGAATGGGAAGCCAAATTTGAACCCAATTCTTATGGGTTCAGACCCGGACGTTCGTGTCATGATGCGATTGAAGCTATCTACAAAGCAATTGTTCAAAAACCAAAATACGTTTTGGATGCCGACATTGCTAAATGTTTCGACAGGATAAACCACGAGTATATCCTCAAGAAACTCAATACCTTCCCAACCATGCGTAAACAAATTAAAGCATGGCTCAAATCAGGGGTAGTAGATAGTAAGCAGCTATTCCCTACAGATGAAGGCACACCACAAGGTGGTACAATCTCACCACTCTTGTCTAATATAGCCCTTCACGGACTAGAAGACAGGATTAATGAGGTATTCCCCACCAAAACATCTAAAGAACCGAAAACAAAAAGGACTATCAATTTTCCTAGTCCCAATTTTATTAGGTATGCAGATGATTTTGTGGTAATGCACAAAGACCTTGAGGTTGTACTCAAATGTCAAGAAATCATCTCAGAATGGTTGTCTCAAGTGGGTTTAACGCTAAAACCTGAGAAGACAAAAATAACGCACACTCTCCATGAGCATCAAGGAAATGTGGGATTTGACTTCTTAGGCTTCAACATTAGACAATTTCCCGCAGGGAAAAGAAAGTCTAGGAAAAACTCTCACGGGAATCAATTAGGGCATAAAACCCTAATTACCGCAAGCACTGAGAGCCAAAAGAACCACACTAAGAAACTTGGAGAAATTATTGACCGACACAAAGCGGTGGAACAAACTGCCTTAATCGGTAAATTAAACCCCGTCATTGAAGGATGGGCAAGATATTACTCCACAGTTGTCAGCAATCGCATCTTTGGCAAAATTGACTCCCATGTATACTCACAATTGAGCGCATGGGCGCAACGCCGACACTCGAATAAAGGGAAGAAATGGACAGCTAGAAAATACTGGCTAGTAGACCAAGGAGAAGGATGGAGGTTTTCTGGTAAAAACCCTAGTGACAAAATATACAAGCTCATCAAACACCAAGATGTGAATATTGTTAGACACACCAAGGTGCAGGGAACAAGAAGTCCCTACGACGGAGATTGGGCTTACTGGGGAAGCAGAATGGGGAAATATCCTGAACTACCTGACAGAGTTGCAAGACTCCTTAAGGCACAGAAAGGGAAATGTCCTCACTGTGGATTATATTTTCAAGATGAAGACATTATAGAAATCGACCATATTACTCCCAAATCTTTGGGTGGTAAAACCAACGATAGAAATCTACAAGCACTTCATCGACATTGCCACGACCAGAAAACTGCCAATGATGGTAGTTTGCCAGGTAGACATGACAAGTCCCAATTCATTGAGGAGCCGTGTGAATTGAAAGATTCAGGCACGGTTCTGAAGACGAGTCAAAAAGGCGACTTTTTGGCTTAGTTTAACC
>NZ_JACJRF010000094.1 GCF_014697105.1 Anabaena subtropica FACHB-260 | reverse complement strand
TGTGGTCAAGCTAATAAGGGCTAATGGTGGATACCTAGGCACACAGAGGCGAAGAAGGACGTGGTTACCGACGAAATACTCCGGGGAGTTGGAAGCAAACTAAGAGCCGGAGATGTCCGAATGGGGCAACCCTAAATACTACCTGTTGAATATATAGACAGGAAAGAGCCAACCCAGCGAACTGAAACATCTTAGTAGCTGGAGGAAGAGAAATCAAAAGAGATTCCCTAAGTAGTGGTGAGCGAAAGGGGAAGAGCCTAAACCATTCGGTTTACTGAATGGGGTTGTGGGACAGCAATATCGAATCTAGAGGTTAGACGAAGCAGCTAAATACTGCACCAGAGAAAGTGAAAGTCTTGTAGTCGAAAACTAAAGGATAGTAGCTGAATCCCGAGTAGCATGGGGCACGAGGAATCCCATGTGAATCAGCGAGGACCATCTCGTAAGGCTAAATACTACTGTGTGACCGATAGTGAACCAGTACCGCGAGGGAAAGGTGAAAAGAACCCCGCAAGGGGAGTGAAATAGAACATGAAACCATTAGCTTACAAGCAGTGGGAGTCCGATTAAACGGATGACCGCGTGCCTGTTGAAGAATGAGCCGGCGACTTATAGGCACTGGTAGGTTAAAGCGGAAATGCTGGAGCCAAAGGGAAACCGAGTCTGAAAAGGGCGATAATCAGTGTTTATAGACCCGAACCCTGGTGATCTAACCATGGCCAGGATGAAGCTTGGGTAACACCAAGTGGAGGTCCGAACCGACCGATGTTGAAAAATCGGCGGATGAGCTGTGGTTAGGGGTGAAATGCCAATCGAACCAGGAGCTAGCTGGTTCTCCCCGAAATGTGTTGAGGCGCAGCGGTAACGATTATATCTGGGGGGTAAAGCACTGTTTCGGTGCGGGCTGGGAGACCGGTACCAAATCGAGACAAACTCAGAATACCCAGAGCACACGTTGCCAGTGAGACGGTGGGGGATAAGCTTCATCGTCAAGAGGGAAACAGCCCAGACCACCAGCTAAGGTCCCCAAATCATCGCTAAGTGATAAAGGAGGTGAGATTGCCTAGACAACTAGGAGGTTTGCCTAGAAGCAGCCACCCTTGAAAGAGTGCGTAATAGCTCACTAGTCAAGCGATCTTGCGCCGAAAATGAACGGGGCTAAGCGATGTACCGAAGCTGTGGGATTACTAATAATAATCGGTAGGGGAGCGTTCCGTAGTAGGAAGAAGCAGTAGCGGCGAGCAGCTGTGGACGAGACGGAAGTGAGAATGTCGGCTTGAGTAGCGCAAACATTGGTGAGAATCCAATGCCCCGAAACCCTAAGGGTTCCAGAGCCAGGTTCGTCCACTCTGGGTTAGTCGGGACCTAAGGCGAGGCCGAAAGGCGTAGTCGATGGACACAGGGTCAATAATCCCTGACTATGGTATGGGAGCATTGCTAGGGACGCATGAAAGATAGCTATACCCTGATTGGTTTGGGAGGAGTTTACGAACTCCGCATAGTGAAGGATAGTGTCAAGAAAAGCTAGTAATGTGATGAACATATCGTACCCGTACCCGAAACCGACACAGGTAGGGAGGTTGAGAATACCAAGGGGCGCGAGATAACTCTCTCTAAGGAACTCGGCAAAATGGCCCCGTAACTTCGGAAGAAGGGGTACCCACCTCAGACGTGGGTCGCAGTGAAGAGATCCAGGCGACTGTTTACCAAAAACACAGGTCTCCGCAAACTCGTAAGAGGAAGTATGGGGGCTGACGCCTGCCCAGTGCCGGAAGGTTAAGGAAGTTGGTCAGGGCGAAAGTTTGAAGCTGACGACCGAAGCCCCGGTGAACGGCGGCCGTAACTATAACGGTCCTAAGGTAGCGAAATTCCTTGTCGGGTAAGTTCCGACCCGCACGAAAGGCGTAACGATCTGGATGGTGTCTCAGAGAGAGACTCGGCGAAATAGGAATGTCTGTGAAGATACGGACTGCCTGCACCTGGACAGAAAGACCCTATGAAGCTTTACTGTAGCCTGGAATTGTGTCCGGGCTTCGCTTGCGCAGGATAGGTGGGAAGCGATGAAGCACTCCTTGTGGGGAGTGTGGAGCTAACGGTGAGATACCACTCTGGCGAAGCTAGGATTCTAACTTATTTCCATTATCTGGAAAAAGGACAGTTTCAGGTGGGCAGTTTGACTGGGGCGGTCGCCTCCTAAAAGGTAACGGAGGCGCGCAAAGGTTCCCTCAGCACGCTTGGAAACCGTGCGGCGAGTGTAAAGGCATAAAGGGAGCTTGACTGCGAGACTGACAAGTCGAGCAGGTACGAAAGTAGGCCTTAGTGATCCGACGGCGCAGAGTGGAATGGCCGTCGCTCAACGGATAAAAGTTACTCTAGGGATAACAGGCTGATCTCCCCCAAGAGTCCACATCGACGGGGAGGTTTGGCACCTCGATGTCGGCTCATCGCAACCTGGGGCGGAAGTACGTCCCAAGGGTTGGGCTGTTCGCCCATTAAAGCGGTACGTGAGCTGGGTTCAGAACGTCGTGAGACAGTTCGGTCCATATCCGGTGCAGGCGTAAGAGCATTGAGAGGAGCCTTCCTTAGTACGAGAGGACCGGGAAGGACGCACCGCTGGTGTACCAGTTATCGTACCAACGGTAAACGCTGGGTAGCCAAGTGCGGAGCGGATAACCGCTGAAAGCATCTAAGTGGGAAGCCCACCTCAAGATGAGTGCTCTCACTACGTAAGTAGGTAAGGTCACGGGTAGAACACCCGTTCTTAGGCGGTAGGTGGAAGTGCAGCAATGTATGCAGCCGAGCCGTGCTAACAGACCGAGGGCTTGACCTCATCATTTGTTTGATATGTCTATCGCGTTTCTTGCAGTCTTCAGGGTCTCTGTACCCTCGAATTTAAATTTCATCTTTCTTCTTTTGAATTTTGATTTTTGAATTTTGAATTCTTTCCTGGTGCCTATGGTGCAGTGGTACCACTCTGATTCCATCCCGAACTCAGTTGTGAAACGCTGCTACGGCTACGATAGTTTAGGGGTTGCCCTACGCCACAATCGCTCGGTGCCAGGTTCTATACTCTACTCAAAAACCCCCTTTTCTTACACGAAAATGGGGTTTTTGTTTT
>NZ_JACJRF010000093.1 GCF_014697105.1 Anabaena subtropica FACHB-260 | reverse complement strand
ATTGCTGCCAAAATCGCCTCTCACACACTACGCAAATTGCTTCGCCGCCTTTTTGGTATTGATGTTCTCACCTTCCAGTCTCATTCTCTTTAATTCACATTAGACGTATTTTATGCAAATATTCAAACCTAATAGCTAAATTACTAAATCTAGATAGACTTTTAGTAGTTTACTTACAGTCACAATTTAGGCTAATTCAAATTCTTACGTCTCAATGGAGCATCCCACTTCCTGCGTTTCTTGCTTAGTTTGCAATATTTAACACCATTTAGTCTTTGCCAAAATTTTGTAAGGCAATCTATCTGAAAAAGATTTGTCCTCAAAAGGATGTGTAATTGGGATGTCAAATCCTTTGAGGTACTAGCAAGCAAAGATTTGTTGATTTTTTGTGCATAACTCAATAACCGATGTTTAAAGTTTTATGGAACTATGGGCTAGTTGTCCCAGCCCTTTTTAATGTATTTTTCATCCTGTCTTCAGATGCGATGGCGGAAGCCCCGCCTTCGGCGATCGCATCGGAAACACTGAATTTATCTGAGTCAAATAGTGCAACTCAGGCTGAATCAAATCAAATTGCCAATGTAGAGGTAATTGAAACGCCAGATTATTTACTATCTCAAACAGAAAATCTATTTTCTCAAGAGAATCTCACAGATGAAGAAAACTCCCTAGAACAAGTTACATCTGTTTCTGAATTATCTGATGTTCAGCCTACAGATTGGGCATTTCAAGCTTTACAGTCTCTAGTAGTCTGCCAAGGAAATTTTGCTAGGTTAAATGCTCGGATATAAACGCTGCATTTTTTTACGTGCATCCTTGGTTTTAAAACCCCAAAAAACACTGGCTTTTTGTTGATTACGTTGTGACTGCCAAGCAGCAATTTCAGAAGATAATGTTTCTACATTAGGAATACGTCGTTCTAAACATTGACGAGATAAAACAGATAACTCAATTTCTACTTGATTTAACCAAGAAGCGTGTTTAGGAGTATAGTGAAACTCTAATTTTTGAATAATTCGGCGTGCTTCTTGTGGCGAAAAAACTTCGTATAATGCACTTGGAGTATGAATATTTAGGTTATCAACAACTAAACGAATCACATCAGCTTGGGGGTAATAAACATCTACCAAATTTTTTAATTGTTTGGCAAAGTCTACTTTTGTACGACGTTGTGTAACTTCAATATGTCTCCACCCGGCTAAAGGTTCAAAAAAGGCAAATAAATTTACGACTCCGTTGCGTTTGTATTCATAGTCATAACGTTCAGGTTGCTCTGGTTCTGAGGGTATTGGTTTTCTAACTTCTTCTACTAATTGATATGGGCGTTTGTCCAAGCAGAGTACAGGTTTTTTCGGATTGTATGGCTCATTGTATAAATCCAGAACATCTTCCATTCTGAACACATACTCTGCGTTAACTTCTGGAATACACCACTGTTCTTTTAACCACGGTTTGATTTCATTTTTTTTAGAGTCTGGCGTATCGTTTCGTCGGAAATTGAATCTACTATCCCAACACTCACCAAATGATCTGCCAATAGTTGCATTGTCCAACGCACTCTTCCTTCTGGCGGATTAGAACAAGCAGTCCCAATCAAAAATGCTTCTTGTTTTTCATTTAATTTTTTTGGTTTTGGTGGATGTTCCCCATCCTTTAAAGCAAACTCTAATCCGCCAATAACAAACTTTTCTCTTGTCCTTTCCACTGTGGCAACATGAACTCGCACTGCCGCAGCGATCGCCGTATCCGTTTCTCTCTCAGCCGCCATCAAAAGAATGTTTGCACGGGTGATAGTTCTTGCTTTGTGCTTTCCTTTTTTCAGGATTGCTTGCAATTGTAAAACTTCATCTTCACTTAAATCTACAATATACTTTTTTGCCATGCTCAACCCCTTTTCTGACTAGTTTATCAAGTAGAGGTTATTACCTAGCAAAATTACCTTGGCAGACTACTAGCAGTGTAATTTTTACGGCATTTAAGTTAGCTTCAACTGGAGAGCTTTTCCAACACATGGGAATCAGTGCTGCGCGTGCTATGTCTGGTTTTATAGTTGGCGGCGGAGTTGGCTTTGTTTTAGGATTACTGACCTGGGTTTTCTAGGCTTTCAGAAAAATTGTTAGATAGTTCTCTGCAAATGTTGCGTACTATTCCTAACTTAGCATTAATTCCCCTAGTAATTTTATGGTTTGGAATTGGTGATCAAGCTAGATTATTTCTTGTTTCTATAGGTGTATTTTTTCCGATTTATCTTAATACCCATCATGGAATTCGTAGTGTAGATACTGGACTAATTGAAATGGGTAGAGTTTATGGCTTAAAAACATCCCACCTCTTGTGGCAAATTGTTTTTCCAGGAGCTTTATCTTCAATTTTGATTAGTGTCCGCTTTTCTTTGGGTATTATGTGGCTATCATTAATTGTAGCTGAGCAAATTGCAGCAGATTCCGGTATTGGTTATATGGCAATGAACGCCCGTGAGTTTATGCAAACAGACATTGTGGTGTTAAGTATTGTCATCTATGCATTACTAGGTAAACTAGCAAATTCTATAGCCAAAGTTCTAGAAAACAAATTTTTATCATGGAATCCCAATTACACATCTGCTGGGTAAAATTCTAGGACAAAAGTTAAACACTTATTTAGTTTTTGATTTTCATTTATTACCTTTAAAAATGTCAAATTCTCAATGCCTGAAAAACTCGAAAACAAGGGAAAATTCATATGATTTCAAATATACGAGGTTCACAACTCAATATTTTGGGTTTAAACAAAGTTTTTGGCAACAAAACTGTCTTAAACTCATTAAATCTAGAAGTAGCACCAGGAGAATTTATTGCTATTGTGGGGCGTAGTGGTTGCGGTAAAAGTACCTTACTGCGGCTAGTGTCGGGGTTAGATAAACCTACGACAGGCGGTATATTATTAGATGGCGAACCACTACGTAAGCTGAGTCAATCTGTAAGGGTGATGTTTCAAGACCCCCGATTACTACCTTGGAAACGTGTGATAGATAATGTGGGTTTGGGTTTGCAAGAAAATTGGCGTGCTAAAGCTACGTGGGTATTAGAACAAGTAGGACTTAAAGATAGAGCTGGTGAATGGCCTTATGTGTTATCTGGAGGGCAACGACAACGAGTAGCATTAGCCAGAGCCTTGGTGAGTCAACCACATCTATTACTACTTGATGAGCCTTTGGGAGCATTGGATGCGTTAACTCGCCTAGAAATGCAACATCTTATCGAAGATTTGTGGCAAGAGCGAGGCTTTACGGCATTTTTAGTTACCCATGATGTAGAAGAAGCTGTGGCGTTGGCAGACAGAGTTATAGTAATTGAAGATGGACGAGTTGCGTTAGATTTACCTGTAATACCAATTTGAAAAAAGAATGCGACAGATGGTAAATATAGACAGAAGTAGTATTCAGGGTATGTGATGGCAGGGGTAACGCATATTGAGATTGAAGAAAGTGTCGAGGAACTAGAGGAGTGGCTCAGACATCAAAAACAGTCTCGGTGCAAAGAACGAATACAAGCCCTATATCTGATTAAAGGGCAGGAAAT
>NZ_JACJRF010000092.1 GCF_014697105.1 Anabaena subtropica FACHB-260 | reverse complement strand
TCCTGAGCCTATTTTATTAAACCAGATTTTTGCCAAGCTTACTTCTTTAGGACGTATTCATCCCGTTTCTACGGGCGTTGAACCCTCGTAATTTGGCAAAGGTATTGCTTATTGAAAACTTTTTTGCCAAACTCAAGCAATATCGAGGGATTGCGACGCGCTATGATAAACGCGCTACCAACTTTCTGGGTGCAATTTATCTTGTTGCTTCTGTTATTTGGCTTAATTGATGACACGCCCTAGTAACAGTAAGCAAAAATTAAGCAATGGTAGAACTTACTTGCTCAAAAGCTTGATTGACAAGGGATTCAGCAGCCAATGCAGTGTACCTTTGTTGCGAGGTAATGGCTCAAAAGTTGAATTAAAATTTTGATGCCGAAATTTTAATTCAACACAGTCAATTACGGGGTAAAAGCAGCAAGACGGATTTTGCCGCCACACGTCGTCTGCAAGTATTACTCAGGCTATGTTTTAGAAAAAATTGACTTTAACGTAAAAATTTGGATTTGGCAGACCAGTTCGCTACAGCTACTTCAAATCGTACCATTTGAACCTCTCTAATTTTTAGAGTCTGAAATGCTTGTAAATTATTGCCATCACCGCCATAAGAAGTATGCGCTCAAGTGAAAACCTCTGCCATAAGAGAGATGGTTTTATTTAAACTGTTTTTTTAAATCAAGGTAATCCACAAAGACAAGCAAAGCTTACGATACAATTCATAGATTATAGATTGAGTACGGTAAGAATGATGTTGTATCTTATTGCTTAATTGATGACTGATTTTGAGTGTAAAAAAAGTAAATTTGTTAGATACTTTGCTATTAGCTTTCTAATAGATTGATATGCAATCAAGTATAGCTGAGAAAAAATTAAAACAGTTCGCTATATTTTTAGTGTAAAAATACCATATGGAGTGATTTTCTTGATTATTAGGCTGTTTATATTTGTGGGCTATCTTAAAACTATATTTCAATCAAAGGAGAATTTCACATAAGCATGGAAACTCCAACAAATTTGTTCAACAAAGAGCGAAAAAAGAGATAAAAACTGAGAAATAACCGTCAATTATTAGTAATATTTAGGAATAAAATTTTAGTTATAAAAACTCATTTAATTCATTAATTTTGCTCATTTATTAACAATCAATAGCGCCACTTTTTTTACATTTAATTTTGTTTAAATACTGATATAACTTTTAGTTTACCCCAGTAACATTGAGTTTGTAGTCCAACCTAAAACTTCTCAAAACCCTAAAAATCACAGAGAAAAAATGAAACTTTTAACGATCGACACCAAAAACAGTTGTTACGTTATTGACGCTAATGAAATGAACCACCTGCAACAAGATGTTGCTAGCTCTTTTACTTTGGAAAAAGGGACTTTTGATATAAAAATTACCAGTGGTCGCTATAGTTATGCTCAGAGCGAAACTGAAGGCGAACCTTTGGTTGTACTTTGGATATATGGGGTTGATGGTAGTACATTTATCAACAAAAACACAGGCGCTGAAACAGGTGCAACTTGGACAACTTTAAACGGATATAACAAGAAGTTACAGTTGGAAGTCAAAGAGAAAGCTGTTATCTGTGCTTTGTTCTTTGATGTGAATAATAGTGATAACAAAGGAGAGGTTAACCTTTTAGTTAGCAGTAGTAAACCATTTTTCAATCCTCAAACTATCACAGTTGACAGTAAGAAAAACTGTTATGTTCTTAATGAAAAAAGTCTCTCTAAACTGAAGCAACCAAATTCCAATTTTATTGAATTGGAACCAGGAAATTATAAGGTGAAAATTCGTGAAAGCAACGCTACGTATTGGTCTTCTGAGCAGAAATTCCAATTAGAACCTTGGGCTTTGCTATGGATTAAAGATGGAAGATTCGTTTCTAATCTTACTGGTATTGAAGTTGCAGAAACTTGGTGTTCGCTCAATGGATTACAAGACGAATTCATTTTAGAAGTCAAAGAAAAAACTACTATTTTAGGATTTTTCTTTGATACCTACAAAGAAGATAACAAAGGACAAGTTGTTCTAGAAATTAACACAGTCAGTAAGAGTGTAGTAGACGAAGGCTATAACAAACAGCCGAGACCGACAGTAACAGGAGTGCCAGACGGTAATGTGAATGAAGACAGGGTTACTATTGTCAGCTCTGGTGGTGGAACTAGCAGTGGAGGAGGTCGCTTCAGCAGTGAGAATGGTTTCAGCTTCAGTTTCGATCAAGATCAGATGGAGCAAATGTGGCAAGAGATAGCAGCCAGGCTCGAAAGCTCAGTAAGCGTAACGGCTCAAAAAGACGAAAATAAACAAGCCTACTGGGAAGGTCTTGAAAAATCGATACTCAAAGGCTATCAAAGCCAAGCTAAGACACTTGCTATGCAGGTAGCACGGCTTGAGTTCATGATGAAGACTCTCATACAACAAACTGAGGAAAATTTTAACCAAAGCTTCCAAGGTTGGTCTACTTACTTTAATAAAAATCTCAATGACTTGTTTATTACCAGAATTCCCAGAATAGTTAATGACCAGGTTCATCTGGCAATTACTGAACAAACCCAAGAAGTTAAAAACTTAGTAATTCAACAGATACAAACAGAACTCAATGAGCGTGTTGAATCTGTCGTTAATCTGAAGATTACTAATCAAGCTCAAGAAATTAAGACTTCAGTCGTTCAGCAAATGCAAACAGAACTGGAGCAACGCATTGAAAACGTTGTTAATGTCAAAATTACTAATCAATCTCAAGAAATTAACACTCAAGTCATTAACCAGATGTCAAATGACATTGACCAGCGAATTGATAATGCAGTTAATGTCAAAATTGCTAATCAATCTCAACAAATCAGCAATCAAGTAATTCAGCAGATACAAAATGACATCGATCAGCGTGTTGATAGTGTCGTGAGCCTGAAAATTTCTGATCAAACCCAGAATGTTAAAAATCTAGTGATTCAGCAAATGCAAACCTACGTTGAGCAACGTATTGACAATGTAGTTAACCTCAAAATTGCTAATCAAGCCCAAGAGATTAACACTCAAGTGGTTCAGCAGATGCAAAGCGACATCGATCAGCGTATTGATGCGGTAGTTAACCTCAAAATTGCTAATCACACCCCAAACATTAAGAGCCTGGTAGTCCAACAGATTGAAGCTGATTTCGATCAACGTATCAAGTCTGTTGTTAACCAATCTACAGGTAACAATGTTCAGTTAGTCGTTAATAATGTCGTCAACGAGCTTGATAATCGCATCAATGTCAACTTAGACAATAAAATTGTCAACTTCCGCAATGAAGTATCTACCCTCGTTAACAATGAGATTAACCAAAACTTCACGGAGTCTCTCAAAACAACGATTTTATCAGATATCAAAAAACAGCAGTTCTACATTGATATGCAGTCAATCAAAGCTGAGGTGGAGAACTTCTACGCCCGTTTAGGACAGTTTGAGAGCCAATTATATTTACGTGTTGAGCAGGGAGATACCCAACTTTATAATTGGACTCTCGAACAACTTATTGCCCTTCAAGGTTGCTTAACCGATCGCCAAGCTCTGGTTGAGATGTTTGAGGTCTTTGCCAGTAACCTTAAAGACGAACTGAATGGTGCTGAATGTGTTCATCCTAGTCGGTTTACCCCTTGGGTAAGAAGAACTTCGCAAGCACAACTTGAGCCTAAGCAGCCTCAGCAACTACCAAACGCTTAATTATTCCAACTACAGCTCTGACTTTTCACCCCACATTCCGCAGTTTAGTTAAGAAAGAAGATAATATTTTCGACAAGGAGCAGCTCTCATAAGAACAGGTAAAACTCATTCTTTAGGCAGTATTTTGTTGTCTGAATTTGATTATCTCTGAATTCTTAGCCTGGAAGTAACAATCAGGGGCATTCCACCAATTTAGGATTTCGTTGAATCGCCAACTAAAAGTCCTTCTACGTCTGTAATGAGATATTGCAGACGTAGAAATTTGCTCATACACATTTTTCACGTATCTACAAACTTGAAGAAGCTTCAGATATACCAGCAGCCGACTCTAGTTTGTCTACCTTGGGTTATGCAGCTTTAGATAAGCAAAGCTGACCGTAGATATAGATTTTACTCATATTAATAAGTTACTTAAATTTTGTAAAGTAGTTTAAAGTAATATCACAGGCAAAAATACAGTTGTCTGATTCATACAAAAATAACCGCAATCATAAAAACATGACCGCAACCTTACAACAGCGCAAGAGCGCCAACGTATGGGAACAGTTCTGCGAGTGGATTACCAGCACCAACAACCGCCTATACATCGGTTGGTTCGGAGTACTGATGATCCCCACCTTGCTAGCTGCAACCACCTGCTTCATCATCGCCTTCAT
>NZ_JACJRF010000091.1 GCF_014697105.1 Anabaena subtropica FACHB-260 | reverse complement strand
TCTTAGGTAGACTACTCATATTTTCTACAACTACTCAACCTGATCTAGATTAAAATCTAGTCCAGATTACTCAAAAGCTCTTTAGATTTTCTTTACGAATCACCTCTTATTGCCCCAAACATATACACACCAGCTTAAACGTTGATACAAATAGCTACAAACTGTCTTGGGACTGATAAAATTGATTTCTGAAGGCTGAGAATGTTGCATCAGAGGCAAAGAGCTTCACCATATCCCGCACTGGCTATTATTTGTACAATTACGGCTACTAATGCAGCAGTGGCAGGCACATTAATAAATACAAATTTACTGTTATCACAATTGACTAATTTTAGCCATTTCACGCAAATTCTTTTTGCTCGTTTAATCGCCTTTTTGTTAGTCCCAAAAGTTTCCTAATTACATCTCAAATCAATACCCAGTAATATCTTGCTTATATTTAAAATTAAAATTCGTTGCTAAAAACCAATTTTATTTTTTAATTTTAATTAAATTATGGTCACTAACTAAATCTCAACAAAATTTTTGATGATCAAAGATGGGTTAGCTGACTCGGCAGACACAGGTAATATTGTGTTAGAATTGTAGCAAAATATGGCAATTATTCAAGAGAAATTTTGCGTAATTTTGTGCTTTGTCAAGCACGAAGGCTAAAATCTAAATTTTTTGGAGTTATTTAGGTTATGACAACCTCACAGGAGAGGATTATCCCGACGGATCTGCGGAATGAAATGTCCCGGTCTTATCTGGAATACGCCATGAGTGTAATAGTGGGTAGGGCGCTACCAGATGCCAGGGATGGTCTAAAACCTGTGCATCGTCGCATCCTCTACGCTATGCACGAGTTGGGGTTAACCCACGATCGCCCGTTTCGGAAATGCGCTCGTGTAGTGGGGGAAGTATTGGGTAAATATCACCCCCACGGCGATACAGCAGTATATGATGCCTTGGTGCGGATGGCACAGGATTTTTCCATGCGATCGCCACTAATTAACGGTCATGGTAACTTTGGTTCTGTAGATAACGATCCCCCGGCGGCAATGCGTTACACAGAATGTCGCTTGCAAGCCTTAACTAGCGCCTCCCTACTGCAAGACATCGAATCAGAAACAGTAGATTTTGCTGATAACTTCGATGGTTCCCAACAAGAACCAACAGTTCTACCATCCCGCATCCCCCAGTTACTTCTGAATGGTTCTTCGGGGATTGCCGTAGGCATGGCAACTAACATTCCTCCCCATAACTTGGGAGAATTGATTGATGGATTGGTAGCACTAATTCACAATCCAGAAATTACTGACCTCCAGTTAATGCAATATATCCCAGGGCCAGACTTCCCCACAGGAGCGCAAATTCTGGGGATGGGAGCGATTAAAGAGGCCTACACCACAGGACGGGGTTCCATTACCATGCGTGGTGTCGCCAACATTGAAACCGTTGAAAGCAGGGGAAGACCAGACAGAGAAGCCATCATCGTCACCGAATTACCATATCAAACCAACAAAGCGGCCTTAATTGAAAAAATTGCCGAGTTGGTAAACGACAAGCGGATCGAAGGAATTGCAGATATCCGCGATGAAAGCGATCGCGATGGTATGCGAATCGTGATAGAACTCAAGCGTGATGCCTATCCCCGCGTAGTTCTCAACAACCTTTACAAGCAAACACCCCTACAAGCCAACTTTGGGGCAAATATGCTGGCGTTGGTGAATGGTGAACCCCAAATCCTCACCCTCAGAGATTTCTTACAGGTATTCCTTGATTTTCGCATCGAATCCATTACCAGACGTACCCGCTACGAACTGCGGAAAGCCGAAGAACGCGACCACCTTTTACAAGGCTTATTAATTGCCTTAAGCCATCTAGATGCAATTATTAATTTGATTCGTGGTGCTTCCGATGCGCCCACAGCCAAAGGCGAATTAATCACAACCTACGGGCTTTCGGAAGTCCAAGCTGATGCAATTTTGCAAATGCAACTGCGGCGGTTAACAGCCTTGGAAGCAGACAAAATTCGTCAAGAACACGAGGATTTACAAGCCCAAATTACCAACTTGCAAGACATCCTAGCAAGGCGGGAACGGATACTCGAAATCATCGAAACCGAAATCACCCAAATCAAAACCAGCTTTGCCACACCCCGGCGCACGGTAATTACCCATGCAGAAGGTGAAATAGATGACCGTGACCTCATCGCCAACGAAAAAGCGATTATCCTCGTCACAGAGCAAGGTTACATCAAACGGATGCCAGTCAACACCTTTGAAGCCCAAAGCCGTGCCACCAGAGGTAAAGCTGCCGCTAAAGTCAAAGATGATGATACTGTTGAGCATTTCTTGACTTGTTGCGACCATGACAGCGTGCTATTTTTTAGCGATCGCGGTGTCGTCTACTGCCTCAAAGCCTATCAAATTCCCGTCAGTTCCCGCACTAGTCGCGGTACACCAATTGTTCAATTACTCCCAATACCCAAAGAAGAAAAAATCACCTCAATAGTCCCTGTGGATGAGTTTACTAGTGAAGAATATCTAGTTATGCTCACCAAAGGCGGCAACATCAAGAAAACCGAATTGGCAGCATTCAGCAATATTCGTGCCAATGGCTTAATTGCTATTTCCTTAGAAGAAGGTGATCAACTCCGATGGGTACGCCGCGCCAGAGTCGAGGACAGCGTCATCGTTGGTTCGCGGTTAGGTATGGCAATTCACTTTAGATGTAACCATGAACAACTCCGTCCCCTAAGTAGGGCGACTCGTGGAGTAAAATCCATGAAACTCAAAAAAGGTGATGAACTGGTAGGGATGGATATTCTCCCGGCAGCGATTCTGGATACTTTAAACACCGAAGAAGTCGAAGAACTTGAAACCGAGGATATCGAAAACACCGAACACATCGAAGAAACAGCAGAAGTAGCAGAAGTAGCAGAGCATAGCAGCGTCGGCCCTTGGGTGCTAGTCATCACTATGGGAGGATATGGTAAGCGCGTACCTGTAGCTCAATTCCGACTACAAAATCGTGCTGGACAAGGTTTGATGGCAACCAAATTCAAAAACCGCAAAACCAAAGACCAATTAGCCACCCTTGGCATCGTCAACAACGACAACGAAATTATGATGGTGACAAATCGTGGAATTATTATTCGTCAGGCTGTAAATGCGATTTCCATCCAATCGCGATCGGCAACTGGTGTCAGAGTCCAACGCTTAGATGAAGATGATGCAATTACCGGAGTAGCGATCGTTCCTCCTGACACCGGCGATGCAGCAGAACCTGAGTAAGAATCTAGGAGGGAGATTAATAACTTTACTCCCTCTCTTAATTGCCTTAACTAGTGGGGTATTGATGGGGCTAACAGTAGCCCCCTTTGGTGCATGGTTCCTAGCATGGTTTGCCCTAACTCCCCTTTGGCTACTAGTAGTCAGTTTTACCAAACGAAAAAATCAATCCCCCAACCTTCAGGAAACTAAAGCGACCTCCTTCTTTGTCCCCATCCTGGGACTAGCTTGGGGGATTGGCTATCACGGTGTTGCCCTATTTTGGATTACAGGCATCCATCCTATGGATTGGTTGGGTGTTCCCTGGTGGCCGAGTTTGGCAATTACTATCTTTTGTTTGTCATTTGTTAGCTTTTACGGCGGTTTATTTGTAGCTATTTGGGCAGCTTGCTTAACTCGTCTGTCCGCACAGAAATCTTGGTTGCGTATACTGACGGCTACAGCTATCTGGTGTGCTTTAGAAAGTCTTTGGAGCGCTGGCCCCTTGTGGTGGAGTTCCCTAGCTTATACCCAATCGCCACATAACCTCATAATTTTACACCTTGGGCAAATATCCGGTCAGGCTGTTGTCACAGCAGCAATTGTGGGTGTCAATGGTTTAATTGCTGAGGCGTGGATAAGTCGTCAACTAAGGTTTATTAATAATAGATATTTAGCAACTGCCACAGGATTATTAATTACCTTACACCTAATTGCTTTCTTTCTATATACCGCACCCATCGCTCAAACTACAGACGCAGCATTGAAAGTAGGCATTGTTCAGGGCAATATTCCCAATAAAATTAAACTGCTTCCCCAAGGATTGCGTCGCGCTATCTCCGGCTACACAGATGGGTATTTAACTTTAGTCAATCAAGGTGTAGATGCAGTTTTAACTCCAGAAGGCGCACTACCAGTTTTTCAACGAAACCTGTCTACAACTCCCTTAGTTTCAGCAGTCCGGGAAAAAGGTGTAATTGTTTGGATAGGCGCTTTTGGGGAAAAAGGACGCAGCTATACTAACAGCTTATTTACTGTCAACAGCAAAGGCGAAGTTACCAGTCGCTACGATAAATCCAAACTAGTGCCTTTGGGCGAATATATTCCCTTTGAAGGAATTATCGGTGGACTCGTTCAGCGCTTGTCTCCACTGGATGAACATCAAGTTCATGGCTTACCCAATCAAATTTTTGACACTCCATTTGGTCGGGCGATTGTGGGGATTTGTTATGAGTCAGCCTTTCCGGAAGTATTTCGTCGTCAAGCTGCTGCGGGTGGGCAATTTATCCTTAGTTCTTCCAATGATGCTCATTACAATGCTGCTATGCCATTGCAACACCATGCACAAGATATCATGCGGGCAATTGAAACTGATAGATGGTCAGTAAGGGCAACTAATACAGGGTATTCAGCTTTTGTTGATCCCCACGGCAGAACCTTGTGGATATCTGGATACAATACTTACGAAACTCATGGAGAAACTATATATCGTCGTCAGACACAAACCTTATACGTGCGTTGGGGTGATTGGTTTACGCCTTTATTATTGGGGTTGAGTGCCTTATTTCAATTCGTAATTCGTAATTCACGCCTAATGTGAATTAAGAAAAAAGGCGGGAGAAGTAAGAAGATGAAAGTTACCAGCTTCTCAAATCAAACTTCCCCCATGACTAGCATAAACTTTGGAACGCTAT
>NZ_JACJRF010000090.1 GCF_014697105.1 Anabaena subtropica FACHB-260 | reverse complement strand
GATTATGAAGTGTATTCAGAGGTAAGTGAAGCCATGATTTATGGTTCCTTACTTCGTCTCATGGTTAGGCGATTGTCTATTTAATATTTACTTTACGAATCAGCTCTAAACAAGTCCGTGCAGTAATTCTCAAGTACCAGCTAGGAGGTAAAGATGACACTTCATTATAAAATTACTATCTACTGGAGTGAAGAAGACCAAGCATTTATAGCCGAAGTCCCAGAATTACCTGGATGTGCTGCTGATGGTGAAACTTATCAAGAAGCATTACGAAATGTAGAAATTATTATGCAGGAATGGATTGAAACTGCTCAAGAATTAGATCGTCCAATTCCAGAACCAAGAAAGCGTTTGATGTCTGCTTAATTCACAAGGGCGATCGCCTACTGAGCAATCATAAAATTAGTGTTAGCGCAGCTTACCGAAAGTATAAACTGCTAAGAATAATTGAAAATTCCTCAATCTACTTTTTGCAACTGTGCTACTCTGGGGTCAATAATTTTTTGTCCCAAACTAGAGAATTTGATTGCTACAGAAACTTTATTTCCTGCTCCGAAAACGTGAGTTATTTCCCCAATTCCAAAGCTTTTGTGTAAAACTCTGTCGCCTACTTGCCAATCTTTGTTTGTGCTTTGCTTGCTATTAGTTGGCGTTGCAGTTTTGGTATAAGTCCGGACTTGGTGTTGAGTGGTTAATAGTTCTGCGGGTAATTCGTCGAGAAATTGCGATCGCATGGCGGGTTCTCGTGAACCGTACAAGCGGCGTTCGCGGGCGAAGGATAAATACAACCGTTCTTGGGCGCGGGTAATCCCTACGTAACACAGGCGGCGTTCTTCTTCTAAGGCTGCGGGGTCATTCATGGAACGGTAGTTGGGGAATAATCCCTGTTCTAAGCCTACCAAGAAGACTACAGGAAATTCTAAACCCTTGGAAGCGTGTAAAGTCATTAAAGAAACGGCTGTTTGTCCTTCCTTGAGGTTATCTAAATCGGAACTGAGAGCTGTACTTTGCAGAAAAGCTGTGAGAGAAACATCTTCATTTTCTTCTTGAAATTGCAGCACAGCGTTGTAAAGTTCTTGGACGTTTTGGATACGGTCTTCTGATTCGTCTGTACCTTGACTTTGTAAATCTTGGACGTAACCAGAATCTTCTAGAATCCCCATAACTATCTCCGTCACTGGGGTTGTGGTAATTTGTTCTTGCCAACGGCTGATCATTTGAGCAAAGTTATTTACCCCTTTTGCCGATCGCCCAGCTAATGTATTGACTGATGTTTCATCACTTAATATTTCCCAGAGAGTTGTACCTAGTTGTTGAGCCGCATTGGTTAAGTTGTCGATGGTGGCTTTACCAATACCACGGCGGGGAGTGTTGATGACTCGTAGTAAACTGACTGTATCTGAGGGGTTAGCGATCGCTCTTAAATAAGCTATGACATCTTTAATTTCTTTGCGGTCATAAAATTTCATCCCACCCACGACTGTATAAGGAATTTGATTCCTGACTAATAATTCTTCAAAGGGGCGAGATTGGGCGTTGGTACGATACAAAATAGCAAAACTACCCCAATCCAACTCAGGGTTTTGATGTTCTAATGTGCGAATTTGTCTAATCACAAAATCAGCTTCGGCTAGTTCATCATCTGCTTTGTGACAATAAATTTCTTCACCTGCTCCCCTTGTCGCTTTGAGGACTTTATCTATTCTTTGGGTATTATTCTCAATTAGTTCGTTAGCTGCTTGAAGAATATTTTCACAAGAACGATAGTTCTCTTCTAACTTCACCATTGTCCGCGTATCTTCATCCGGCAAAGCATCACCAAATTGATTCTGAAATTCCAGCAAGATAGTAAAGTCTGCCATTCTAAAGCTGTAAATAGATTGGTCTGCATCACCTACGACAAATACCGAGCGATTTTGCCAATTCCATTCACTTTTTCTATCTTCAGCATTGGTTGTCAACAAGCGAATGAGGTCGTATTGAGTGCGGTTTGTATCTTGATATTCATCTACCAGAATATGACAAAATTTCCGATGCCAGTAACCCAAAACTTGCTCATTTTGTTGAAATAATCTTGTAGGAATTAAAATTAAATCATCAAAATCAAGAGCATTATTTTCTGCTAATTTGTCTTGATAGCGATTATAAACATCAGCAATTACCCTACCGCGATAATTGGGTTGGTCTGTTTCAAATTCCTGTGGTGAAAGACCTTGGTTTTTGGCATTACTAATGGCGTAACGCACAGAACGAGGCTCAAACTTTTTATCGTCTAAGTTTAATTGTTTAGTAACAATTTCTTTGATCAGACTCTGTACATCGGATTCATCAAAGATGGAAAAATTACGATTCCATTGTCGCCCTTTTTCGTCTTGGTATTTATCGATATCGAAGCGGAGAATGCGAGAAAATAAACTGTGGAAAGTACCACACCACAGGTCTTTGATGATAGTTTTGTAAACGCGCGATCGCAGTTTAGTTTGTTCGTATTCTGGCAGCAAATCCAAACGCTGTCCATGTTCGCTCATCGCCAACTGTTCAGCAAACAGCTTTTGAATCCGTTCTTTCATTTCCCGTGCAGCTTTGTTGGTAAAAGTTACCGCCAAAATGTTTTCGGGAGCAACACGGTGTTTGAGAATTAAATTCGCAATCCGATAAGTCAGCGCTCGTGTTTTACCAGAACCAGCGCCAGCCACTACAAGCAAGGGGCCGCAGTAGTGTTCGACGGCTTGGCGTTGGCTGGGGTTAAGATGGCTGAGAAAGTCAGTTGTCATTAGTCATTCGTCATTGGTCATTAGTCATTAGGGGAGTGAATAATGATTCTCTTTGTTTCGCCATCCACTTACCTCCTTCATCTACTCTACCTTTAACTTTGCTCCTTAAGTGGCAGATAAACGGTAAAAGTAGAACCAACTCCTGGTTGACTATTTACTAAAATTTCGCCCCCCATCATGTCGCAAAAGTGACGGCTAATAGCTAAACCTAGTCCAGTACCGCCATATTTTTTCGTTGTTGAAGTGTCGCCTTGAGTGAAGGGTTGAAATAACTGTTTTTGTTGACTGAGCGACATCCCAATACCTGTGTCGCTAACCATAAAACTAATCATCCCAAAAGGAGCTTCTGGTGATAAATCTTGTTTCTCTCTCTTGACCGCCAGTTTTATTTTACCGTTACTAGTAAATTTAGCAGAATTACTGAGGAGGTTTAATAATACCTGCCGCATCCTGGTTTGATCTGCGTACATTGTCCCCAGATGCTCATCACAATATATTTCTAAGATGTTGCCATTTTTTTCTATAGCTGGTTTGACGGTTAAGACAACGTTATTGATGAGTGTGACAATGTCAAATGTCTCTGGATAAAGCGTCATTTTACCCGCTTCAATTTTCGACACGTCGAGGATATCGTTAATTAGTTCCAGTAAATGTCTACCAGCAGCATTGATAGTTTCTAGGTCACTGGTAAAGTCTCCTGATAAATTCAGGTCGCCTGCATCCTCTTTTAACAGTTGGCTTAAACCAATCACAGCGTTTAATGGTGTACGTAACTCATGACTAACATTTGCTAAAAATACACTTTTTGCTTTACTGGCTGCTTCGGCTTGTTCTTTGGCTTGTTCTAGTTCTTTGGTGCGCTCAGATACTCGCTCAATCAACCGATTTAGGGATTTAGCGAGTAAGCCAATTTCGTCTTCAGTGGTGACGGGAGCGCGTAAATCAAAATTCGGTTTGCGGGCTACTTGTTCCGCTACTTGGGTGACAGTAATTACCGGTTCGGCGATCGCTCGACTGGTTCGCCATGCGACAATGGCAGCGATCGCCACTGACACCAGCATACTTCCCATGACAATTAGTCTTTCTACACCTTTAGCTTGTTCAACATCTCTTTGTCGTATCCTCTCTTTTGATTCAGCAGTTTGTAAGATGTTGGATAGTTTTTTTGATAGCTGCTCTAACTGCATGGCTGTATCACCACGCATAATTTCTAGTAACCGTGTTCTGACTTCAGTAGCTTGTTGTGGTGGTACAGGCTGCTGAATGTCTTGTAATACAACATCTATTTGCTTGATGTAGGATTCTAAATAAGATCTATAGTCTTGTAATAAAGCCTGTAAGTTAGCACTAGTTGCGGCTAAGTCTTTGGGTCTGCTATCTATAAACTTGGCTATTTTTGCCTCTAAAGTCTTAGCTTTATCTACATTCCTCAAGAACTCCGCTTTTTTGACTGGTAGATGTTGGGGATCTTCTAAAAATGCCACAATGTTGGAGCTATACAACTGCGCCCCAATGACAGCATCTTTGTAATCAGTCAATAATTGTCTTTGTTCTTGAGCTTGATTAAATACCCTAATTTCTCTACCTCGATAGTAGTTGGCAATGACCAACCCAGTGAGTGAGCCAAAAAAGCCAATTCCAATAGCCACAAAGTAGCCGTAACCAATTTTTTGATGGATACGCCAGGAACTAGCTTTGAGTTTCCCTCGAGAAGGAAATTCTATGGTTGGGAGTTCGTCTGTCGATGTTGATGGCTCTTCTAATGACACTTTTTTGCTGTCTGAACTGCTGTCAACAGGGATCGGCTGCTGAGTTTGCATCCCTCAAATCTCCTTACCCTCCCGCAAAAATCATTAAATCAGATGCACTTATATAAATATCACAAATGTTAATAGACACTTATATTATTTTTTTTGCTAGGAATCATCAATAATTGCTCTTTAGATAATTCACATGAGTTCATTGCATTTTAGTAATTTTGATATGAATGTTTACATGGTGACTTGATAGCACCAAATAACAAGCACTTTGTTGATTTTTTAGTAGTTTCCCTGAGTTTTTGTAAGAGTTTAGCCCGTCCTGATAACAAAACACTAGACTCCAGACTCTAAGCTCTCAACTCTCTGGCATAAGTAATGCTGGAAAAGAAAATCTTCAGCAATTGGTTTCTATTCTAGTTGACAAACCAACTTAACAACCAATGAGATACCACATACTTTGGTAAATTACGCCTAATGTGAATTAAGAAAAAAGGCGGGAGAAGTAAGAAGATGAAAGTTACCAGCTTCTCAAATCAAACTTCCCCCATGACTAGCATAAACTTTGGAACGCTAT
>NZ_JACJRF010000009.1 GCF_014697105.1 Anabaena subtropica FACHB-260 | reverse complement strand
GATTATGAAGTGTATTCAGAGGTAAGTGAAGCCATGATTTATGGTTCCTTACTTCGTCTCATGGTTAGGCGATTGTCTATTTAATATTTACTTTACGAATCAGCTCTTAGTCCGGCATCTCCACTAAAGTAAATATCATCGGGAACTCGTGATAGTAAGTATAAGGAAAAAATTATACCGGATAAGATTATCAGTAAAGATACATTAAATTTTGGTAATTTCATATTGGGAATTACAGAAAAATTACTACTAAAATTAAATTAGAAAAAATTAAATCTTTAGGTGTATTAGCGTGAATTTACTCACTTGGTAATAAAATAAGAGAGAGTGTAAGTAATATGACCCACAATACCATGCAGTAAATTACCTTGCTTAACCAAAGTATGAAAGTTATGTGATTTTTTGGTGTGATAAGGACAAAGTGGGTGCTTGGAGGTTTGTAAGTACAAATTTTGTAGGGATATTTTTAATTTCCTGTGAAGTATAAAACTGTTGATGTAATTCTTGAGCGTGCCTTGCTAGGGGATGATATCTCAATGCAAGACGGAGTAGTATTACTAACGCAAACTGACTTAGGAGCGATCGCCTCTATTCGCGCCACAGCCGATAAACTCCGCCAACTGCAAGCTGGTGATACTGTTACTTACGTAATTAACCGTAATATTAACTTTACTAACATTTGTGAGCAGCACTGTAGTTTTTGTGCATTCCGGCGAGACGATGGAGATGCTGATGCTTATTGGTTAGATTGGGCAGCCATTATGGAAAAGTCCCGTGATGCAGTGCAGAGGGGGGCGACAGAAATCTGTATGCAGGGAGGCTTGCATCCCCAAGCCCAGATAGATGGTAAATCCTTGCCTTACTATCTCAAACTAGTAGAAACTATCAAGCAGGAATATCCCCAGATTCATCTCCACGCCTTTTCACCCCAAGAGGTGCAATTTATCGCCAGATTGGATGGACTGGAATATGTCGATGTCATCTCTGCTTTGCAGAATGCCGGTGTTAATTCTTTGCCAGGAACAGCAGCTGAGGTTTTAGATGATGAAGTACGGCGCATACTCTGTCCTGAGAAGATTAATACCGCTACTTGGTTGGAAATTATTAGTACAGCGCACAAATTAGGCTTAAACACCACTAGCACCATACTATCGGGACATATTGAAACCCCAGAACAGCAAATTGGACATTTAGAAAAACTGCGATCGCTCCAACAAACAGCCGTCCATAACCAATACCCAGCCAGGATTACAGAGTTTATCGTCTTACCCTTCGTTGGTCAAGAAGCGCCTAAATCTTTACGTCGTCGTGTAGGACGCGACCAACCAATTCTAGCCGATGCCCTATTATTAGGTGCAGTAGCCAGAATTTACTTAGGTAATTGGATACCTAACCATCAACCGAGTTGGGTAAAATTGGGACTAGCCGGGGCGACAGAAGCCTTAGTTTGGGGCTGTAACGATATCGGTGGGACGTTGATGGAAGAACATATCACCACAATGGCAGGTGCTGTAGGTGGTACGTGTATGGAAGTAGAAACCTTACAAAGTGCGATCGCTTCCTTAGGCAGACCTTATCAACAACGGGATACACTCTATCACCAAGCAGATTCAGCAAAAATTTATTCGATGGACTGATTCAAGACATTGTGAATAGCGTGAGTTAAATCATAGATATTGTAAGGCTTCCCCAAAAACGCATCGACACCAGCATTAGCAGCTTCCACGAGTTGGTTATCTCTGGCAATACCGCTCATAGCCATAATCTTGACTTGTGGATTCATTTCTTGCAAAATGCGAATGGCTGTTAACCCATCCAGTGACGGCATCATCATATCCATCAAGACCAAACTAATGTTCTCTTGATGTTGGGCATATAATGCGATCGCCTCAATTCCATTACTGGCAATTAAAACTTTGTAATTGTAATCTTCTAAGGACGCCTTGGTAATTTCTAAAATTGCAGCTTCATCATCTACGACTAAAATTAACTCTCCTTTACCAACAGGTAAATTGAAGTTTTCTAATTGCTGTTTTGCTTTGTCTTCGACAGATGGCAAGAATACCTCAAATTGGCTACCTTTTCCAACTTCACTATGAACGTTAACAAAACCGCCGTGGTTTTTAACAATGCCAATCACAGTTGACAGTCCTAGCCCTGTGCCTTCACTTGATTCTTTGGTAGTGAAAAAAGGTTCAAAAATTCGTTCTAAAACTAATGGCGGAATGCCAAATCCAGTATCTGAAATAGTGATGACCACATAGGGGCCTACTTGAGCATCTAAATTCATCCTGGCAAAGTTTTCATCTACAAGTAGATTTTCTGCGGAAATAGATAAATTACCACCATCAGACATCGCATCACGAGCGTTAACACACAGATTCATCAACACCTGATGTATTTGTGTCGGGTCTGCCTTGATAGTCCAAAGCTCTTGAGTAGGTAGATGCTTACTAATTTTGATAGATTTTGGGAATGTGCTATTGAGAATTTGCTCAACTTCCAACAGCAACGGCTCTATTTGCAAAGTCACGCCTCTACCTTCATAGCCACGCGCAAAGGTTAAAATTTGTTTGACTAAATCAGCTGCGCGTTTAGAGTTATGTTCTAGAATCTTCAGTATTTGCTGATGACGTGCATCAATATGGGGAGGCTTGAGGGACAACATTTGAATAGAGGACATGATGGGTGTCAAGATGTTGTTGAGGTCATGGGCAATACCACTGGCCAGGGTTCCCAGGCTTTCCATGCGTTGAGCGCGGAGAAATTGGGCTTGCAGTTGTTTTTTTTCGGTGATGTCTGTATCAACACTCAGAATGGATTTAGGTTGCCCTAATTCATCAAACATTAGAGTCCAACGGCTTTCTACGATGATTTCTTTACCAGACTTCGTTACTTTATTTAACTCACCTTGCCATGAACCATGCTCTATGACATTTTGGTGGGCTAATTCCAGTTGTGATGAATTGTCTTTGAAAAGCTCGTCAGTGTTTTTGTCTATAACCTCATGAGCTTGCCAACCGTATAGACGCTCCGCAGCTTTATTCCAATATAAAATTTGGTGATGGAAATCTCGGACTAAAATTGCATCGGTAGCAATATCAAGTAGGGCTGCTTGTTCGCGGATTTTCTGTTCTGCCTGTTTGCGTTCCTTGAGTTCCGCCCGTACCTGCTCATACAATTCCGATTGCTGAATAGCAATACCTACTTGCGTAGCCAATTGTTGGAGTAAATCTATTTCCCAAGACTGCCACTGTCTTGATGCCCTACATTGGTTAGTAACTAAAAGTCCCCATAACTTTTCTCCCTGTAAAATGGGAACTGCCAAGTTAGCCTTGACCTGGAATTGAGCTAGTAAATCACGGTGACATTCACTCAGGTGTTCTGTATAAATATCTGCTACGGCTTGAAATCTCCCTTGTCTATATCTCTCTCCATGAGTTTCCATGAAGTAAGTATCTTCGACTTGGACATTCAACACAGCAGCCCAATCATCGCCGACAGATTCCACCACTACAAACCCACTGTAGTCTGGCTCAAAACGATAAATGAATACTCGATCTGCGTGGAGAAACTGGCGTACTTCCGCTACAGTAGTGTTCAAAACTTCATTGAGACGTAAACTCTGACGAATGCGTACTGCAATAGCCATCACCAATTGTTGCTGTTCAATTTGCTGTTGCAGTGCTTCTGGTGTTTGTTTAGAGACATTTGTTAAAGACTTTTTATCATACTCATCATCATTCATCTAACACCCCCATGAGACTCCCGCTACACCAGCACAGGTTAGCGGTGAGAAGATGTCATTATAACTATTTACTAAATCATTCCCTTTAAATACATTTTAAATAAATATTAATATCCTCAGTCTATGGGGTTATATATTTTTCAAAACTTAATGTTGATAGAAATAGTATTTAAGCAAACTCAACAAAACCTATCAGTAAACCCTTATCGGTTCCTTGATAACTGTTTATTGTTTTAAGTCCCTTATTCCAGCTATCTTTAGTTTTTAATTTTGAAGTGTTATGTTCCTCTGCCTCTTGTAGCTTTTATGTTTACTTCAGGCATTTTGGTTACATAGATTTATGATACAAAGCTAGAGGTTAGAGATTATTATTAGTAATTAATTTCTAACCTCTAGCCTCTAGTTTCTAGTACAGTCCCTAATGCCTCTTACGCTTCATCTAAAGCAGCGATACCGGGTAGGACTTTGCCTTCGAGTAACTCTAAGCTTGCGCCGCCACCGGTAGAGATGTGGCTCATTTGATCAGCCAAACCTACCTTTTCTACAGCCGCTACAGAGTCACCACCACCGATGATGGTGGTTGTGCCTGTTTTGCTAATGTCTGCTAGAGTATGAGCGATCGCTTCTGTACCCACAGCAAACTTATCAAACTCAAATACACCCATAGGCCCGTTCCAAATTACGGTTTTGGTATCTGCAAGGGCTTCTTGGAAGACTTTGACAGAATCAGGGCCAATATCCAAACCCATCCAACCATCGGGGATGTTTTCAATGCTAACGGTTTGAGAATTAGCATCAGGCGCAAAGTTATCTGCTACTACTACATCTGTAGGTAACAACAAGCTAACGCCACGTTCCTTCGCTTTAGCTTCCAAAGACTTTGCTAGTTCCAGCTTGTCTTCTTCCACCAGAGACTTACCAACATTCAAACCACGAGCTTTGTAGAAGGTGAAAATCATCCCACCACCGATGATCAGCTTGTCGCATTTCTCTAGTAGAGTTTCAATCACACCGATTTTGCTAGAAACCTTAGAACCACCGATGATGGCTGCTAAAGGACGTTGGGGATTTTCGATCGCACTTTGTAGGTATTGCAATTCCTTCTCAACCAAATATCCAGCCACAGCCGGACTGAGGAATTTAGTCACACCTTCAGTAGAAGCATGAGCGCGGTGTGCAGTACCAAAAGCATCGTTTACATAAAAATCAGCATTAGCCGCTAATTTTTTGGCAAATTCAGGATCGTTTTTCTCTTCTTCTTTATAAAAACGGACATTTTCTAACAACAGAACTTGGCCATTTTGCAAAGTAGCCACCTTAGCCGCAACTTCATCGCCAATTGAGTCATCGGTTTTGACAACTTCTTGTCCCAACAACTCAGATAGCCTCTTAGCCACCGGGGTAAGACGTAATTTCTCATCTACACCCTTGGGACGACCAAAATGGCTTGCTAAAATTACCTTAGCGCCCTTTTTCGTCAAATCTTGGATGGTTGGCAGAGCCGCACGAATGCGAGTATCGTCTGTGATGTTGCCTTGATCGTCTAAAGGCACGTTAAAGTCAACACGCACTAAAGCGCGTTTACCAGATATATCAGCCGCAGATAAACTAGCTACAGTTTTTTTAGACACAGCCAAACCCTCCTGATTGCCTTTTTGTTATTGTTTTGAAAGTAGAACCATCAAGATTTTACCGGAGTCGGGGGTGCGGAGGTGCAGAGATGTTCAAGACAGTTCTATTTCCAATCGATCAAAGCCGAGAAGCAAGGGAAGCTGCTGATGTTGTTACCAACGTTGTGCAGAAATATGGTAGTCACTTAGTACTACTGTCTGTGGTAGAGGAATCTTCCCCAGATACACCTAGCGCTGATCCAATGGTGTCTCCAGAAGCGGTTGCCAAACTGCTTAGGGATGCTCAAGCCTTATTTTCGCAGCAAGGTATTCCATCAGAAATTTTGGAAAAACAAGGCAAACCAGCCTTTACCATCTGCGATGTTGCCGATGAAATTGGTGCAGATTTAATCATCATGGGTTGCCGGGGGCTAGGTTTAACCGAGGAAGGCGCAACAGATAGCGTCACGACTCGCGTAATTAACCTTGCTCCTTGTCCGGTGTTGATTGTGCCTTAAGTTCATCATTTGGGTGCGTTACATCTTGTTAACGCACCATTTAAATCAGTGCATAATTAGCAGTTATCAGGCGTATATTAAGATTTATACTCGATTTTTTCAATACATCTATATTTCTTGGTCTGGCAGAAACAAAGTAAATTGACTCCCAATTCCCAAGGAGGATGTTACTGTCACATCACCACCATGCAACCGCGCTAGTTTACGTGTCAAAGCTAAACCTAAACCAGTACCTTCGTACTGACGATTTAAGCGACTATCTAGTTGTTTAAATGGTTCAAATAAGAGTTGGAATTGATTTGTGTCAATACCAATTCCTGTATCTGATACTGTAAATTTTATGCCTTCAGGGACTTTTTCAACTATTAAATATACTTCACCTTCTGGAGTAAATTTAATTGCATTAGTCAGCAAGTTAAGCAGCATTTGCTTAATCCGCCGCTCATCGGCTATGCAAATATTAGCTTCTGGATCAATTTCATGATTCAGTTTTAGTCCCTTGGATAGAGCGCGATCGCGTACTGTTGATAAAACATCATTACATACATCTACTACTAGCAAAGGTAAGAGTAATAATTCTTCTTTACCTGCTTCCACCTTTGATAAATCCAATATATCGTTAATCAGCGCTAGCAGATGTTCGCCACTGCTGTACATACAATTTATATATTCTTTTTGTTTTTCATTGAGAGAACCAACTATCTCTTGTTGTAATAACTGCGACAAGCCCATAATGGCATTGAGCGGTGTCCGCAGTTCATGACTCATGGTAGCTAAAAATTCACTTTTTGCTCGACTACCAGCTTCTGCTGCGGCTTGCGAAGTACGCAGTTTCATTTCAGTCTGTTTGCGCTCAGTAATGTTATCGATAATAGCTAAAAAATACTCTGGTTCACCATGAGAACCAGGAATTACAGAAACAGACAATTTAGTCCACACCAAATTACCGTCTCGATGCACAAAAGGCCGTTCGATTTCTAGTTGTGGTTTTTTGTCAATTTGCTGAGTATCTGTAAAAATATCAGTAATAAGTTGTTTATAAAGCTCTACATCTCCCCTTTGCGGGGACATATAATCTGTAAAGCGCTTGCCACATAGTTCTTCTCGCTTGTATCCCAACATTTGACACAAAGCAGGGTTAGCATCAACTATCTGGGCTTTCATATCGACAAGTCCGATACCGATGGAGGAAAGTTCAAAAATTGCTCGAAATTGATTTTCACTCTTTCTTAGGGCTTCCTGGGCGATATTACGTTCTCTGGCTTCGATGGCTAGAGATACAAAATCTGCAATTGAGCCTGCAAAATTTTCTTCCTCTGCTGTCCACTGACGCACTTCACCACAGTGTTCATGACAAACTACTCCTACTAAACGACCTCCCACCCAAATAGGAGCATCAAGCAGGGATACAACTCCAGAAACCGATAAATAACTTACAGATAATTCTTGGGTTCTTTTATCATTAATGGCATCATGTACAGCAATACTACGTTCCTCTTCCAATGTTTGGAAGTAAACTGGGTAACTAGCTTTTAATAGAGACTGACCAGAAGTATGGACTTGCTTACTGACATCATATAAATCCATACACTCAATGGCTGAACCATCTTGGTTATACAACCATAAGCTAACTCGTTCCACTAAAAGTGTCTGAGCAGCAGCTTCTGTGATTTCTTCTAACACAGCATGGAGAGGCCCTTGCTGGAAAGTTTTGCTTCTTGCCAATTGCACTAGAGTCTGATTTTGTTTGCGTCGCACGTTTTCTGTGATTCGCATACCGTCTTGCGTTGCTTGGCTTTCTGTAATATCTTTAACCTCTAGCACCTGCATGTGTCGTCCTTGGAAAGAAATCACTTTGCCTTGTAGTTCTCTAAAAACTAGAAGTATTTTTATAAATACAATTACGGCATAACGTTTTACATATCTGGAAAATCTATTTTTCTTTCAATAATTATTTGAAAATGAAATATTGAACAAGATTGTGCATCATCGGTTCCGCAATTTCATCACTCCTAACTATAATTGCCACAATAGAAGTAAGCGATCGCACTTAAGAAATAAATTTAAAGTTTTTATAACTTGAACATAATAAATTTAACATAAGTAAATTTATTACGGAGGTAGCTAGGGCAATTGAGATAAATATGTCTTGCTTTTGATTTTGTCTTGGGTTTTTGCAGGATAATCTCCCCTGAAGAAAGATACCTCAGAAGTAGAAGTCTGTAACAATTGAGTTAAGAACGCAGATGCTGTTTTAGAGGTGAGCAATGAAAAATGGTAATGTCAGAATTGTATCTCTGATCCCTAGTGCAACAGAGATTTTAGCGACCTTAGGATTGAGTGATGTTATGGTTGGGCGATCGCATGAATGCGACTATCCTCCAGAAATCCAAAATCTTCCTGTATGTACGCAGGCACGCTTAAGTAGTCATGCTCCTAGCAGCAAAATTCATCATGAAGTAAATAATTTGCTGCAATCTGCACTGAGTATTTATCAAATTAAGGTAGATGTTTTAGAACAATTACAACCAACCCATATTTTGACGCAAGACCAGTGTGATGTTTGTGCAGTTAGCCTCAAAGATGTGGAAAAAGCAGTTGCAGAACTTACACAAAGTTCTCCACAGATTATTTCTTTACAACCTAATCTACTGGAGGATGTGTGGCAGGATATTGAACGTGTATCTCATATCTTTGGTGTGGATTCAGTAAAAATACTAGATAATTTAGAAGCTCGTGTCAAAATTTGTCAGCAAAAAATCCAGGGACTTTCTTTAGAAGAAGTACCGACAGTTGCTTGCATTGAGTGGACAGAACCTCTGATGACCGCAGCAAATTGGATTCCGGAATTAGTCCATTTAGCTGGAGGACAAACATTATTTTCCGTTCCGGGTCAGCCTTCCCCACATTTGCAATGGGAAAATCTGTTAGTCAGCAATCCAGATATCATCATTTTTATGCCTTGTGGTTTTGACTTATCTCGGACTCGTCAAGAAGCTCAATTATTTACCCAAAACCCAGAATGGCAAAAACTACACGCTGCCCAGACTGGTAGAGTTTACATTACCGATGGTAATTCCTACTTCAACCGTCCAGGTCCACGGCTGGCAGATTCTCTAGAAATTTTGTCCGAAATTTTACATCCAGAAATTTTTGATTATGGTTACAAAGGTACTGCTTGGCAACCTTTATAAAGATGGTGCTTGATTAAGCCATTCAATCAGTGTCTTTAAATTACTGGATAATGCTGCTTCACTAACAATTACTGTATGCTGCTGACCATTATCTTCTATAGTCATCTGATATTGAAAGCGATCTCTCTGGCCGTAAGAGGAGATAATTTGTTGAGGTAGTTGAAATAAATCAGCTGCTGCTACCAGTTGGCATAGTTTCTCTGCTTCCTGCTGTGGGAGTTTATTTGTATCAACGTTTATTCTTTTACTAATCCCAGCAAAGCCGCCTGTGCGTTCCAAAAATACCCGCATTTAAATCAGACCGGAAGATGATATTTCACCTCCCAGTCTAACAAGAATCCTCATACCATTTTGGATTTTGAATTGAAAAGTGCTTGGTGTCTCTGGATTTTCTCCGTCCATCCCCATCATTTTTCAAATTGGTATTAATTACGAATTACTTAGCTTGCTTTGTTGGCTACGCAATACTACCGCGCTATCTACGAGACGTTTACACCTAGTGTCTCCGTTCTACGTAAGCGTCTCGTAAGTTCAGGATTCACTCGTAGCAGTATTAGGAATTAACTCCCACCTGTTTCCAAGCATTCTGTACTGCTTTATGTTCTAGACTATTGTCACCGTAGAGTTCACTAGCAACTTGTGTGGTCACATCGGCCGCTTTTTTAAAGTCAGCCTTAGCACGCAAGCGATCGCGTAAAGCAATGTACCAGATTTTACCTGCTTTTTCCCAAGCGTAGCCACCAATCTCTATGGCTGCTAGATAAAAAGCACGGTTGGGAATCCCTGAATTGATATGTACCCCGCCATTATCCGCCCAGCCATTGTACTGGTCTTTGACATGGCCTGGTTGGGGGTCTTTCCCTAAAACGGGGTCATCATAAGCTGTTCCCGGTTCTTTCATGGAACGGACACCAACACCGTTGACTTTGGGCATTAATAAACCATCACCAATGAGCCAGTCGGCTTCCTCTGCGGTCTGGTTTTTTATCCTTTGTTTTACCAAAGCACCAAAAACATCAGAAAAAGATTCATTCAAAGCCCCTGGTTCACCGTAATATATTAAACCTGCCTCATATTGAGTCACACCATGAGTTAGTTCATGGGCAATAACATCTATTGACTTGGTAAAGCGATCAAATAATTCACCGTCGCCATCACCATAAACCATTTGGTCGCCATTCCAAAAAGCATTTTCGTACTTCACCCCAAAATGGATAGTGGAGTCTAAACGTAGTCCTTTGTCGTCAATGGAATTACGTTCAAATATTTCGTAAAACAAATCATAAGTAGCACCAGCCCCATCGTAAGCTTCATTCACAGCTACATCAGTGCTAGGACTATCGCCTTCAGATCTGACTATAATTCCTGGTAATTTTTCAGTGTTTTGAGCATCGTAAACAGTACGGCTTTTTTCACCAGGAGAAGGAGCGAGAAAGATATTACCAATGGCGTTTCTCCGTCCGCGCAATTGAGCCGAAACATTCAATGTTTGAAATGCCCAATTTCTTTGCAGTGGTGTACCATTGAGAGCAATATTTTCTAATATGTGCGGTGGAATCACACAGCAAATAGGACATCTAGTATTTTGTGAATGATCACAATTGAACCTAGATGATTTCTTTTTATTTCTAGCCATCTAATCTATTCTCCTGCGGGAACTCAGCATTAAAAGCAATGTAGATGGCAATTCCCTGGTTAATGTTTTGATGAATCGTTTCTACTCTTTATTTTCCAATATGTTGATAAAAAGTAAACAGTACTTCTCAAGAGCGATCGCAGATGAAATATTATGTAAAAATACATATATTTCTAATTTCTTAATAGTTAATAAACGAATAATTAAAGTGTATTCTGTATTAACACTAGCTATCTTTTAGGCATTGTCAGATTTAGAAATATAGCAGAAAAATTAACCGCCGATATAAGAGTATGGACACAGCAAAAATTCTGCACGTCCGGGTAAAAAGAGTGCAAAATTTTTCAATACAGCCTATTCACAGAAAAAATCTACAACTCTAGCCTCTAGTCTCTAACCGTTACACATAGCCACCAAAGATAGCTAAACCATAATATTTCCAAGGTACTGCTACTGTTTTAAATCCAGCTTTTGTCAGCATTTGCAAATGAGTATCTAAAGTAGCAAGTTGGTCTTGACTAGAGTATCCTTGTGGATTTGTGTTACCAATCTTGGCGCGAACTTCCATCAGACTGGTTTCATGTTGAGTTGCCCATTCTTCTCGCGCTGCTTGGTAAATTTCTCCCAGTGCAGGTAATTCTGGTAAAATAGGGTCTGCGTTCCAAAAACAACCATCTGGCGTAAGGCTAGCAGCGATGCGCTGAAATAGCTTTGACTTCATCTCATCATGAAGATGGTGAATTGCTAGGGATGATACACAAGCATCAAATTCACTACCAACATTCAACTTATCAGAATTGATTGCCCAGTCCCCAAAGTCTGCTTGTACACCAGTCCAGCGTTGTTTATACCCAGATGCTGCCATTTTGTTTTGGGCAAATTCCAGCATTCGGGGTGAATAATCTAAGGCAATAACTTGAGCATCAGGGCATCGCTGGAGTAACTTTAGGCTAACTTCGCCTGTGCCGCAACCTAATTCTAAAATACGATGACTTGTAGAAGGCAGACAACGGGCAATAACTTCCAGCATCTCATCATAGCGAGGTAATAGCTGGCGAATCCCAGTGTCAAAGTCAGCAGTATTAGCAAATACTTCTCCAGGGAATAGCTGTGACATATTATTTTTAGGTGAAGGCGGGAGAGAGGAGGAAGTTGGTTTTAGCCTAGTTCATCTTTATCTATATAGTTTAGTGTTATTTTTCTACAATTTGAATTTCATCTAGCTGATTAATCACTACATCTGCGCCTTGGACATTATCTAATTTATTCACCCAAGTAATGCCAATACAACCGGCTGCTTTGGCGTTACGAGCCATTTGCATATCACCCACAGCATCACCTACCATTAATGTGGCTCCTGGCTCTACACCTAAAGCTTGGCAGGCTTGTAAAAATAATATGGGGTCTGGTTTACTAGGGCCGTCATCTACCCCTATTTGCCCCTTGATGTAATTACTTAATTGATGTTGTGCAATAAAGTGGTTCACTTCTAATGTTGACGCTGCTGAAACGATGCCAAGTTTTAGTCCGGCTGCTGACAGAGATTGTAATACTTCCAATGCACCTGTAAATAGAGGTGCTGGAGCTACACCAATGTATTTTTCAGCATCATCCAAAGCTTGACGTGCTATTTTCAATGATTCAAACCATCCTTTACCAGTTTCGGCAATATAGGCGGCTGTGGCTATTTCTGTTTCACGGCGACTGGCTACTGATATTAAACCGGCTGGGTCGAGAGTATTGCCATTAATGCCAAAGGCCATGAGTAAGGGTTCGCCAATTCCGGGTATTTGGGCATCTATTATTCTCGCTGCTTTTTGTCCGAGCGATCGCAAATAGGCTTCCGAATTTTCTAAAGTACCATTTTTATCAAATAAAATCGCTTGAATATCAGTAAATTTGATATTTCTACACTTAATAGTAGCCATAAAATTACACCCGTAAAAATTCAAAATAAAAAAGAGGGGTTTTCCCTCTTTTAAAAATGCTTTGTTCTTGTTAAAGACAGTTAAAGTTAAACTACAACTGTATTACTCTTCAATAGCTGCTGGAATTTCCTCAACTGCTGGAATTTCCTCAACTGCTGGAATTTCCTCAACTGCTGTAATCTCCTCAACTGCTGTAATTTCTTCTTCAACTACAGCATCTTCAGTAGCCGAGGGTATATCTTCCTCAATTAAATTTTCTGCATCTTCTGTGGGCAGAGCAATACCCTGTTGTTTAGCCAGCATTTGCTCCCTATACTTGGCTGCCATTTCTTCGGCTTTATCATAAACCAGATCACGGTTTTTGATCATGTCACCGGGTTCTGGTTCTAATTGTTTGGTAGACAGAGAAATTCTGCCTCTTTCCGCATCCAAATCAATGATCATCACTTTCACTTCATCATTGACATTGAATACGCTGTGAGGTGTATCAATATGCTCGTGAGAAATCTCTGAGATGTGCAACAAGCCGCTAACACCACCGATATCGATGAATGCACCGTAAGGTTTGATACCGCGAACTGTACCAATTACGACTTCGCCGACTTCTAGGCGGTTCATCTTGCGCTCTACTAACGCGCGACGGTGAGATAAAACGAGGCGGTTACGTTCTTCGTCTACTTCTAGGAATTTTAAAGGCAGTTCTTCGCCCACTAACTCTTCTTTGGGTTTGCGGGTGCTGATGTGAGAACCGGGAATAAAGCCCCGTAGTCCTTCAATTCTCACTAAAGCTCCCCCACGGTTGGTAGCAAATACACCGGAGCGTACTGTAGCGTCTTCTGCTTGTAATTGGCGTACACGTTCCCACGCACGCATATATTCAATCCGACGGATGGAAAGTGTTAACTGTCCATCTTCGTTTTCATCGGTGAGAATAAAAAATTCTCTTGTTTCGTTTGATTGTAAAACTTCTTCCGGGGCATCGACCCGGTTTATAGACATTTCTTGTATAGGTATATATGCTGCTGTCTTAGCACCTATGTCAATCAGAGCGCCGCGCGGTTCTATACTAAAAACTGTACCTGGTACGACATCTCCTGGGCTGAAGTGATAGTCGTACTTGTCAAGGAGGGCAGCGAAATCTTCGTGAGTAAATCCAATTTCTGTAGCGGTTAAATTCTGATTGACCATGCTGTTGTGTTCCTGGTTCTAGTCTCCGTAATGGTTATGCCATAATAGCCATGTGTATGCAACTGCCTAAATTGGTAGTGTACATTTATATCTTTGTCTAATCCTAGCGCAGAAAAGCTAGTATTCACACATATTAACTTCCAGAAAAAAGATTATATCACAAATAAATATAAAATAGTTGTTAGCAAATTAGCCGTTGCTCTAAATAAATTTTCTTTGTTTCTTTGTACCTGTGTCGTTCCCCAATTATTTAGACACGGATACACGGAGGCACAAAGTAATAAAGTAAAAACCGAAAATATCCGTTGTTTTTTTGGTAAAAACAACGGATATAAGTCTTATTTGACTTGAGAAGTTTAGTATTAGCTACCTTACTTCTCTTCCTTTCTCTCAATGCGGGGGGGTTCGCGGAATGCGATCGCAAAAAAGAGAACACCTATTGCTAGGGTCAAAATTAAAATGTAAGCTACGCTTTCCATGTTAAAAACTCCTGCTTATCCAGCAAGTAATTAAGTTATTGGTACCAGGTATTGGGTGCTGGGTAATACTTCCCCAGTCCCCAGTCCCCAGTCCCTAAAATTAAAGAGCTTCCTTCCGACGGGTTGATTTGTCACCCACTTTCTGGAATAGACCCCACTCTACTTGTTCTTCTAGATCCGCATCAACACCAGCAAATACGTCTCGGTAGATTGTCCGAGCGCCGTGCCAGAGATGACCAAAGAAGAATAAAAGAGCAAATACAGCGTGACCAAAGGTAAACCAACCTCTGGGAGATGTACGGAATACACCATCAGAGTTTAAGGTTTCCCGGTCAAATTCAAAGACTTCTCCACCTTGAGCTTTACGGGCATATTTCTTCACGTCGGCGGGGTCGGTAAATGTCTTACCATCCAAATCGCCACCGTAGAAGCTAACTGTTACGCCAGATTGCTCAAAGCTGTACTTAGATTCTGCACGACGGAAGGGGATGTCAGCCCGGACAACACCATCTGCATCGGTCAGGATTACTGGGAAGGTTTCAAAGAAGTTGGGCAGACGACGTACCGTCAATTCCCGACCTTCAGCATCTGTGAATACGGCGTGACCTTGCCAAGATTGGGCAATACCATCACCCTTAACCATTGGCCCTGTACGGAACAAACCACCTTTAGCGGGGCTGTTACCCACGTAATCATAGAATGCTAGTTTTTCGGGAATCTGTGACCAAGCTTCTGACAGGCTTGCACCCTGAGCTACGCTAGATTGTACGCGACGCTCGATTTCTTGACGGAAGTAGCCTTGATCCCATTGATAACGGGTGGGGCCAAACAGTTCAATAGGGGTGGTAGCGTTGCCGTACCACATGGTTCCAGCAACTACGAAAGCTGCGAAGAACACTGCCGCAATACTGCTAGAAAGTACGGTTTCAATGTTACCCATCCGCAGGGCTTTGTAGAGCCTTTCGGGGGGTCTAACGGTGAGGTGGAATAAACCAGCAATGATGCCCACAATACCAGCAGCAATGTGGTGAGCCACTACACCACCAGGGTTAAATGGGTTAAACCCATCCGGCCCCCATTCTGGTGCTACTGGCTGCACGCTTCCAGTGACTCCATAGGGGTCAGAAATCCACATTCCAGGGCCGAATAATCCTGTCAGGTGGAAAGCGCCAAAGCCGAAACAAAGTAAACCAGATAAGAACAGGTGAATGCCAAACATTTTTGGCAAGTCTAGAGCAGGTTCACCAGTACGAGGATCTCTAAAGAGTTCCAAATCCCAGTAAACCCAGTGCCAAACGGCAGCTAGGAACAATAGACCAGAAAGCACGATGTGAGCTGCGGCAACTCCTTCAAATGACCAGAAACCAGGGTCAACTGCTGGGCCACCAGTAACGCTCCAACCGCCCCAAGATTGGGTAACTCCTAACCGTGCCATGAAGGGTAGCACGAACATTCCTTGCCGCCACATCGGGTTGAGAACCGGATCGCTGGGGTCATAAATAGCTAGTTCGTATAGTGCCATCGAACCAGCCCAACCTGCCACCAGGGCTGTGTGCATCAAGTGTACAGAAATCAGTCGCCCTGGGTCATTCAGAACTACTGTATGTACTCGGTACCAGGGTAGTCCCATCGACTACGCTCCTCCTCGATGAGTGATGTTTACAAAACAATTTTCTTACTTAAGGTTCCAAGGTTGGAAGCCTCACCTCGGACTTCTCTGAAATTTTTTTTATTGCCAGAGTCTGATCCTTTACCACATCTGACTTTTGTTAAGCCAGATAGTGTATTTCTCGGCAATACTCAACCATTTTGGGAGTGTGTCCCTAGATGGTGGCGATCGCCAAGTAAAAATGAGAATGTTTTAAAAAGTGTAACTATATGATGGCACTGTTTGCAAGCGTTTCATTTGATGCGTTGGCGGAGCTTACCTTAGGTATCACGTCGCCTGTAGGGTTCATCTTCCCTTAAATCAGCATTACAAGTTATTCTGCGTATGTTTATAAATCTTTACAAGTAAGTAAGGGTTAATGTTTCTGTCTTCTGGCACTTGCTAATTTTATTGTCCGCTTCTAACTCCGGCTTAAGCACTTCCAGAAAATAAAATATTCAATGGGTGAGAGCAAATATTATCGTGGGATTTTTCTTCCCCTACTTCTCCTGCCTCCCCTACTTCCCCTGCTCACCAAAGCGATTGTATATTTTTTAGTTGGAAGTCCCTTAAGCACCAGTACCAAGCATGGCAGCAACATCGATTTCTTTGAGGCAGGTTTCTCTAGACAAAGACAAGATGCAATCAATTATGCTTAGTAAATCATTGAGAGGAATAGCTTTACCTCCTAAAAGCGCATTTTGTGCCAAATCCTCAAGGACTTCTGGTGTTCCGACGTTGCCAGGATTAATTACAGTTACGCTAATTTGTTGTGATCTTAGTTCCTCTCGCAGCGCATGAACTACTCCACGTAACCCAAACTTAGACGCTGAGTTTGCCACTTCTCTCGAAGGAAAGTTATCTCGTCCAGATAGCGCACCCATGAATATAATTTTTGGATTTGTAGAGCGTCGGAGTGCAGGTAAAAGAGATTTGACTAAACGAATTGGAGCAACTAAATTAACTCCGATAACTCGTGTAATATCTTCATCTGAACAATGTTCAAAGTTGTACTCAGAGGTAAAGGCTTTTGTTTCCCAAGTTCCTCCCATATACAATAAAGCATCCAGCACATCGCCACCAACTGCTTTTGCGGTTTTTTCCACACCAGACAAGGAAGATAAATCAGCGCTTACCCATTCACCAATAGGTGCTAATGTGCGAGATACAGCTAGTAATCGGTGGGACTTGAGTGCAAGGTGTGAGGCTACTGCAAGACCGATTCCACGACTAGCACCAGCGACAACAAGGGTATTGAACATTGACTAAAATTCGCTACAGTTACTCATGGAGTATACCTAGCAGTGGCTACAAACTGAGTATTGAGCTAGATTAAGACTGATTGAGTGTTCAGTAACTGACACTTAGCTTCGGCTTTCTCTAGACGTTCAATTACTTGTTCTGCCGTCATTAGTCGTTTTAGCACTACTTTACCAATAGTTTGATTAACTACATCTGGAGTGGTTGGCGTAACTTCTACAGTAATAACGGCATCTTCAATGCGATAAAGCCACATTAATTCTTGATTTTCTACTAAAGAAATATTGAGGCGTTGAATATCAGGTTGCCTCCGCCAAGCTGTTATTTGCCATAATCCCTCAGATGCCCATACTCTACCAATAGTCCATCCTTCAGAAACAAAGAAATATTTCATGGTTTAAGTTCCTTTGTAGCAAATTTTCAGTTGTTAAGTGACAACAATAAAAGCAGGTTGCAATTCGCAAGAAACCATAATTATTAACAACTTTACTCAATAGATTAAATGATAAGTCAATAATAATTGTTGCTTATTTATTAGATATCATAGTCACAGATTAAGAATGTTAATTTATGACAATTCAAATACTTTCAATTTCCAATAATTACTTTGATACTGGTTTATACCTATTTGGTAATTTAATTTTGTATACAAAATGCAACAAAGCCTAACTAAATTCTGCACAATAAAATATAAAAGCTAAGTTATATAGTATAATTGCTGACCGCTAATTTTAAAAATTGGGACGCTATGAACTGGTTTGCTTTGCCTGGGAGACAGTGGGGGCGGATGAAAAAATTCCTCTCCTTATTCTGTCTGTGTTTAGTTTTGGTTATTAGTTGCACTCCTCGCCAACAAACAACTACATCAACATCTGGTGCTACCAATAGTCCCACAGGGGATGGTCGAATTACAGTAGGAACGACACTCAAGCCACGCACTTTAGATCCGGCTGATGCTTATGAATCAGCATCTCTCGGTTTAGTGTTTAATATGAGCGATCGCCTCTATACTTATGAACCAGGTAGCACAGAAATTCAACCGCAGTTGGCTACAGCATTACCAAAAGTGAGCCAAGATGGTTTAACTTACACCATACCCTTACGTCAGGGAGTGGTTTTTCATGATGGTACTCCCTTTAACGCCAAAGCAATGGAGTTTAGTATCCGGCGTTTCATTGAAAATAAAGGTAAGCCCTCTTTCTTACTTTCTGACACCGTAGATTCAGTTAAAGCTACAGGTGATTACGAATTAACAATTCAACTGAAAAAACCCTTTGCGGCGTTTCCCTCGCTGTTAGCCTTTTCTGGGGTTTGTGCAGTTTCACCCACAGCTTATGAAATTGGTACTGGTAAATTTAAACCAGATACCTTTGTTGGGACTGGTCCTTATAAATTAGCGCAGTATGGAACAGACTCATTACGCTTTGATGTTTTTGATAAATATTGGGGAGAAAAACCCAAAAATCAAGGTGTTAATGTCCAAATTCAAACTAGTCCAGTGAATTTATTCAACGCCTTTCGTACTAGTGCAATAGATGTTGCTTACCTATCCTTACAACCAGATCAAATTAACAGCTTAGAAGCAGGTGCTAAAAAAGGAGATTGGCAATCGATAACGGCTCAAGGTAGCGTCGTTACTTTTATGGCATTGAACCGAAATCAGCAACCTTTAGATAAACTAGAGGTGAGACAAGCAATAGCATCAATTATTGACAGGCAAATTTTAAATAAAAGAGCTTTATTTGGTCAAGCTGAATCACTTTACAGCTTAATTCCGACTACTTTTAATGTGTCCCAACCAGTCTTTAAAGAAAAGTATGGTGATGCTAACTTTGATAGAGCTAAACAATTGCTAGCTGCGGCTGGCTTTTCCCAAGGAAATCCGGCAAGAGTACAGATTTGGTATCCTGCTAGTTCTGCGGCGCGGAGTTTGGCAGCCCAGACATTAAAAGCGATCGCCGAACAAAACCTGGATGGTATACTTCAAATTGAAGTCAGCCCGATAGAAGGCCCTACCTTTTATAAAGATATTTCTAGGGGTTTATATCCCGCAGCTCTAGTTGATTGGTATCCAGACTTTTTAGACCCCGACAACTATGTGCAGCCATTTTTAGCCTGTCAAAAAGGCTCAGTTGCTAAAGGATGCGAAGAAGGTGCCAGCCAAACTCAAGGTTCTTTTTACTATAGCGAAGCTGTCAACAAATTAATCGATCAGCAACGTCAAGAGCAAGATTCTACGTCTCGTCAGAAAATATTTGCAGAAATTCAAACTCAAATTGTGAATGATATACCTTACATCCCTTTATGGCAGAACACAGAATATGTATTTGCCCACAAAGGTGTAAATAATGTACAACTTGACCCCAGCAAGAATCTAGTTTATAAGTCAATAGTCAAAGGTCAATAGTTCATAGTCAGTAGTTTTCATTTCAATTAACTGGCTTTTAATTTACCTCAGAATGATAAGTAAGTAGGCGGAAAGAAATCATAATTATGATAAAGTTGCCTTTTAATTGTAAATAGGCAGTTGGAGCAGGGGAGAGGGGAGAAGAAAACTAATGACTATTGACTATTGACTAAAATATGTCTCGCTCAAAAGCTTTACAATACTACATTGTTTCTCGGTTACTTTTTGCACCCTTGCAACTGTTAACCATTATCACGATTGTATTTTTATTACTCAGAGCCACACCAGGAGATCCAGTTGATGCAATTCTGGGCGGACGTGCGCCAGAGAGTGCGAAACAGCAACTACGAGAACAACTGGGATTAAACCAGCCATTGTGGCTACAGTACCTAAATTACTTAGGAGAGTTACTGCGTTTTGACTTAGGTACATCCTTAATGAGTCGGGGACAGCACGTTTGGAACATTATTGGACAATATTTTCCGGCGACAGTAGAGTTAGCAGTATTTAGTATGGCGGTTGCTCTGATTGTCGGAATTTTCGTGGGTACGCTTTCAGCTTCTCGCCCTGGAACTTCTTTTGATCTTGGCGGACGGCTATTTGGGATTATTACCTACGCACTACCAATGTTTTGGGCAGGAATGCTATTACAGTTGATTTTTTCAGTACAGTTGGGTTGGTTTCCCAATTCCAACCGTTTTCCGCCTAATCTTCCGCCTCCCCCTAGCTTCACTGGATTATATACAGTTGATAGCTTACTGAGTGGTAACTTGACGCAGTTTTTCACCTCCTTGCATCATCTAGCTCTTCCTAGCCTCACCTTAGGAATTTTGCTGAGTGGAATTTTTGAGCGAATTGTCCGCGTCAATTTAAAGCAAACCCTCAAAGCTGATTATGTAGAAGCAGCTAGAGCTAGAGGAATTTCCGAAAATAAGATTTTAGTGTCTCATGCTTTAAAAAATGCTCTAATTCCCGTGATTACTGTTTTAGGATTAACCTTTGCTTCCCTACTAGGTGGAGCAATTTTGACCGAGGTGACATTTTCTTGGCCTGGATTAGCAAATAGGTTATATCAAGCAATTTCCGATCGCGATTATCCCACAGTCCAAGGTGTGTTGATATTTTTTGGGGCGATAGTAGTAACAGCAAGCATTTTGATTGATATTCTCAATGCTTATGTTGATCCACGTATCCGTTACTAGCTCCCCTATTGCTGCGCCTCAACAGGACGCTCATCAGGGACAAACTCACCAGGAGTAGTATCTACTGCTGGTTTTGTAATTTCTACCCCTGGTATTGGTAATTCCAGATTTGGCCCTGTGCGGATAATGCGGCTACCAAAGTACATGGCGGCGATAAATAACACAGTGTAAACTACAGCAAAGCTAGTCAGTGAAACTAAGACATTACTCGCAGGTAAGCGCGAAGCAGAATCTACTGTGCGGATTTGCCCGTAAAGCGTCCAAGGCTGTCTACCCACACAACGCACAATCCAGCCTGACTCTACAGCAATGTATCCTAAAGGTGCTGCAAATACCCAAGCCCGCATCAACCAACGCTGTTGAGTAATATTTTCGGCTGATAGTTTCCCACGTAGCCATTGCAGGGTACTAAATAACATTAAAGCTGCAAAGAAAAAGCCGATCGCAATCATCACCCGGAAAGCGTAGTAAATTAAACCTACCATGTGGGGACGGTCTTCGGGTTTCCATTCCTTTAAACCGCGCACTGGTTCAGAAAGATTTTGTTTAAATTCCAAAATGTAACCCAAAGCATTAGGAATAGTGATTTCCCAATCATTTTTTTCAGCTTTTTCATTGGGTATCGCTACCAAACTCCAATCAGCAGGCTGTCCAGCAGGTGAACTTTCCCACTGAGCCTCCATTGCTGCCAGTTTTGTGGGTTGATAGTGATAAACTTGTTCACCGCTCAAATGACCGATATATATTTGTAATGGAGCAACTGCGACAGCAGCTGCTAAAGCAATCTTCAAAGACTTGGAAAAAAAGGCTTCGTGGCGTTGTTGGAGAATGTACCAAGCGCTAATTCCCCCAATCACAAACAAAGAAGTTTCTAGTGTGGCAAAGAACATATGCAGCACACTATTGACCATAAATGGATTTAAAATTGCTTGAAAATAGTCATGTACAATGAATTTACCATTCACCAATTCCCCTCCTGCGGGAGTTTGCATCCAGGAATTGGCAGTTAAAATCCACAGTGTGGACAGGTTAGCACCGAAAGCTACCAAGATAGTAGAGAGATAGTGAATTGTGGGGTTGACTCGTTCCCAACCGAATAACATAATTCCTAAAAAAGCCGCTTCCAGCATGAACGCCCAAGAAGCTTCAAAGCCGATAACGCTACCAAAAAAATTACCCACAGCTTCTGAGAAAGGGGCCCAATTAGTCCCAAACTGAAACTCCATTGGGATACCAGTGGCTACACCAATCCCAAAATTCAACACATAGAATTTCGCCCAAAACCGCGCATGGAGGTAGTAATCTGGATTACGAGTTTTTAGCCAAACTCCTTCAACAATCACCAGATAAATTCCCATCCCTGTAGTCAGGACAGGCCAAAGCATATGAAATATAGCAGTCAGTGCAAATTGCATCCTTGATAGCACAATAGAATCGGCTAAAAATTCCACTAATTTTCTCCATTAGCTAGCCACACTCTTTAGGATAAATGCTTATTACTAAATACTGTTACCGTAAAAAAATTTTTATTCCTATAGATTTTCCAAAGATGAATAGTAAAACTCTGCGCCCCTCTGCGTTCAAAATAGTGAAGACTTTATACAAAGTAATACTAAGTAATGTGGGGTGGACAAAATGCCCCACCCCATAAAATGAATAATTTTATTTTTTATCTATTAAAACAACACAGTACAAACGATTTCAAAAACTTGATTATTAAAAAACTGAAATTCCACTAACAGTTTCAGCTTTATTGGTGTTTGATATTACGACTTCATGGGAATTATCTGATTGCTGACTGTCAGCAAAATGCTTATTCATCAGTGCAGGAACTTGGGCTGCTTGAATACGGGTGTAGCGAGTTTTATCTGGCATGACTAAATTCGGCCCGGCTTTGCAATTTTTCATGCAGCCAGTACCTTTAATGGTAACTTGGTCTTCTAAACCGCGATCGCTTAAAGTCGCCTCTAAAGCTTGACAAAGTGCCTTACCGCCCCGTTTCATGCAATCAGACTTTTGACATACCAAAATTGTGGCTTTAGGCTTATCTGGTTTTGGTTTGCTATTGCCTATCGTGGGGAATTGCTTAACTGTTTGTTGTATGTCTGTTCTAGCCGCCATTACACTTTCAGCCTTGAGTGTAACTTCGCCAGTTTTTGCGTCATACTTTTTTTGACCAACCACTTGTAACCAAGTACCAGATGGTAAACGCCAATCAAAAGTAAATCTCAATTGCTTGGCAAGCTTGACATAGCATTCACCATCAGCAGTACGTAGCAACAAACCTTTTAACTTATAGCCATCTTTAATAACAAATTCAATAAATCTACCTTCAAGGCAAAACTCTGATACATCTTTACTGTGGCATACACCCATATTGTTCTACCTCTTTGTTAACTAAAGTAAGCTTGAGTCATTAAATCAGCAACACCGCAGCCACAGATTAAGAATCTGGATAGCGACTTTGCCAATTAATTTCAAGAGAATCAATTAAATTTTGGCGAGAAGACGTGAATTGTCTCATCACACTCCAAAGTTGAACAACCGTCACAGGAGAGAGAAATTCAACTTTCAACGGCTGGTTAGCTTCACACCAACAGGGAACTTCTAATTCTTGTAGACGCTGGTAGATTTGCCAACGATCTGCCCAATTTACTTCTACAACGTACTTTTCTTCTACTTCGGAACGGAACGGTTTCAAGCGACTAGCCCTCAAAGTGCGACTAAATTGCAGTAATCATTCATGTTTCTACTCCTGAGGATTAATAATTCTGAGGAGTGAAGATTACTTTATTAGCATATCCTAAGTGCAAACTATTCTCAGTTAGTTTAGCAAAAAAATCTCAATAATTTTTTGTGATCCCCAAACTAAGATTAATTGCTTGATATCGGACATGGGACACCTGAGTTAGTAAAAATGCGTCACCATAGTTAAGAGTCAACCCCCTTTGGGGGAATCCAAAATTAAAAAATTGTTTACTCAGTACTTCATCGAAGCAAATTAACAGTGGTAAGAACTATGCGGCCTTTGCTAAGTACCCTTTCATTAGTATTGCTACTCCAGGGCTTCCCGGTAATTGCTCAAGCTCAAGTAACAGAGACTACTGGGGGAGTGGCATCAGCAGCAATACAACAGGTAATTGCTGCCAATTTGATGACCAATTCGGCAGATGGGAAGTTTTATCCAGAAAGGCTAATGAATCGTGCCGAACTAGCCTCGATTTTGGTAAAAGCATTTCGCCTCAATAAACAAGAAGCCGCCAACCAACCAAAGCCAATTACAGTTGCAGATGTACCCTCTTCTCACTGGGCGTATCAAGATATTCAGACAGTTTTGAAAACAGATGTGATGAAAGGCTATCGGGGAAATTTGTTTTTCCCTAATCAACGGGTGACAAGGGCGGAAGCTTTAGCGATTTTTGCCCAAGCTTATGGAGTATTTCAATTTTCTGATGATGTAGTGAACGAAATACTTGCACCCCATCCAGACGCAGGTTCTATACCGACTTGGGCGAGAAGAGCGATCGCCACAGTCATTACAGAAGGATTCATTAATACTGATGACCAAAACAACATATCTCCTCTAAGACCTATGACTCGTGGAGATATGGCTTACTTGCTGAGTAAATATTTGCAAAGACAGGAAAAACAACCAGAAATGCCAGTAGTTCCCACGACTACCGACAGTCCACGACTACCCTAATACTTAACACTAGTAAAAATCAACAGATGAAGGTAAAAATATGACATACCTATACGGTGATATTTTTGCTGACAAAATCTCTGTCTATTTTTGCAGTGTCGTACCATAGTTTATTTGGATAGAATACACTAGATATAAGCTTTAGCCTCTCACTCCCCTTGCAGAGTGTGTTTTCAAGAACAAATCAGCAAGATATTCTTCTACTTTGATGATTTTCACAAAATGAATCTAATTACACTATTTCAAGTAATTTTGCGGTGTAGGTTATAAAGCATAATCACTAGTAAAAAATGCTGAAAGCTTAGTGCTTAATTACCCATTACTAGTGAATAAATTTCCGACTGCTACTTAGTAACAGTCTAATTCTCCGGGCTACCCGACCGTGGGAAAATCAGAATACCAAAAGTAGAGATTAGAGAGGAAAACCCTATAATTATGCATCTGAGTGAAATCACCCATCCCAATCAGCTGCACGGTCTATCCATCCGGCAACTGCAACAAATAGCCCGTCAGATTCGAGATAAGCACCTGCAAACAGTAGCCGAATTTGGTGGACATCTGGGGCCTGGCTTGGGTGTTGTAGAGTTAACGCTAGGGCTTTACCAGACTCTAGATTTAGACCGGGATAAAGTTATATGGGATGTAGGACACCAAGCTTATCCCCACAAGCTGATTACAGGACGCTACAGCAACTTCCACACTCTCAGGCAAAAAGATGGAATTGCTGGTTATCTCAAGCGGGGTGAAAATAAATTCGATCATTTTGGTGCAGGCCACGCTTCAACCAGTATCTCCGCCGCATTGGGCATGGCTTTAGCACGCGATATGAACGGGGAAAAGTTTAAAGCTGTGGCGGTGATTGGCGATGGTGCATTAACTGGTGGGATGGCGTTGGAAGCTATCAACCATGCTGGACACTTGCCTAAAACTAACCTGCTGGTTGTTCTCAACGACAATGAGATGTCGATTTCTCCTAACGTCGGGGCAATTCCTCGTTATCTCAACAAAATGCGTCTCAGTCCACCTGTGCAGTTTATCAAGGATAATTTTGAGGAACAGTTCAAACACATTCCCTTTGTCGGCGAATCCCTATCTCCAGAACTAGGACGGATTAAAGAAGGGATGAAACGGTTGGCTGTTCCCAAAGTCGGCGCAGTCTTTGAAGAACTGGGCTTTACCTACATGGGGCCAGTCGATGGGCATAATTTAGAAGAATTGATTGCTACCTTTCAACAAGCACATCAAATAGCAGGGCCGGTTTTAGTTCATGTATCAACAATCAAAGGTAAAGGTTATGAACTCGCCGAAAAAGACCAAGTAGGCTATCATGCCCAAACTCCTTTTAACTTGACAACTGGGAAAGCAATTCCCTCCAGCAAACCCAAGCCACCTTCTTATGCCAAGGTCTTCTCCCATACCTTAGTGAAACTAGCCGAACAAAACCCTAAAATTATTGGGATTACGGCAGCGATGGCAACAGGAACGGGTTTAGATAAACTACAAGCAAAACTGCCCAATCAATATATTGATGTTGGTATTGCGGAACAACACGCCATCACCTTAGCGGCTGGTTTAGCAACTGAAGGTATGCGTCCAGTAGCTGCCATCTACTCTACCTTCTTGCAACGGGCTTATGACCAAATCATCCATGATGTCTGTATCCAAAACTTACCAGTATTTTTCTGTTTGGATCGGGCGGGAATAGTCGGTTCTGATGGCCCCACCCACCAAGGTATGTATGACATTGCTTACCTACGGTGCATTCCCAACATAGTAATGATGGCACCGAAAGACGAAGCAGAAATGCAGCGCATGGTAGTAACAGGTATTGAGCATACCACCGGGCCGATCGCTATGCGTTTCCCTCGTGGCAATGGCTACGGTGTTCCTTTGATGGAAGAAGGCTGGGAACCTTTGGAAATCGGTAAAGGCGAAATTCTCCGCAACGGTGATGATGTGTTAATCACCGGCTACGGTACGATGGTTTACCCCAGTATGCAGGCGGCGGAAATTCTCAGTGAACACGGTATTGAAGCGACTGTGATTAATGCCCGCTTTGTTAAACCCTTGGATACTGAGTTGATTTTACCCTTGGCTCAGAAAATCGGGCGGGTTGTCACTTTGGAAGAAGGCTGTGTGATGGGTGGCTTTGGTTCAGCTGTAGTAGAAGCCTTGTTAGATGCTGATGTTGTCGTTCCTGTCAAGCGCATTGGGATTCCCGATGTGTTGGTAGAACACGCTACCCCAGATGAATCCAAGGCAGAATTAGGCTTGACTAGTCGTCAAATTGCTGAAAGAGTGTTGCAGGCTTACTTTCAAAAACAATTATCGACTGTAAGTTAAGTCTGGTTCGTGCCTGTGCGAAGTTGAGAGTTATAGTTTAGAGTCAGGTAGGTAAAACTGCCTGACCAAGGGTGCGACGGTCTACTACTTCTTTTAATATACAAGGGTGCGTCAGTATGAATAATCTCATGGTACAGCTAAGTTTTCTCGCACTGACGCACCCTACATTTGGGATATTTTTTTGTCTGGGAGTTCCTAATTAAACAAGATGAAACTCAGCGATCGCCTTAGGAAAATTTTTGTTTTCATGTCCTGAACGGCTGAGTTTAATCAAAGCAAAACGTTGCAAGGGTGTTAAATTTGCCCATTGTGACAAAGTTACAGCAATACCTATCTCTTCGGCTTTTTCCTGAATACTAGCTGGTATCGTGCTAGAGTCTAGCCAAGCTGGCTCAGGTTCAATCGGTAGTGTTGTAGGTAGTTTACCAGTACGGCTTAATATTAACTGTTGAAGATAATCTTGATAAGATTGAATTTCTGCTGCTATAGTGCAAGGTAATTCAACTAAAGCTTCACGTTCAACTTGAGTCATTTGGTTCCAATCGGATAATTTCAGTTTAATACCACAGGTATCAAGTTTGTATCGCACCTGCATAGGTATGCAGCGTAAGGAATCAACAAAATCTGCTTCAAATTGAAAAAAATGTACCATATTTCACGTTGAGAAATTTTAGTTTTAAAATTAATTAAAAATGTTTGATGTTGCTGAGTAAAAGTATAAATTTTTCTCAGAAAAATGTGAAAATTTAAGACCTCAAAATATTGATATTCATCCGTTAATTTATCAATACAAAATCTTTAATTTCTGCGACTAGAATTAGTAAAATGAATTATTAGATAGCTAATGGAAAGAGCAAGAATCGCTATTCCTAAACCAATGATATCAAGACCTTTAACTTTTTCTAAATCAAGAATAATAATTTTTCTGGCGACTGCAATTAAAGAAGTAACAATTACTAATTCAACCTGAAGTACTTGTTTTTTAAGATAGGCTGTGATGTTTTCTAAAAGTTCTAAAGCGATTAAAACATTTAAAAATAAACCAAAAACTGTAAATAGTGTTGTGCTTATTCTACCGTAGGGTGGAGTAAATAATTCTTTAACAATAAAAGTTGCTAAATCAGCTATTATTAAAAAAATTACTATTATCATAAAAACAGATAGAATTTTGGCAACTACCGTTTCTAGGCTTTCAATAATGTGGATAAAGTTATCATTTTTCGTAATCCACATAATTCTATGAATGAATCTTTTCATTAGCTACACCACATTCCTGAGTAAGCTGCCATTATTAAAAAATAAAAGAAAATCCTCTAGATTTAGTCTATAGGATGAAAATAGGGTCAATTTTTACCTTAAATTATCATAAAAGGAGAAAAATTCACCTTTTGATATAACTTTTATCTTTTAATTAAAGTAATCCAGTAAAAGTCATGATTAAACATCAAAAGTCATCTGAATAGCCAAATATTCACAACATTAGAAATAATAATGGTAAGTATGGACTATGTACTATTGATGAAGTCACCAATTATTAATTACCGATACCTAGCAGCTTACCACTGAGATGACTGGAGTTGATAATTTTGGGGTGTAACTTCTATAGAAATAGGTGTTAATTGGACTGCACAGGCTTTTAACTCTGGTTGCAGAGAATCGGGACAAGATTCAGGATGGGTGAGGGAGTTAGCTTCCGCATCATCTGCCCAAAGTGTACCCCAGTGCATGGGGACAAACACTGTACCTGGGGAAATAGCCTTGGTCACCTTGGCGGGAAACTTGGCGCTACCTCGACGCGATCGCACTTCTACCACTTGATTATCAGTAATACCTAACTTTGCCGCATCACGGGGATGAATTTCTATAAATGGTTCTGGGTGCATCGAGCGGATTTTTTCTATGCGACCAGTCCGCGTTTGGGTGTGCCAATGTCCGTATAATCGTCCAGTGGTCAATACAAAAGGATAATCAGGATCTGGTGGTTCTGCTAATCCCTTCGAGTAATATGCCCCAAATCGAGCGCGACCATCAGGGGTGTGGAAGTGTAAATCAGTGTAGAGTCTTTTAGAGAGGCTAGTTTGATTCCTACTCCCTATTTCTGGATGCGGCCATTGAGTAGCGCCTTCCGCCTGTAATTGTTTATGACTAATCCCAGACATATCGCAAGGACGACTCCTAGTTAATTGCACAAACTCGGCGTAGACTTGGGCTGAATTTGTAAAGGCGAACTTGTCCGCAAAACCTAATCTTCGTCCAACTTCAGCAAAGATTTCCCAATCTGGCTTTGCTTCTCGTGGTGGTGGGCGGAAGGCTTGACACAGTGTGACTCGGCGTTCTGAGTTAGTCATAATACCAGTTTTCTCACCCCATTGGGCTGCTGGTAACAAGATATGAGCGTAAGCTGTAGTTTCTGTAGGGTAGTAAGCATCTTGGTAGATTGTAAAAGGCGATCGCAATAATGCCTTTTTAGTCCGTTCCAAATCTGGCATACTTACAGCTGGATTAGTAGCCGCAATCCATAATAAACCTACATTACCCTCTTCCAAACCAGTGATCATGTCCCATGCTGTTAAACCAGGATTGGGTGAAATTTGCCCAGGCTGTAATCCCCAAAATTCTTCTACTTCTGTGCGGTGTTGGGGATTTTTCACTAATCGATAACCGGGTAATAAATGGGCTAAACCGCCTGCTTCTCGTCCTCCCATTGCATTTGGTTGACCAGTGAGAGAGAAAGGCCCAGCCCCTGGTTTACCAACTTGTCCCGTCATCAAATGTAAGTTGATAATAGTTCTAACTTTGGCTGTACCTTCACTCGATTGATTCACACCCATCGACCACATAGACAAAACTCGCTGTGATTCACCCCAATAACGGGCGGCGGTTTCTAAATCCTCGATAGTAATACCACATTGACGCGCCACTACTTCCGGTGAATAGTGGCGAATCACCTCAGCATAAGCAGAAAAATTACTGGTACAGTCATCGATGAAACCGACATCTATCATGTTCCAACGCATTAACAAATGGGCGATACCATTTAACAAGTCGATATCGGTACCAGGATTAATCGCTAAATGTAAGTCAGCTGCTTCGGCCGTGGGTGTGCGTCGGGGATCGACCACAATCATTTTTACCTTACGGTTTTTTCTGTGGTACTTCTCCAATCGGTTAAAAACGATGGGGTGACATTCGGCGGTATTTGTCCCAATTAAAAATGCACAGTCAGTTAACTCCAAATCTTCATAACAGCAGGGAGGGCCATCAGCCCCAAAACTTTGGATATAGCCAGATACTGCACTCGACATACATAGTCGAGAGTTAGCATCAAAATTATTGCTACCCAAACAACCTTTCATCAGTTTTTGGGCTATGTAGTAATCTTCAGTTTGGAATTGACCGGAACCATACATACATATAGCTTCCGCCCCTTGGGTAACGCGTACCGTTTGAATACGCTTGGTGATGAGATCAAACGCTTCATCCCAACTGACACGGCGAAACTCCTGATCTAAAGAGTCGCGCACCATTGGGTAATGTAGTCTATTTTTATCCAAAGATTCGGCGATCGTTGCACCTTTGACGCAAACCATACCTTGGCTGGATAGATGGGCTTTATCACCCCGCACCCGCCAAATCGGATTTCCTTGGCTATCTCGATTAGTGGCTTTGTTCGCTTGGGCTGGGGGTGTTACTTCTAGTCCACAACCGACACCACAGTAAGGACAAAGAGTTTTGGTAGATTCAATCATGATGGCTGGCGATGGGCTACGCCTCACTGGAGGTGAATGCTAATTACTCAACTGTTCGTAGTAAGGACTTTAGTCCTTATAGCTTTGAGGAATAAAGTCCTCACTACAAACTCGGACGGATAGTTGTTCTGGAGTTTCTTGTGGTGTTTCCCCTTCGTGGTGTTCAGCAAACGAGCCTTTGGGTTCTTTGAGGAAGAAGCCGCAAAGGAAGGCGACAATCAGCGCTGTCACACCCAAGGTTTGGAAGAAAATTCTATTACCGACATCACTCGCAGGTAACAAGCTGTAGAGGGTGAGATAAGCTACGGCTCCCACGTTACCATAAGCACCAACATTACCCGCAATTTGCCCAGTTACTCGCCGCTTTACCAAAGGGACAATGGCAAAGGTTGAGCCTTCCCCGGCTTGGACGAAAAATGAGCAAGCCATAGTCAGAAGGATTGCTAGAGGTAGCCACCAATTGTTATTTATGCCACTGAAGAACAAATAACCTATACCCATACCACCGGTGAGTACAGTCATTGTCCATTTGCGACTACCCAGACTATCAGAAACCAAACCGCCACCGGGACGGGCAAATAAATTCATGAATGCGTAACTAGCCGCAATCATCCCCGCCAATACTTTATTTAAACCGAAAGTGGTTTCAAAAAATCCGGGGAGCATGGAAACTACTGCTAACTCTGAACCAAAATTGACAAAGTAAGTGAGTTCAAGAATTGCTACCTGAGAAAATTCATAGCGTTCTTCAGTAGAGTACCTCTTCTTACCCGTGACTACATCTCGATTCACATCCCAGCACTTATAAGCTTGGAAGAGATAAAGACCAAGTAAGAGGAGGTAAACAATAACTAATTGAGTTTGATTGATTAAACCAATTTGTCCGATGCGCCAAGCTAATACACCCAAGATACCAACTAGGGGAATATTCGTTAATATCAATAACCAAAAACTCTTTTGGCTAGTAACTTCTATACCACCGTGACGGTTGGGACGCTGATAAACTTTACCAGAGGGTGTGTCTTGGACGCTGAAGAAATATATCACCCCATATACAGCCGCAACTATACCAGTGAGAGCGATCGCTAGTCGCCAGTTAATTTGACCAGCCGCAAATACGCCGGTTGCTATAGCAATTGAAGGTAAGGTAAAAGCCGCAGCCGCCGAACCAAAGTTACCCCACCCGCCATAAATACCTTCAGCTACTCCAATCTCCTTGGGTGAAAACCATTCAGCCACCATGCGGATACCAATGACAAAACCAGCACCCACAATACTCAATGCCAAGCGGCTGATTACCAACTGACCGAAGTTTTGCGCCATTGCAAAGGCCAGACAGGGAAGAGCCGCATACATCAGCAGCAGCGAGTAAGTAATTCTCGGCCCGTACTTATCTAAAACCATGCCAATGATAATCCGCGCAGGCACAGTTAGAGCTACGTTACAGATGGCGATCGTTCTGACTTGTCCTTCAGTTAAACCGATCGCTTCTTTAATCGCTGTTTGAAATGGAGCATAGTTAAACCACACCACAAATGATAAGAAGAAAGCAAACCAAGTTAGATGTAAGATGCGGTAACGATCCCTGAATGAAAATATTTCTTTAAGCATTCTAATCTCGTGATATGAGGGAGAGTAACAACTGTCAACTAACTACTCATCATGAGCAAACCGGTTATACAAGAAATCTAGGGCGTAGTTTCGCAGGTTGTAGTATTCTGGGTCTTCCATGATGCGGCTGCGGTTGCGGGGACGGGCGAAGGGAATATCGAGGATTTCACCGATTTGGGCGGACGGGCCGTTGGTCATCATCACAACTCTGTCGGCGAGGAATAGGGCTTCATCAATATCGTGAGTAATCATCAGGACGGTGACTTGATGATCACTCCAAATTTGCAGTAGTTCTTCTTGTAATTCTTCTTTGGTGATTGCATCTAATGCGCCGAAGGGTTCATCGAGAATCAACACTTGGGGACGAATGGATAAAGCGCGGGCGATCGCCACTCGTTGTTTCATCCCCCCGGAAATCTGACTGGGTCTCTTGTCGGCTGCTTCTGTCAAACCCACCATTGCTAAATGTTCTCTGACAATGGCGCGTTTTTCGGCTTGGGCTTTGTTGGGAAACACTGCATCTACGGCTAGGTAAACGTTTTCAAAGACACTCAGCCACGGGAGTAGACAGTAGTTTTGGAATACCATCATCCGGTCGGGGCCTGGTTCGGTGATGGGTTTGTCTTGCAGGAGAACTACGCCTTCGCTTGGGGTATTAAATCCAGAAATCATGTTTAGTAAGGTTGATTTACCGCAGCCAGAGTGACCAATTAAGCAGACAAATTCGCCTTCACGAACTTTCAGGTCAATTCCATCGAGTACAGTGTAAGGGCCTTCAGAAGTGGGGTAAATTTTGCTGACACCTTCAATGACTAGGAAATTATCTGTCTTTTGAGGTTGTAGGTTGGGTTGATTATTTTTATTGATTATTTGCATATTATTTGGGTGCTGAATAGATTTATGATTTCTCACGCAAAGGCGCAGATGAGGAGAGACGAGGAAGAACTGTGGACTGTTGACTAAAAAAATATTTCTTCAATACGTATTTGGCGTTTAATTTCTAAGCTTTTGAGATATTCTATTGGTTCAGATGGGTTAAAATATTTACCGTCAAATAAGTGAATGGGGTTGTCTTCCCCGATATCGAGTAAGCCGAGGTCGCGGGCTGCTGCACCAAATATGTCTGTGCGGCAAACTCTTTCAGTTATTTCTACCCAGTTTTTCGGGAAGGGTGTTAAGCCCCAACGTGCCATTTGTGTTACCATCCACAAAATTTCGGTGCGGTTGGGATAGTTGGTTTGATTAAGATAAAACTGGTTGTATCCTGTGAGTTGTTGGGGTGGTTTACCGTCGCCGCGATCGTAGGGGTCGATGAAACCAGGGCGGATATATGCAGGATTCACATCCAGATATTCGGGACGAGAGAGTAATTCGAGAATTTCTTCACGGTTGCGGAGGTCGTCACAATACTTGCAGGCTTCTAGGAGTGCTTTGACGAGATTCAGGTAGGTTTCTGGGTACTTTTGCGTCCAATCTTCTCTGACTCCCAAGACTTTTTTCGGCTGTCCTGACCAAATTTCTAAAGCTGTAGCCGCAACGAAGCCTAAATCATCATGGACTGCTTGATAGTTCCAAGGTTCTCCCGCACAGTAACCGTCAATGTTTCCGGCTTTGAGTTGGGCTACCATTTGGGTTGGGGGAATGACTGTTAGGCTAACATCTCTATCGGGATCTATACCACCAGCCGCTAACCAGTAACGCAGAATTAAGTTCTGCATGGATGTGGGATGAACTACTCCCAAGGTGAGAATTTTGTCAGGTGAACCATCAATTACCCCTTTTAAGTCAGCTAGGGTTCTTACACCTTGGTTATATAATCTTTTGCTGAAGGTGAAGGCGTTGGCGTTGCGAGAAAGATTTAAGGCGTTGACTATGGGAGTTGGTGTTTGACTACCAGCGCCTAAAGTTAAAGCAATAGGCATTCCTGCAAGCATTTGGGCTGCGTCTAAGGAGCCAGTTACCACACCCGAAGCGATCGCCTGCCAGTTGTTTGCCCGGCTAAGGATAACATTATCTAAGCCGTACTTGGCAAAGAAGCCTTTTTCTTTGGCGACAATTAAAGGTGCAGAGTCAGTCAGAGGCATAAAACCGATTTCCAAAACGGCTTTAGCTGTGGTCACTGGTGCGGAAATCTGTTGAGTCTTGCGTTTCTTAGCCAGCTTTTGTTGATTGAGGAAGTAAATTATTTCATTTCGCAAATTGTAGTAACTGGGATGTTTAACTACTTCCAAACGCTGACGGGGACGGGGGATAGGAACTTCGAGAATCTGCCCGATGTGTGCTTCTGGGCCATTCGTCAGCATGACGACGCGATCGCTCAATAATAACGCCTCATCTACGTCATGTGTCACCATCACGCAAGTAATCTGATGTTCATTGCAGATTTTCATCAATTGTTCTTGCAAACTCCCCCGTGTCAAGGCATCCAAAGCCCCAAAGGGTTCGTCTAACAGCAACAACTTGGGACGAGTAGCTAAGGCGCGGGCGATCGCTACCCGTTGTTTCATCCCCCCAGACAACTCACTAGGACGCTTATTTGCCGCTAGGCGCAGTCCCACCATATCGATATGTTCTTCGATAATTGCCCGACGTTGACCTTTGGGTTTACCTTGATAAACTTCATCTACAGCCAAGGCGACGTTTTCCCGCACAGTCAACCAAGGAAGCAAGGAATAATTTTGAAACACCACCATCCTATCTGGACTAGGTTCTCTAATTTCCCTACCTTCCAAAGTCACACCACCAACACTAGCTCTATCCAACCCGGCAATAATATTAAGTAAGGTAGATTTACCACATCCAGAGTGTCCAATTAAAGAAATAAATTCCCCTTCTTTAATTTTCAACTCAATATTTTTCAGAGCAATATATCTACCACCATTAGATAAATCAAATATCCGATCAACGTGATCAATTTCCACAAAACTAGTCATTGGTTATTAGTCCTTATCCATTAGTCAATAGTCAACATTCATCAGCCTTTTAAGAGTAATTTCAACTATTAACTACTTCTCCTCTGCCACAACCTTACTAGCAACAAAACCAACTAATCTGTCTAGTAATAAACCCACTAAACCAACATAAATAAGTGCCAAAATAATCTCACTTAAATTAGTTTCAGTCGTAGTGTTATAAGCATCCCAAATAAACGAACCAATACCCACACCACCAACTAACATTTCTGCTGCCACAATTGCTAACCAAGATAAACCAATGCCGATGCGTAAACCTGTGAAAATATAAGGCACAGTAGCAGGAAATACTATCTTAAAAAAGTATTTTATTCCTCGAAGACGTAAAACCTTAGCTACATTGATATAATCTTGAGGAATCTGTTGTACCCCTACTGTGGTGTTGATGATGATCGGCCAAATTGATGTGATAAAAATTACGAAAATTGCTGAAGGATTAGCTTGTTGAAATGCTGCCAGAGAAATAGGTAGCCATGCCAAAGGCGGTACAGTTCGCAATACTTGAAACAGGGGATCTACAGCAGTATAAATTACTTTATTTGCTCCAACTATAATTCCTAATACAACACCCACAACTGCTGCTAGTGAAAAGCCTAAACCAACCCGTCCCAAGCTATTAAGTATCTGCCAACCCAAGCCTTTGTCATTGCCACCATTATCAAAAAACGGATTAATAATAAAAGGATCCCAGGTTTCTGCAATTGTTTCTATTGGCCCTGGTAATTTTAGGTCAGGATTCAAACAAACTAATTGCCAAATGACTAAAAAAATTCCTAATGCTACTAATGGCGGCACTACTTTTTTCAAAAGTAATTTATTGAAATTATTGAGAGATTTTTTTCTGATAGGACGACTCCCCAAAACAGCAGCCATATTGTCTATTGTTTCCTTTGTTACAAGACTTTGTGTTTTAATTAGTAATAGAATTCAAGTCTTCAAGCCAAAAAATAAAAATTTTAATTCTGGATTCTGACTACTGAATTCTGAAACCTGATGGAATTAGACTTTTTTGATTTTTAAATTCTGTAAATATTCTTCTGGCTTTTCTGGGTCAAATTTCACACCATCAAAGAAAGTTTCAACTCCACGAGAACTACTGCTAGGAATTTCAGACTCAGGCACACTAATTGCTTTAGCAGCTTTTTTCCACAAATCTTCTTTATTCACTTGGTCAACAATTTCTTTAATCTTGGTATCTTTTGGCAAATAGCCCCAGCGAATATTCTCTGTTAAAAACCAGATGTCATGGCTCTTATAAGGATAGGAAGCATTATCTGTCCAAAACTTCATGCGATATGGAAAATCTTTCACTGTCCGCCCATCGCCAAAGTCAATATTACCTCTAGACCTTTCTACAATATCGGCGGCTGCAACGTTGAAATATTTGCGGTCAGAACAGATTTTACACATTTCTTCTTTGTTTTCTGCCTTGTCGCACCATTGTTGCGCTTCCAGAATTGCCATCAAAACTGCTTGGGCGGCGTTGGGGTTTTGATTAACCCAATCTTGGCGCATGGCAAAAGCTTTTTCTGGATGGTCTTTCCACAACTCGCCTGTAACTAAAGCTGAATAACCTATTTTTTGGTTTACCAACTGGGCGTTCCAAGGTTCTCCTACACAGAAAGCATCCACAGTACCAACTTTCATGTTTGCCACCATTTGTGGTGGGGGTACGGCTTCCAAAACTACATCTTGGTCTGGATTGATACCGCCAGCCGCCAGCCAGTAACGCATCCATAAATCGTGAGTACCGCCAGGGAAGGTAATACCAGCTTTTAAGGCTTTATTATTGGCTTTGGCTTTAGCGGATGCGTCTTTGAGAGCGTTGCTTTGTAAATTAACTTGGAGTTCTTTAAATTGATTTGCTACAGATATGGCCTGACCGTTAGTGTTTAACCGTGCCAAGATATACATCGGCACTATATTATTGATGGTCATTAGATAAGGCATAGGGCTGAGGATATGCGCGCCATCAATACCACCACCAGAGGAGCCGATTTTTAAGTTATCACGGGTGACTGGCCAAGATGTTTGTTTGATGACTTCAACATCGGTCATGCCATATTTAGCAAATAAGCCTTTCTCTTTAGCAATAATTAAAGGCGCAGCATCGGTTAAGGCAATGAATCCTAGCTTGGCTTTGGTTGTTTCTACCTTGGGGGCGTTAGCAACTGTAGTGACATTAGCAGCTGGTGCGGCTGTGGGTGCTTGATTTGTGCCTGAGTTAGAAGTGTTGGAGGTGCAGCCATGAGCCAAAATAGAAGCCGCAGCCGCCCCAGTAGTAGTGAAAAGAAATTTTCTTCTGGAAACCTGTGTCATTTGTTTTGTGTAATTTGTTAATTCGTCAGTAGTCAGTTTGTTTGTAGTCAGGGCTTTAGTACTTAAAAATCAGGACTTTAGTCCTGACTACGAACTTTATAGAGTAGTCACTAAGGCTTCTTGTCTGGGTTTGGCTCCAAAATTCTGAATGAGTAAATCTCGCAATACTGGTTGCAAGTCTTCACAGGGGATGCCTTTTTGTACACAACGACCTAAGTGTGCGTCTTTGCCGACTTTGCCACCCGTATAGATATCAACACCTTCAACGGCTTTGCCATTTTTACGAGCTTTCGTTCCCATTAAGCCGATGTCTGCAACCTGGGGTTGTCCGCAAGAGTTGGGGCAACCTGTCCAATGGATGCGTACTGGACGAGTGAATGTGAGTTCACTTTCCAAGGCTTGAATCATTTCTGTGGCGCGGTTTTTGGTTTCGATAAGAGCGAAGTTGCAAAACTGTGCGCCTGTACAGGAAACTAGCGATCGCGTCAATGCTCCAGGGTCAATAGAAAATCTCTCTAGCAAGGGATCTGTCAATAATGTCCTCAATCTTTCGTCGGGAATGTTAGGAATAATGATGTTTTGTTCAACAGTCATGCGGATTTCACCGCTACCGTAAACATCTGCCATACGAGCCAGTTCAAACATATCTTCCGCATACAACCTCCCAACAGGGATATGTAAGCCTACATAGTTCAATCCCTCTTGCTTTTGTTTATAGATGCCGATATGGTCGCGCTTTTCCCAATCGATTTCGTCTTTGGGTGCTGCGGGTAGTAAGGATTTACCTAAACGCTGTTCGACTTCTAAACGAAACTTCTCTATACCCCACTCATCAATTAGCCACATCAGCCGAGACTTGAGGCGATTAGCTCTGAGTCCGTGGTCACGATAGACTTCCAAAACGGCCTTACATAAGGCTACGATCTCTTCAGGAGTTACCCAAACATTCAAAGGAATCGCCGCTTCACAACGTTTAGCAGAAAAGAAGCCGCCAACTAAAACGTTAAATCCAAAGACTTTTTGCGGAGTATGGCCACCCTGCTCCCCTGCCTCTTTGAATGCTGGAATAAAGGCCAAATCGTTAATTTCCGCATGGACTGAATTATCACGTCCTCCAGCGATCGCAATATTAAACTTCCGGGGTAGGTTAGTAAATTCTGGATTGCCTTGTCCTTTATTGGTGAGCATATCCTGAATTTGCTGCACTAAAGAGCGAGTGTCATACAACTCATCTGCATCCAATCCCGCTATCGGATCGCCTGTGATGTTGCGGATGTTGTCCATCCCAGATTGCACACTAGTTAAACCCACGGCGTGAAATTTATTGAAGATATCTGGTAAGTCTTCAATTCTGATCCCCCGCAGTTGAATATTCTGTCTAGTTGTAATATCGGCGTTGCCGTCATCTCCGTAACGTTGCACTACTTCCGCTAAAACACGCATCTGATTGCTGGTGAGAATACCATTAGGCATCCGCATCCGCATCATGAATTTACCAGGAGTGACTGGACGAAAGAATACACCCACCCATTTGAGGCGATGATCTCGGTCTGTTACGTCCATTGCTTCCCATCCAAGGGAGGCAATTTTTTCTATTTCTTCCTTGATGGTAAGTCCATCTTTTTCGGCTTTGAATTTCTCGAACTTATTAAGATTGGCTGTGGTAGTAGTGGCTGTGTCTGTCATGATCTTGTTCTCATAAATTTTTAATTGAGACTTCAGAATTTACTGCTTAAGATCAATCTGCTCGTAGTCTTTGCTTGTGCTACGAGGTCTAGTAATGAAAAATGAACTATTTATTTATGCCTGATTACTTATACTCAAGAAGGTTATAAAGTGATCTATTTGCTACTTCAATGATTGACACGCCGCCGATTTTTCACTGAAGATACCTCTAGACCTACATCTGGGAGAATTTGTAATCTTTTAGATTGGCTAATTTTGTCAAGATGTTTTTGCGAATGTTTATGTAACAATTTCGATACTTCTAAGGTTATGTTGGGATTTCAGATAAAATAGTATAGGTAGCTACAAAATATTAGTAATAATGCTTAAATTGAATATCTAATATGCGTTTCCTGCATTACATATACTGAACGAGCAGAACAAAATGCCTGTAATGCCCTTTTATAGACGGTGTATAGATATTCTTGACTATTGACTAAAAACTATGAAACGTCGGGATTTCATTAATTGGGTGGGTTTGGGTTGGATAGCTAGTAGCCTACCTATAGCGATCGCTGCTTGTTCTTCTCAACAAACAACATCTACAGATTGGCAAACGGTGGGTACTGTTGCTGAATTAGATAAAACTGGTCAATTACTTAATGAAAACTCACCAATTGGGCCAGTCTTGGTAGTGGGTACATCTAATACTGGAAATTTGACTGCTGTTAACCCCACCTGTAGCCACAAAGGTTGTACCGTAGCATGGCAAGCCCAAACTGAAAAATTTGTCTGTCCATGTCATGGCGCAGAATACGGAGTTGATGGTAAAGTGCAAAAAGACCCAGCTACACAACCACTCAAAACTTACGCCGCCAAAATTGAGGGTAGTTCAGTTGTAGTCAAGCAAAGCTAGTGTGACAAATCTAGAAACAGAGAGTAGGAAGAGAAGTCGCTCAAAGACTCGCTACCGCTAACACCATTCATAAATCCCCAATTCCCAAGGTCTTGTGAATAATATCAGGCAACTTTTGATGCAGGCCCAGGCGGCGCATAGTGTAGGTGATTGGTCATCTGTGATTAATTATCTACAACAGTTGATTTTATTAAATAGAAATGAAATAGCTCATTCAGAACAATTGCTGGAATTAGCACTCTCAGTTTTTGAGTGCGGAGATTTTCAGGAACGCTGGGAGACTTCCAAGGTGTTAATTAATTTGGGAACTGTAGCCATTAACCCATTAGTTGACATCTTAGAAGACGAAGATGCAGAGGATGAATTGTGCTGGTTTGCTGCACGAACTTTAGGCGAATTGCAACACCCAGATGCCATTATCCCTTTAGTAGAATTATTGAAAAATAGTGAAGATGAGGAACTTAAAGCGATCGCCGCATCAGCAATAGCACAAATAGGGACTATTGCTATTCCTGTAATTGTCGAACTGCTAAACCACCAAGATACAAGACTTTTGGCGGTGCGATCGCTAGCTTACATCCGGCGTACAGAAATCATCGCGCCTCTGTTGAGTGTGGTGCAGGATGCCCAAGCAGCAGTCCGCGCCGCCGCCATCGAAGCCCTCAGCAGTTTTCATGATGAACGTGTACCCCCTGCACTGTTGAACGCTTTAAATGATTTATCTGCCATAGTCAGACGTACAGCAATTCAGGGTTTAAGCTTTCGCTCAGACTTATGTTCACAATTAAATTTAGTCGCCAAAATACAACCCAAGTTGTATGACTTTAATATCGAGGTTTGCTGTGCAGCTGCAAATGCTCTTGCCCGGATTGGTGGTGATGATGCTGCCCACCATTTATATACAGTACTCATATCACTCCATACACCAATTACCCTACAACTGGAAATCATCCGGGCTTTAGTTTGGCTGGAGTCATTAACTGGACTGGAATATTTGCAACAGGCATTAAAGGAACTTACATCAGAAACACTTTGGCAAGAAATTGTCACAGTTTTGGGACGGGTACAAAAGCCAGAGTTAATCACATCAGCTACAGCAATTCTGTTAGAGATAGTGCGATTACCTACGGTAGAGCGTAGCTTATCGCCACATCCAGCGACAAAAATTAATAGTGTAAAAAGTGCGATCGCCTTATCTTTAGGTCAATTGGGTAGTCCGCAAGCCATTGAAAGCTTAACTGTGCTGACAGTAGATACAGATGAACTTGTCAGACTCCATGCGATCGCGGCACTGAAAAAAGTAGCTCCGAAAAATAGGGGTGTAGGGGTTTGAGGGTTGAAGAAGCCAGAAGGGAATTCTGATTCCTGCCCTCTACCTTCTGCCTTCTTCATGCTAGTTCTTGGACATAGCCTTGACAGCGCTAGGAACCTAGAATAAATTAAGAAATGTGTAGCAGTTTAATATTTTTTTAACAGTTGTTTGCCCACAGTCAAAGAGACTTTTTAGAGGCTGATAATTTTTTCGCAGTAGTTTAATACAAGTTTCCAGTCAGCACTTGACTAACAAATAAAAATAGTTATACGTTAATATAACGAGCGTTCGATATAAATAATCCGTAATTATGCCTAAGATTGTTAACCATGACCAATATCGAAAAGAACTGCTCAGTAAATGCTTTGATTTATTTGCTGAGAAAGGTTACGGTTCCATCACCATGAGGCAGATTTCTCAAAGCTTAAAAGTTTCTACAGGTACCTTGTATCACTACTTCCCTAGTAAACAAGCATTGTTTGAGCAACTAGTAGAAGAAATCAGTCAACAAGATGTGAGTGCAGCATTAGCTGAAATGGATGGAGCAAAAACAATAGAAGAGGCAATGATAGCCTTAGGTAGATATTTAGTAAAGCACGAAGATTATTGTATTAAATGGACGTATATTTGGGTAGATTTTTGTCAACATCAAGATACAAATGAAGTCGGAAATAACATTGTATTCAAGCGTGTTAATAGACGTTACCAGCAAGCCGTATGTGATTTTTTAGGCATTCAAGATATGGTTATAGCTTCCTTTGTCTTAAGCTTGGCTAATGGCTTAATTTTAGAAAAACTCTGGTGTAATCAAACAATAGATTTTCAAGAACAATGTGCCTTGCTAGGAAAAATGCTGACACTTTACCTACAGCACAACCAAATAAATCAAGTGAATAATTCTCATTTAAATTAATTCTAATTTACAGCCTAAATAAAATTATTTTGTGAGGGGAATATGAGTCAAAAACTATTATTTAAACCTGCTAATCAAGGAGTAATAGCATTAGTAATTGCTGCTACTGCCATTACATCGGGAATTGTTTTTTATGCAGTTACTCAGTTTGGGCAAGTTAATAAAACTGCTGCATCCGATGCTGCACCGACTGAGGCGATCGCTCCTAAGATAACTGCTCTAGGTAGGCTAGAACCGGAAACAGAAGTTATCAGTCTATCTGCACCATTGGCTTTAGATGGCGATCGCGTCGCCCAAATCTTAGTTAAAGAGAGTGATGAAGTTGAAATTGGACAAGTTGTAGCAATTTTAGACTCTCGCGCCCGCTTGCAAACCGCCGTACTCCAAGCTGAGAAACAAGTGCGCGTTGCTCAAGCCAAACTCAATCAAGTTAAAGCTGGAGCTAAAACTGGTGACATTCGCGCCCAGCAAGCCAGTGTAGAGCGTCTACAAGCCCAATCCCAAGGCGACAGAACAGAGCAGCAAGAAAGCATAGCCAGGATAGAGGCGCAATGGCAAGGAGACAGAACCGCCCAAGAAGCCACCATTAAGAGGGTAGAAGCAGAACTGAAGAATGCGGAAGCCGAGTATCAACGCTATCAGCAACTTTACTCAGAAGGAGCAATTTCTAGTTCAGCAATTGATAGTAGACGCTTGAGTGTGGAAACTGCCAAACAGCAACTAGACGAAGCCAACGCAGTATTGAATCGGATTAACACCACCGCTAGCAAACAACTAGCCGAAGCCAAATTTGCCCTTAACCGGATTAACGCCACTGGTAACAAACAAATTAGCGAAGCCAAAGCCACACTTACCAGTATTGCCGAAGTTAGATCAGTCGATGTGCAAGCAGCACAAACAGAAGTAGAAAGTGCGATCGCATCCCTCAAACGCGCCACAACCGACCTAGAAGCGGCTTACATCAAAGCCCCAATAGCTGGACAGATTCTCAAAATTCATACCCGTGTCGGCGAAAAAATTAGTGATAACGGCATTGCTGACTTAGCACAAACCACTCAAATGCTAGCCGTTGCCGAAGTCTATCAAACCGACATCGGTAAAGTGAAACTAGGACAACCAGCCGTAATTACCAGCCAAGCTTTTGCAGGTGAACTGCGAGGAAAAGTTTCCCACATCGGCTTACAAGTAAGGCGACAAAACGTATTTAGCAATCAGCCAGGAGAAAATCTCGATAGCCGAGTAGTTGAAGTCAAAATTCGCCTCAATCCCGAAGACAGCAAACAAGTTTCAGGTTTCACCAACTTGCAAGTACAAACATCAATTGAACTGTAGGGAGTGGGAGAAGAAGCAGGGGAGCAGGGAGAGAAGAAAACCAATAACTAATAACTAAATAATATGATGTTTGCCAAAATGTTTCACAAAACTCCGCTAGCTTGGCGGCAGTTAATGAAGGAAAAAACTCGGCTGGCGGTTGCTGTTGCAGGTATTACTTTTGCTGATATGTTGATGTTTATTCAGCTAGGTTTTGAAAGTGCCTTGTTTGATGCAGCAGTACAACCTCATCGCAATTTACAAGCAGATTTGGTGTTGATTAATCCTCAATTTCAAACTCTGTTTTCGGTAAAAAGCTTTTCTAGAGAGCGGCTATATCAGACATTAGGTTATGAGGGTGTGCAATCAGTAACCCCCCTCTACATAGGCACAGGACAGTGGAAAAATCCCGAAACTCGTCAGGATCGAGCCATCTTAGTATGGGGTATAGATCCGGCAACATCGGCTTTTACATTTCCAGAAATCAAAAAAAATCAGAGTCAAATCAAACAGTTAAACCAAGTCTTATTTGATCAGGCTGGTCGTCCAGAATACGGAGCAGTTGGCGATATATTCAAGAAAACCAACAACTTTCAGACAGAACTAAATAATATCAGCATCAATGTTAGTGGTGTATTTAGTAATGGAGCCTCCTTTGCGGCTGATGGTAATGTCATCGCCAGTGATTCCACATTTTTAAGATTATTTCCCGAACGAAAAGCAGACCGTATCGAAGTAGGATTAATCACCCTCAAGGCGGGAGCAGATCCAGAAAAAGTGCGATCGCAACTAGCCGCAGGGCTACCCAATGATGTCAGAGTCTTGACTCCAGAAGGGTTTGCTCAAACTGAAAAAGACTACTGGGCAAACGGTACTGGTATCGGTTTCATTTTCGGGTTGGGTGTGGGAGTAGGCTTTATCGTCGGTATCGTGATTGTCTATCAGATTCTCTACTCTGATGTTTCCGACCATCTGCCAGAATACGCCACTCTCAAAGCAATGGGCTACACAGATCGCTATCTTCTAGTAGTCCTACTGCAAGAAGCATTGTTACTAGCCGTCCTTGGTTATCTCCCAGCTTATATTCTGTCCTTTGGGTTATATCAAGTTACCTACGCTGCAACTATGCTGCCCATAGCCATGAAGCTAGAACGGGCAATAACTGTATTTATTCTCACTATTATCATGTGTACCTTTTCCGGTGCGATCGCTATGCGAAAACTACGCTCTGCTGATCCTGCGGATGTTTTTTAGTCCATAGTTATTTTCCTTTGCCCTCATCTTCTTTAACTCTCTCTACTCCCCTGAAAAAGTTTATGTTACAAGAATCTCTACTAGCCAATTCCCAATCCTCGGCTTTAGAACCTGTAATTTCAGTCAGCAATCTCAATCATTACTTTGGTTCAGGGGGGCTTTGTAAACAAGTCCTATTTGACATTAATTTGAATATTAATACTGGTGAAATTGTCATTATGACGGGGCCTTCAGGTTCAGGTAAAACCACTCTATTAACCTTGATGGGTGGCTTGCGTTCAGCGCAAGAAGGGAGTCTGAAAATTTTAGGACAGGAAATTTGTGGAGCTAACAAGCAGCAGTTAACTAAACTGCGTCGCCAGATTGGCTATATATTCCAAGCCCATAACCTTATGACATTTTTAACTGCAAAAGAAAACGTGCGAATGTCCCTAGAACTACATGATGAGTATTTAAATCAGGACATCAACACCAAAGCGATCGCTATGTTAGAAACTGTTGGTTTAGGGGATAGGGTAAATTACTATGCCGAAAACCTTTCTGGGGGGCAGAAACAACGGGTAGCGATCGCCCGCGCCCTCGTCAGTCATCCGAGAATTGTTTTAGCAGACGAACCCACAGCCGCCCTAGACAAAAAATCAGGACGCGATGTTGTGGAACTCATGCAAAAGCTAGCCAAAGAACAAGGTTGTACAATTTTGCTAGTTACCCACGACAACCGCATCTTAGATATTGCCGACCGCATCATATATATGGAAGATGGTCAACTAAAAAGCGATGATCTGGATATTGCGGCTAAGATGCACTAAAATTTGCAGCCCCTATTCAGGGAACTTATTGTCGCGTACATCTTTCCATACTCCGCGTTCCTCTGTGTTGAAAATAGGGGAGTGCTGAGTGAAATTCTCAACTCAGCACTAATTTGTTCCCAATCCCTAAACTACTACCTTTTCTAAAATTAACTTAGACCGCTTCACCTGCTCAGGAATAGTAACAGGGTAATCACCAGTAAAACAAGCAGAACAGAAACTATTTTTGTCTTCTCTTGTTGTTTCTAACATTCCATCCCAACTGAGATAAGCAAGGCTGTCAACTTCTAGCTGCTTGGCAATTTCTTCTACTGACTTCGTAGCAGCAATTAACTGATCTTGAGAATCGGTATCAATTCCGTAGAAACAAGGATGAGTTACTGGTGGTGAAGAAATCCGCATATGTACTTCGGCTGCACCAGCTTCACGCAAGGCTTTAACCAGCTTGCGGCTAGTAGTTCCTCTGACAATGGAATCATCGACAATAATCACCCTTTTACCCGCCAAGACATCTTTGAGGGGGTTGAGTTTCATCTTAATTCCTGACTCGCGCATGGTTTGGGTTGGCTGAATGAAGGTACGCCCAACATACCGATTTTTAATTAACCCTTCACCATAAGCAATTCCAGAAGCCTGAGAAAATCCAATAGCAGCAGGAATACCAGAGTCAGGTACACCAAAAACAATATCAGCTTCTACACAGGATTCGGCTGCCAGTTGCCGTCCTAAACGCATCCGATAGCTGTATAAGCTTTCATTGTGCATTTGGCTATCGGGACGAGCAAAATAAATCATCTCAAAGATACACAGTTTACGCTGGGGCTGTTCGCTCCAGTGATAGGAAGCTAAACCTTCTTCCGTAATCCAAACTACTTCACCTGGTTCAACATCGCGTAAGTATTCAGCGCCAATAATATCTAAACCACAGGTTTCCGAAGATAAAACATAACGCACGGGATTACCAGCCAAAGTCCCAATTACCAGAGGACGAATCCCATTTGTGTCACGTACCCCCATCACGCCAACAGGAGTCCCAACCACTAAACTAAAAGCGCCCTGGCAACGATGGAATGCTTGAATTGCACCTTCTAACCAGTCTGCACCTGCGTTCACTGCTTGAGCGATCGCAAAAGCAATCATTTCTGAGTCTGTGGTTGTTACTAGGTTGCAGTTACTATTAATTAACTCTTCTCGCAGTTGTACAGTATTGACTAAATTGCCATTATGTGCTAAAGCGAGTTTACCTAAACGTGTGTCCAGTACAGCCGGTTGGGCATTAACTTTGCGGCTGGAACCAGTAGTAGAGTAGCGAGTATGACCAACGCCGATGTTGCCGGGCAGCTCTTCTAAAATCGACTCATTAAAGACTTGGGACACTAAACCCATATCTTTGTGTAAGTGAACTTGTGTACCCTCAAACGTGGCAATGCCAGCTGATTCCTGACCCCGATGTTGCAAGGCATACAATCCAAAGTAGGTCAGTTTCGCAACATTTTCTCCTGGGGCGTAAATGCCGAAAACTCCGCAAGCTTCTTCTGGCTTGTCAGGACGATTTTCTTGACTATGGCTTGGGTTGTTAGTCTGATTGGGGGATTCATCCAAAGTGACGGAATCGATGGGAATCATGCTAGCTTTGCTCCTGGTTGGGGTATCAAGTCAAAATAATTCGTAATTAATAATTCGTAATTCGTAATTTTTACTCCACCAATCATGGCGGGGTTTCGCAGCAAACAGTAAAATTTTTGGTTTTCCATCAATCAATTGAGGGCTTTTACGCTGAATTACGAACTACGTAGCTTGCTTCCGCGTAGCGGTATTACGAATTAAAAATTATTGGGTCACTGGGATTATGTCTAAGGATAGTTGCGGAATTTTCTTAATATATCTTTAACCATCTATTAAAACAGTACCCTAATTGTGATTAAAGATGCTATCAATTTCAGAGAATTAAGATTATGGGGAATCCTGAGTCCTGAGTGGGGAGTTGTCAGTAAGACATTATTTCTCTGGCTCCTGTTCCCTGCTCCCTTAACTTCTCAGGTGGTTGTACTAGATATTGCTAATCGCCTAGCGATCGCATTTTGATAAATATCATTCATTTCTTCGATACTAACGTGGATTAAGGTTTGATTATCAGTAGTTAAAACCGTCAAACCTGCATCAGTATTTTCAACCATGCCTAATTTTTGCCAATTTTCTCCTAGATGTTCCTGTAAATAGGATTCCCACGTTTCCTGTTGTGTGGATGCTACAGAAACTAAAATTCTGGCCCCACCTTCACCAAACAGCACTTCATCCAGGCGTTGTAACTGAGTTGCGGAAACCTCTACGTGAATTTGCGCCCCCAGGTTGCCAGCAAGACAAGATTCTGCTGCGGCAATAGCTAAACCCCCCTCAGCACAATCATGGGCTGAACGTACCCAACCAGAACGAATACCCTCACGACAAACTTTCTGCACGCGGCGTTCTAACTCAAAATCTACCCGTGGAGGTCTACCCGCTACAGTGCCGTGAATAGTAGCTAAATATTCCGATGCGCCTAAACTGCTGGCAGATGTTCCCAAAAGGTAAATAACATCACCTGCGGCTTGCCAACCTTGACCGCAAATTTTGGTTAAATCTGAAATCAACCCTACCATTCCCACAACTGGAGTTGGGTAAATCGGCTGGGGATTGCCTTGAGGATCAAGGGTTTCATTATAAAGAGAGACATTACCACCAGTAACTGGTGTTGCTAATTCTCGGCAACCTTCCGCCAAACCTCGACAAGCCTCCGCCAATTGCCAATAACCAATGGGTTTTTCTGGACTACCAAAATTTAAGTTATCAGTCACCGCCAGAGGTTCTGCACCCACACAGCTAAGATTCCGGGCTGCTTCTGCCACCACTGCCTTAGCACCCTCATAGGGATCAAGGTAAACATAACGAGGATTGCAATCAACAGTAGCCGCAACACCACTTAGGGCATTAGTAATTTTCTCTTGCCCTTCCAGGGGTCTTAATCTCACCACTGCCGCATCTGCACCACCAGGTAGGAAAACTGTATTATTCTGCACTTGGTGATCATACTGACGGTATACCCAATTTTTTGAGGCGATCGTTGGGGTATTGAGCAAAGTTAACAAAATATCATGCCAACTTTGCAGATTTCCTTGAATTTCAATACCGGCAATTGTCCAAGCAGGTAAGGAATCAGAAGACCATTCCCATGCTTGACGAGCATATTCTGGGGGTTCTGCCAGTAACTCGCGCTCGTAAAGTGGGGTATTCTCTGCTAAAGCGTCAGCCGGAATTTCCGCAGCAATTGCACCTTGAAAGAAAATCCTGACTATGGGTTCTGCAATTACCTTACCAGCAACAACCGCTTGTAGCCCCCAACGGTGGAAAATATCAATTAGTTCTTGTTCCCGTCCTTGATGAGCCACAAATAACATTCGTTCTTGAGATTCTGATAAGAGATATTCATAAGGAACCATCCCTGTTTCCCGCACAGGAATCTTATCCAAATCTAATTCAATGCCTACACCACCTTTAGCCGCCATCTCGGAAGTAGAACAAGTGATTCCAGCAGCCCCCATGTCTTGAGCTGCAACCACTGCACCTGTCTTAAACGCTTCTAAACAGGCTTCAATTAAAGATTTTTCTAAAAAAGGATCACCCACCTGCACAGCTGGACGGTCATCTATTGACTCATCACTTAATTCCGCACTAGCAAAACTAGCCCCACCCATGCCATCCCGTCCGGTGGTAGAACCTACGTACAACACCGGATTACCGATACCAGATGCCCCAGATTTGACAATTTCTGGTGTTTCCATTAATCCCAGAGCCATGACATTTACCAGGGGATTCCCCGAATAGGCGGGATCAAAGTACACTTCACCCCCAACCGTGGGAACCCCAACGCAATTACCATAGTGTGAAATTCCCGCAACTACGCCAGAGAATAGTCTTTGGGTTTTGGGGTCTTCTAGGGAACCAAAGCGGAGAGAATTTAGCAAAGCAATGGGACGCGCACCCATTGTAAAAATATCTCTAAGGATGCCTCCTACACCAGTGGCGGCTCCTTGAAAGGGTTCAACAGCCGAAGGGTGGTTATGAGATTCAATTTTAAATGCCAGTTGCAATCCCTCACCTAAATCTACAACCCCAGCATTTTCCCCTGGCCCTACAAGAATGCGGGGGCCTGTGGTGGGAAACTGTTTGAGTAAGGGGCGAGAATTTTTGTAGCAGCAGTGTTCTGACCACATCACCCCAAACATTCCCAGTTCAGCTTTATTGGGATGACGGTCTAATCGTCGGACAATCTCTGCGTATTCTTCTGGTTTGATACCTTCAGCAGCAATTTCTTGGGGGGAAAAGGGAATGGGAGATGTGGCGGTCATGGAAATAATGCACCAACAGGACAGAGCATTATTGTATCTATTATGCGAGCAGTACCACCAAATTTTTGAAGTTGGCGTTGATGGATTCTCATAACTTGGATGATGGAAATAAATTTAGGAGTCTGTAAGGCGATAAAAAAGATCCCTGGGAAAAAATTGCTCTTGTAGCAGTAAAACTCCACCAATAGAATGATCCCAAAAGCATTTAGCCAGCTATAAGATAAACAAAGCTCTGTTACATTTTACTTCAAACGTTAGATATACTTGCTTACCTTGAAGTTATGTGTATTTGTTTTTACTAAAAGAATAAATTTTTCGGTAGATACAGCTTATTAGGAAAAATAATGTGATAACAATCACATATGTTTATGATTAAGATCGCTTACGTAGAATCTACGAGATGACAATATTTAAGTATTACTGAACTCTAGCCGAGTCATTAATAGGGAACACACTAATTGCCGACAGTCTTTTACAAAAGGTTGTCGGTTTTTTGTTTGGAAACTGGAAACTGAGAGGCTCACAGGTGTAAGTTTTTTACGCTTTGTATACAAAAAACGGATTCTGGATCAGGGTGTCAGGTTTTATAAAACTATGATTCTCTCCTTGGTTTTATAGTCATCACTCATTGCGCCTTCCTTGGTTTTATAGTCATCACTCATTGCGCCTTGAAAAACCTACACTTGTCAGGGAATCGGAGGAGGCGCAGGGTTAGAATAAATAATGACTAATAAAATTTCCCCACATCTGGTTGGTAACTTGACAGAGAGAGAGCTTGCCAGAGCCACTACCAAATGTGGGGAGGTTATGATCAAAGGAGAATCTTATGGATTTATGAGGTTATTACCTAAGACTCAATTTAGTAAACCAGAAGCACCTCGTGAATCAGCACAGACTTTGTACTACTAAAGCGTTGCGGAAATAAATTTACCATCCAAAATTATTGAACAGCTTGCTTAATCAGCTTTTGGAATTTTGTTGACGCAAGCCTTCCCTACGGAGGCGTTAGCCTAGTGGTAGGCTATTTTGAATTCCGCGTAGCTTTATTTACTAGGACATTGCCTGAATGATGTAGTCAAAGTAAGGTGCAGCTGCGGCTGCGTCTTCTGCACTTAGTAAATCCAGAGAGGCTTTTTTCAGAGAATTGATAGCTTCTACCATACCGGGTACGGGAACGCCCAAGGAATTGTACATTTCCCTCACACCAATGATGCCGATTTTTTCAATTGGCTCTATGTCTCCGGCTAGTACGCCATAGGTAATCAGGCGTAAGTACCAACCAAAGTCACGGATACACAACGCACGCTGGCGTTCACCATAAGCGTTGCCACCAGGTGCGATAAAATCAGGACGCTTCTGCCAAAGTTGTTTGGTTGCTTCCTGAACGATTTTCTTTTCGTTCTCGGCTAAGGTACCAACAATCCGGGTTCTTTGAACACCGGTTTGCAAAAATTCCCTGATACTCTTGAGTTCGCCACTGCTGGGATAACGCAGTTCGTCGTCGGCTTTGAGAATAACTTGGCTAATTACAGTCATGATTATTTAAATCACGCGAAGTATTATTTGCTAGTTTAACGAGTTGGAGGTACAGAAGTGAAGGGGATAGGGAGATGAGGGAGATGAGAGAGATATTTTAACTATGGACTGTGGACGAATGACCATTGATTAATGACTAATGACTAATGACTAAATCTCTTTGGCTTCAGGGTGAATTGATTGAAGTAGCGATCGCCGACTTGAGTGATACTGGTGATGGTGTGGGACGGTTTGAGGAACGGGTGGTGTTTGTCCCAGATACTGTACCAGGCGATCGCGTTTTGGTACGCTTAATACACGTCAAGCCCAAATATGCCCACGGCAAGGTTCACCAGCTATTAGAACCATCTCCTCACCGTATTCGTCCGGGGTGTATTGTGGCTGATAAGTGCGGTGGTTGTCAGTGGCAACATATTGATTATGAATATCAGTTAATCGCTAAACGTCATCAAGTTATCCAAGCTTTACAACGTATCGGTGGTTTTGCTGAACCACCAGTAGATCCCGTATTGGTAACATCCTCATCTTTAGGCTATCGCAATAAAGCTACCTATCCTCTCGATATTTCTGCTACAGGTCAAGTACAAGCTGGTTATTACCAAAAAGGTAGCCATCATTTAGTTAACTTAAATCAATGCCCAGTTCAAGATCCCCGCTTAAATCCCTTACTGGCAGAGATTAAGCCAGATATCCAACAACGTGGCTGGACTATCTACGACGAAAAACGCCACCAAGGACAAATTCGTCATCTTGGTTTACGTATTGGTCGGCGGACAGGTGAAGTTTTGTTAACTTTGGTAGTCAAGGACTGGAACTTACCGGGAATTGAACAACAAGCCGAGGAATGGCTCCAACGCTATCCCCAGTTAGTAGGAGTGTCCTTAAATCGCAATCCTGAACGCACCAATGCGATTTTTGGCAGAGAAACCCGATGTATTGCCGGGGTTCCCTATTTAAAAGAAGTTTTTGCTGGACTGGAATTTCAAGTCCGCCCCGATACATTCTTCCAGGTTTTCACAGAAACAGCCGAGGCATTATTACAAGTAATTCAGTCAGAACTAAATCTGCAAGGGCATGAGACCCTAGTTGATGCCTACTGTGGTATTGGCACGTTAACCTTACCTTTAACTAAACAGGTACACCAAGCTATAGGATTAGAACTGCAACCAGAAGCTGTACAACAAGCTATTTGCAATGCTCAACACAATGGTATTAATAATGTGGAATTTCAAGTGGGAGCAGTTGAGAAATTGCTGCCAAATATGGGAATAATACCAGATGTGGTACTACTTGACCCACCGCGTAAAGGGTGCGATCGCATTGTCATCGAATCTTTATTAGCATCGAAACCTGCCCGCATCGTTTACGTCAGCTGTAAAGTAGCCACTCTCGCTCGTGACCTGAAATTACTGTGTGAAGATGGCTCATATACTATCCAACGCGTCCAACCCGCCGATTTTTTCCCCCAAACATCTCATGTGGAAGCTGCCGCTTTTCTTGTGCTATCACAGTTGCATAAGGATATTTAATCCTTGAGAACAACTCAAATTTCAAATTTGTAGTCTATTGCATAGTAAAAATGCTAAGATCGAATTAACTTAAAAATAGAAATCATTTTGTTAAAAGAACTAAAGTTGCATGGCTCTAATAACCCATGAATAAGATTGTTTAAAGTAAGAATCGGCGATGTAAAGAGAATTTCATAACTCTTACAAAACTCAGAACTTTTTGGTCAGTTATTACTCTCAAAGCCGTTTTATGTATCAACAATCAAACTTCATAAACAGAGTCGATGCTCCCCAGCATTTTCAAAACTTAGTAATAAAGACGCAAGTTTGAAGGCAGCATGACCACCTCCATTTTTATCAGGGTGCCTGTAACAGCAGACTGATGTCTAGCTAACTGAAAGCTATGGGGTTTCTCTCGTGATAACCATTTCCCTCCGTCCTGTTGGGCGTTATTGGGGCACTATTAGTTTCGCCTCAACCCTCTATCTTTGTCCTATATTAGATTTATTGTTGGCAGAAATTCCTGCCAAATTGCAAGCAGAACTGCGACTAGGGCTGCAAGAGGCCTTAGTGAATGCAGCTAAACATGGCAATAATCTTGACCCAAGTAAAACAGTTGTAGTCCGTTTTTCCCTTATAGATAATCAGTATTGGTGGGTGATATCCGACCAAGGTCAAGGCTTTAGCCCCGCAACCAGTGATGATGAAGATCCCACAGATTATTTACCACCCGATGAGTCAGAAAATGGTAGAGGAATGTGCCTTCTCCACCAAATTTTTGACCAAGTAGAGTGGAATCGTAAAGGCACAGAATTAAGATTGTGTAAACAAATGGAAAACCGCCCCCGTTTATCTCTGCGACGATAATGAAGTTAGTGATAGGTGCTGAATACTGAGTGGATAATATTTCACTCGGAATTTAGCCCTGCTTACTCTCTACTTTCTTATCACCATGAGACGGACAAGGAGGGGCGGATATAGAACGATTTAACCAACCAACAGCTTGTTCTAGTCTAGCAAGAGCTTCTGGGGGTTGATTTTTGAGTAAAAATACCATAGCGGCTGCTAATTGTTCACTAGCGCGAGAATTGCGGTTAGACTTGAGGCGATGCCAATCGTCAGGCGAAATACTCAGCCTTTCCATGAGGGCTTGGGCTAGTTCTAAATCGCTAAATTCATTAAGTTGAGTGGTTTTAGACAGCATATTAGGTTATGAGTGCTGAGTCTGATGACTTCCTAAATATTGGCAGATTAGCCTTTAATTTTAGTTTACTACTTGTCCATGAAGCCGCCTAAACAAGCACAGCCACCAGGGGAAAATCAAGAACCGCACTTTGAGCAAGAACTAGAAGAACTAGAGCGATCGCTCTTGAGCTTAAAACAAAGGTATGATCAAGTAAAGAGCGATCGTCAACAACAGGCACAATGGCAACAACGCCGTCAAGAACTACAGCAAAATAAATATCAGACCCCAGAAATTAAAGCAGAGTTACGACAAATCAAACAGCAACTGGAAATGCTAGAACTAAACTTAGAAAGCCAGTTGTTTTCTTGGCGTAGCTTGAAAAAACCTTTCTGGCAAGCCGTCCGCTTTGGTGGAATGGGCGTTATTATAGGCTGGATATTAAAGTCCTGTGCTGGGTAATTATGGTAAATCTACGGATTGCAGAAATATTGCGTAGTGGTCAACCTGATGAGTCTCTGGTAGTTCAAGGCTGGGTCAGAACTAAGCGTGAACTCAAGGGCTTTGCATTTATTGAGGTTAATGATGGCTCATCACTAGCTAATTTGCAAGCTGTCATTAATCAGGATTTGCCAGACTACGAAGCGATTGTCAAACAACTGAATACAGGTGCGTCAGTAGAAGTTGCTGGCGTACTGGTAGCTTCCCAAGGGAAAGGACAGCGTATTGAATTGCAAGCCGAGGCGGTGAAAGTTTACGGCGAAGCTGACCCCGAAACTTATCCATTGCAAAAGAAGCGCCACTCTTTTGAATTTTTACGCACAATTGGACATTTGCGATCGCGTACCAATTCCTTCGGTGCAGTGTTCCGCGTCCGTAATGCTTGTTCAGCAGCCATTCACCAATTCTTCCAAGAAAGGGACTTTTTGTGGGTACACACCCCAATCATCACCGCCAGCGATTGCGAAGGTGCAGGGGAACTATTTAGCGTCACTAGTTTAGATTTAAAGAAAATTCCCCGCGCAGAGAATCAAGCCGTTGATTACAGCCAAGACTTTTTTGCTAAACCCACCTACTTAACAGTAAGTGGACAACTGGAAGCCGAAGTCATGGCGATGGCTTTTAGCAACGTCTACACCTTCGGCCCTACCTTCCGCGCAGAAAATTCCAACACATCCCGCCACTTAGCAGAATTTTGGATGGTCGAGCCAGAAATGGCATTCTGTGACTTAGAAGGTGATATGGATTTAGCTGAGGCGTTCCTCAAACACATTTTTAATTATGTGTTAGAAAAATGCCCAGAAGACATGGATTTTTTTAATCAACGCATTGATAATAGTGTTTTAGCAACAGCAGAAAATATTATTAATAATCAATTTGAGCGTCTGACTTACACCGATGCCATCAAACTATTAGAAAAAGCTGATGTCAAGTTTGAATATCCTGTCAATTGGGGCTTAGATTTACAATCAGAACACGAACGTTATCTAGCAGAACAACTGTTCAAAAAGCCGGTAATTGTCACAGATTATCCAGCACAAATTAAAGCCTTCTATATGCGTTTGAGCGACGATGAAAAAACCGTCCGTGCAATGGATGTTCTTGCACCGAAAATTGGTGAAATCATTGGCGGTTCCCAACGGGAAGAACGTTTAGATGTGTTGGAACGCCGGGTAATTGCACAAGGGATGAAGCCTGAAGATTTATGGTGGTATCTCGACCTACGCCGATACGGTACTGTTCCTCACGCTGGTTTTGGCTTGGGTTTTGAAAGACTCGTGCAGTTTATCACAGGAATGGGTAATATTCGGGATGTGATTCCCTTCCCTCGGACACCACAAAATGCCGAGTTTTAGTACCAGTATCAGTTGGTAGAATTACATGAACAAAACCCGCAAAAGCGGGTTTTATTATTTCTTGTTAAAGTCACGGAAAATTTGTGAATCATCCGTTTAGATGCCAGATTCTTGTATCTCCTTTTGTAAAGACTGGACTTGCTCAAGTGATAATTCAGTAACTTGGGCAATTTGCTCTAAACTCATGCCAATTCCCAGCAAGTTTACAGCTAATTTTCTTGTTGTTTCAGCTTTACCTTCAGCTTTACCTTCAGCTTTACCTTCAGCTTTGCCTTCCTGTAATATTTCTTGATAAATTACTGATTCGCGCATAATCTCACTCCTTAAAAGTCTGCTAATTACATCTTTCTTTAAAACAATACCTGCTAAAATTGCACTGGCTGCTGCAACATTTCTCTGTAGCTGTTGATTTGTAATTGCTTCAACTGCTTTGGCTACTTGGCTTAATACCATTGTAGGATCTTTTGTCTGACTCAAAACAGCAAAGGGTAACAGACCGGGAACACTCATAAATCTATCTGTCGGTTGTTCCCATAGACGTATGACCTCAAACTCATGGTAAGTTTTTTCTAATCTAAAACTGGTTTCATTAATTAATTTTGAGCTATTTTTTCGCAAATAGATAACTATTTGACGCATTTGTTTGTTACGAAAGCGACGATACACCCTTACCCGATAATCTAACATCCGAAAAGGCATTTCTTCGTCTGCATTAGTTTGAAATTCTGTATGTAGAACTAAGTCATCTGATTATAATAAGATTAACGAATCAGCCCGAATGGGTTCATTTGATAATTCGGTAGGACTCAGTTCTGTTAATTTAATTGGTGAGCCTAGTAACCATGTTGCTAAGTCATCCTTGAAGTTTTCAGCAATGAATTTGCAAATGTTGTCATACATAATGGATTGATAGAAGTAGAATTAGGAAATTTGGATAACTATTAAACATAGATTACAAATAATACCAGAAAAGCGATCGCTACAGATTTAGGTTGGTTTGAGAGATGTTAACACAGCTTTCTCGTAGGGTAAATTAACACCTAAGAACTCTGTCTGTATTGGGTTTCACTTCGTTTTACCAAACCTACGCATCTGTAGCATTCTTTAATTGGTATGAACTATTAATACTAGAAAAAAGACTCCTAGCAAATAACTCTAATAAAACTGTATTTCTGATATCAAAAATATATTCAAAAATTAAATAATTCAGACCATACTAATAAGCCGGAAATTAATGTTTAGGTCCAGGAAAAGTAAATAATTATTCCCTGATTTATGGTGTTCTGTATAAGATGACAATAACCACTGATAAACCAAAATTAACTGTACCTGGGCCTAATCCTTTACCCATTTTTGGGCGTATCATACCGCTTGTAGGATATATCCGAGACTCCATTGATTTATCGCGTTGTCTATTTAAAAAATATGGTTCAGTGGTTTCTCTAGTAGCGGGAGGTGGGACAAATCTTTACTCATCAGAAGATTATTGTCCTGGTACTGTACTAGCTTACGGGTCGGAAAATGTTCGAGAAGTCACAAGTCAGCATGAGGTTTATCATAAATACCCGTTAACTGGAGGCTTGTATCGCCAACGCAATGACTCTCCACGCACAGAAACTCTCAAGCATTTTGGTGTCGGGTTATTTGGAGTTAACAGCAAAACTCATCGTCAACACCGCCAGCTATTAATGCCGGCGTTTCATAGACAGCGCATCGAGTCTTACTGCGATGATATTGTAGCTATTACCCAGTCAGTATTGGAACAATTGCCAGTTGGTAAAGCTATTAATCTTTGTGAAGTGATGCGAACGCTGACTTTACGCGTCGCTACAAAAACCTTGTTTGGTGCTGATATTGGTGATGAGGGTGGTAATAGTGCGAAATTATTGCAGAAAATCGGGGCTTTACTAGGTTCGCCTGCGATCGCCATTTTACCTTTTGATGTGCCAGGGCTACCTTTCCATCGTCTACTAAGTTTAATGGCGCAATTAGATGATGAAATGCGTACCCTAATTCGCCAGAAACAAGCCAGCCAAGAAGACTCAAAGGATGTACTCTCAATGCTCATCCAAGCACGGGACGCAGAAAGTGGCTTGGGACTAACGGAGGATGAGTTGCTCGGTCATGTTAGCGTCATCTTTGCGGCTGGTCATGAAACCAGCGCCAATGCTTTAACCTGGACGCTGTTTTTACTTTCCCAACATCCACAAATAGCAGCCAATTTACTTGATGAACTAGAGAATGTTTTGCAAGGCGCACCACCAACTGTAGAAAAGTTGCAGCAGTTATCTTTGTTGGAGCGAGTGATTAAAGAAAGTTTGCGAATTTTACCACCTGTACCCTGGAATGCGCGGGTGACATCGCAACCAACTTCTTTAGGAGGCTATGAATTGCCAACAGGGACAGAAGTTTTTGTGAGTATTTACCATACCCATCATCTACCGGAAATTTTCCCTCATCCAGAAAGGTTCGACCCCACGCGCTGGGAGAGCAAAGAACCCACCATGTATGAATATAATCCTTTTAGTGCAGGCTCCCGTATCTGTATTGGAGCGCCTTTTGCACTGATGGAAATTAAAATTGTCCTGGCTATGTTGTTGATGCAATACCGCCTACAATACATCTCTCAGCAAAGTCTAGAGCGGGAAGCATTAATTGTCATGGCTCCCAAGTATGGAATGCAAATGCTCATTAATAAGCAAGACCGCCAATTTACCAAAGGTGTAGGAGGTGTAAGAGGAAACGTGTGTGAAATGGTGGAGCTAAATAATTAATCTCGATTGGAACAAGAAACCAGCTACAACAAGTCGTTTCCCATCCAGAATCTCAAATTTAACATCCAAAATGGGCTGAGCTATCAGCTGTCAGCTGTCAGTTAATTATTGTCAAGCTGACGGCTGAATGCTGATAGCTATTTAAGCCATTTGGTTTTCAATCGCCCACCGTGCTAGTTCGGTGCGGTTGTGGAGATTGGTTTTGCCCAACATATTGGAAACGTGGCTTTCAACGGTGCGCTGACTAACATTTAATTCTTCAGCGATTTCCCGGTTAGCTAAACCCCTAGCTACAAACTGCACTACCTTCAGTTCGGTTGGGGTTAACTGCACATCGAAGGGAACTTGAATGCGGGAACCGTTTTCCCCGCCTTTGGCTTGGTGTTCCTTCCAACGAATAGTTTGTTTCAGTGAAGATTCTACTTGTGCTACGAGTTCTTCTGGTTCAAAAGGCTTGACCATATAAACATCTGCACCTTTGTTCAGACCTTTAACTCGGTCTGCACTTTGTCCTTTTGCTGAGAGGAAAAGAACAGGAATCCAACTGGTGCGTTCGTTTTGCCGGACTTGTTCTACAAAGGTATATCCGTCCATTTCTGGCATCATCACGTCGCAGATGATCATGTCTGGAACATCATGTTCAAGAATTTCCAGAGCTTCTCTTCCGTTTTCCGCCGTGATGACTTCATATCCTCTGAATTCCAAGTAGTCCTTCACCAGCAAGATGAGGTTAGGGTCATCATCAATCAATAGAAGTCGTTTGTGATCTTTCATGCTGGGCTCTTTCATAGCAGTGGCACTTGTCGCGCTTCGATCCATCAAAGTCTTGAATGGTTATCCTTTATGGTGGATTGTTGAGATGTTGTCATTTTTCCCACTTAAGTTGCCCTTTCTTCCTTGGAGTCTTAAAAGTGGTTTTCACTTTCTATGACACCACCAGTACATTGGCAATATTCCAGTGAGGATACGCAGAGCAATAGTATTATAATGCGCTATTATATATCCCTTTGAAAGTGGCGGGTGAAAATACACTGATTAAATAATAATCTTTCTAGTTCACAAGTAAGTATTGGCTTAAGATGACCCTAGCTGCAACATGACCCGCGTTTTCATTGGCTTACTGCTCTACAATACCCTTCTGATGTTCAGCCTTTGTTTAGATGTTCACAAGCAAGTAAGGGATTTGTTGGCAAAGGATGGGTTAAAAATGCTGATTCTTGCGCCACCATTATGCCTATCAAGTGTTCTTGGATGATCCGCTCAATAACCTCCGGGTTTGCTTGGCGATACCAGACACTTCCGGTTAGACAACTATTATCGATCTAGAACAACAAACTAGCAAGCTATAAGCTTGAGTTTTGTTGCACTACATCACTGTATTGTTACTCATTGAGCGTCTCCCTGATTACTGTTCTATAACAATTTCCCCAGATTGCAAATAAAGTTGTCCATATAAAAATATTCGTTACTTACAGAAAAGAACCTGAAAAATACGAATAATTGAGTATTAGTACTTACGGGATATTCTGGAAGTGTATTAATTAATCATTAGTTCTCTGCTCCCTATGCTCTCTGCTCCCTACTCCCTAGTCATTCTAGTTCGGGAACCCGTACACACGGAAACATTGCCATTGGGGGCTGGTTTTAGGTAGATTAGCACTCAGGAGTTGAGAGTGCTAACTCTGGAGAATTTAAAATATGGCAGCTGTATCTCTAAGCGTATCCACCGTTAAACCTTTAGGCGATCGCGTTTTCGTAAAAGTGAGCGCCTCCGAAGAAAAGACCGCAGGTGGTTTGTATTTGCCCGACACCGCTAAGGAAAAACCCCAAGTAGGCGAAGTAGTTGCCCTTGGCCCTGGCAAGCGTAATGATGACGGTAGCCGTCAAGAGTTGGAAGTAAAAGTTGGCGATAAGGTGCTGTACTCCAAGTACGCCGGCACTGATGTCAAGCTCGGAACTGAAGAATACGTACTGCTTTCCGAAAAAGATATTTTAGCAGTCGTTGGCTAATTGGTAGTAGTCAAACCATTGACAACTGACAACTAACAACTGACCACTGACACAAAAATTGACTTAACTTCCTGAGATTTAGACACCTATGGCAAAGCGCATTATCTATAACGAAAACGCTCGTCGCGCCTTAGAACGAGGCATGGACATTCTAGCTGAGGCTGTAGCTGTTACCCTCGGCCCCAAAGGTCGTAACGTAGTACTAGAGAAGAAGTTTGGTGCGCCGCAAATCGTGAATGACGGTGTAACCATCGCTAAAGAAATTGAATTAGAAGATCACGTTGAGAACACAGGCGTTGCTTTGATTCGCCAAGCTGCTTCCAAGACCAACGACGCAGCAGGTGATGGTACAACCACTGCTACCGTTTTGGCTCACGCCATTGTCAAAGAAGGTTTGCGGAACGTAGCAGCTGGTGCTAATGCGATTCTGTTGAAGCGCGGTATTGATAAAGCTACCAACTTCTTGGTAGAAAGAATTAAAGAACACGCTCGTCCTGTAGAAGATTCTAAAGCGATCGCTCAAGTCGGGGCAATCTCTGCTGGTAACGACGATGAAGTCGGTCAGATGATTGCTCAAGCAATGGACAAAGTAGGTAAGGAAGGCGTTATCTCCTTAGAAGAAGGTAAGTCTGTAACTACCGAATTGGAAATTACCGAAGGGATGCGCTTTGACAAAGGCTACATCTCCCCCTACTTTGCTACCGACCCAGAACGGATGGAAGCGATTTTCGATGAGCCTTTCTTGTTGTTGACAGACAAGAAAATTGCTCTCGTCCAAGATTTAGTACCAGTTCTAGAGCAAGTAGCTCGTGCTGGTCGTCCTCTGGTGATTATCGCAGAAGATATTGAAAAAGAAGCTTTGGCAACCCTAGTAGTCAACCGTTTACGCGGTGTACTCAACGTTGCTGCTGTAAAAGCTCCTGGTTTTGGCGATCGCCGTAAGGCTATGCTAGAAGATATCGCTATCCTCACCGGCGGTCAACTAATCACCGAAGATGCTGGTCTGAAGCTAGAAAACACCAAGCTGGATAGCTTGGGTAAAGCTCGCCGCATCACCATTACTAAAGACAGCACCACAATTGTTGCTGACGGTAACGAAGCTCCTGTGAAAGCTCGTGTAGAACAAATTCGTCGTCAACTCGAAGAAACCGAGTCTTCCTACGACAAAGAAAAACTACAAGAGCGTCTAGCTAAACTCTCTGGTGGTGTAGCTGTGGTGAAAGTGGGTGCAGCCACTGAAACCGAAATGAAAGACAAGAAACTCCGCCTGGAAGATGCTATCAACGCTACTAAGGCTGCTGTTGAAGAAGGTATCGTTCCTGGTGGTGGTACAACCTTGGCTCACCTCACCCCCGAACTCGAAGCTTGGGCTAACAGCAACCTCAAAGATGAAGAGTTGACTGGTGCTTTGATTGTCGCTCGTGCATTACCCGCACCTCTGAAGAGAATTGCGGAAAACGCTGGTCAAAACGGCGCTGTAATTGCTGAACGCGTCAAAGAAAAAGAATTCAACGTTGGCTTCAACGCTGCTACCAACGAATTTGTAGATATGTTCGACGCTGGTATCGTTGACCCCGCGAAGGTAACACGTTCTGCATTGCAAAACGCTGCTTCCATCGCTGGGATGGTGTTGACAACCGAGTGTATTGTTGTTGACAAGCCAGAACCCAAAGATGCTGCTCCGGCTGGTGCTGGCGCTGGCGGCGGTGACTTCGATTACTAATATTCTGTAGTCAGTTAGATAATTTAAAAAACAGCTGCTTCCTTTGTGGAAGTGGCTGTTTTTATTATTTCACGCAAAGGCACAGAGGCGCAAATAGGGTCAGTGTTTATGCCTTTGACACACTAATTTAAAGTGTTAAGATTGACCAATTTAGGTCAATTTTATACTTAAATAATATATGCGATTTGATATTATTTAGCACGTAATGTCCCTTCAGGCATATCACCAGAATGGTTAGGAATAGTAGTGTAACGATTAGTTTCTGGATTAAACCAAATTTCGTGACTACCTGCGGCTTGACGATAAAAAACAAAGCCAAAGGTTTTTAAGATTTTAATAATTTGTCTGTAACTAAATCCACTTAGCCTACCCATGATTTAACTATTGACTTACAACTAAAGGATAGTTAAATTGCTCGGCTATTGGATGGAAATAATCTGATTCTTGATTTAAAGATTGTGCTTCAATTAACTTACGAGCTACATCACGAGCAATTTCTAAAGTTTCGGCAACTGTTCGCCCTTGTGCTACTAACCCTTGAAGCTCATCAGATGTTGCTAAATAAACACCTTCTGGTAATTTTTCTATATGTATATTTATTAATCTTTCCATTGGTGCGTAGAAATTTTACTTTTTAGTGTACTTAATTAATATCATATCGCTTTCTGAAATAGAGCGATAACCTCCCCTTGAGCAGAAATTATCAATGACACCTCAACGTCCGTATATTATTGATTATTAATGTTGCAGAAACCTAAATGAGCGAAACTGACACTATAGTAAAAGGCTGGCATGGCAAACTTGATTTAGTTTATGCCGATCGCTCAAATTCCACCCAGTTAATTTACAATCACCAGCAAGCACCGCTAAAAGTACAGCGTCCGTTCTATCCAGAAGGGGAAAAGGTCTGTCATAGCGTGATTTTACACACGGCTGGGGGTGTGGTGGGAGGCGATCGCCTATCTTATAATCTCCACCTCCAACCGAACGCGCAAGCTTTAATTACCACCGCCGCCGCCGGGAAGGTATATCGCAGCGACGGCTTACAAGCTAGACAAACCATAGATATACAAGTTGATGCGGGTGCTTGTTTAGAATGGCTACCGCAAGAAACAATTTTATTTAATGGTGCGATTTATCGCCAAGATTTACGGGTAGAATTAGCGACTGGAGCCAATTTCTTAGGCTGGGAAATTACCCGATTTGGTCGTAGTGCTAGAGGAGAGAAATTCTACCAAGGAGAATGGCGATCGCATACAGAAATTTGGCAACAAGGTGTTCCCTTGTGGATAGATCGTCAATGGCTACCGGGGAATGAAGCCGTTTTCCACAGTCCTCATGGTTTGGCTGGACAACCAATAGTAGGTAGTCTAGTTTGGTTGGGTAGTCCCGTTTCCACAAAAATCATCGAAAAAGCCCGAAATTTAGGGAATACTCAAGGCGAAAGAGGCGTTACCAGCTTAGAAAATGGATTTTTATGTCGATATCGTGGTGCTTCCACATCTGAAGTGAGAAACTGGTTTACAGATGTTTGGCAATTGCTGCGAGGTGAGTTTTTCAGTCGTGGTAAATGTATACCCAGAGTGTGGCAAACTTAATTCGTAATTAATCATGCAGCTTACACCACAAGAAAAAGATAAATTATTGATTTTTACCGCCGCTTTAGTAGCAGAAAGACGTAAAAATAGAGGTTTAAAACTTAATTATCCAGAAGCCATTGCTTATATTTCTGCTGCTATTTTAGAAGGTGCAAGAGATGGAAATACAGTAGCAGAATTAATGAGTTATGGCACAACTCTTTTAACAAGAGATCAGGTGATGGAAGGTGTTGCGGAAATGGTGCATGAAGTTCAGGTAGAAGCCACTTTTCCTGATGGAACAAAGTTGGTAACAGTGCATAATCCTATTCGTTAATGTGCAAAGGAGCAAAATATGATTCCAGGAGAAATTATTACACAATCAGGAGAAATTGAACTTAATGCCAATCGAGTTACTACTAGGTTAGTCGTAGCAAATGCAGGAGATAGACCAATTCAAGTTGGTTCTCACTTTCACTTTTATGAAGTTAATGATGCGTTAATTTTTGATAGGGAATTGGCGTTGGGAATGCGTTTAGATATTCCTGCGGGGACGGCGGTTAGGTTTGAACCTGGGGATGAGAAGGAGGTGATTTTAGTTCCTTTGGTTGGGAGTCGTCGGGTTTATGGGTTTAATGGGAGGGTGAATGGGGAAATTAACGCAGAGGGGCGCGGAGGTTAGCGTAGAGGAACGCGGAGTTAGAGGTTGTTGGCTACGCGTTTGATGCCTTCTTTGAGGTGGAGGACGTTAAAGTTGAGGAGGAGTCCGAGTTTGCAATTTGTGAGTTTTAAATAAGTTAGAAGTTGGACTGAGTGAATGGGTTTGAGGGATTCTACAGACTTAATTTCAATAATTACTTTATTTTCTACTATTAAATCAAGGAATATACTATGCCTTACAGAATTCTCCCCACGCCTACTTGGAAACTTACAGCCGCACAGTAGGCAACTATCCTATACAAATTGGTTCTCATTTTCATTTTTGCGAACTCAACATAATTCTGAACTTTGACTAATAACAACCACGATAATTGCTATGTAATAATTTGGATCTTCTATTAAATTTAACAATGATGCAATCTAACACGTTAAGACTACTCGAAACTATTCTCGACGATGCAATTAAATCTAAGAAGAGAGATGAACCAGCAAGAAATGTATTATTAAATGCAATGAAACTTCCTGGTGATCCTAAAAATATTTTAGATTTTTATCTAATTTTAAAGAAAGCTGAAGAAGAAGCAAAAAAATTAAATAATATTCCAAAAATTGATAGATACATTCAAGTAATAGATGGGCTACATCAGCTTTTTGTGGTTAATCATCTTTGGTCTACAGGATGGCATACTTTTGCTGATTATATTGAAAGTAGAAATGTACTCAATACTCTAGATGCACTAGCAAACTATTGTCATGCTCAAAAAGGTACAGTATTTCTAGATATAGATTTTTTAGGAAAACTTAACGTTGAAGTTGAGTCTCTTCGGAAGAAAATAATAAATTCGGATTTATCTCAACAATTAAAAAATTATTTAATTAATAAAATTGAAGATATATTACAAGCCTTGTGTCGATATTCTATTGATGGAACTGAAGGACTAGAAAAAACTGCTAAATCATTAGTGACTGATTTGGTGATTGTAGACAATGAACTTAAAGATGATGATAAAAATAATGTTACGTATAAAGGATTTAAAGCATTTATTCTCAGCCTAGTCTTATGTATTCAACCTCCTAGTGTTTATGACATAATTGGAGCAGTTCCAGATATAACAGAATTTTGGATGCCTAAAATTGAGGAATTAACTAACGGTAAAGAAAAAATAGAAAAGCTCATTGATGATGGATTAAGTATACAAGCTATTTTTGAAAAGGCATCAGAGATATTTAGCATAGACTCAACAAAAAAACTTTCAGGAAAAGAACAAAAAGCTTTACCACCTTCAAAGGAAAATATAGAAAAAAATACTTTGAATACTGAGAATAAAGCATGATATTTGACTATCTACGTTTTATAGATAGTTAAGTTGAGCATACTGAAATATGACTCAATATCAATGCTCAAATTTTATCAAATCATAAATCAATATCATAATACTTTTGCTGGGAGTATACCATGCCCTACAGAATGTCCCGCCACGCCTACGCAGAAACCTACGGCCCCACAGTAGGCGATCGCATCCGACTTGCTGATACAGAATTATTTATAGAAGTAGAACAAGACTTCACAACCTACGGCGATGAAGTGAAATTTGGTGGTGGTAAAGTTATTAGGGATGGTATGGGACAATCCCCCATTTCTAACGCCGATGGTGCAGTAGATTTAGTCATTACTAATGCTGTGATTCTCGATTGGTGGGGGATTGTCAAAGCAGATATCGGCATTAAAGATGGCAAAATATTTAAAATTGGGAAAGCCGGGAATCCCTATATTCAAGATAATGTAGATATTATTATCGGCCCTGGAACTGAAGCCTTAGCCGGGGAAGGAATGATTCTCACGGCTGGCGGTATTGATAGTCATATTCATTTTATTTGTCCCCAACAAATAGAAGTAGCGATCGCCTCCGGTATCACTACTATGATTGGCGGTGGTACAGGCCCAGCCACAGGAACCAACGCCACCACCTGCACCCCCGGCCCTTGGAATATGTACCGGATGCTGCAAGCGGCTGATGCTTTCCCTGTCAACTTAGGTTTTTTAGGTAAAGGTAACACCAGTCAACCCGAAGGATTAGTAGAACAAGTTTTCGCTGGTGCAATGGGGTTAAAACTTCATGAAGACTGGGGAACCACACCAGCCACTATTGACACTTGCTTGAGTGTAGCCGATGAATATGATGTGCAAGTGGCAATTCACACCGACACCCTCAACGAAGCCGGATTTGTTGAAGATACCATCGCCGCTTTCAAAAATCGCGCCATCCACACTTACCATACCGAAGGCGCAGGCGGTGGACACGCACCAGACATTATCAAAGTCTGTGGACAAGCCAACGTCCTCCCATCTTCCACCAACCCCACCCGCCCTTACACCGTCAACACCTTAGACGAACACCTAGATATGTTGATGGTATGTCATCATCTAGATCCAGCGATCGCCGAAGATGTGGCTTTTGCTGAATCCCGCATCCGCCGCGAAACCATCGCCGCCGAAGATATTCTCCACGACTTAGGGGCGTTTAGTATGATTGCTTCCGATTCCCAAGCTATGGGCAGAGTAGGGGAAGTAATAATTCGCACTTGGCAGACATCCCACAAAATGAAGTTGCAACGGGGAAGCCTTGCAGGAGATGGTGAAGCAGACAATTTAAGAGCTAAAAGATATGTTGCTAAATACACAATCAATCCTGCAATTACGCATGGAATCGCTGAGTATGTAGGTTCTGTAGAAGCAGGTAAACTTGCAGATTTATGTTTGTGGAGACCAGCGTTTTTTGGTGTCAAACCAGAGATAGTCATTAAAGGCGGAATGATTGCTTGGTCACAAATGGGTGATGCTAACGCCAGCATTCCCACACCGCAACCTGTCCATATGCGTCCTATGTTTGGCAGTTTTGCAGGTGCTAGAAATGCCACATCTTTAACCTTTGTTTCCCAAGCTGCACTAGAAAGAGAAATTCCTCAGCAGTTGGGTTTGAGAAAATCAGCAGTCGCAGTTTCCGGAACTCGTCAATTAACTAAGGGGGATATGAAGTTGAATGATGCGCTACCTCATATAGAAGTAGATTCAGAAACGTACCAAGTTAGAGCCGATGGGGAATTGTTGACTTGTGAACCTGCGACCGTTTTACCAATGGCACAAAGGTATTTTTTATTTTAATGTCTGAGCCGAGAAGATATTCAAGAATTATTTCGGTTTATTGACTGGGTGATAGTTTTACCAAGGGAATTGGCACTGAGTTTGAAAATAGAAGTCAGGATAAAAGTTAATACAAGCTTTGTATTTATTGGGTGGTTGGTTAACCCATGTACAAATTATAGGGATTGTACATTAAGGTAGCAGGTCAAGGGTGATTTCTTCCCGTATCAATAAAATTGCAAGTTAATTGCCAGAATATCGATGGGAAGATATCCTACTCTACGGCACAGCTAACCCTACCATTGATTTGAGGCGATCGCTCCCGTAACTGCTTGCTCATAACAAAATCCCTGTTACCCTATACTCCGGTGTCACATGAGTTCACAATCTAGCAAAATTTTAGTTGTCGATGATTCTCCAGATAATGTATTTTTGATTAAGACTATTCTGGAAGAAGAAGGTTATACAGTTAGCACAGCCGAAAATGGCATCTCAGCATTAGCCCAATTGCAAGCATCCCCTTGTGATTTGGTGTTGTTGGATCTAATGATGCCAGGAATGGATGGTTATGAAGTCACTAGACGAGTTCGAGGGGAGATGAACTTGCAGCAGTACATCCCCATCTTGCTAATTACCGCCCACGATGCACCAAATGTAGCTTATGGATTAGACTTAGGTGCTGATGATTTTATCCGTAAACCTGTAACAGTGGATGAATTACTCGCAAGAGTGCGATCGCTTCTACGTTTGAAGCATAGTATGGATGAACGTGACGAAATAGCCCGTCAGCGTGAAGATTTTGTCTCTCGTCTCACTCACGATTTGCGTACTCCCCTAGTTGCAGCTGATCGGATGCTCGCACTATTTCAACAAGGTGCTTTGGGAGATTTATCAGCGCAAATGCAGGAAGTAATCGCCATCATGGCGCGGAGTAATATTAACCTGCTGTCGATGGTAAATACCTTATTAGAAGTCTACCGTTTTGAAGCTGGTCGCAAAACCTTGGCATTTCAGCCAGTAAATCTCAACCAATTGCTAGATGAGGTAATTGGGGAACTTACACCTTTAGCCCAAGAAAAAGGTTTGGTAATCAATCGGGATGCAAGTATAGTCACAGGTGATGCTATTCCCCCCACCATAGGCGTTGGCGCTTCGCCCACCGTAGGTGATCGCCTAGAACTGCATCGCTTGTTTACCAATCTTATCGGTAATGCTATCAAGTTTACAACTTCTGGCTCAGTCACTATCCGCCTGAAAACTATAAAATTGAGTAATCAACAAGATGTTTCTGAATCCAGCGACTATATAAATATTGAAATAGCAGACACAGGCCCAGGTATTCCACTAGAAGAACAAGCCACATTATTTGAAAGATTTCGTCAAGGTAGTCATAAAATCTCTGGTAGTGGCTTAGGGTTATATCTTTCTCGGCGCATTGTTGAAGCTCATCATGGCAATATTGTAGTCAATTCAGAGTTAGGTAAAGGTAGTGTATTTATCGTCAGTTTACCTATGAAAAAATAAAAAATAAAAATTATCATTTCTGATTCATATTGCTTTGAAATAAAGCAATTCGTGATTTATCTTTACTTGAGTAAACTAGAAAATTAAGCGTGAATAAAAATATGATTACTGTTGAAACATCAAAAATTCAGGAAATAATCCAGCAACAGCGTAAGTTTTTTCAAAATGGTCAAACAAAAGACATTAATTTTCGGCTGGAACAACTAAAGAAGCTGAAGCAATTAGTTACTGAAAATACACAAGCAATCACTAAAGCGTTAAAAGCAGATTTAAATAAATCAGAATTTGAAACTTACGCTACAGAGATTGGTGTAACTAAAGAAATTGATTATGCCATTAAGAATCTCAGGACTTGGTCTAAACCCAAAAAAGCCCCAGTCTCCTTAGATTTTTTTTCTTATTCAGCAAGAATTTATCCAGAACCACTAGGCGTTGTTTTAATTATCAGCCCGTGGAATTATCCATTTGGCTTGATTATTTCACCTTTAGTAGGGGCGATCGCCGCCGGAAATTGTGCTATTGTTAAACCCTCCGAACTTGCACCCCATACCTCTAGCTTTTTCGCAGAAACTGTTAGTAAATACTTTCCCACTGAATACATTACAGTGCTAGAAGGCGGTGTAGAAACTAGCCAAGAATTACTAACTCAAAAATTTGATCATATATTTTTCACTGGTGGTACATCCATAGGCAAAGTTGTCATGGAAGCAGCAGCCAAACATCTCACACCAGTCACATTAGAATTGGGTGGTAAAAGTCCTTGTATTGTTGATACAGATATTAATCTTGAACACACAGCTAGACGGATTACTTGGGGCAAATTTATTAATTCAGGACAAACTTGTATTGCACCTGATTATCTTTTAGTCAATCAAAAAATTAAAAAAGATTTAATTGCTGCTTTACAAAAAAAACTCAAAGAATTTTATGGCGATAACCCAGCAGAAAGCCCTGATTATGGCAGGATTATTAGCCATAAACATTTTGAGCGTGTAGCTAAATTGCTCAATAACGGTGAAATCATTGTTGGGGGCGAAACTAACTCCACAGAAAAATATATTGCTCCCACATTATTAGATCATGTTTCTTTGACTGATCCTGTGATGCAGGAAGAAATTTTTGGGCCGATTTTACCTGTGATTGAATACACAGATATTCAAGATGCGATCGCCATCATTAATTCTCAACCAAAACCCCTAGCTTTATACCTATTTTCCCAAGATAAAGCCCTACAAAAGCGTGTCCTGCAAGAAACCTCATCTGGTGGAGTATGTATTAACGACACAATGATGCAAGTCGGTGTTTCATCCCTACCCTTTGGTGGCGTGGGTGATAGCGGTATTGGCAGCTATCACGGTCAAGCCAGTTTTGACACCTTTTCCCACTACAAAAGTGTTTTGAAAAACTCCTTCTGGATAGATATAAACTGGCGTTACGCACCCTACAAAGATAAATTATCTTTAATCAAACGAATTATTAAGTAGATTACTGAAGACTGGGGCGGAATTACGAATTAACTATACCGTTCCTCATCCCAAGGTTCACCACGACGATGGTAGCCGTTGCGTTCCCAAAAACCCAATTCTTCCTTGTCTAGAAACTCCAAACCATTAATCCATTTAGCACTTTTCCAGGCGTAGAGATGAGGTACAACAAGACGCATCGGCCCGCCATGTTCTGTAGGAAGGTCTTCACCAAACAATTTAAACGCAAAAAAGTTTTCCTCCCGTACAAAGTCAGACATGGCAATATTTGTAGTGTAATCGCCATAGCAATGTTCCATTACATGAACGGCTTTAGGGTCTACCTCAATCAGACTCATAAAATCTGTCACCTTAATCCCCGTCCATTTGACATCAAGCTTAGACCAACGGGTGACACAGTGGAAATCTGCTGTAAATTCGTGGTGAGGTAAAGCCATAAAATCTGACCAAGTTAAAATGGTAGGCTTTACCAAACCCCACACCCGAAACTCCCATTGTTCTATACTTACTTGTGGCGCTGCACCGTAGGTTAGCACAGGAAAACCCTTAGCTAGATGCTGTCCTGGGGGAACACGGTTACTATTAGTTTGATCTGGTTTCTGAAAAAATTTTCCTAGCATACTTCTTGTATAACAATCAAAAATAGGAATAGATTAATATATTCGTCGCAAATCCCTATAAATATTAATTTTAATAAACACTAAAAAATCAGGAGCTACAGATCACTTACTCTTTATATGATTATTTGATCATCAGTCATGGGTGAAAGGTAATGGGTAATGGGTTCTGCCAATTACTCATTACCCATTTTTTTCTTATTCTTCTTCGTCTTCTTCTTCAGCAGTAGGATAGACAAATGTAGAACGTCCAGTCAAAATTGATTTACCCAAAGAGAGAGCTTTTTGCGCTTCAACAGCAGCCTTGTGTCTCCAGGTAGCTCGACGTTTGTCTCGTTTTGATTTAGATGTTTTCTTCTTAGGAACCGCCATAGTAGCTGATATCGGAATTCTTCACAACCTTTCTATTCTAAGCGATCAAATAACGATGATCACCTTAAGGGGTAAAAAAGGGACTAGGGATGTGGTAATAAACCCTAACCCCATCCTCTAGCCCTTACTGTGGCTGATTGGTAGGCTCTGCTTTTGGTTCCGGGGATGCTGTCGGAATAGTGACGGCGGCGGCTGGGTTGGGAGTGGTTTGTGGCTGTTCAAAAAGTAAGAGCGATCGCGCACTTTTGAAGTAAGTCGCCCAACGTTGCGGATCGGGACGGTTGCGCCATTGCTGACGGCTGACATCTAAAACTAACACTGGTGCGATCGCTCCATAACTTTGTACGGAGACAATCACAGAAATATCTGTAACTAATATATCTTGATCAAAACTACGTTGAGCCGCAGCCCTAGCACTCATTTCTGCCCTGCGTAGTATAGCCTCGTAGGCTTCATCAGGTAATCTATCAATAGTCAAGTCAACTCTGGCTGTGTAAGCTCGCACAATCTGCGGGAAAACCATTTCTGTTACAAGCCATACAGGAACAGGAAATAAAAGCAAAAAGATTAACGGAAATGTCCGGATTTTTTTGTCAATTTGGCTAATAACTGTAAAGGGAATGTTTAATGATAGTTGGTGAGTACAACTCTTGTTCATGACCTGACATCTCCTTAATTGAGGTTCTTTAATTTGAATAGCTTGAGAAAATTTTCCGAAAGTAGAGGTAATAAAAAATACGTATCTTTAATGACTCAATGAGAATCTCCTAGACTATTAGACATAGGTTAGCTTTGTTTTTTCAGCAAAGCCAACCGCAATTTTAGGCAAGCACACAACAACCTACAAAGAGCGGGATGGCAAACTACTGGGCGATCGCCATAGGCGTTAATCAATATCAGTTATTTCAACCTTTACTTTGCGCCCAAGCCGATGCCGAGGCGCTTAAAGACTTTTTGGTTCAACAAGCAGGTTTCGTACCCCAACGCTGCCTGCTGATGACGGATACATCGCCACCAATTGACGATAGATCCACCTATCCTACAAAAGAAAATATATTGCTGTTGCTGGAAGATTTAGCCGCCGCCTGTTGGCAACCAGAAGACCATTTATGGTTCTTTTTTAGCGGTTATGGAGTCAACCACAACGGCAGAGATTATTTAATGCCCACAGAAGGCGACCCTAAACTAGTAGAAGAAACTGGTATAGAAGTGCGATCGCTAATGCAAAGTTTGCAGCTTGCTGACCTCAATGTATTGCTGCTCTTTGATATCAACCGTGCTTCCGCTAGCCAAGGTGATACTCCCGTAGGCCAAGAAATCATCGAACTCGCTGAAGAACTACAACTGTCCACCATTGTTTCCTGTCAATCAGACCAATTTTCTCAAGAAAGTAGGGAACTAGGTCACGGGATATTTACAGGCGCATTGTTGTCAGCTTTACGTTCTGGTTATGGCAGTAACTTAGCAGAATTAGAAAAATACTTAAGTGTTCTGACTCCCGAATTATCTCAGCATTACTGGCGACCTACACAAAACCCCGTAGCCGTTATCCCTTTTGATGAACAGGCAATTTTGCCGCCAGTAGAAACAACAAACAATACTGAAATAGAACTGAGCGCCGCCGTACCCAGTACCTTAGAACCTTCTGAAGCCGAACCAATTATTTTCTCAGAAGAAAGTTTTGCCGTAATGTTAACAGCACCATCTTTGGGAGAACCTCCTAGAACTGCTGTCAACTCGTCAAAATTCGGGATATGGGGAGAATCTCAAGGGTTTGAAACTAATGGCAATGGCAAATCACCAACTGTCACCCTAGATAAACAGCCATACCCAGCAATAAATACTGGCTTCACTCCGCAATACCAACCACCTGCACCTGATGAAGAAGAGGGTACAAGCGGAAGATTCATCCCCAATGCTCCCCAACCTTATATCTCTCGACTACCAGCCAATAAGGTAGAGCCTCCATTATGGAGACAGTTCCTGCTGTGGGGTGGCGGTACTATGGTGGTTGTGGCTTTAATTTCTATTGTTCTACTTCGTAATCAGTCCAGAGTTTTAAGAGCAAAGCAACTACCTACGACTACAAGCGATTCACAACTCATCAAAACTCCCTCAACTCCTCACCCACTCCCTAAGCTATCTCCAGCCCCACTAAATCCACCAAAGAACCAATCAGCTGCTCAAATTGCGCCTATTTCTGAATCAAGAAAACGCAATCAAGCTGTATTAGACCTAGCAAAAATGTCCTTAAGACAGACTCAAGCTAGCGATCTAAGCTTGGCGATCGCCACGGCTAAAAAAATTAAACCCGGTGAACCCCTTTACGACCAAGCTCAGGAAAATATTAAGATTTGGAGCCGAATGATTTTAGATTTAGCAGAAGGTCGCGCCAAACAAAGACAATATGCCAATGCGATCGCAGCTGCTCAATTAATTTCCCAAGACGACACCATCTTATATCCCCAAGCAAAAACAGCCATTGAACAGTGGCGCTCAGAAGCCAAAGAGTTTCTAGCTAATCAAACCCTTATAGATGCTGCTAACGCCTTAATTAGACAAGGACAAGCTTCTACTTATAATCGTGCTATTGAAGTAGCCAAAAGAGTACCCCAAAGTCAACCAGGCTTTGATTTAGCAAAAAAATCTATTAATAAATGGAGTGAAACAATCCTGGATCTAGCCAAAAATCGCGCTGATCAAGGAAACTTCAACGCTGCAATTGAAACTGCTATCTTAGTCCCAGAAGGAACAGCCATTTACGAAGATGCTCAAGAAGCCATCCAAAAATGGCAGGCTAGGAAAAAGAGTCAATAGTCATTAGTCAATAGTCATTGGTTAAAAACCTTTTTTTTTAGCTTTTAGCTTTTAACTGTTGACTGTTGACCGTTGACTAAAAATACTGTGACACATCCTCGCCGCACTCATCCGCTAGATAACACAGCGCCCGGAAACGCAAGCTAACGACTTCTTCGTATAAAGGGTTGAGTTTGCACATTGGTGGAATGTGTAAAATCGTCTTGCCAAATAACTTGATGTCGCGCTCAAAGGGACATTGAGCAGGGATCATTTGACATAGGCGGTGGGCTAGTTGGCGATCGCTTACTTTAATATTGTCTAGCCAGCGTCGCCAGAGTTTAAAAATATCCCAACCTGACTGAGAAGGAGAAGCTTGCAACTGGTGTGGATGATTATTCTGATCTTCTGCGTGGTTGATCGAAATCCAGCTTGCAACAAAAAGCTTTTTTGTGGTATTATCAAATACCTTCATGGTTATGCCTCTTTTTTTACGAGGGAATTCATCTTTCCGATGAACTTATACAATGTGATAACTACCTGGTCGGGAAAAAACTCGTCCTGATCGCTAAATTGTGCAAATATTGGGCAGCTACTGAAATCAGGACATGACTTATTACTACGTCAAGTTAATCGCAATTTTCTCGGAAGCGGTAGTGTAATCATCCGATCTTGTTCATAACTTGACACAGTTTAAATTCTAATGAAGACATCTATCTTCGGGTGGAATTTGCAGAAATATTCACAAAGCTTAACATAATAATTTCTGGTAATAGAAGAATACTTGTATTGAAATATTTCTGCTGTTGGTTAAGTACTCTAGAAACTATCTTTAAACGTTAGAACTTGCAATAACGCAGTAAACACCTCTCCGCCTTTTTCCTCAACGACACTTTGGCGCTAGTGTTTACGCCTTTGACTTTGAGTTTGGCTCAAGCTTTAAGTTTAAATCCGATTCCTTATACCAATTCAAAATTCAAAATTCAAAATTAATAATCAAGGCAGGACAAGCGTTTGGGGCTGTATATCTGTCGCCTTCTTTTTTCAAATTGGTATTATTTACTAGTTATCGCCTCCCCGAACTCGTCTACATTCAATATCGCACATCAAAACGCAAAGACACTTATGCGTCTTTGCGTCTACCATGAGGGTTCCGTTTGGGGTATTGGTTTTTACGTGAGCTTAATTATTACGAAGCGACCTGAGCAGCAGTCCGAGTCCGTCGCCTTCTACCATCGGCAACCTTCACAGGTGGCTCATCAGGAATTTGCATTAGGAAAGTCACAGATGGCTGACATTGCAACTCACGACGAATGGAACGTTGCAACTCACGTTCTAAAGTCCCTTGCAAGCCACCCCAATCTACTTCTGGTTGCTCACCTTCAGAAGATGAAAATTCAGACCAACGCACGCTAATAATTTCTTCAATACGCTGTTGTACCCACTTTTGTAGCAGCGATCGCTCTACACTAGTAACAACACCCCGTATGTGAATTTCTGGTTTAGCCAGCAATTTACCCTGCCAATCAATCGCCGCCGCAATAGTAACAAGACCTTCTTCTGCCATGCGTTGGCGTTCTTGCAGAACTTTCGCACTGACCATGCCAGAACTTGTAGTATCCACCAACTCGATACCAGATTGTACTTTACCTGCAACGCGAATCGATTCTTCCGTTAGTTCGATGACATCGCCATTCTGAATAATCACCATATTCTCAGCAGGAACACCCATTTTTTGTGCTGTTTGGGAGTGTTTCACCAGCATCCGATGCTCACCGTGGACTGGTACAAAGAACTTGGGTCTAGTTAAGGCAATCATCAACTTTTGGTCTTCCTGACAGCCGTGTCCAGAAACGTGAATGCCATGTTCCCGTCCATAGACAACTTTTGCTCCTTGCTGCATCAATTTATCGATGGTGTTGACTACAGCAATTGTGTTCCCTGGAATTGGGTTAGCAGAAAAGACAACGGTATCAGTTGGACGAATTTTAATATGGGGGTGTTCTTTGTTGGCAATCCTGGTCATAGCTGCCATTGTTTCACCTTGGGAACCAGTGGTAAGAACCAACACATTATCATCTGGCAGATTACGCACCATGTGCAAGGGTTGCAACAGATTATCTTCACATTTGATGTAACCTAGATTACGGGCATGGGCTATCAAATTCAGCATGGAACGCCCGACAACCGTCACTACACGGTTATGCTTTCGTGCCAGTTGCAAAATCATGTTGATACGATGGACGCTGGAAGCAAAGGTAGTTACGAATAGTCGTCCTTCTGCTTGACTAAAGACTCTATCTAGGTTGGGAAAAACTGACGCTTCCGACGGTGTGAATCCTGGAACTTCGGAGTTAGTTGAGTCACTCAAAAGGCAAAGTACACCTTTTTCGCCGTGTTCTGCTAGACGTTGTAAGTCAAATTTTTCGCCATCAACTGGAGTGTGGTCAAATTTAAAATCTCCGGTATGAATCACCACGCCTAAGGGAGTGTGAATGGCGATGGTGAAGCTATCGGCAATGGAGTGGGTGTTACGGATGTACTCGACAAAGAAGGATTTACCAATTCGGACAACATCGCGTGGTAAAACTGTTCTTAATTCTGTGCGATCGCGTACTCCTGCTTCTTCTAATTTACCCTCTAGCATTGCCATTGCTAGTCTAGGACCATAAATGACCGGAATGTCAAATTGCTTGAGGTGAAAAGCAATACCACCAATATGGTCTTCATGACCGTGGGTGACAATCATGCCTTTAATTTTGTGGCGATTTTCCCGTAAATAAGTCGTATCTGGCAGAACGATATTTACCCCGTGCATTGCCTTTGTCGGGAAAGCCAATCCTGCATCTAAGAGGATAATTTCATCATCGTATTCAAAAACACAGGTGTTTTTACCAATTTCATGTAAACCGCCCAATGGAATAATTTTTAGGCCGGCATTAGTTTCGTTTTTACTCATTTTCTCCTTAAGATCGTTTGTTGTTTTTGTTTGAGAGTTAATAAATTTGAAAATTCAGCTTCTTTTAGGAATGAAAACATTAGCCTGCTTTTACAAAGCAGCCAAATTTTAATTAAATGTGCAGTTTTTGGTTCAATAAAAAGAAATTTTATGTTGAATAATTCATTGTATGTTTATTCGGTTTTAGCACAAGTTTTAAAAGTATTAGAAGCTAGGTTGGAAATAAAACTTTAATCATCGGATTTTTCTAGTAGATAGTTATTTTTGTCAAGCCCCATTAATCCGGGACTGCCAAATCAAGAAATAATCAGTTGCTTTGGTGAGTAGGGGAAGACGAAATCTGATATTTCTATTAGATAGCAGGAATTGAGTAATTGAATTTTTGGATGTCCCTAATTGATATACAGTTTTCGCAAACAAAACTCAACTAATGCCTAAATAATGGCGATTAAATTAAATCGAGATTTTTCAGTACTGCCTCTAATTTTTGGCTGACTTCTCCATCAGCTTCACTTAGTGGTGGACGAGTTGAACCAACCTCCCAGCCTTGAAGTTTTAATGCTTGTTTAATAGGAATCGGATTTGTAGTGATAAATAAAGCTTTAAACAATGGGAAGAGTCGAAGATGAATATCACTGGCGACTGTCACTTGCCCGGCATTAAAAGCTTGAATCATCTGCTGTAGTTGGTTGCCTACGAGATGGGAAGCTACACTAACTACACCTTTTGCCCCTATCGCTAACAAAGGCAAGGTCAGGGAATCATCTCCAGCGTAAATCTGGAACTCTTTTGGTGTCAAGCGGCGAATTTCTCCCGCTTGGTCGAGATTGCCACTAGCTTCTTTAATACCAACAATATTGTCAATTTCAGCTAACCGCACAACTGTCTCTGGACTGAGATTTTGACCAGTTCGACCAGGAACGTTGTATAACAATAGCGCTAGTTCTGGACAGGCTTGCGCTATCGCCTGAAAGTGCTGGTAGAGTCCTGCTTGTGGCGGTTTATTGTAATAAGGTACTACTTGTAAAGTACCGTGTACTCCTATTTTAGCTGCTTTTTGCGTAGCTGCGATCGCTTCTTTGGTGGAATTGGAACCACATCCAGCTATTACCTTGGCTTTGCCTGCTACTGCTTGCAAAATTTCCACAAACAATTGGTATTCTTCATCCCAACTTAATGTCGGCGATTCTCCAGTTGTACCACACACAACCAATGTATCTGTACCATTATCAGCTAAATGTGCTGCTAATTCTGCTGCTACGGTATAGTTAACACTCCCGTCCGCTTTGAATGGTGTAATCATCGCGGTTAAAACTCTGCCAAAATCTCCCACCCTCTTGTTACTCCTAAAATTACCCTTTTTTGTGTTTGTCAGTTGTTAGTTGCTGCTTTCTTGCTACTAATTAGTGACTACTGACTACTGTACAGACGTTGCAGGCAAAGCCTCTACCTAGCAACATACGCTTTTGTAGGTTGGAGTAAATTTTTTTCTACTAACAACTCGGCTATTTGTACTGCATTTAACGCCGCACCTTTACGAATTTGGTCACCGCAAAGCCAGAGTTCTAAACCGTAGGGGTGAGAAATATCTTGACGAATTCTGCCCACTAAAACTTCATCACGACCGCTAGCTTCTATTGGCATGGGAAAATAATTTCTTTTCCAATCTTCTAATAATTTTACTCCAGGTGCGTGACTTAAAATTTTTCTGGCTTCCTCTGGAGAAAATGGTTCCGCGAACTCTAGATTAATTGCTTCTGAGTGGGCGCGTAGTACGGGAACCCGTACACAAGTTGCCGTGATTCTAATTTCTTGTGTACCAAAAATTTTCCGGGTTTCATTGACCATTTTCAACTCTTCCTCACAATACCCTGAATCTGTTAATGGGGAGTTATGGGGAAATAAATTAAATGCTAATGGATATGGTAATATCTTGGCGACTGGTTCCTTGCCTTGTAAGATAGCACTTGTTTGGGTTTTGACTTCTTCCATTGCTTTGGCACCCGCACCACTTGCAGATTGGTAAGTTGCAGCCACAATGCGTTGCACTGGTCTAACTTGATGTAGGGGCCACACTGCCAACGTCATCAAAATTGTGGTGCAGTTGGGGTTAGCAATGATGCCTTTGTGAGCAAATGCTGCTTGGGGGTTCACCTCTGGCACGATGAGGGGAACATCTGGGTTCATCCTGAAGGCGCTGGAGTTATCGATTACCACCGCACCTTTTTCAACAGCTACAGATGCCCAAGTTTTGGATGTGGAACCACCAGCACTAGCTAAGACTATATCCACATTTTCAAAAGCGCGATCGCTCACTGATTCTACTACTATATCTTCGCCCTTAAAAGGGAGCGATCGCCCAACACTCCTTTCTGAAGCTAATAATTTTAAATCACCTACCGGAAAATTCCGGTTTTCTAGTAATTCCAGCAACTCTGTACCAACAGCACCAGTTGCTCCCAAAATAGCTACGCGATACGATTTAGACAAACTAAACTTCTCCTTCCTCAGAGGTTATGGTGAATTTTTTGGTAGTTTTTTACAGGTTTATAATTTATCTATGAGTTGTGGAGATAACAGTAACCAAATATTTCGATCAAGTTTTCCTAATTTTTAGCAATATTTCTTAAATATCTTAAATAATTACTTTAGTTTTCAAATTTACATAACTTCACTAATGGAAAATTCCCAATAAATTTTGCTTTGCTGCTAATTTTAAAAAATTAGGGATATTATACAATGAATTGCTATTGCGGGGAAAAAAATTTGCAAATTAGCCCATTTTAGTCATTATCTAGAAATCCATTTTGCAAAATAATCACACTTTTGATGTGGATTCGCTGGATTGGCAATGTACTATGATTCAATGTAAACGAAGTCAATACAGTCAAGCAATTTTGGACTCACCCTGATAGCGTTGATGCTTACACTAGTAAACAAGCACAACATCCTAACATAGGATACAGACTGTTGATTTGCTGGTTGTGAGAACCAGGATATCACGATAACAGTCCTATAGAGCTGATGCTGTAAGTTAACTGTGACTCTTTCGGTAAAGTTATGGCGCTAAAGCGTCAAGTCTTTTGCCATTAGCAGTAAACTGGATCTCTACTGTAGGCCTAGAAATCTGCCTTGTAGACACCTTCAATCCTTACCAAGAGACATCAACTCACAGAAGCGGTCAATCGCATCTTGTATGTACTTGGAGCCACAAATCCCCAAAACTAGAGACGAAGCATGAAAGTTACCCAGGAAAAACTCCCCGCCAGCCAAATTGGTCTGGAAATAGAAATTACACCAGAAATTACACAAAAAACTTACGAACAGGTAATTAAAAATTTAGCCAATACTGTCAATATTCCTGGGTTTCGTAAAGGCAAAGTACCTAGACCAGTATTATTACAACGTCTAGGCACAACTCGCATCAAAGCCGCAGCCTTGGAAGAATTACTGCAAGATGGGATTGAGCAAGCAATAAAACAGGAATCTATCCCAGCAATTGGTCAACCACAGTTGCGTTCATCCTTTGATGATTTAATCAATAACTACGAACCAGGAAAACCCCTGACTTTTGCGGCAGCTGTTGATGTAGAACCAGAAGTTAACCTAGTGCAGTACACTGGTTTGACAGCCAAAGCCGAGGAAATCAAGTACGACCCAGCACGGGTTGATGAAGTTTTAGAAAAAGAACGTCAAGAACTGGCGACATTAATTCCAGTAGAAGGAAGAGCAGCCCAGATTGGTGATGTGGCTGTAGTAGATTTTAAAGGTGTGATAGCCAAAGCAGACGGCGACGACGACACAACCGAACCAGAACCAATTCCAGGTGGTGAAGCCAGCGACTTCCAAGTTGAGTTGCAAGAAGACAAATTTATTCCCGGTTTTGTGACTGGTATGGTGGGGATGAATCCTGGCGAAACCAGAGAAGTTTCGGCTCAGTTTCCAGACCCTTATGCTGACCCAAGCTTGGCTGGTAAACCCGCACTTTTCACGGTGACACTTAAAGAAATTAAAGAAAAAGAACTGCCAGAATTAAATGACGACTTTGCCCAAGAAGTCAGCGATTTTGAAACATTAGAAGCACTGCGTTTGTCTTTGGAAGAGCGTTATCAAAAGGAAGCTGAAGACAAAACTAAGAATAATCAGCAAGAAGCTTTGTTAACCGAACTACTTAAGCACATAGAAGTAGATTTACCAGAAACCCTGATTGAGAAAGAAGTAGACGCGATGCTGACTCAAACAGCTATGCGGCTATCGCAACAGGGAATGGATGTGAGGAAACTATTTACCCAAGATATTATCCCGCAGTTACGAGAGCGATCGCGCCCTGAGGCTGTAGAACGCCTCAAACGATCTTTAGGATTGCAAGAAGTTGCTAAACGTGAGTTGATTGAAACCACCCCAGAAGAAATTCAAGCTAGAGTTACACAACTGGTGCAACAGTATCCTGACGAAGATATTGACGAAGACAGACTGCAAACAATAGTAGAAAATGAGCTGTTATCGGAGAAAATCATTGATTGGCTATTAGCAAATTCCACCATTGAACTTGTACCCGAAGGTTCATTAATTAGCCAAGAGGAAGAGTTAGAGACAACTGCACCTGAGACTGAGGCAGAAACCACGGAAGCTGTAGCAGAATCAACAACAGGGGAATAACCCCTCACACAAACTGCGATTTTTAGGTTATAACTGCTGAGTTATGAGTATTAAAAATTTTTACTCAATACTCAGCAACTAGCATACATAGCTTAGTAAGTGGGGACATCTACAATCGCCCTTGCCTAATTCGGGGTAACACGAGAAGAATATAGATGAGGCATAATGGTTAACACATAGGTAAATCAAAATCTCATTTATTGGCTCAAAGGCATCTATTGTTGCCAAAATCTCTGTACCAACTATCCCAAACTTTCGCGTATGCTTGTATCGCAGTCGGCAAATTACCCCATCAACAGTTTAAGTCGATTTGGAATGTCTTCCCACCTCAACGGCATAAGTAACATTGTACCGATGGTCGTAGAACAATCAGGTATGGGAGAAAGAGCCTTCGACATCTACTCCCGCCTGCTGCGAGAGCGGATTATATTTCTGGGAACTCCCATTGATGATGCTGTAGCCAACACCATTGTCGCCCAGTTGTTGTTTTTAGATGCTGAAGACTCGGAAAAAGACATTCAACTCTACATCAACTCCCCTGGCGGCTCTGTCTACGCAGGCATGGCAATCTATGATACAATTCAGCAAATCCGTCCCGATGTTGTTACTATCTGTTTTGGGTTAGCAGCAAGCATGGGGGCATTTCTCCTAACCGCAGGAACTAAAGGTAAACGTATGTCCCTACCTGATTCCCGCATTATGATTCACCAACCCCTGGGTGGCGCTCAAGGTCAAGCCATTGATATAGAAATTCAAGCAAGGGAAATTCTTTACATTAAGGCTCAGTTGAATCAGTTAATGGCTAATCATACTGGTCAACCCCTAGAAAGAATTGAAGCAGATACCGATCGCGACTTCTTTATGTCAGCAGAAGAAGCAAAAAATTACGGTTTGATCGATCAAGTCATCTCCAGACAAAATCTTCCCACAGCAGGGGAAAACGTCACCATCGTGAAATAAGAGGCTGGTATGTCTAAGTACGACTCCCATTTAAAATGTTCTTTCTGTGGCAAGTCTCAAGAGCAGGTGCGGAAATTGATCGCAGGGCCGGGAGTCTACATCTGCGATGAATGCGTAGACTTGTGTAATGAAATACTAGATGAGGAGTTGCTAGATACTAGTGGTGCGGCGGCGCAACCAACACCAAAATCAGAACAACCTCAAAAACGCCGCGCCCGTTCTGCTAATCTCTCCTTGACCCAAATACCAAAACCCAGAGAGATTAAAAAGTACCTAGACGAACACGTTATAGGTCAAGATGAAGCAAAGAAAGTTTTATCTGTTGCCGTTTACAATCACTACAAACGATTGGCAATCTTGCAGTCTAAAGGTAGTGGCAAAAATGGAGATGATGCAGTAGAACTGCAAAAATCCAATATTTTGTTAATTGGCCCTACTGGTTGTGGCAAGACTCTTCTAGCTCAAACCCTAGCTAAAATTCTCGATGTCCCCTTCGCTGTGGCTGATGCGACCACGCTCACAGAAGCAGGGTATGTAGGGGAAGATGTAGAAAATATCTTACTGCGATTATTACAAGTAGCTGATTTGGACGTAGAAGAAGCCCAAAGAGGCATTATCTACATAGATGAAATTGATAAAATTGCCCGCAAGAGTGAAAACCCCTCCATTACCAGGGACGTTTCCGGCGAAGGTGTACAACAAGCATTGCTAAAAATGCTGGAAGGCACAATTGCCAATGTTCCACCCCAAGGAGGACGTAAGCACCCTTACCAAGACTGCATCCAAATCGATACTAGTAATATTCTATTTATCTGTGGTGGTGCTTTCGTAGGGTTAGAAAAGGTTGTAGATCAGAGGGGTGGCAAAAAGTCAATAGGCTTTGTACAACCAGGAGAAGGACAATCAAAAGAAAAACGAGCAGCAGATGTCCTGCGTCATCTAGAGCCAGATGATTTGGTGAAATTTGGCATGATTCCCGAATTTATCGGCCGTGTGCCAATGGTAGCCGTGGTAGATCCGCTAGATGAAGAAGCTTTGATGGCGATTCTGACTCAACCACGTAGCGCTCTAGTCAAGCAGTACCAAAAACTGCTGAAGATGGATAATGTCCAATTGGACTTTAAACCAGATGCGCTCAAAGCGATCGCTCAAGAAGCCTACCGTCGGAAAACTGGTGCTAGAGCATTACGAGGTATTGTGGAGGAACTCATGTTAGATGTGATGTACGAGCTACCATCTCGTAAAGACGTGACTCGCTGCACAGTCACCAGAGAAATGGTAGAGAAGCGCTCAACAGCAGAATTACTAGTACATCCGTCTTCATTGCCTAAACCAGAATCAGCTTAGTAGTCGTTGGTCAATAGTCATTGGTCATTAGTTCATCGACTGTTGACTATTGACTATTGACTTTGAACTATTGACTATTGATTATTGAATTTGGACTAATGCCTTATATTACTGTTCGTGGCGTTGAGCATTATTATGAATGGGTCAAACAACCATCGGGTGATTTAGTCAAGCCTGTGATGGTGTTCATTCATGGTTGGGCTGGTTCGGCTAGATACTGGAGAAGTACTGCGAACGCTTTGTCAGACCAATTTGATTGTCTGCTCTACGATTTGCGGGGATTTGGACGTTCCCAGGGAAAACCAACTGTTGTCCAAGCTACTGAGTCTGTTGTTGAGGCTGAGTCAAATCAAGAAAAATATCAAGCAGTTCAAGAATTAACTTATGAAATAGAAGAATACGCTGAAGATTTAGCTGTTTTACTTGATGAATTGCAGCTTGGGCGTGTTTATATTAATGCTCACTCAATGGGTGCTTCCGTCGCCACATTATTTTTTAACCTCTATCCCCAACGAGTGGAAAGAGGAATTTTAACTTGTAGCGGTATTTTTGAGTACGACGAAAAAGCTTTTACCGCTTTTCATAAATTTGGTGGTTATGTAGTAAAATTTCGTCCCAAGTGGTTAGGAAAAATACCATTTGCTGACCGGATGTTTATGGCGAGGTTTTTGCATCGTCCTATACCCAAAGGTGAGCGTCAAGCTTTTTTAGAAGATTTCCTAGTTGCCGATTATGATACGGCTTTAGGAACAATTTTTACTTCTGTGAGTAAAGCGCAAGCTGAATTAATGCCCCAGGAGTTTGCTAAATTGCAAGTACCTACTCTATTGGTAGCGGGGGAGTATGACCAGATTATTCCGGCTGACATGGGGCGACAAGCGGCCGCTTTAAATGACAAGGTGGAGTTTGTCGTAATTCCTGATACCGCACACTTTCCGATGCTAGAGGATGCACCTACTTATTTACGGCGGGTGCGGGAGTTTTTGCAAATACCTACACCAGAATTACAGGTAAGCTGAGATGATTCACAAGATTACTGTAGTTGAACATCACAGCTAAATTTACCTACTTTTGGGATTTTGCTTTTACACTGAAGATGTAATTTCAACGATCAGGCTATCCTCATGCAGTCTCAACAAGGCTACACCACCGTGAACCGCCCTGGCGATAATAGTACATTTGTTGCAAACATCTCAACAATGTCCGGTTATCATCCTTGGGGAAAAACACCGGATCAAGCTCGTGGTGAACTTATTGACGTTCTTGACATGATTCAACAAGAGTACGAGGAAAATGAACGTTTTTTACCAGAAAATGTTGAACTAATAGCAGAAGAAGAGCGTCATCAACTAAGGTAAATAGTTTTATCTCACTCTCACTTCCCAGAGCGTGTAGAGTAGCTTTCCATAAAACATCGCCTACTCCACAACTGCCAATAGCTCAAATGTAGAATTAGGCGAACATTATTTTGTACATCGGGGAATAAACAAGCGCTACGAGACGCTACCCATAGCTTGCTTCTTTGCAGGAGTATGTACGCTTCTATTAAGGTGTAGCTTATCGCATCTGCCTACCTTAGCTATTAGCTCATACTTGTAATTAACACCTGGCAATAGTCAATAGTCTATAGTCTTGGATTTTTGTTTAACGACTAATGACTATTGACTAACAGTTAACCAAACCAGTGAGATGGTTCACAGCCTGCTTGCACGGATTCACAAAGGTGATGACTAATCCAGTCTGATTTTTCTTGAAAAATAGAATAAATACCTTCGTGAATCAAACGTTGTAGGTGTTGTTGCTGTTCTAAAGGACTACGAGGTAATTTGTTGTTCAACCAGCTTTCTTTGTCACAGCGTTGCATTAGTAATTGTTCGTCAGATATGGCGCTATAAAGGCATGGAATCCGGTTGAGAACAAAAGCAATTAGCTCTTGGCGCAAATCAGGGATTGCAAATGCTTGTTGATAAGGACGATATGGATACGTATCTAAAACATTTTCAATCTCTCCCAAGACGGATTGCTGTGTGAGATTGACTACTGTTTTCATCATTTTTTAACTCCTTTTTTATCTGGTTGGTAATTTAATTTTTACAAAGGGCAAACTTTCTAAATAGCCATCTCTTTCAGGCAAACATTTAGAAGTTATCTTTGTTTTTACACTCCGACAATAAACAAACTTTTTATTTTGGTAGCTTTCCAGAAATCTGGTTCTACGCATATTTTTGAAACTGAGACTGATTGACAGTATAACGCTTGAAAAAGAGGATTCGATAGACTGGTATAGTCTAATGTTTTTTATTTATATTTCAATTTTTCCAAATTCCCGTTTTCTTAACGAAAATCTACATAAAATGCAGTATAGATTGCTAGGGATCAACGTAAAGCCGATTTACTTACTATTAATTACGGTAAAGAGTTTAGTGAAGTAAAACTTTCTGGATTTGTTAACATTACTTATTACAAACTAATTTAAATCATATATAGCTTTGTGTAATTATCTGTGTGTTTGATTTTAAGGAATAACTTAGGAAGTCACAAAAGTGAGACTTCCTATATCGAGCAACTAGTCTAACGATAGATGCAATTATTAGGTGAAAACTTTGAGAAAATTCATATCAGGTAGAAGTAACTGGTTTAAATGATTGTTGATTTCCACAGATGCAGCTAGTCCAGAAAGCATGGCACCTTCTGCGAGATTGCCACCACACCAATCACCACAACAAACTAAAGGTAGTTCAGTTTGAGCAGATAGTATTTGATCTTGCCAAAGAACACTGGGAAAGGCATACCGCCAACGATGTACTTGCAACCAATCTGGTGTATCTAACCAAGGAATTTCTAGCGCTTGGGCTGCATAGCTTAACATCTCCTTTCCTGAGGGTTGTAAATCTGATGACTCCAGATGAAGTTGAGCAAAATTAGCGCTACTTTGTAAGACAAATACTGGCTGTAAGGGTTGAGAACGCTTGCTGCTATCTAAACCAATCCACCCCAAAATAGCATCATCGACAAAGTTGAGGGCTTTCCAATCTGGAAGTGGATGAGATGAAGTAGGATAGCCAGCGATCGCACTAATACAGGGAGAAAATTCTATAGTACTCAAATTTGTCAGAAATTCTTTACTTAAAACTTCTTCACCTAAAGATGTCAACAACATCAAAGCCTGGGGTGCAGGAATGGCAATAACTAAAGCTTTAGCAGTTAATTCTTCATTACTGGATTCTAAAGTTAAACGCCAAAGATTATCGGGTGTTAAGTTAATTTCTGTAACACGCTGATTGAGCAAAATATTGAGATTTTGGGCGATAAATTTAGCGATCGCACTCATTCCCGCAGGTGCAACATAACGAGGTGCTACATTGGGTTGGAGTTCATAAACCTGATCAGTCCAAACTTCTAGAATATGGCGATCGCGCAATAACTCTACAAAACTGGTGAATAATTCACCTTTGGACTTTAAATAACAGGCTCCATGATCTGCCCAAGTCCCGTGTAAGCGCCGTGTAGCGAGTCGTCCCCCCAAACCACGGGACTTTTCCACAACCAACACCGAATATCCGGCTTGACTTAACTGCTGGGCGCAAACCAAGCCAGCCATACCTGCACCAATAACGACAACATCATTCATAAATTTAAGGATTAGGGACAAATCAATTCAAAATTAAAAATGAAAGAATTCTTGGAGACTGAGGAAGTTTTACAAGGGTAGGTTTTTAATAAAGTTATGAGTGATGACTATAAAACCAACGAAAGAATATAGTTTTATCAATCCCAATACCCTAAAAGCAATGTTTTGGGGAAGAAATCTTACTTAGTACTCATAACTAATAACTCAGGACTCAGAACTCCCCAAACCCAATTTCTGCTGAAAGCTAATAGTAGAATAGGGTACAGGAAAGCTTCATGGAAGGGAGGAAGGGAAATTGGATGAACTGAGGGCGGCGCTAGAGTTAGCAACTGAAGAAGAATTGCAGGATTTAACAGCAATTCTGTTTAGTCGTAAGTTCAACCCCCTAGATTATGTTCAGACACCTGAACCAATCGAAATTCAGAGCCAAAACAGAGAAGTTTGGCTAGATTCACTAGAAAATCGCTTTCGGTTTTTAGCCGCCGATGGGGTAACAGTATTACGAGGACGGACAACCCAAGTAACTTATCGTCAAGCATTAATTCAAGTCTGTAAGTATTTAAAAATCCCTTACTCTCAAGATTTAACAACAATTGATTTAGAAGCAGAAGTATTTTTACATCTGCTAGGACAGGTGTGGAAAAAATTACCAGAAAAAGAAAAAGAAAAATTGGCTGTGCAGGTACAGCTTCAGCTTGTGAAATCAGAGGTGAAACACCCCTTACCACCCTTACTACAGCGTGACCCTTTAGGCTTGCTGTTCAAAGGTGGTAGTGCTTTAGCTGTCACATCCCTTGTTAAACCTTTTGTGCTGCAACAAATTGCCCGTCAATTTGCCATCCACTTTGCTACTTACCAAGTAGCTAAAGATGCTGTGGTTAAAGGTTCTCAGGCAGCGACAACACAGTTTCAAAGCTACGTTGCATTGCAAATGGCACGCCAGGGTATGACCGTGAGCGCAGCCCGTTATGGAACAGTTCGCACTATCTTTGCCTTTGTTGGCCCAGTCATGTGGGCTTGGTTTTTTGCCGATTTAGGCTGGAGAACGATCGCCACTAATTACGGTCGGATCATCCCCACTGTTTTTGCCTTAGCGCAAATTCGTCTTACCCGTGCTGAATGTTGGGAATTGGCTTGAAAATAGGGAATGGGAATTGGGCAGAGTGAGGAACAAGGTGCAGGGGAAAAAGGATAAAGCTTTCTTTCCTGCTCCCTGTTCCAATTCCTCTTGTTGCTCCCTTTCCTCTTCTCATACCCTAATTGTGTGATTATTAACCTGGGGTTCTAGCTTGAAGATAGCTTTTTACCATCCCAAACCTGACTGTCAATTTCCTTGGAATTGCTTTCAATTAGGACTATTAATCTTTCCACTCACACCTTTTTTGGGATTTGTGAGCATGATGTTAGCAGTATTGGTTACTTGGATACGCCAATACCGCGCCATTATCCGTCGTCCCATCAACTGGGGATTTGGGCTGCTGAGTCTTGTACTCTTTGTTTCTGCCGGCTTTGCCTATGACAAAGGAGCAGCTTTTGTCGGGTTGTTTAATTTACTACCATTCTTCTTATTATTTACAGGTTTAAGTTTCCTAATTCAAACAACTGCTCAGTTACGGCACATAGCTTGGATTTTGGTTATTAGTTCCGTACCAGTCCTAATTATGGGCTTTGGACAATTGTTTTTTGCCTGGAACCTGCAAATACAAGTTTTGTGGGTTTTGTTAGATTTTGGGATCGCACCCGGTGGAAATCCGCCAGGGCGTATGGCTGCTATATTTATGCACGCTAACCTCTTTGCGGCTTATTTAGCGATCGCTTTCACTCTCAGCCTGGGATTACTCTTAGAACATTGGCAAGCAAGGCGTACAGGATCAAGGGAGGAAACTTATACCCAGTCTCCACTCCTGATTATCTTCCTAACAGTCTCCATAATTGCCGACTTTGCTGCCTTGATTTTAACTAACTCGCGTAATGGGTGGGCGATCGCCATCATCGCCTGTTTAGCTTTTGCATTTTATCAAGGTTGGCGTTTACTCATCAGTGGCGTTGCAGCAGCAGTCACCAGCCTCCTGTTGGCGGCTTTTGCACCTTCCCCAGTGGCTCAAATTTTTCGCCGCATCGTTCCCGCTTTCTTTTGGGCAAGATTAAACGATCAAATGTATCCCGATAGACCAATTGCCTTAATGCGAAAAACTCAGTGGCAATTCGCCTGGTCTTTGACTCAACAACGTCCCTGGACAGGGTGGGGATTACGTAACTTTCCCGACCTTTACAAAGCGCAGATGAACATTGATTTGGGACATCCCCATAATTTATTTTTAATGCTGTCTGCTGAAACCGGATTTCCCAGTACTTTACTATTTTTTGGATTACTTAGTTGGATATTGTTTGCAGGTACTCAAATTCTAGTCCAAGAAAACTATATAAATAAGAAAGATAGATTGATATTTTTCAGTTATCTTGTTGTTGTGGGAGAGTGGTTGTTATTCAACACAGTAGATGTAACCCTCTTTGATTTCCGATTAAATACTTTATCTTGGTTAATGATAGCTGCTATTTCTGGAAGTACATATCACTACAATCAACACAATAAACTTGTTAAATAACGCAATCTTTAATCCAAAATCAAAAATAGAATAAGTAACTACTAGTAGTAAATTTAACGAACTATTCATTGATAGTCAAAAAAATTTTCAGTGGTTACACTGCGGCATTCAGAGCTACTAATTAATAAGATGATTATATTCACGTTTGTGACTGTGAGTGTGGCTAATCACTAATTAGTCACTGTTGCTGATTGTTGGGAAGGTGTAGGGATAACCCTTTAAGGTGTTCCTGCATGACGGGCATCTAAAAAGATGCCCTTTTGTATTTTTATTTTTTTTATTATTCAAACACTAAAGTAGTCTGAGATTATCCATACTACTTATTCATAGTGAAGTTTTATTTTTATAACTTATCTAAACTACACCATATCCTGTATTGAAGAATCATAAAGTGAGTTTAAACATAATACAGTATTTTCTTTTATCACATCTAATTCAAAAATTCTTTAACTAAATCCATATCGTTATCATACCTTCGCCAATATGTAGAGGAAATTTGCTCGTGATACCAAAAATGGTACGGCTATTAAAAAGTAAAATGTAGCCTATCCTCATGATGAATTTGGGGATAAGCTACATTGATTTTTGGTTACTGCTTTTTTGGTTTCTCAGCTAGGGTATTCAGAAATTCTACTAACCTCTTCTACTGTTCCAAGGACCCCAAATTGCCAGAGTAACACCGGAATAGATATTGACGAACATAGTACGACCATCAGGAGAGAAACAAGCTCCAGCAAACTCACTATTATTTAAAGCGTTGCGAGCAAAATTATATATTTCTCCTTGGGGAGTTACACCTCTCAAGTATTGCTCACCAGGACCATCTTCGCAGAGAATGAGATCACCAAAAGGTGCAACAACTATATTGTCTGGCATATCGAGTTCCTCTCTAGATTGAGACTCGACAAATAGTTCAATAGTCTCATCTTCTGGAATATAGCGCCACACTTGACCACCACCAACAGGACCACCAGTGGTAGCAACAAAATACAACTCACTCTTGCCACTTAGTCCTGAATACCAGATACCTTCCCCACGAACAAACTGAGCAGCGCCTTTATTGCGACCCTCCACTCGGACAGTATCTGTAGCTGGATCTGGATCATCAATTGTTACCCAATCTACACTAAACTTTTCAAATGGTACGAAGCCAGTAACGGTATTTACTCCTGGTCTATCTATAATTCTTAAGGCTTGCAGTGTACCACCTTCTGCTAATTTACCAGGAACATTTGGAATGAAACGGTAGAAAAGGCTATTTCCTCTATCTTCAGTTTCATAGACAATTCCAGTTTTGGGATCTACAGCCACAGCTTCATGGTTAAAGCGTCCCATAGCCTTTAAAGGTACTGGTTCTACAGGGCCAGTAGCACTAGCGGGAACCTCAAAGTTATAACCGTGGAACTGGGTAGACCCGTCAGAGCTACCAGGTACACTGGTATTTTCTTCACAACTAATCCATGAACCCCAAGGAGTTGGACCACCAGCACAGTTACGAATGGTTCCGCCGAGAGTTGCAAACTGTTTGATTAGCTGATTATTAGAACCCACAACCAAGTTGGTAGTACCACCTCTGCTGACGGGATCATAGCGATTTGGTACTCGTACTTGTGTGCCAGAAGTGTTGCTCAATTCATGGTTACAAACCAAGATTGTTGTATTTCTGGGTCCGGGGAAGGCTGCCATTCCATCAAAAGCGCCAGGTACTGGGTTACCATCAGCCATGATTTGGTTTACGCGAGATATAACTCGATATTGAAATCCTTCTGGTACTTCTAAAATCCCATCAGCACCTCGGAAAAGTGGACCATATCCTGTACCGGGACGTTGACCAAAGGCTTTTCCAGCCAACAAACCTTCTAAAGGAGAAGCTAGTACAGTACCAGCTGCGCTTGCACCCGCTATTGTAAAAAATTTACGTCTAGATACTTTCATGAGAATTTTTTGGTTAATCAAAATGCCTAGTAAAAGTTAATTCCGCTTGATTAAGTTCTGGTAATGATTTATTTAAAAAAGCCATTAATTAATGGAATTCACATAATTTACCGTTTTCCCTAAGATGGGAAAATCAATATATATTAATCAGGTATTGACAAATCCATATCTGATGAAATCTGTAGAAATGGGCTTGTAAACAATGGCATACATTAATTTATTCCATTAATTACAATTAAAGGAATTGAAAAAGAAGAATGATGATGGATGTGCAAACCAACCCACTAATTAAGGAAAATCTGTAATATTTAGGGATAAAGCAATATTTGGTTAAGAACAGTTAAAGAGTAATTTAATTACAAGGAAATATAATAACTCTGCACATATATATATGTTTTATTTTTATATTGAAAAATAAAGCCTAAACTATTAAAACTAAATTGAATCTAATGATAGAATTCCCACTAGTGGTTTTAGACATTATTAATGTCTGACAGCACCAATTGTCTTCATAATTCCCAGGAGCTAGGAATCTAGCTATTAGTAACCAAGCCTATAGAAATCCGGTTTGATTTTTGAAAAAAGTCTGTAAAATAAACTTGAAACCTAAGTGTTAGGTGGCTAGTGTCCACACATATCCAGATTTTCGTGGGTATTACCCATCCTACTTACATTTCAAAAATCAGATGGAAATCCTAATATAGGCACAGGCAATTCTGACTTCTCATGTGCTTAGGTAATTACATGAAAGTAATTTCTAGAGCTTACTTATCGCTAAAATTGTCTACGTTTTTATAACGCAGAAATAGAAATTAGCGATCGCTGCAACCACATCGGAATTTACTTCTTTTATCAAAAAAATGAAAAGCATTTTGAACCAAATACAAACTACTGTAGCTGTAGCTGCTGTTGCTTCAATGGCTACTTTAGCCAATATCTCCAGTGCTGACGCTGCTACTTACAGAATTGATTGGACAGGAAATCAGGGTTATTCGGCTCAAGGTTATTTTGGTTATGACAATGCTTTCCAAGGAAGCATTGTTACTAGAGATCAACTGAATCGGTTCGGTATTTCTTTCTTCGACCCCGCAGGAAGTTTGTTGCAAAGTTTCAGATATAATTTTCCTACTTCTAGTAGTAATTTTAATTTCAACTTTGATACAGTTTCAGAGACTGTTTTGCAATCTGATAGCTTTGATACAGCAAATGGTTTTGATGTAGGTGCTGACTTTAACACAAGCTTAACAGACCTTCTTTTCTATACCTATCGCAATCCTGACCAAGGATTACCTATAGCTGCTATCTTTTTGAAAGATGATCTGTCTCCAGAAGTCTGTGACACATTCCCCAACTGTAGATTAGATAATGGTGGTCAACTCACAGCTACTCTTGTTCCTGAACCTGGAATAATTTTCGGTTTGTTGGTTGTTGGTTCCTTGGGTAGAGTCCTAAAGAAAAAGCCAGCATCCGCCTAGACAGTAAACCTGCACAGTGGAAGCCAGCTTGATTAGAACTTTAAGTAATTGCTATTCTACCTCTGATTTCCCTGAAAAATTGGGGACACTGAGTTAAGGATAAAAGGGTTTTTATGCTTTGCTGTGCGGTTTAATTACTTAGGTTGTTACTATTCCTAATTCTCAACACTGTTGTATCAAATAAGCAAAGCCTGTCTAAGTAGGCTTTGCTTATTTTGCATAATATCGTCAAGGAGATGGGCTATTAAACTAGATTAAAAGCGACTGACAACTGACGCGTACAGCCTAGTAAATAATTAAACTTGATTTTGATATCTCTGATAACAGTTGTCAAGGACTGTTTCCTTCATAATAAACTTCTATAGATGAGAAAACAAAACGCTTAATTATCACTTCGTTGTCAAAATACCAGATGCTGTTTGCAGGATGCTGGACGACCATGAGTAAGCGATCTCGCCTACAGTGAGTGAGTGGGGCAAGTGGGGCGTAGCCCATCGCTCCCTAACTAAATTCGGCTATAATACCACCCCACTCACAATATCACCATAATTTAGTTACTGTGTACCACAAAAAACACTCATTATTTAGATCGCCTGCAATACCATAAGTACCTACAATCGTACTATGAGGATTTTTAGGTGTGGCAAACCAACAGATAATTGATACATCTTGCCCACTCATAAATACTATTTTGTGATAAGGAGGCTCTGGATGGATAGTTTTGTTTTGCAGATAGTTTTTTATTCACAAAATAAAGTAAACAATTGTAACAACCTTATTTTGGAGACAAGGAGCCAGATTGTAGGAAGGGTAACATAATCAGGATGAAAATTTCATGTATTTTCATCCTGATTGATCAATTCTGTTAGTTTTAAGGTTTATGTTAGATTTAAAATCTTTTTTATAATCAAGACAGAAATCTTTGTATCTACCAAAGGTTCTTATTTATCCTTAATAAGTAGTAATAATTTTTTAAGAATGCCGAGGATTCTTGTAATAGACGATGACCCAGCGATTTCAGAACTCGTAGCTGTCAATCTAGAGATGGCTGGCTACGACGTAAGCCAAGCTGAAGATGGCATTAAAGGTCAAGCACTAGCTCTCCAGCTACAACCAGACCTGATTATGCTTGATTTGATGTTACCCAGAGTTGATGGTTTTACGGTTTGCCAACGGCTACGTCGAGATGAACGTACATCGGAGATTCCTGTTTTGATGTTGACTGCTCTCAGCCAAACTCAAGACAAGGTAGAAGGCTTTAATGCAGGCGCAGACGACTATCTTACCAAGCCATTTGAAGTGGAAGAGATGCTGGCACGGGTGCGGGCATTATTGCGACGCACTGACCGCATTCCTCAAGCAGCTAAACATAGCGAAATTTTGAACTACGGGCCTCTAACTTTAGTTCCTGAAAGATTTGAGGCTATATGGTTCGGTCAAACTGTGAAATTGACTCACTTGGAATTTGAACTCCTCCACTGTTTACTTCAGCGTCACGGACAGACAGTTTCTCCAAGCGAAATTCTCAGGGAAGTTTGGGGTTACGATCCAGATGACGACATTGAAACTATTCGAGTGCATATCCGGCATTTGAGAACTAAGTTAGAACCAGACCCCCGCCATCCTCGCTATATCAAGACAGTATATGGTGCGGGATATTGCCTGGAATTGCCCAGTGTTCCACCATCGGGAGAGGGCGCTGCTGCATCAGTTGTTGAATGAAATTCGGTTCCAGTCATTGCTCTGAGTCCTGATTTCATCAATCCGTAAGATTATGTGTCACATTGAGGGAAATGCAGTTCGTAAGGTAGGGTAGTATCACGGGATATATGCTCTTCGAGAAGTCGCGTTATACGCGCCTAAATTCCCTAAACTACGTATCCTACAGAATGACACTCACATCGCTACGAATCAACAATAGACTTAACTAGGTAATAAAATGGCACTCCCTGTTGGTATTAGGGGAGTGCCATTTGACGTTAATTCGTAGTTCGTAGTTACAGATTCAATTACGAATTAATGTACAGTTACGTTAAGTTTAGGGTGCTAAAGCGTTACCACGGATGAGACTACCGATTGTCTTGGCAGTGATTTTTAGCTGGGTGATGGGGTTAGCGGGAACAACAGTTTTATACAGATAACTGTCGAAGGTGAGCTTCTGCACATCTAAGTCTCCACACATCTCTACAAATGCCTCGCGGGTAGCATCAGAACGGTAGAATACTGTTTGCAGGATGTCCAACACTTTGTAAGTGAGTCCGTATTTTTTATCCCAGCGTTTGAGATAAAGCTTGAGTTCGTTTTCTGTGGGAATACGGCTACCCTTTTGAGAAACTTCTACAATGGTTTCTGCACACATCCGCCCAGATTTAGCAGCAAAGTAAATCCCTTCACCAGAAGACTTAGTAACGTAGCCAGCCGCATCTCCCACTAAGGCAATACGACCAACAACACGCCGGGGACGGGGATGTTCGGGAATGGGGTGGGCTTCTACTTTGATGATTTTACCGCCTGCTAGTTTTTCGCTAGCGCGGGCGCGGATACCAGCTTGTAACTGTTTGATGCTGGCTTTGTGGACGTGCATTGTGCCGGTACCAACGGCTACGTGGTCATATTTGGGGAATACCCAGGCATAAAAGTCTGTGGAAACGTCATTACCGACATACATTTCGGCAAGGTCGTTGTAATATGCCATTTTGTCTTCGGGTAAGCGGATACGCTCTTGGAAAGCGATCGCATAATTATAATCCCCTGCATCCATTTCTTTGGCAATGCGGGAATTAGCCCCATCTGCACCAATAATCAAATCTACTTTTAAAGTTTTTGTGACACCTTGCGCGCCGCCTTCATTATGGTCAACATAATGAATGGTGTACGGGTCGGTGTTATTTCCAGGTATATCAACTTTATGAACGGTGGCATTAATTAAATTTGCCCCTAATTTTGCCGCCCGATTGCGTAAGAAGCCATCTAGCACCTCACGACGGCACATTCCTATATATTCTTCTTCATTTATCAGATTGATATCAACTTCACGATTGGAAGGTGAAATCATTTTCATCTTCCGCACTTGGCGATCGATAATTTCTGGTGGTAAGTCAAACTCACTTACCATACATAGGGGAATTGCCCCCCCACATGGTTTAGCATTATCTAATTTGCGCTCAAACAGGTAGGTCTCAATCCCAGCTTTGGCTAGTGTTTCAGCAGCAGAGGAACCAGCTGGGCCTGACCCAACAACAGCAACCCGTAGTGTCAAAGGTCGTCTCCCAATCTTCACATTTACCGAAAGCATCCTACCACGGTCTTTTGGGTGATTTCGCGCTCTACCTCTAGGTTTTGACAGAAATGCAATATTCCTTAACATTTCGACATAAATATGGCTGAAATAGATAGAGTTTAGAGAATGGATACCATCAGTAAACATCCGTCAGGAGTAAGGAGTAATAAGTAATGAGTAATGAGTAATGAGTAATAGGATTTAAGTCCCCCACTTTCTTGTTCTGAGTTCTGTATTCTTCTTCAATATGATTGAGTTCGTAAGTCAGGTCTTTAGGCTGAAAAGAAGGAATAAAGTCCTAACTACAAACCTTGAATTATTTGTAGCGAGAAAAACATAGTAATTTCTTCTAGAAAGCAAATAAAATCTTTTTCGGAGTAACACAATCTAACTACATTTAGATATGGTATATATAAAAAACACGGTAAACCTAGCAATTAGCCGTAGATAGATTTGCAGAGGTGTAGCGGCAGTGGGCATAGTAGTTGAAAACGTATCCAAACAGTTCGGTAGTTTCCAGGCAGTTGATCAGGTAAGCTTAGAAATCCAGAGTGGTTCACTCGTAGCTCTGTTGGGGCCTTCTGGCTCTGGTAAGTCTACTTTGCTCCGCTTAATTGCTGGTTTAGAAACACCAGATAGTGGCAAAATTATTCTTACAGGTAAGGATGCTACAACCCAAAGTGTACAAGAACGCAACATTGGGTTTGTGTTTCAACACTATGCCTTATTTAAGCATTTAACTGTCAGGCAGAATATAGCTTTTGGGTTAGAGATTCGCAAAGCTCCAAAGAATAAAATTAAGGGCAGGGTAGAGCAGTTATTAGAACTAGTACAATTAACCGGGTTAGGCGATCGCTATCCTTCACAACTATCTGGTGGTCAAAGACAGAGGGTAGCTTTAGCTAGAGCCTTAGCAGTAGAACCTAGTGTATTACTTTTAGATGAACCCTTTGGTGCGCTTGATGCCAAAGTCCGTAAAGACTTACGCGCATGGTTACGTCGGCTCCATGATGAGGTTCATGTTACCACAGTTTTTGTCACCCACGACCAGGAAGAAGCGATGGAAGTTTCCGATGAAGTCGTGGTGATGAATCAGGGACGGGTAGAACAGGTAGGGACACCGGCGCAAATTTACGACAACCCAGCCACATCCTTTGTCATGAGTTTCATCGGCCCAGTTAATGTCTTACCCAGCAACTCTAGGATTTTCCAAAGTAGCCAGTTAGAGATAGAACATCCCAATGTATTTTTACGCCCACAAGATGTAGTAATCGAGAAATCAGCTAACGGTACAACTGCACCTGCTACAGTCACCCGATTAATCCATTTGGGTTGGGAGATTAAAGTTGAATTAACCTTAGATGATGGGCAAGTAGTGAATGCTCATTTAACACGCGATCGCTACGACGAGCTACAGTTAGAACCAAAGCAAAAGGTGTACGTCAAACCCAAAGATGCAAAATCCTTTCCTCTGTACTACTCGATTTAAAAGTGAAACTTTTGTGAGAGGAAGGGTGTAGGGGTGTAGATATTTAAAACCCTTACGCCCAGTCTCAACATATAACCTGGGTGCGTAAGTCCTAGTTTATGGAAATCACGAAAAACTACGCCTTATGTTAGAGGGTTGAGCGATCGCTTATGCCTTATAAAAGAAAATAGTTAATAAATTTTTGATTTAGAAACTTAATTTTCGCAAGGGGAGCATGAGATATGGATATGCAAGTCCTGAGAGAGCGTGCGGGTCTTAGCCGTGCAGAAGTCGCCTTCAGGCTTGCTATCAGTGAAACCAGTGTCCGCAACTGGGAAGCTGGACGCACTGAACCCACAATGACACCCAAAAAATATTTAGATACTTTACGTCTGTTCAAATGTACACCGGAAGAACTAGCAGCAGCCAGCGAAAAATCGATTAATCAGCGTCATAAACGTAAACCAGGAAGACCTAGACGTTTCCCTGAAAATCCTGTAGTTCAGGTAACTGATTCGCCAGTTTGTAGTTAGATTCTATCAAGTTCAGATATAACAATCAGACTAACGAACAAGTTTAACGAGATTCACTCATCGCCTCTTAAGGAGTTTCATTATGGACACCAGTCTTCCACTCGAAAGTCCATCCTTGTCACGGCGGCAATTTCTCAACTTTCTAACAGGAGCAACCGTTGCGGTTACTGCTGGTGCTACGCTTTATCCTGCTGGCAAATTCTTCATTGCTCCAGGAGAAAAAACGGGAGAGGGAGGTGCTATTCTCGCTAAAGATATTCTGGGGAATCAAATCCCTGCCTCGCAAATCTTGGCTGAAGCACCGGGAACCCGTGCCTTGGTTGCAGGTCTGGCAGGAGAACCCACCTACCTAATTGTTAAAGAAGATAACACCCTAGATCATATTGGGCTTGTCGATAACTGCACTCATCTCGGTTGTACCTTCCCCTGGAACCCTCTGGATCAGCAGTTTCAATGTCCTTGTCATGGTTCTCGCTATGCTCCAGATGGATCTGTGGTAAGAGGCCCTGCTCCTCTACCACTCAAAATTGTTCAAGTTGCAGTGTTTAATAACAGTATTTTGATCTCGCCTTGGACGGAAACCGATCCCCGTACTGGAAAAAATCCCTGGTGGGTCTGAGCATTAACTGATTGATGTTGAAAAATCCATTTCCGGAAAAATCCATGATATTTAAGAAACCAATTCAGATGATATTGTTGGGATTCGCTATCTGGTTTTGCTTATTGGTTGGTGTTGGGCAAAACCCGACCATAGCAGCAACTCTCACTAAGGCTGAATCGATATCTCAACAAAGAATACAAACTCTGCCTGAACCATCCAATCTAGAATCGGGAGTCGATCGCTTTCTCACATCGATTCCAGCAGGCTACTACACGATCGCCAATGTTGAAAAGTTGAAAAGCGTGTTAAAAAACCCTCAAACCTTGTTGGTGGATGTGCGAGAACCTTCTGAGTATCAATCGGGACACATACCTAACGCAATTAACATTCCACTCCGAACCCTGACTCATAATCTGGAACAAATTCCCCATGATCGCCCTATGGTATTGTACTGCTCCTCAGGTTATCGCTCGGCGATGGGGGTAATGACCTTGCACCTCTTGGACTATGAGAATGTGCAGGGTTTTCCACCTAGTTTTGCTGGTTGGCAAGCCGCAGGAGAGGCGATCGCATTCAGGTAAGATGCGATTAAAAAGCGAAAAATGCAGATGCCTGACTTATGGAAAAAGTCGGGCATCTTCTCATGAATAATTTAGGATTGCTATAGCCCCTCATTTCCAGACGATCGCACCATGACTCAAACTTTACGTAAAGTAATCACATTTGATGAGTTTGTTGTTTGGGTGGGAGAGAGTTTATTGGCAAGCCGAAACAACCTACTATATTGGTCTGCTGTTTAGATGATGGTGAATATCAGATTAATAAATTTCGGGGAAATGACCGCATCCAGTCCGCAACATTCCCAGAGTTGAATTTGACTGTAGAGCAGATTTTTCAAGCCGGAAATCCATCTACCTAAGTATAAACTCACAGAACTTATAAATGAACTTTCAACTAGTGCGATCGCTCACCATATTAGCTACGATGGCACGATAAGATTCTAAAATAATAGTCGTAATAAAAAGTCTAAATGGCAGAAACACTATTCTTCAACGCTCTGCGGGAAGCCATTGATGAAGAAATGGCTCGTGATTCCAGTGTCTTCGTTCTGGGTGAAGACGTAGGACACTATGGCGGCTCTTACAAAGTCACCAAGGATTTATATAAAAAATACGGTGAACTCAGAATTTTAGATACTCCCATCGCCGAAAACAGTTTTACTGGGATGGCTGTAGGTGCTGCAATGACAGGCTTACGTCCGATAATTGAAGGCATGAATATGGGTTTTCTCCTCCTAGCCTTTAACCAAATCTCCAACAACGCGGGGATGCTCCGCTATACCTCCGGCGGTAACTTTAAAATTCCCTTGGTGATTCGTGGCCCTGGTGGTGTGGGTAGACAGCTAGGTGCAGAACACTCCCAACGTTTGGAAACTTACTTCCAAGCGGTTCCAGGCTTGAAAATTGTTACCTGTTCCACGCCTTACAATGCCAAAGGATTGCTGAAATCAGCCATCCGCGACGATAACCCCGTCTTGTTTTTTGAACACGTCCTGCTTTATAACTTGAAAGAGGACTTACCGGAAAAAGAATACTACCTACCTTTAGATAAGGCAGAAATCGTCCGTTCTGGTAAAGATGTAACCATCTTGACTTATTCACGGATGCGTCATCACGTCACCCAAGCCGTGAAAGCTTTAGAAAAACAAGGTTACGACCCAGAAGTCATCGATTTAATATCCCTCAAACCATTAGATTTAGAAACAATTGGTGCATCAATCCGCAAAACCCACAAAGTGATTATTGTGGAAGAAGCCATGCGAACCGGCGGTATTGCAGCAGAATTAATCGCTTCAATTAATGATCGCTTCTTTGATGAATTAGATGCGCCAGTCCTCAGGCTATCATCTCAAGATATCCCCACACCATACAACGGTACTCTGGAGCGCCTAACCATTGTCCAACCAGAGCAAATCGTGGAAGCTGTGCAGAAAATGATTGCCCTGCGAGTTTAGGATGTAGGAGTATGTGCGCGTAAGGGTGTGGCTCTACACCCTTATACACTTACATCTACCATCGATATCATGTAAGTTATGATAGCCACTCCCCAAGAACAACCAAAAATGACCGTCGAGGAATATCTTGCATGGGAAGCCCAGCAAGACTGTCGTTACGAATATGTCAACGGCGAAGTTTTTGCTATGACTGGCGGTACAATTCCTCATAATGATATTGCGCTTAACTTTTACAGAAACTTATACCCTCATCTGCGTGCTAGAGGCTGTCGAGTCAATGTGTCAGATGTGAAAGTGCAACTCACACCTCAAAGTGTCTACTATTATCCTGATGTGATTGTCAGTTGTGACCCCCAAGACCTGAATGCACAGAAATTTATTGAAAAACCTAAATTAATTGCAGAAGTTATTTCCCCTAGCACAAGTGGTAAGGATAGGGGAGAGAAGTTCAATTACTATCTGAAAATTCCTAGTTTACAAGAGTATATTTTGATTGATTCAGAAAAGATTTCTGTCGAGCGTTACTCTCGCGGCGAAGGCAGAATGTGGCTTTATTATCCCTATATTGCGGGAGATATTATCAGTTTATCTAGCATTGGGCTGGAGTTTCCCATCGAATTGCTGTATGAGGGTGTGATATTGGTAGACCCAGCGTGAAAGTTATATTCCACTTCCCCAAGACAACAGCCTTTGATACTTAAAACCTTAACGAATAGCTCATAACTCTTACAAAGAGCGTTATTATAGCGTTTGTCAGTTGCGAGATATGATATGCAAAGACAGCGATCGCTATTAGCGTTGATTGTAGTTTTATTAATTGCCGCCATTGCGGTGATTTTCACAATTCCCGTACCCTTAGGACTAGACTTGCGGGGAGGATCACAGCTTACAATTCTAGTGAAGCCATCAGCACAAATTCCCCAAATTACCGAACGGGAATTGGATGGGGTCAAAAGAGTCGTTGAAGGACGGATTAACGGACTTGGCGTTTCTGAACCCGTGATTCAAACTGTGGGAACCGATAAAATCCTTGTCCAGTTACCAGGGGTAAACGACCCAGAACAAGCAGAACGAGTACTTGGTGGTACAGCACAGCTAGAGTTTCGTAAACAAAAACCGGGGACTGAAACCCAAGTGTTAGCCTTTCAAGCATCACGATTGGAACTGAAAGCTAAACAAGAAGAGTTAAGAAAAAGCGACGATAAAGCCGCAATTAATAAAAATTTAGAAGATTTAGAAAAAAATAATCAAGCGATCGCTGAATTATTTGAAAGCACCGATCCACCCCTTGACGGGAAACACCTACAAGATGCTTATGGTGAACCTAATCAAGGTGCAAACTGGAATGTTGCTATCCGCTTCGACCAAAAGGGAGGTGAACTGTTTGCCGAACTTACCAAGAATCTAGCAGGCACTGGGCGCAGCATCGGCATTTTCTTAGATAATGAACTAATTAGCGCTCCCAATGTGGGGATAGAGTTTGCTGCTACCGGGATTACTGGTGGTTCTGCGGTAATTACAGGTAGATTCACAGCCCAACAAGCCAATGATTTAGGTGTACAGTTACGCGGTGGTGCTTTACCCGTACCCGTAGAAATTGCCGAAATCCGCACCGTTGGCGCAACCTTGGGTAAAGACAGCATCAACAGCAGTATTTATGCTGGGCTTGGCGGTTTGATTTTAGTCCTCATTTTTATGGTGGTGTACTATAGACTACCAGGATTGATTGCCGACATTTCCTTGATTGTCTACTCTACCCTGACCTGGGCTAGTTTTGCTTTATTGGGTGTAACTTTGACCTTACCAGGAATCGCTGGTTTCATTCTCAGTATTGGTATGGCAGTAGATGCCAACGTGCTAATCTTTGAGCGCACGCGAGAAGAACTCAGAGCAGGTAAATCCTTGTATCGTTCTGTAGAATCTGGTTTCTATCGTGCTTTCTCTAGTATTTTAGATGGTAACGTCACCACAGTTATTGCCTGTGCTGCTCTATTCTGGTTGGGAGCTGGTTTAGTCAAAGGTTTTGCCTTAACCTTGGCTTTGGGTGTAGCAGTGAGTATGTTTACCGCCATTACCTGTAGTCGCACCTTAATGTTTTTGGCAATTAGTATTCCTGGTTTGCGGAAACCAGAATTATTTTGTCCCAACTTACCAGGAACAAGTGCATCGAAGAAGGCGGAGGTAGCTCAATGAAACTCAGTATTAACAAATCGCGATCGCTTTGGTGGGCTATTTCCAGCGCCTTTGTCCTGGTTGGTCTGATCTCAATGGTAATTTCTTGGCAAAACCCCAACATTCGCGCACCCCTACGCCCCAGTTTGGATTTTGTCGGTGGTACAAGATTACAGTTTGAGAGGGACTGTACTAAACCAGGGAACTGTGACCAACCTGTTGATATTAACGTTGTGCGGGAAGTAGCTAAAGCCCAAGGTTTGGGTGACAGCAGCATTCAAATTGTTACTGATAAAGAAACTGGTGCAGAAAATGGTATTACAATCCGCACCAAAAACTTAGGTCGTGAACAACGGACTAGTTTACAAAATGCTTTAAGTGAAAAAATAGGAACTTTTGACGAGCAGAAAAATCAGTTTGATACAGTCGGGCCTACTTTAGGACGAGAATTATTTACCTCTGGGATGATCGCCCTGATTGTATCCTTCGCAGGCATTATCATCTACTTGAACTTCCGATTCCAGTTAGACTATGCCATATTTGCCATTGTTGCTCTTTTACATGACGTATTCATCACAGCCGGAATATTTTCCATTTTTGGCTTAGTTTTGGGTACGGAAGTAGATAGTCTATTTATCGTAGCTCTACTGACAATTACAGGTTTCTCTGTGAATGATACAGTAGTAATCTACGATCGCATCCGTGAAACCCTAAAAACAGACCCCAATCGCCCCATCACCGATATTGTTGATGACGCAGTCAACCAAACCTTAGGAAGATCAATCAACACGACTTTAACCACGATGTTGCCATTATTCGCTATCTATCTATTCGGTGGCGAAACCCTCAAAAACTTTGCCCTAGCCCTCATTGTTGGTTTCATCGCGGGGTCTTATTCCAGTATCTTCATCGCTAGCACTCTTCTAACATGGTGGCGTGAACGTACTAGTTCATCTACAGTAGTACCAAACACCGGGGTAGCTGATACATCGGTTGATAGTCAATAGTCATTGGTCATTAGTCATTTGTTTTCTCCCCCTGCTACGCCACTTGCTCCACTTGGGAAGACCCCAAGACCGCAGTGGCTCCACTGTTCCCCACTCCCTTCGCCTATGGATGAACCAGAACAACCATCAACTGAAAGTAGTGAGCCATCTTTAGTTCAACAAGTACAAAGGTTACACCAGTTGACTGTGTATGGTAGGTGGTGTTTCGTCGGCTGTTTATGGCTAACAGTAGCACCTCTGTCTGTGTGGAATTTACGGGCAGAAATTGCTTTGTGGCAACAATACTTTACCTGGGTAGCAGTGCGTTATGGACTTTTTTACCATCCACTCTCTACCTTGGGTTTGGGTTTTTGCATAGGAATGACTGCTGCCGTTTTAGTTTGGCAGAGTCGGAATATTTTGCTGGGTTTGCCACCACAAGAAAAGCAGCGTCTAGAAAAACAAGTATTTCAGATCCGGCAACAAGGCCCAACACATCCTCTATGGAAATGGATTTTTCACTACACTGGAAAATAGTTGCATATACATACACATTTCCCATAATTTCTTGCAAAATAGGACTAAAAGACAGTAAAAATACTGCCATATCGGAGTGACTATACATGGCCTATCCTCAGATTCAATTTCGTAATCGCCAGTCCGAAGTAGACCTTTATCAACTCCAAGAGCTATTTAATATTTCTGCTTTTTGGGCGAAAGCACGCAGTATTGAGGATTTAAGTATAGCCATTACCAATAGCGAGCCAGTGATTTCTGTTTGGGACGGAGAACGTCTCATTGGTTTTGCTAGAGCAACTTCCGATGGTATCTATCGCGCCACAATTTGGGATGTAGTCATTCACCCAGATTACCAGGGTAACGGCTTAGGAAGCAAATTAGTCGAAACGGTATTGACCCATCCCCGCATGAGGTGGGTCGAACGCATATATTTAATGACTACTCATCAACAAGAGTTTTACGAAAAAATAGGCTTTCAAACCAACAACAGCACCACTATGGTGTTACATAACCAATCGAGAATTAGCTCTCTGGCCGCTACAGAAGTTCAGCTTCAGGAATCGCTAGGGGGATAGACAACTGGAGTCTAGTCAGTTGTTCTGCGGTGAGGGATTCAGGAGAGGGAATAATTTCTAACCTTCCTCCCATCACTGCCAAGAGTTTTTGATTAAGCAATAGCTTCATGCTCGGAGAAAGACCTTTTGTGCGCTGATCTATTAGGGAAGACTCATCTGCAATTTTGAGCAAATCAATCGATTCACTTTTGACTAAAGCATGATTAGGTAAATCTAGCCAAATATATACATCATTACTATTAGGTGCAAGCTTTGCAGAAATATAAATACTGCCTTCTTGCATCTGAGCAATGGTAGTGTCTACTAAATTCAACAATATTTGTCGTAGCCACCTGGGATCTGCCAAAACATGAATCGCTGGATCTGGGGGTAAAATTTGCAACTTGAAATTGCGGTCTACCGCCAGCATATAAGTTAATTTATAAACTTCCTGTAAAATATCGCCTAAAGATTGTGGCTGAATATCTAATTTGTTATTACCGTGTTCTGTCTTAGCTACATTGAGAATTTCATCCATCAGATGAAGCAGTTTCAGCGCTCTTTCATGAGCTTGACCAATAAATTCGCGCTCTTCTGCCGGATCTTCACATAGATCAGACAAAATTAACTGATGTAACCCGATCAAACCATTGAGAGGCGATCGCAATTCATGGGTAGTCCGCGCCAAAAAACCCGCTTTAAACTGGCTCATTTCCCGCGCCATTTCATAGGCTAGTTGTGTTTGTTGGAGCTGTTGCAGGAGTTGTGATGTATGCTCTTGCTCCCCCGGTACGACTACGGACTGGCTAGAAGTGGTATTTGCAGACCGCGCAAATAATCCACGAACACCTATCCCCAGTAATAATCCTGCTCCTAGATATATCCAGTTGCTCCAATTCATATTAGACAGTTATTAACTTGGTAAGTTGACCACAAAGTATAAAAATCAGTTTCCTTATTTTTTGGTTCATCAGTTCCACTTGATATGGCAAGTCGTGACTAATTCACTGTCTCAAAATCAGGAGACCAACATTATAACTGTCTGAAAAATTGGTACTGGGGACTGTGGACGAATTTACACCTATATTACTTCCCCATCTCTCTCATCCCCTAAAAATCTAAATTTACCGCCCCTGGCCGCAATATTTGCCAATTTTCTCCTGTCCATTTGGCTACGGTAGAAGGCAAGCCAATTCCTGTAACTTCCGTCTCCGATGTTTCCAGTGTCAATACTGTGGGAAACTGAGCCTCAATTTCTGCCATTGTTAGTAAAGCTGGCTGTCCTGAAAAATTAGCGCTCGTGGTGGCAAGAGGCCCAGTCTGTGACAAGATTGTTTGGGCGATCGCACTCTGCGGCACGCGAATACCAATAGTTGTAGGGTCAGTGGGGTTCATCACTGTTGGCACGCGATTACTCGCTGGTAATACTAATGTCAGCGCTCCCGGCCAATACTGGCTGACTACTTGTTGCCAAATTTGATAATCTTGTTCACTACCTTTTACATAAGGCCACAAATCTGACGCACTCGCAGCCATCAGAATTAATGGTTTGTCCTGACTGCGCTGTTTAGCGGCAAAAATCAATTCTGCTTGTTCCGGTAAAGTTGCCAGAGCCGGCACCGTATCGGTAGGGAAACTAACTAAACAGCCAGCACGCACACTAGCTATTAATGCGTCTAATGAAACCTTAGTCATAAATAATTTGTCATGGGTAATTCATAATTACGAATTATGAATTACCCATGACAAGTTAAGCAATTATTACTCAGCACTCATCGCTCAGAGAGGAATCCTATTTGATTATTGAAAAAATCTAAGTATTTTTAGGGTGGGCATTGCCCAACGCCACTTGCTACCCTGCGGGAACGCTAAGAGCGAATAAGCCGGGAAACCCTTCCAACGCCGTGGCTCCCCTAGGTTTATTTCCGAAATCAATTATGAGTCCTATAGCTCAGTACTGAATCTGTGCTATTGCAAAGCGTTCGATACCCGCTAAATCCGAGTGAATTTGAATATTTTCATAGCTCCCTTGCTTATGCAGAAGAGTTGTTACTGCATCTGCTTGACCAGCCATCATTTCAATTAACCATATACCCCCAGGTTTTAAATAACTGGGGGCAACCTCTATGAGATGGCGGATGGCATCTAAGCCATCAGCACCACCATCTAAAGCCAAATGTGGTTCATGGTTTACTACTTCTGGTTGTAGTGTAGGCACGATGTCGCTGGGAATATAGGGCGGATTAGATACCATGCCACTAAATTGACCTTTAAGCAAGTTTAACGGCTCCCACCAGCGACCTTGATAAAATCGCATCCTGTCAACGAAACCCAAATTATGGGCATTTTCTTTGGCGATCGCCAAAGCCTCAAAACTGCAATCCACAGCATGAATTGTCGCCTCAGAGAAGGCATCAGCTAACCCCAAGGCGATCGCACCACTGCCGGTTCCCAAGTCTACCCAGTGTCCTTGTTGTAACTGCAAAGCTTTTTCACTGTTAGTAGCAGCAGCCACAGCTAAATCAATCAAGTACTCTGTTTCCGGCCTGGGAATCAAAACACCACTCGACACCGCCAGTTTGAATTTTCGCCAGGGTGTAACTCCGGCGATGTACTGTACTGGGAGGCGATCGCATAATCGCCTCTGCCACAATTGTTCTAACTCTTCTAGAGATAAACCAATTGCCATCTCAGACCAGCCTTTAAACGACTCTAAACGCAGTGCCAAACGGTCTAAACCAGCTATTTCCTGCAATAGCCAATCTACTTCTACCACAGGAACATTATGAGCGATCGCGGCTTGAGTTGCTTTGGTGCGCCATTGCCAAAGTTGTAAACCAGAAACTACATTTAGCTGTTGATTTGTCATGCTTAACGTGAATTCGGACTTGCTCCTGGTCTAGAATTATTGGTGCGATTGGGAGCAGCAGGGGTGTTAGGCGCTTTGTCTTGAGGCAGAGTCCTAATATATTCTCTAGACTCTGGAGATGGTACTAAGACAACTTGGTTCAACCAAGGATCATTTTTAGCTTGTAATGTCTCAATTACTCCATCTACATCTAGAACTTGAATATCCGCTTTCGGGTGTTTTGGCTTAACTTGACCTAACAAACCTTGTGCATCCTGTTTACTAAAAAATAGAGGTACAACTTGTTGATCCCCAGATCCTACTTTGATTGGTACATAACCTTGATCTGGTGAAAATCTGACAGCAAACATTGGTACGCTCTTAAACTGATTTACCTGTTGACCGCTTTGGCGTAGTAAATCCATTGCTCCTTTAATTTCCTGATCCACTGGTTTAAAAGCAAATAACAGACGATTTGGATCTTTTTTAGTTTGTTGCAATTGCTGATAAATTACCCCTAGTGGTACTGCTGTCACCTGTAGGCTTTTGACGATTTCTTGCATCTTGGGGTCTTTAGCTTTGGCGTTTCGCAGCTCGGTAATAAAAGCCTGAGCTTCTTGCCGACTCATATAAGCGCCAGTTATTGAACCACCAGGCTTTTGCCCATTTTGCGCGTCTGGTAAAGGACGGCTTAATGGTAAACCTTTTTCATTTGTAACTAAATAAACAGGTACGCCATCCAATTTTTCTTTAATTTGTTGTTCTGATAATGCCAGTGCTGGAAAGCTGCCCAAATATACTGTTCCTAGTAAAGTACTTCCAATTACGCCTAATGTTGCGCCCCAGCGAACCAATGCTTTCATGAGTCTTCCTCGCATCAACGTGTTCAATTTCAGTTAGACAAATTGTTGGATTTACAAGTCACCAACTCGTCTTAGTTATATATCAATCTTTGGGAAATGAGAAAAAGTTGTGGTAGTGGTTAAATGCTCCTAATCTACTCTTAAAGCTTGAAATTTTCAAACTCTCAAGGATAGTTTTCGTGTCGTTGCGACTTATTGACTGTACTCTTCGTTATGCTTTTCTCACTTTTTCTTGACTATTCACTACACATTCATGTAGATGCCTATTAAATATAGCGGTCACTGGGCAAAAAACTTTCGCGTGTTTGTAAATACGGTCAATGCCATTTTATTGCCCTTATCCAAATATGGTGACGTTGTTCAACAGCTAATCGTTCCTCCTACTGCTGGATTATTAACTGCTTGATTTTATACATATGTATTTATTTTTGAGAATTTCCTTTTATAAGAAATTTGTTTGTAATTATTCTTTATTCAGCTATACATATAGAATATTCAAATTCAAATCTTCAGTACAAACACAGATGAAAATAGCATTTTTCCATATTAATGCAGTGTTTTTATAGAAAATTATAATTTTTCTGATTAATTTCATAAGAAAAACCCATATCCTAATTTTCAAGGATGTGGGTTTTTCTTACAACTAATCAATTTGAATCGGGATGACAGGATTTGAACCTGCGGCATCCTGCTCCCAAAGCAGGCGCGCTACCAAGCTGCGCTACATCCCGATTTAGCTTTACTCACACAAGCTTTACCCATTATAGCTGATTTTTTTGCCATTGGCTATGTTTATTTCCTTATAAAATTTAATGAGGATACCAAAACATACCTTTAATGCCTTCCGGATCAGCCATGAAACCCATAGTTCGGTAGAAGTCTACAACATGAGGATCGGCAAAGAGAGTCACATTACTAATTTCTTCACTCCTGAGTTTTTTGAGTACATATTTCATCAAAGCTTTACCCAGTCCTTTACTTTGAAAATCTGGGTGAACTACCACATCCCAAATAGTGGCATTAAAAGCGTGGTCTGAGGTAGCACGGGCAAAGCCAATTAGCCGCCTTTGGTTTCCTCGCACTTGCCACATAGAGGCTACGAGAAAACTATGCTCGATGGCTTTCTTCACTTTCCTTAAAGGACGACGTGACCAACCTACAGCATCACAGAGTTCTTCGAGTTCATACAAGTCAATATCTCGCTCGGTGCTGAAAACGATACGTTCCGCATTTCTTGTAGCTGCGGAAGTGTCGCTTTTCGGGTTAGAGTTGCCCGTAGCGTCTACCGTATGTTCTTCAAAAGATTGTGTTCTACTTGTCGCAGATTCAGGAGTACTAAACCAAGTTTTCCAAAAACCCATGCCAACGCGGTTCGGGGAGTATAACTGAATTGGTGTTCACTATCGAGAGTGTTGATTCACACCTGACAAAGCAAATAGCATTGTTTAGCCCGTACACTCAATTTTGTTAGAAGTTTTTGGGACTGTTCAATGGTCACAGCGTGTTACGGCGTGTTTCTCACCAATTATTTTCAACTTTAGCACTTTGTTGTAAAGGCTAGGACAAATTCCTCAAAACGAGAGGATCGAAGAGTGAATTGTATATAAAAGAGATTAGGTAATGGGTCATGGATATTGAGAAATGGGTAATAGGTATTAAATGTTGAGAAAACTACTTAGTTCCCAGCCCCCAATCCCTAATCCCTAGATCCCAGGTGACAAAAGCAAGCGAGTCTTACCCCTACGATGGCTTCTGGTTTAAAATCTTCGACACTGGAACTTCTAAAGCGCTTTAACCGAGCGTTTCCCCAGTTTTATGAACAATTTGTCAGCAGTGAGATTCAACTGCAAAATTTACGGCTAGCTTATCGTCTCTATAAAACCAGACGTGCAGTAATTGAGTTGAAGCCGGAAGGTAGTAAAAGTGCGCTGCATTTTGCCTACCGCAATCAGTCATTTCTTCTCAGTGACATTTTCGGCGTGCTAGCAGCTTACGGATTAACCATTCATGGTTTGAGCCTCTATGGGCAGATTAGACCACCGATGTTAGTTTTTATCAAACTTTTGGTATCGCGTGGTAGCAAAGCCTTGACGGAGAAAACCGCAGAAAACGTCTGCCGTGCCATTCGTGAGGCTTTGGGAGGGCGGTTTGAGGTAGAAGAGATGTTGGCTGTAGAATTCAACTTAGACGTTGGTCTAGAACAAGTACAGACTGAATTCTATGTTGATCCGGTTTTCCATCTTCCCGCTTTGGTGATTGAGGCTGATAATCAACCAGGATTGTTTTACAAAGTGATGTACGCTATTTGGCAAGAAGACCTACTAGTGGTGAATGCCAATTTACTAGTTTGGCGTGGACGTACTAGACTGATTCTCTATTTATTGGGGCCAAATGAAAGCCTCATACCTGAGTATCTGGGACACAAAATTGCTGAAGGGGTACGCCAAAGATTGTTAGGAAAGTAGGGCTGGGGATTGGGGACTAAGTGAAATAAATATACTTTCTAACCTCCAGCCTCCAACCTCTAATATTTTTATTTTGAATTTTTAATTGCTTATTTAGTCGTATCCACTCTTAGGGTTACGATATAAATATGGCAACTATTGAAATCTTGGGCTTTCCACACGCATACGAGCTGACAGCCCCCACATCCTGCCCCGACGCTTTAGTATTTATTCACGGTTGGCTCAATAGCCGTGGATACTGGCAACCTGTGATTTCCCGGTTGTCAGTCGATTTGCAGTGTTTGTCTTATGATTTACGAGGTTTTGGAGAGTCTCAGTCACAAATAGAAACTGATTTTTATCGAGAATCAAGTTGTGTCAATCTATCTGCTCAGTCTCTTCAAGATATTAGTTCATCTTTTGATTCTCTCCATACACCATCTGCTTATGCTCAAGATTTGGCAGCCCTATTGGAACAGCTAAATATTACCAGTGCTTGGCTTGTTGGTCATTCATTGGGAGGTACGATCGCTTTATGGGCATCTGCTCAAATTCCTGAACGGATTAAGGGTGTCATTTGTATCAATGCAGGTGGCGGTATTTATCTCAAAGAAGCTTTTGAACAGTTCCGTGTAGCCGGGCAACGATTTTTACAAGTCCGTCCACGTTGGTTATCTCAGTTGCCTCTCATTGATTTACTTTTTACTAGAGCGAGTGTATCTCGTCCTTTGGATCGCCAATGGGCGCGTCAACGTGTAATAGATTTTGTTGTAGCTGACCCGGAAGCAGCCTTGGGAGCTTTGCTAGACTCCACCACAGAGGAAGAAGTGAACAGATTACCAAAGTTAGTATCTCAGTTAAAGCAGCCAGTTTATTTTTTGGCTGGTACTGACGATAAGGTGATGGAACCCAAGTATGTTCGTCATTTAGCCAGTTTCCATCGGCTTTTTCAATACTGTGGTGAGAACGTGATTGAAATTCCTGATTGTGGACACTTGGCAATGTTAGAACAGCCAGATGCGGTTGCGAATCATATTCGGGAAATTGTCAGTGGTCAGTAGTCAATAGCCAACGGTTAAACATAGAGGTTTTGTCTATGGGCAACTGACAATTAACTATATAACTTCATAACTTGGCTCAGATTTAGGCGGGACTCTACGCCTAGAGTTAGAGATGAGGTGTGTCCGCGTGATAAATGGTCGGCGGCGGCGCAGGCTATCATGGCGGCGTTGTCGGTACAAAATTTCAAGGGTGGGAAGAGGACGCGGAGGTTATTGGCGCTTACTGCTGTTTGTAAGTGTTGTCTCAAGCCACTGTTAGCGGCTACTCCTCCACCTACGGCAATGGTATCTAATCCATAGTCTAAGGCACAGGCGATCGCTCTTTTGGTTAATGCTTTGGCTACGGTTGCCTGGAAGCTGGCCGCAATGTCCTCTATTGGTAGTGAGTCTCCATCTTTCTCTAATTGCTGCACTAAACGCAGTACAGCCGTCTTTAAGCCGCTAAAACTGCCGTCATAGCGATGGTATCCCCCACCGGCTAGGGAAACTTTTCCTTCTGGTAAGGCAAAGGCTTGGGGATCGCCTGTTTGGGCTAGTTTGTCGATGACTGGGCCACCGGGATAACCCAACTTCAATAGCCTAGCTACTTTATCAAAGGCTTCCCCCGCAGCATCATCACGAGTTTCACCTAGAGTTTCATAATTGCCACATTCCTTAACGTAAATTAAGCTTGTATGTCCCCCAGAAACCAGTAAGCTAAGAAAAGGGGGATCTAAAGTTGGCTCACTCAAATAAGTCGCGTAGATGTGACCTTCGAGGTGATGAACTCCCAAAAATGGTTTATTGTGCAGAATTGCTAAAGTTTTGGCAGCAGTTAGCCCCACTAACAGCGCTCCTACAAGTCCAGGCGCACAAGTGGCTGCGATCGCATCAATTTTATCCCAATCTAGTTGAGCTTGATCCATTGCTTGGGCGATCGCGTCATTTATCGTTTCCAAGTGCGCTCGTGAGGCTACCTCTGGTACTACCCCACCATACTGCTGATGGACGGGAATTTGCGAGGCTATGATACTACTCAAAACTTGACGATTGTTTACAATTGCCACGGCAGTTTCATCACAGCTGGTTTCGATTGCTAAAACAGTTGTCATTGCTACGAAGAAGTAATGAGTGCGGAGTCCTGAGTCCTGAGTTTTCGGGTATGAGGTCTAAAATAATTTTCTTTAATAATTAGAAAATTTTACTCAGCACTTGCCACTCAGTACTCAGCCCTCTCTAAAGATTTGTTTGAGAAGCTTTAACTTTTATTTACTTAAACTTTACTCGATTCCCGCGCAAGAGTATGATGACTTGCTAGTTAAGCAAATCAAAAATGTACAAGCCGCTTCGTTTTGTACAAAAAACTTTTTCTTGTGTAATAAAAGGAAACAAATCCATGCGTCGATTGTTTGCTTTGATTTTAGTGATTTGTCTGTCATTCAGTTTCGCTCCCCCAGCTAAAGCCTTGGGAGCTAATCTGACACCTTGTGCAGAAAATCCTGCATTTCAAGCATTGGCAAAAAATGCCCGTAACACTACGGCTGATCCCCAATCAGGTCAAAAACGTTTTGAGCGTTATGCTCAGGAACTTTGTGGGCCAGAAGGTTATCCCCACTTGATTGTCGATGGTCGTCTTGATAAAGCTGGTGATTTCCTGATTCCCAGCATTCTGTTCCTCTATATTGCCGGTTGGATTGGTTGGGTAGGTCGTGCTTACCTACAAGCAATCAAAAAGGACTCAGATACTGAACAAAAAGAGATCCAAATCGATTTGGGTATTGCACTACCCATTATCGCCAGTGGTTTTGCTTGGCCAGCAGCCGCAGTCAAAGAACTCCTTTCTGGTGAATTAACCGCTAAGGACTCTGAAATTACTGTTTCTCCCCGCTAATTCCACCTAATCAATTAAATTGTTTGGAGAATAAATCATGGCAGACAAAGCTGACCAATCTAGCTACTTACTTAAGTTTATTACCACAGCACCTGTAGCTGCTACTATCTGGTTGACCATCACAGCCGGGATTTTGATTGAATTCAATCGCTTTTTCCCAGACCTACTTTTCCATCCCCTACCATAAGTTGAAATCGGAATTTTAAGACCGATTAAACTATTATTTTTTGCCTAATGTAGTGTGGTTAATTTCCTTAATTTAATTAGGTGTAATTATCACTCCAAATAGGCATTGAAAATCATTTTTCGTAACTCGTAAAGCTAATTTTAGCTTGCGAGTTTTATACTTTTAAGTAATCTAAATTAATTTTTCTAAACTTCTCGAATAAAAAACACCTTTGGCTACAATTATTATTAATATAAAAATGCCACCATTGTATTTTTGAGGCAAACATAAAATATGGCGCAAGCAGTAGACGCATCAAAAAACCTCGCTAGTGACCCCAGAAATCGGGAAGTAGTTTTTCCAGCAGGACGTGATCCTCAATGGGGCAACTTAGAAACCCCGGTTAATTCTTCTCCCTTAATTAAGTGGTTCATTAATAACTTACCTGCTTATCGCCCAGGTCTAACTCCTTTTAGACGTGGATTAGAAGTCGGTATGGCTCATGGTTACTTTCTATTTGGACCTTTCGCTAAATTAGGTCCACTGCGGGATGCAGCTAATGCCAACCTCGCTGGATTACTAAGTGCTATTGGCTTAGTTGTACTTTTCACTCTTGCTCTTTCTCTTTACGCTAACAGCAATCCACCCAAGGCTCTTGCTAGTGTTACTGTACCTAATCCCCCAGATGCTTTCCAATCTAAAGAAGGCTGGAACAATTTCGCCAGTGCTTTCTTAATTGGTGGTATTGGTGGCGCAGTAGTCGCTTACTTTTTGACTAGTAATCTTGCTTTAATTCAAGGTCTAGTGGGCTAGTTTGCTTTCTGATAATTGGGTAACCACTGCATTGCTGAGGTTTTCCCTTGTATTAGGGATTGGTAATTGTTGATTGTAAGATAGAATCCTCATTAACTGCAAAACTAAAGGACACATAAAGAAGATCATGGTTTTCTTTATGTGTCCTTAGTTATATTTATTTGGTATATAAAATGCTTGGTTGGTATTTTACAGGATATTTATTATCCAAATAAAGCAGCTTCGATCGCATTGAGTGCCGTTTCAAAATCGTCATTGACGATTTGAAGGTCAAATTCATCCGCAGCTTGAATCTCTTCTTTGGCACGCTGTAAGCGACGAGCGATCGCTTCCTCTGAATCCTGTCCACGTCCCCGAATCCGGTTTTCCAACTCTTCAAAGGAAGGCGGCAGAATAAAAATACTCAGGGCTTCAGGGAAGGAAGTACGAACTTGTCTCGCTCCTTCTAGCTCAATTTCCAGCACAACTAACTGACCAGATTGAACTTGGTTAAGCACAGCTTCACGAGGAGTGCCATAATAGTTACCCGCAAATTCTGCCGATTCTAGAAATTCCCCTTGGGCAAGCAATTGTTCAAACTTACTGCGGCTAATAAAGTAATAGTTTTTGCCATCGATTTCCCCAGGACGAGGGGCGCGAGTTGTGGCAGATACAGAGTAATAGAGTTCCGGATGACGCTGGAGGAGCGATCGCATTAAAGTACCTTTACCGACCCCACTAGGCCCGGTTAAAACAATCAGCTTGCCTGACAACGGACTTTCTTTGGTAGTAGCACGACTCTGGATGGATAAAACTTGCATCATCCGTTAAACCTGTGAATTAATCAAGAAACATTATTCATTAGATAAGTTAGTAATTTAATCTAGTCTACGTTACCAGCGCAAACCTTAACTAACGAATTTGTAGCACGAGTGACAGAAAACTTGTCTAATTCACATAGTACTGCTGATGTGGTACAAATCAGGATGGAGTTTTACTCCATTCCCCAATTAATTTTCGACACTCTGATGTTCGCGGGAAATGACGAAACGATTCGCTACCGTTTCCGGTTGAATCGCCGACAAAATTACGTGGCTGGAATCGGTGATAATTACAGCCCTAGTTCTGCGACCATAAGTTGCATCAATTAATTGATTTTTGTCTCTGGCATCGGTGATAATCCGCTTGATAGGAGCAGATTCTGGACTGACAATGGCAACTACTCGGTTAGCCGACACGATGTTGCCGAAACCGATATTAATTAACTGTATTTCCATAAAAAAACTGACACCTTATGTGGTGTACTAAGCTAAAGAGGATTGTATTCTCATGTTATCCCGAAAAAATAGGAGTTACAACGCATTACATTTAGCCACATTGAGTTTTTATATAAACCATGCTTTTTTTAGCTATTTATTAGTCAAATTTACTGAAAATATTCCTAAAGACACAGGCACTAACTAGTTAATAAAAGCTAGTGCCAAGTTGGTATTATAAATACTATCTAAGAGTAATTAATCATTATTTTCCTCTTCCCCAAGATATTAAAAGCTTGGGGAAAATATCTGCGGTAAGTAATATAGATAACAATTTGCCAGTTTTTTTGATTATGGGAAACTTAAGCTATTTGAAAAGCTAAAAGTATACTGCTAGGAGGGTTGATTTTGGCAGCAAAAATAACACTGCTTATGTATGCCAGGATCTTACTCAAGGCATCGGCTTAATGGCATTCATCACTTTCGAGAATGTACCAACCCCTATAAATAGGCTTGCTTTAGTTGAAGTTATAGCCCAATTCTAAAGTCAAGGAATCTCCAAGATTCGGTTTCGTGATATTCCAGTATCAAATTGAGGTGCGATCGCTTCCTACCTTTTTCATGTCTTCCCATCTTCGTCGCAGTTGATTTAAGTTAGGATTTTCACCACCATACCGCCAGCTAACATAGGCTTGGCAAATCTCATCTATAACTTGGGCAGTTGTATTTCCATGATGTTGATAAGATACTTGGGCATACTCTAAAGGTGTTTGGGCTGGATGTTTACCCAAACCTTTTTTAGCCGTCCATTGCAGCATTTGTTGATAAAGGCTTTCCATTGCTGGTAGTTTACGCAATCGGCTATGATTGCGCCATTCTTTCCACTGTGTCCAACCTAGCCAGCTTAAAAATGCTGTAGTTGTTCCCACAATTAAACCAGTCAATATACCAAACCAACCTTGAGTAAACAGAGCAAAAAACCAAGCGATCGCTTTACCAATCCAACTAAATAATGTCCCAAATATATTATTAAGTAAACCTGTCACCGGAGTCGGCAACCATCCAGCTACCCACTGCCAAAATTGTCTCAGTACACTAAAAGTTTGTACATCTTCAACTGAAGGCGGAATCAGGGGATGATTGGGAATGGGGTCAAAGGCAAACCAACCATATTTAGGGAAATACACTTCTGTCATGGCGTAAGCGTCGGTGTTACGCACAACATACATCCCTGTAAATGGGTTAAATTCTCCCGCACTAAACCCAGCCATTAACCGCGCTGGGATACCAATAGACCGCAGCATCACCGTGAGAACTGTGGAAAAGTGGTCTGGGTAGCCACCTTGATGCTTGAATAAAAAAGCTTCTACTAAATCTTCCTTTTCATCCAAATGGGGTAAGCCTAAAGGATTTTCGGGTATGGAATAGTTTTGTTTGAGGTATTGCGCTAAATAAAGAGCCTTTTCGTAACTGGAACTTAAAGTTTTCTGAGATTGTGCGACTTGTTTTTGGTTGTAGTTGGCTAAAATTTCTTCGGTGCGTTCCTTAACTTTGGGGGCAATTCCTGGTGGAACTTGCAGATAATAATTTTTGATATTCAGGGGATAATCGTTAGTAGCTTTCCCAAGTAAACTGCGATCGCGGTAAGGAACTTCAGAAATAACCGTATAAGTCAGGTCTTTTGATAAACCGACAGGTGCGCGCAACCCACCTTCTTTGTCAACAGCGATCATCGGTGTGGGAAAGTAAACTTCCCTGGGATAAGACATGGCGGGAATCAGGTTAGGCAAATCCGATACTACAGAGTAAGTCTGCACTACTTCCCTGGTTTTACCAGATATAGGTGGTGGTGATAGATAAATTTGATAAGACCAAGGCGATCGCCTAATAGTTGTCACATCCTCGTTGCGGGAAATCTCCCAACCCTTACCTGTATAACGGTCAAAAGCCAGCACCCGCCAAAATCCCTCCGCTTGTGATCGCACCCGCATCACCACCTTGGGTTTCATCTCTCCCCGCAGATTTTGGTTTATCTGGTTATTGAACCCGTAATAAAAGCTATCATCTACCTTTCCGGGTTCACCATTTTGATTCTGCTCGCCATTACCACTACCTTGGTTATCCGCATTACCTTGACGGACATAACCAGGATTAATAATACTGCGACCAGTAAAACTCTGGTTTACCTCAATAGGAGAACTTACAGGAAAAGTCCGCAATTGATAACCAGGGAATCTGGGTAATAGGGCAAAAACCACCAACCCTAACCCAACAACCACACCAAACAATAAAAAATAAGTAGAGAAACTAGAAGATAGTTTAATTTCTTTTGACTTTTGACTTTTGACTTTTGACTTTTCTAGCCCCAATTGGGAACGGTAATTGACCACTAAAGTGGGGAGAGCGATCGCTAAAAATAATAATAATACAGGTGCAAATGCCAGGGTTTGACTTAAAGTTGCTGCTACACCTAATAAAATTAACCCAATTACAATTGAATAACCCAAGTCTTTCCGACGCGGGACATCAAAACTGTGGAGTACTTGCAGTTGAATCAATAACTCTGCTAAAGCTAATCGCGTATCATTCAACTCACCAAATAATCGCCCAAAAAAAGCCCCCAGTGCGACTAACATTCCGATTGCAATGCAAAACTTCACAGGAATGTTGGCTTTGCGGCGATGATAATAACCCCAAACTGTACCAACTACACTCATTGGTATTGCCCAGAAACTAAATGTAGTCCCAGCCGCAATATCCATAGCCACCATTCCCGTAATCACCAACGCCAGCACTAATACCCGCAAAGGAATGGAATTTTCTACTTCCATTAAAGGCGAACCCTGATTATTTTGTCCCCAATCAAGACTTAAAGGTAAACGCCAAAATTGATTCATCCTGGTTAATTTAAACATTTCTATTGTTAGCAAAGAAATAAAGTAGATGCTTATAGATACAAACTTTCGGGAAGTTCCTCTAAGAAAACAGGAACTCCCCGAAAGTAATTTTTGGGAGTATTGGTAAGTCGTAAATTTTCATTCTCTTTGCGGGTTATTGTAGAAGCCCTAATGACCCTTGATTGAGAAAAAATTAGCAGCAAAATCACTTATCAATTGAAATTAATCAACTAGTGCGGCTTGGCATAGTTGAAAAAAATTAAAAAGCCGATGCTAGAGGTTTTATTCTCTTCTGCATTCTGCCTTCATATAATAAGTGTGCTAGCAGTGGTAATTTCAGCTATATGGTGGGGGTAATGACAAATAGCAATGGTTGCTGATCAAGTTCGGGGCAATCAACCTCTAATGTATAACTTGGTTGAAGTTGTTTGCAGGTCAACTCTACACTCAAGCATCCTGGGCTTGATGACTGCGCCATTGCAATACTGCCATTACCTTGCAGTGTTAAAATTCCTTCAGTGGGTAAATCACTGTGGACAACTAATTGGGTAACATCATCTTTGGTGTAGTATTCTACCCGCAAAGTTAAAGCACCGAGACTAGTCAACCAAAGTCTTTCTACAACCGGCTGGGTTGCTGACACTGGTAGAGTCAGGTTGGCTAGCAACTGTTTAGCAGCTAACAAAGACAACGCCATTTGTTGACGAGTGTCTAAATCTGCATAATCGCTCTGAATATTAGGCATTGTATCCAGAGTATCAGGCGATCTAAAGTTGGTTCGCAATACTAACCCAGCTAAGTCATTGATTGTTTGTGACTCATTAGGGAAAAAACCCTCTACTACCTGGACTAATTTTGCGCCCAAGGGTAGTGAAGATTCGACCATTTGCTGGCATCTTTCCAATATTTCTTGGAAAACTCTCTCCGGTAGGGTAACAGGTAGATTCAGTTTTGCTTGCTGGGCTAACCATCCCCAATTAGGAGTTAATGCCAATGATGGCTCTTCTATATAATCTGGGTAATCCACCATTTGGCTTTCCCAGGGAAATAGTGGTGGGTGGTTTTCGATGTGAATTTGTAACCGACGCTTGAGGACGGCTTGGAAACGTTCTTGCACAGTAGGAATTTCTCCTAATCAAAAGGTTTGGGGTTGCCTTTTCCAGTTTGCTTACTACTTTTTGAGGTAGCAAAGTCGTTGAGCAGGGTTGACCCCGTTGATTTCCTGACAACTTTCTCTACTATTCTCGTGTTTGTTGACATTATGTGCCAACAAACCGAGTAAGTATGGTTGGAAGGATTCTGAGTTACTATTCATGGGTGGATGCAGTTGATCCGGACACTAGGGAATTACGAATTTCCCAAGCTTGTTCCAAAATCTTAAACCACCGCTTCTGTAGTTGTGCCATTGATAACCCTAAAGTTTTGGCAATTTTTTCATCTGGTTGACCTTGTTGTTTCAAGTCTAATAAAGACCGTTGTTTCTCGTCTAGTTGGGCAGTGTAGGCTTCCCATTGCTGGGGAGTCAAGCCCAAATTAGTATGTAAAGAAGCTTCTAGCCACTCGTGAACTAATTCCCAACGATGTAATAAAGCGAACCGAATCAAATGATACTTAAAGCGTTGTTGTAAGTAATCTCGCTGACGTGGTGTTAATCCCAAAACGTTCTCAATTTCTTGAGCTGACATATCCTGAAGACGTAAAGAAAAGTAATCAGCACAGTCAGATTGTTGTTTCTGCTCCAAATAATCCATTAATTCTGTAATGACTACGGAGCGTAAGGTGTCTTCTTCTGGTTCTGGTTCTGGTTGGGTAGCCATTGCAGAGCGCAATCGCTGTACTGCTGGTTCTTCCCAGGTGCCATCACCGTCATTAGAACTACCTTCGGCTGCTTGCTCGATATCGACGTTGGTTTCTGGGGGTTGCTGTTGGGAGAAGGTTTGCGCCCGGAGAATAATTAACTGTTGCTGCCTTCCTGGTAAGGGAATCCGGCGCTTACCATAGCGCTCAGTGAATGCCATGTACTCTGCCAACTCCAGAAGCGTTTGGGGACGGTAGGTGGCCCCGAGTTGATTTTCGCGGCGGAAAGCGTTTAAGGCTTCTAAATAAAAACTTTGTAAAAAATCTTCTATGATAGTCAGTCGCCCTTGATAACTTAATTGGCGCTGAGGAGGATTAATGTAACGATAAATAATGGCGCTTAGTGTACTGTGTAGTTCAACCCTGCCTCGGTTGGAACCTAGCTGATAATATCTCAGACATTGTTGTAGCCGATGCTTGGCTAGGGTCATGGCTGAACTTTCTACAGCACCAGAGGCCTGAATCCGTTTACTTTCGGTGCAAATTCGGTATACTTCTGTAGTGATACGATTTGCTACATCGTGACAATTCTGGTCGGAAGCTTTGGTAAACTGTTTTAACTCTTTATAAACCAGTTTAAATATTACTTCCCCACCAATAGAGTTTTCGTCCAGAAGATTTGCGGTTGGAATAGTTGCTGTTGCGGCTGAATTCATAGTCTCGATTTTCGCTAGACCCTAACATAAACTTACTTACAACCTGTGACGACCGTGGGTATTGGCTTTGTGGTTTTGCGTATAAACTAAACGCATACCAATCCTGCAATGAGGATGTGGTTGATTTTATTATTCCCAACTCTGATGGGATAGATCACATTCTGATAAATGTTATTGCCATTACCCAGGAGCCGTTGACAAGTAATTATGGATTTAGAAGCACAAATACAATTGCTGATTAACAATGCACCCAATGATGGCGTTACACCACATCTTGTTTCAACAATTGCTCCTTTGCTTGTAGCGATCGCTCAAAAATTACGTCACACCCAGTACTACATTCTTCAAGATTCAGAAGGTAGCTGGGTCTTAACTACTTTGAGCAATCGAGCAAACCCAGGAATTGAAAAGCGTGTTATCTACGCTTTACCTACCATACAGGATGTCTCCCTGATCTCACCTGCTGGGCTAGACCCTCAAATTAGTGCAAAGATTACCCCAGTTACCCACATTTTGTTCCAACTGGTGGCATTAGAACCCGTAGATAGTATCGTTTTTTTGGAAACGCCGGGTAAGACCACTCACACCTTTGAATTACGACGTGCTGATTTCCAAAAACGTATACAAAGACAGTTAAAAAAGCTGCGATCGCCTAAACCTATACCCCCAGATATTGCCTAAAAAAATTTTGGATGTGGGACTTTTTAAATACACCCCACATCCAAAATTGCAAATGTCAGAAAACGCTCATTTAAAATCGAAATTTTTAAACCCAGCTAATACAATCGGCTTATTGCATATTCAGCTATATTGATCAGTGCTTGGTGAGATTCTGAGGGTGGCAGAGTCGCTAGATGCTCAATTGCTAATTTGGTGTGATGAGCAGCTAACTCTCTGGACTGCTGTATGCCTTGACTATCTTGTATGAGTTCTAGTGCTTGCTCTAAATCTCCTTCTTGGGCAAACTCTCTTTCTATCAACACCTCTAAATATGGTTTTTCCGCTAGAGCAAATAAAACCGGCGCTGTGAGATTACCACTTTTTAGATCCGACCCGACTGGTTTACCAAGGGTATCCGTAGTGCTGGTGAAATCTAAAATGTCATCAACAATCTGAAATGCTATTCCCAAATGACGACCATAGCTATAGAGATGTTCGGCAGTTTCTGGAGACACTTCGCTCAATAAACCAGCAGCTTTAGAGCTGTTAGCAACTAAGGATGCTGTTTTGTAATAGCTCTTATCGAGATAAGTCTCAATTGAAATACTAGCGTCAAAGCGGTTTAGTCCCTGCTGAATCTCCCCAGTAGCCAAATCCATAATGACTTCTGAGAGAAGTTTCACCACCTGCAAATTATCCAAGTTTGCTAAATACCAGGAAGATTGAGCAAATAAAAAATCTCCTGCTAGGATGGCAATTCGATTGCCAAACAAACTGTGAACGGTGGGTACACCTCGCCGCACTTCTGATTCATCTACCACGTCGTCATGTACTAAGCTTGCCGTGTGAATCATTTCTGTAATCTCGGCTAGGCGGCGGTGACGTGGCGTAATATCTTGGTCTAACATTGTTGCTCGTGATATCAGCAGCACGATCGCTGGTCTTATACGCTTTCCCCCAGCTCCGAATAGATGCTCGGCTGCTGCAAACAAAATGGGGTGGCGATTTCCAACTAGCTGTTTCAGGTTATCTGCTAGTATTCGCAGGTCTGCTTCCACAGGGGTAAACAGGGAGGTGGCTGGGGTCATGGATTGGCGGACTCTGACTTTGGTTACGAAAGTTTACATATCCTATACTCATTTTAAGATAAGCCTGTGCCAGTGCAAGGTTTTGCTTTGGATATTCTCATTTTCTCTATGGAAACTGGGGAATTGAGTCCTGGGGATGGTAATTCGGGTTAGGGAAAAAAATAATAGTTATTGTCTCTTGGTTCTCTTCTGTGTATTTGTGACCGTTTATCTAACTCATCTTATTTGCGTATTTACCGTAGACAATTTACATTAGTTATCAATTATACTTTCAAGTCGTTAGCAAAAAGTCTTTGTTGTTTTCAGATAAGTCGTATATCTCGAAAATTTGAGTCGAACAACAGACATCTTGAGTGGCCTTGAATACAAGCTCAAATGTATGTCTCTGGTGTTCACTATTACTTCTTACACATTAGTTATTTTTAGGTTAAGACTAAGTTCTTCTAACCTCTGTGTAACCATCTAGAAATTTTGAAATTTAGCCTTAAAGTTAGCTTCAAAGTTTGAGTTGTTGTGTTACGCTAAAATGTAAGGATTTTAAATTTTTCAAGTATTCACACTACTAAAAAGTAGATCACTTTTCCAGTGATGTCCCTTTATTGGAGTTGTGAGTCGAAAATAGTACATTGTCAAGATTAGAATCTCGAAAGTATTTTCTTGATTTTTTCTTGATGATAAGAACTCTTTATTTGGAGCTAGGCAAATCTCTTGGGAGAAGTTGCTGCAAGTTTTTAGCTTGCGTTGAGCGTGAGCATGGCTCTTACTATAAAGATGTCAGTAAAAATCAAGCGGACTAGGTAGGCTGCTGAGATATGTAGTTTGTATTGCTATTTTTAGTGATCTGACTGCTGTCAGATGTATGGTCTGCAAAAATTAATTAAATAGTAAACTCCGTTGAGCAAAGAGAGTAAAAACTCAACGGAAGTGTTTGCAGCAGCAAGATGTAGCAATCAAGAATTTACTTGGTTGGTAATATATTCTGCTAATTTTATGCAATTTGATATTTATTTGAAAAGGTGTTGGTGGAACAATGATTTACGGGAATATGCCTATGATGATTTTTATCTTAGCTTCTGGATACTTATTCACAGTTTACCTATTATTAGGATTAGCTAAACGAACAGGTAAAAAACCTAGCATTAATAATCGAACTGTGGTAGCTACAAATAATAGTCAACAGGAATTATCGATTTCACCTACAGTAAGTGAGATAGTCAATAGTCAATAGTTATTAGTCATTAGTCATGATTTTCAACAGAGACTAGTGATGGAATAATTACTAATGCTAAATTCGTAATACCCTACAGACTAGCTACACCTAAGTAAATTAGTTGTATGTCCATAAATAGATTTATGGACAAGATGCTACATACTCTATGTTGAGGCAAAATTTGATAGTTAACCAGTGAGACGAGCTTTTATTTGTAGGGTAGGAATTACGAATTACGAATTACACCAAGTCTTGTTGACGTTGGGACACAGGTATGCAAGCAAAATCTACGGCTTCAACCAATGGGGTACAGCCTAACCACTGTACTCCTGATTGAGCAAACTGTTGGGGACAACCGCTAACAGCAAAGCGCGTTGGTAATGGTGGGTGAGTGTTGCTTAAGCCGAGGAGGTCTAATTCTTGGGTGCAAGCTGTGACGACGTGAACAGCAGGGTCAATGATTTTCACCTGTGGGGGGAGGAGCGATCGCAACACTGGCGCAAGCAAAGGATAATGAGTACAGCCGTAAACTAGGGTATCAATATCTTGCTGGAGTAGAGGTTCTAAATAAGCCCTGGCTACTTCGGTGGTGTAGGGGTCTTGAATGCGATTTTGTTCAATGAGGGGAACAAATTCAGGACAACCGACTTGCCAGACTTCTACATTAGCATCTATTTCCCAAATTGCTTGACGATAAGCATTACTCCTGGCTGTAGCCGGAGTAGAAATCACACCAATCCGCTTACCTTGCTGCACGGCTGCTTTAGCTCCAGGGAGAATGACACCAAGAATAGGGATGTCATATTCTTCACGAACTATATCTAAGGCGAGGGCAGAACTGGTATTGCAAGCCATGATCACCATTTTGACGTGCTGTTGTTGCATCCAGTCAAGGATTTCCCGCACAAATTGTAAAATCTCTGCTTGTGAGCGGATACCGTAAGGCAGTCTAGCTGTATCACCAAAATAAATTACAGATTCATTGGGTAGTTGGCGATAGATTTGACGCAGTACCGTTAGCCCACCCACACCACTATCAAATACGCCGATGGGGGCGCGTTGAGGTTCTTGTTCTGAGAAACCGTAAAGATTACCTTCAATGCTGGAAGATGAATACACAGGCAGATATTGTTGGAGATATTGGAATATTAAAATACAGAATCTAACAGACAATTTTCTAATTGACTACTAAATTCTGTATCTACAAGCAGTTTACTTACCACCTCTAGGGTGAGTAATTGAGACTGAATTTTTAACTTGATGAAAATTTTACTATCTCTTTAAATATTGGAGGATACCGCGAGCGATCGCATCTGCCATGCGATTTTGATATTCTGGTGAGCCTAGCCTGGGATTATCTTCCCTACCACTCATATAACCTGCTTCTACTAGAATCGAGGGCATAGAACTCTTCCTGAGGACGTAGAATCGAGCTTTGCGTGTGCCTCGGTCTTTGAGGGTGCCAATATTCTGGAGGATACTCTTACGAACTGATTCAGCTAGGGAATAACCACTTTCGTAGTAGTATACTTCCAAGCCATTAACATCAGGGCGGTTTTCCACCGAGTTGGCGTGAATACTCACAAACAAAGTGGCGTTAGCTCGTTCAGCGATGTCTACTCGTCCTTGTAACTCTACAAAAAAATCTGAATCTCGCGTCAAGACTGCCTGGACACCATTCTGCTCTAGAATCGCCGCTATTCTCCGACCAATGGGCAGTACAACATCTTTTTCTAGTAACCCACCCAAACCAGGAGCGCCGGGATCTTTACCACCATGTCCGGGGTCAATGACGACTACTAGTCTTCCTCTGGGAACTGACCTTGGTATTGGTTGAGGGGTGATTATGGGATTATCTATGTTGATGTCTGGCGATTGACTACGATTTGTTGATGGTAGAGGCGGTAAACCTACTGGGGGTGTAAATTGCCGAGAGCCTTGCAATTCTAAAGCTAAAAGCTGGTTGCTAACTTGATTGAGTTCTCCTATCTGGATTCCAGCTGCTGGTTGTACCAAAACAACTACTGTATCGGGTGCTTGGGGTTGTAAGCGCACGCGGAGAACGGGACTATTAGCATTAAAAGCTGGGCCTGTAACTCTAGGAGATAATTTAGCGTTATTAATAATGATGCGGTACAGTCCAGATGATCTATCCCAACCGCCTTTAGCTGTTACTGGTTGGTCAGAGCGAATTAAAAGTTGTGTACCGTTATCACCTAATTCTACGGATTGAATAGTAGCTGATGAGTTGATATTTGATGAGATGGTGTTGGGAGTATTATTTTGGGGTAAGTTGGTAACGCTTCTACTGGGTAAAACCACAAACCCACCCACACTGCTGGTACTTACCCGCCAATCGGGACTGTCTTTGTCCACCTGCATGGAGATACGTACAGTTTGTGTTGGTAGTTGGGTTAATTGGATACTGCTGACACCGTAACGATTAATGGATAAATCTTGCTCGATATTGGGTGATAAAGACGCGCCAGCAACATTGATATTAATTACCCGTTTATCCTCTGTACGATTAACTTGAATTTGAGGAGTAACACCACGGGTGCGGATAAAAAATCCATCACCTGTAACTCGTAAGCTTTCAATTTGAGTTACCGATGCAATATTGTTAACAGGTGGTTCTTGGGTAGCGGGTGTAACAGAGTAAACATTTCTGGGTAATAAAGCGGAAGCTCTATCAACTGTTGGCGGTGGCGTGGTTGGTACTGGCTGCTGGGCAATTTCCGTTGGCGACGCTTCTGCTTCCAGTGTTGGGGTAGGTAACTGCACAGTCCAACGATTAGCACTAATGCCAACAAATTTTACTTGTTGGGGGTCGAGAGTGTAACCGGGGTTGAGTTCAACAACGATACGCGTAGTTTGTGGATCAAATTGTCCTACACGTACAGCCCGAACTGCACCACCAACTTGCTGTATTAACTGCGATCGCCCAAATGTGGTATCTGGTAAATCAATGACTAAACGTGTGGGGTTGAAAATCAGTTGCGCCTTGGGTTGGACAGCACCCGCAGTGTTAATCTCTAAACGATTTTGATTAGCATCAAACCGCCAAGAGTCCAGCCTTGCTGCTAAAGCTGGCGACGATAGTAAGAAGATGGTTCCAACCGTACCGGATAGTAACCAGTGTAATTTCACAATCTTTTCTCCTGATGTGCGTTCGTGAGAGCATTTAATGCTCCAAAATGTTGGTCAATCCTCACACCATCACCGTTCAAACTTCAGCTCTGTTGCAATAAATTTTGCGCTGGTATAAAAATACAACTAATGGCGACACATCTTAACACGCCCTTTTGATTTTGCCATGCCATGAAGGCGTAAAATTCGGGTTCTGATATAAGGATGTGGTTAGTATTCACACAAACTTTGTGAGAATAACAGAGATAATACGGCACTCAGGATGATTAAGTTTGTGAATTATTACTAGCTATCGTTTGAGAAACTGGAGAATACCACGAGCGATCGCATCAGCCATTTGTCTTTGGTAAGCTGGATTTCGCAGTTTAGCAACATCTTCTCGACCAGTTACAAATCCTGTTTCTACAAGTATCGACGGCATGGAACTTTTTCTGAGGACATAAAATCTAGCTCGGCGAACTCCTCTATCTCGCACACTTACGCTTTGGAGAATGCTGCTATGAACTGCGCGAGCTAAACCCAGTCCACTATCGTAATAGTAGGTTTCCAAACCATTGACATCTGAACGATTTCCACCTATGGCATTAGCGTGGATGCTGACGAATACATCAGCCTTAGCTCGTTCTGCCATTTGTACTCGTCCTGGTAGGCTGACGAAAAAGTCAGAGTTTCTCGCCATCACCACTTGCACGCCATTTTGTTGCAAAACTTCGGCTATTCTTTGGCTGATAGGCAAGATGATATCTTTTTCCCGCACTCCGCCAATACCAATTGCGCCTGGGTCTTTACCACCATGTCCGGGGTCGATGAATACTGATAATCTACCTTTGGGAACTGGCCGTGTTCCTGGTTGGGGTATAGGTACAGGACGGGGATTTGTCGGGTCTGGTAATTGTCCTTGGATAGGGGGTAAGGGGGGTGTTGTCACCAGCCGACGTGAGCCTTGTAATTGTAGCGCTAAAAGCTGGTTGCCAACTTGGTTGACTTGTCCAATTTGGACTCCAGAGGCTGGTTGGACTAGAACAACTACGGTGTTGGGTTCTTCTCTTTGCAGGCGTACTCGGAGGATGGGACTGTTGGCGTTTAAATCCGGCCCAGTCACTTGGGGAGCTAACCTAGCATTAGGAATACTAATGCGGAAAAGACCTGTATTTCTGTCCCAACCACTTGTAGCAGATACTGCTTGATTGGCTCTAATCAGTAGTTGTGTACCATTGTTAGCCAAATCAACCGACTGAATTGTGGCTACTGAATTAGTTGTAGGTAGTCTGTTAGGTAGATTAGGAGTGTTACCCGATTGTTCAGAGTTATTGTTATCAGGTAATCTAACTACACGAGTGGGTAGAACGACTAAGCCACCAGCGCTACTGTTAGTTGCTCGCCAGTCTGGGCTATTGGGATCTACCCGCAAAGTCATACGGACGCTTGGTGTTCTGGTTTGCAGTGGGGTGAGTTCAACTCGGCTGACACCGTGTCTGTTGACAGTGATATTTCGTTGGGCCCGTGGCGATAAAGTTGCACCGGGAATATCCATGAAAATAGTAGCGCGATCGCGGCTGCGAATTACCTGAACTGGAGGATTGGCACCAGTTGTGCGGACAAAAAGACCATCCCCAGTTACTTGTAAGCTTTCAACTTGAGTCTTTCCGGGTGCGGCGCTAACTGTATTATTCGAGAACTCTGGTCTAGGATTACTGGGTAACTCTGGTCTAGGATTATTGGGTAAATTTGGTCTAGTATCCGAGTCAATCGTCACCACATTGTAAACATTATCTGGTGAAGACTCCGCTTGTTCTGCTGTGGGAGTAGGTAACTGTACTGTCCAACGGCTGGCGGTGATACCGACAAATTTGATTTGTTGGGGGTCGAGAGTGTAACCAGGGGCGAGTTCGACAACTACGCGGGTAGTTTGTGGGTCAAATTGCCCTATACGTACAGAACGGACTCTACCACCTATATTTTGTGTTAACTGCGGTTTCCCAAATGTGACGTTTGGCAAATCAATAACTAGACGTGTGGGATTAAAAATCAGTTGCGCCTTGGGTTGGACAGCACCTGTAGTATTAATCTCCAGACGGTTTTGATTAGCATCAAAGCGCCAAGAGTTCAACCTCGTCGCTAACGCTGGCGACGATAGTAATAAGACAGTGCCAACAGTACCAGATACTAACCAGTGTAATTTCACAATCCTTTCTCCTGATTTGTGTTCACGAGAGCCGTCAATATCTCAACATATTGGCAAGTTGTCACATCTTTACCACCTATCTTGAGCCTTGATACCCTCTTTTTTTCTGGGAATTCGGTATAAAAACACAATATAATGGCTGAGATTTTAAGTATGCCCTTAATTATTGCCTAGCTATCAGAACAAACTACTTTGGCTGTGAAGCATTAAATACAACACCAATATACTCAGATTTTTCTACATTCATTCAAAACTTTTGGTTAGCGATCTTCGAGCTTACCAAAGAATGGGAATTGAGTTATTTCATCAGCAGTCAATCAAATTTTTAAATAAACACTCCAACTATTTTGTAAATGGATGTGGGGATAAAAGGATTTCAGGGTGTAAGAGAAAAATATTATCATTCTTTGGTGGCTGACCTAATCACAACAGTGTCTGGTTTCTAGTTCTGTGACAGATAACATTCCAAATACTAATAGTGATGAGATAAAAATAAAATTGTTAATTCCTGAGGACGGAGATTGGAAGATAGAAGTTTCCTGGGAGTGGGGGGTGGGGAAGGGGCAATGGAGAGTACTAAGTGCTGTTATTGGGGCATTTAGCCTGTATTGAGTCAAAAATTGATTGTTATTTTCCTTCTCTCCCATGCTCCTCTGCCCTATGCTTCCCCTGCTTCCCCTGCCTTAAGAGCTTATATTTCCACTATCTTTAGCAGTAGATACAACAGATGATGGTGTTTCTATGGCTAATTGTTTGCCTGCGGAGCCATCTAAAATCAATTGTTCTGACTCGTTTCCATCGTCTGAGTCTGGAAAAACGAATCTTAACAAGGGGGGGGCTAAAAAGGTTGTCAGAATAACCATCATGATAATTGCTGCCCCTAGTGATTTAGACAGTGCGCCACTGGCAGCACCCACACCAGCAAATACTAAGCCAACTTCACCTCTGGGAATCATACCCACGCCAATCGCTAAACGGTTGATTTGGGGTTGACCAAAGACGCTAAAGCCTGTGATCACTTTACCTAAAATGGCGACGATAATCAGGAAACTTGCCATAATTAAACCTTCCTGATTGCTGGGAATGGCTGGATTCAGTACGCCCAAGTCGGTTTTGGCTCCCACAGTAACAAAGAAAATCGGCACTAGCATATCGGCAATGGGAGAAACTTGCCTTTGTAGTTCTTTGCGCTTGTCTGTTTCTTCGAGGACTAAACCCGCCGCAAAAGCTCCGAGAATGGCTTCCAAGTGGATGATAGAAGCGATGTATGCCATGACAAAGGCGAAGATGAAAGCTGGTATTATCAGTTCGCCTCGTGTTTTGAGCATATCAGCGATCGCTACAAAGCTTTTATTGAAGACATTACCCAGGACGATCGCACCCAAAAGAAAGCCACTAGCACTAATAATTAGATAGATGACTTGACCTACATCTACCGTACCCTCTTTAGCAAGGCTGGCAACCACTGCTAAAACGATAATTCCTAGTATGTCGTCAATCACGGCAGCACCAAGAATAATTTGCCCTTCTTTGGAGTTGAGCCGTCCCAATTCTGAGAGTACTTTAGAAGTAATCCCAATACTAGTAGCAGTTAAAGCAGCTCCAGCAAAGATTGCGGGTACAGCATCAATACCAAACAAGACCATCAAGCCTATAGTACCTGCGGCAAATGGTACTGTTACTCCCACCACCGCGACTATTATGGCTTGGACACCAACCGCCATTAAGTCTTTTAAGTTTGACTCTAAGCCGATTTCAAACAGCAGGATGATCACACCCAGTTCTGCTAAAACGGAAATCACTTCTGACTGCGCTGTAAATACTGCTGGTGTGGCTTCTGGACTCAAGCCAGCCGTAGTTTGGAGGAAAGTCATAATCATAGAACTGGAAGCGTCTGCACCACCTTCAGGGAACACCAACAGGTGGAATACAGAAACACCTACTACTACACCACCTACAAGTTCGCCTAAGACAGCTGGTAAACCCACTCGGTTGGATAACTCGCCACCCACTTTGCTAGCTAGGTAAACTACTACTAAACTTAACAAGACTGCGGCGATAACCATTGAACTGTCTGCGGCTTCGGTTGTACTGGCCAGCAGAGGAAATGTGAGGTCTATTGCATTGAGAAACTGCATTTGTTACGCGTTGTTACGTGAACATCCTTCTATTCCATTTTTACTCTTTTATGGAAACTAACTCTTGTGCAGACTCTGCAAAAAATTACAATTGGGAGTAACAAAAGCTTGATATCTGGGGTTTATTTTCAGTATCCAATTGTTTTAGTTTCAAAAAATGTAACCGTTTTAGCTTTTGACCTTGGTGATGTCAAAGTAGGAACATACAAATCCTATCGGTAATTGCGTGAGGTATTAGGCAAATGTCATCCCTATACCTCTATGTTTAAAAGTATTTGTATATATTTTCAGAGGAGTGTAAATCATGGTTAAAATCGCTTTAGCTGGTTCTCAATTGCGTGTTGGGAATTTTTGGCAAAGTTTACCGTTAGCTTTGTTGGTTTTTGTGACTTTTGTGCAGCCTGGACTAGCTCAAGAAAAGGAAAGATTGTGGCGTACCTTGACTGTTAGTGGTCGTGGTATGGAATCAATTCCTACTACGTTGTCGGAAGTCAGTTTAGGGGTAGAAATTCAAGGTAAAACTGCTCAGGACGTACAGCAAGAGGCGGCGCGCAGGTCATCGGCTGTGGTTGCTTTACTTAAAAGCCGGAACGTGGAGAAGTTGCAAACTACTGGCATTCGTCTCAATCCTGTTTATAGTTACAACAATAATATCCAACGGATTACTGGGTATGCGGCTAGTAATACGGTTAGTTTCCGTATTAATACTGATAGGGCTGGGATATTGTTAGATGAGGCGGTGAAAGCAGGGGCGACACAAATTAATGGTATCAGTTTTGTTGCTACTGATGAAGCGATCGCCTCTGCTAGGCAACAAGCCTTAAGAGAGGCGACCCAAGATGCACAACAACAAGCTAATGCGGTGTTTAGCAGCTTGGGTTTACAGGCTAAAGAAGTAGTGAGTATTCAAGTTAGTGGTGCAAGTGCGCCTCCACGACCTATATTGTACCGAGCAGAGGCTGCCAAGCTTAACAGTGCAGATGCTTCTACTCCTGTAGTCGGTGGTGAACAAGAAGTTGAAGCCTCAGTCACGTTACAAATTAGTTATTAGTTAGTTGTCAGTGGTCGTTGGTCAGTTGTTTTTCTTTGCAACTGACAACTGACAATCAACCAATTAAAAATTTTCCGGGGCGAAGTCGCCACCACTGTCTCGATCTTGCTTGGAACCTAGAAGTTCTAGTTGATCTACTCTAATTATTGGTGTAGATCGGTTGGCTCCAGTTTGGCGATCGCTCCACGAGTCAAACTTTAAGGAACCTTTGACTCCTATTAAACTACCTTTGCGGACATAATTACCCGCTACCTCTGCTGTCTTATCCCATAGTTCCAACGTGAACCAGTCTGGTTCATCACTGTTACGGCTTCTGCGCTTCACTGCTAGAGTCAATCTACATTTGACACTACCAGACTCAAAATATTTAATGTCTGGGTCAGTGCCTACACGACCTACTAGAGTGACAATATTAATGCTCATCTGCTTTACCTTTTAGTACATCAGTACTTATTTATTCTGAATTCAATCATAACTAATTGTGACTTGATTGAAAATGTGTTACAAACTTAGCAATAAATTTACAGTATAAAAATATGCAAAACTACTTGACAAAATGGAAAAAATATACGGATATACTGAATTAGTCCAAGAATAACAAGGATGTGGATGTTTGAAACTGAGTAAGAATTACGGAAATTTATCGAACCATAACCTAGTTAGCTGGACTCAGGATCAAAATCATCATAAAATCCAGCACGATTTGCATTAACAGTTGTAGTCTATAAGTGTCAGAAATAGGGGGAGTAGAGACGAGTGGGGCTTTTTAGGAACTTTCGCTCATCGTGGGATATGGGTATCGACCTCGGTACAGCAAATACCCTCGTTTATGTGTCTGGTAAAGGTATTGTACTGCAAGAACCTTCTGTAGTAGCTATCGATCAAAATGAAAAGGTAGCTTTGGCAGTTGGGGAAGAAGCTAAAAAAATGCTCGGTCGTACACCAGGAAATGTGATTGCCCTTCGTCCTTTACGTGATGGGGTAATTGCCGATTTTGATACGGCTGAACTGATGCTGAAAAGCTTTATTCAAAGGGTTAATGAAGGTAGGTCTTTGATCTTACCCCGGATTGTGATTGGGATTCCCAGTGGTGTAACTGGGGTAGAAAGACGTGCTGTGATGGATGCGGCTGCTCAAGCGGGAGCGAGAGAAGTATATTTAATTGATGAACCAGTCGCAGCTGCGATCGGTGCGGGATTACCAGTTGCGGAACCTACTGGTAACATGATTATTGATATTGGTGGTGGAACTACGGAAGTTGCTGTGCTGAGTCTCCAAGGCACTGTAATCAGCGAATCAGTACGCATTGCTGGTGATGAATTAACCGAGTCCATCATCATGTACATGAAGAAAGTCCATAACTTGGTGATTGGGGAACGCACTGCTGAGGACATTAAGATTCGTATGGGTTCAGCCTACCCTACCCATGATGATGATGATGCGATGATGGAAGTCCGAGGTTTACACCTGCTTTCAGGTTTACCCAGAACTGTCACGATTAAAGGGCCAGAAATTCGTGAAAGTATGCTCGAACCCTTATCTGTGATCATTGAAGCAGTGAAGCGGACATTAGAACGTACACCTCCTGAACTGGCCGCAGACATTATTGACAGAGGTATCATGTTAGCTGGTGGTGGTGCTTTGCTCAAAGGTATAGATACCCTAATTAGCCACGAAACCGGAATAGTTACCCACATCGCCGCCGATCCTCTCAGCTGTGTTGTGCTGGGAACAGGTCGTGTGTTAGAAAACTTCAAACAGCTAGAAAGAGTGTTTAGCGGACGTTCTCGCAATATGTAGCGAAAAAATATTAGATATTGGGTTCTATTTGGCTGTGATTTGGGTTTTATAGAAATAGAATCCAGTATCTTCTAAATTTATAGAAATAGGTATAAATGGTTACTGTACGTCGTTGGTGGAATCGCAAAGCCTTACAAGTTGGTCTATTGGGGTTAGCAATTGGCAGTGCCTGGATGTTGCGTCAGACTCAAGGGGGGTTGTTATTGGAAGCATACCAAGTAATTACCCGTCCTTGGCAAATGTTGCAGACAGGGCCAAGTCTAGAAGAACGTCAGGAAGAACGTCTGAAGAAAGCACAATTTTTGGAGATGCAAACGCGCATCACCGAATTAGAAAGTCAAAATAAAAAACTTCAAGATTTATTGGGCTATGTTCAACAAGCACCACTAGAGTCGCGTCCAATACCTGCGCGAGTTATAGGACGTAGTGCTGACCATTGGTGGCAACAAGTAACCATAAATCGCGGTGCAAATGCCGGAATTAAATCGGGTTATGTTGTCAAAGCCGAGGGCGGATTAGTTGGTTTGGTAGACAGTGTGACTGCCAACACTAGCCGCATTTTGTTAATCAGTGACCTCAAAAGTCAAGTGGGTGTTACTATTAGTCGCACTTCAGCTAAAGGTGTTCTCCGAGGAGATTCTTCCTCGGAAGCCGTGTTGGAATTTTATGAAAAAGTGCCAAATGCGAAGGTAGGAGATTTAGTTTCTACATCCACATATAGCCAAAGATTTCCTTCTGGTTTGGCAGTTGGGCGAATTAAGTCTTTGGATTTGAAGAAACTGCCAGCATCAATAGCCAAAATTGAACTTTTTCCGGCAATCAGTTCACTCGATTGGGTAGCTGTATATCCCAAGGTGACAAACCCAGAGATGGAAAACCAACAGTCGGTTAGCCCAAAACAACAAAAGTCTAATTAGATTCTCAGAAAATTTTTCAAAACAATGAAGATACCTTCATTTAATGGTAGGTCAAAACCACCGGAACGTAGATCGAAAGTCCGGCGTTTACCTTTAGCACGTTGGCATCCGGGTTTGCGTCAGCTACTGGATTTGGGAGTAACTATTGGTTCTGTATTGTTATGTTTGTTCTTGTTACCTACTCGCTTACCAGGGATGGAATTATTGGGGATTGGGCCAAATTGGTTGTTAATTTGGGTTGTGGCGTGGAGTGTCAAACGCTCAGTATGGGTAGGAACTTTGGCAGGGATTGTTTTAGGCCTACTTCAGGATGCTATGACATCACCTAACCCTTCTCATGCTATCACTTTGGGGTTAGTAGGGTTGTTGACTGGATTGTTGCAAAAGCAGCGTTTCATCCAAGAAGATTTTATTTCTATTGCCTTAATTGTCTTTGGTATGGCAATTTTGGCAGAAACTGTTTTTGGATTGCAATTAACTTTAGCAGGCGATCGCCAAACAGAATACATCTGGGCATACTATCAACGTGTCACCCTGGCTTCTGCCATTCTCAGCAGTCTTTGGGCCCCTGTGCTGTACTATCCTCTCAACACTTGGTGGCAAAAGATGAAAATGTTGGAAAGTCAATAGTCATTAGTCAATAGTCATTAGTCATTAGTTAAAAAGCTTGTGACTGTTGACTGATTTAAACAGACCAGCCATTTACTGAATAGTTAGCCCTTACTCCGCCTCAGGCTTTATCTTTGGGGGTTAATGCAAATTCAGTGAATGCTCTTTTACTGGGGTGATGAAAGCCTAAAATATGTAAGGGTCAACAATTATTAGCCACCCATCTTTAATCAGGTATAAGACAGGGGGCAGACAACTAACAAAGGATATTACTGTTTAAATATCGCTATAAGAGCAGTTAGCGTGCAGAATATTTACAGTAATTCCCAAAATTATGGATAAATTTCCAGTGGTCGCTCAAGCAGGTGCATCCCAACCCAACAACATCCAGCAACATGAACCCTCCACACAGCCATCGGTGGCGCAGAGGGTAGGAAATGATTTTGATGTCCGCATGATGCAACGATGTTTAGAATTGGCACGTCGTGCATTGGGTCGTACTTCGCCTAACCCGTTAGTGGGAGCAGTTGTTGTTCAAAATGGGGAAATAGTGGGGGAAGGGTTTCATCCCCGTGCAGGTGAGCCTCATGCAGAAGTTTTTGCGCTCAGGGCAGCAGGAGAACTGGCTCGTGGTGCTACTGTCTATGTCAATTTGGAACCTTGTAATCATTACGGACGCACTCCCCCTTGTTCGGAGGGATTGATTGCGGCTGGTGTGGCTAAGGTAGTGGTGGGTATGGTTGACCCGAACCCTCTGGTAGGTGGTGGTGGAATTGCCCGGTTACGTGAGGCTGGGGTGGAGGTGTTGGTAGGCGTAGAAGTGGAAGCCTGTCAGCAGCTGAATGAAGGTTTTGTTCATCGCATCCTTCATAAGCGACCTTTGGGTATTTTGAAATATGCCATGACGTTAGATGGCAAAATAGCAACTACGTCTGGTCACAGTGCTTGGGTGACAAATCCATCTGCTCGTGGCGAAGTTCATCAACTGCGGGCTGCTTGTGATGCAGTAATTGTCGGCGGTAATACGGTAAGGCGAGATAATCCTTACTTAACAAGTCACCAGGAGGGGGTACATAATCCCTTGCGGGTGGTGATGAGTCGTCAGCTAGATTTGCCAACGAATGCTCATCTGTGGCAAACAAGCGAGGCTCCCACTTTGGTGTTGACAGAAGTAGGTGCTAACCCAGATTGTCAAAAACTGTTGCAGCAAAAGGGTGTGGAAGTAGTAGAGTTAGCATCGCTGACACCAGAAGCTGTAATGTCTCATTTATACGATCGCGGTTTTTGTAGTGTACTGTGGGAGTGTGGCGGGACTCTGGCTGCTAGTGCGATCGCTCAAGGTGCAGTGCAGAAAATTCTGGCCTTTATTGCCCCAAAAATCATTGGTGGTAGCCATGCACCAACACCTGTAGGTGATTTGGGTTTTAATACCATGACAGAGGCTCTACTTTTAGAACGTGTACTTTGGCGTGTCGTGGGTTCTGATTGCTTAGTAGAAGGTTATCTACCTCAAAAACATCAATAAACAATAGTTCATAGCCAATAGCTAATACAGTATGGCTTAAATAAGCGCAAAGCTGGCGGTAAGTCCAGCCCTGAAGGCGGGTTTCCCGCCATAGGGGACTGGCGCACCCGGAGGGTATCGGTTTCTGTCCCGCCAAACTTTGTCAGAGAACATACTATTTCAAATGGCGCAAAAGCCCAGAATACAATTCTTTTGACTTACCCTGCGGAAAGCTGCTTTCGCATCTATGACTTTTAACTTCACGGCGGTACTAGTGCCATTGACTATGGACTAAATTTATTATTGAATTGCTTTTATAAATACTGACGCTCATAAGCAAGATCACGTATTAATGCTAGCCGAGATTGAATGTAGCCAGTCAAAAAATCGGTTTCCTTGGGATCTAACAACGCTTGCGTTGTCATCTGGTGTACCAACCATTGCACCAAGCTAGCATCGTCCATCTGCAAGAGGGTCTTAGTTTGGGAGTTTTCAACCACAGACCAAAGCTGACGCAGAATTTTAGGAGTCATCAGACCTCAATTTAATCATGAGCTTAGTTACTTTCACATTACACAATTACAACAGCAGATCACGACATTGACCTACAAGCTGAGACAAGTATTATTAAAAACTTCACATAGTGATTTATAACTTGATTAAGTTTAATAATTGACTCACTATATTGAAGGCTTCACATAATTTAATTTTTTCTAAATATTTTATTCTAGTAATTAATACTCAAAGTCTATTTCCGACTAATAACAAAATAATAAATATAAATTTTTGTTAAAATCTTTAGTAGTTAAAAAACACTATTAGGTAATTCAATATTTATTCACATCGTCTTTTTTATTTGAATAAATATTATCATAATCAGCACTGTTATCTATTATTGAAAATATTTAGCAAATAAATAATAGAGTGCATAATTACTCATAATGCACTCTCAATAAAAATAATTGCTGCTAAGTCTTCGTTAAAATTATAATTTTAATCTTCGTATTCTACCCAGCTATTAGGAGTTTCCGAAACATGAACTTTTAACTGTACATCCGTTGGTACTCGTTTCTTGGTTTCATCGTAGATATACTTAGCAATCATCTCAGCAGTTGTTTCATAGTCAGGAGGCATTACTTCATTTAAAATTCCGTGATCAAGCCCTCCTTTGGTAACATCTTGTTTAGCCCACCGCAAGGTTCTAAAATCAGCCACCATGACAGAATGCGGACAATATTGAGAAGAATGCAGTTTTGTTGATGTTGCTTCAATGCGGATTTGATAATTATGTCCGTGCATCCGACCACAGGGGCCATTGTAATCTTTGATGTAGTGAGCGCTATTAAATGAAAATTCTGTTACTACCTTCCATTTTGGCATTTTAATATCACCTCGTAGCCAATTTTGACATAAATACTCATGTCACCTGATCTCATTGATTACTATGACCAGATATTTACAAGTATTGCTCATATATTGATTAAACAGCCAACTTAGCAATGAGGCTGGTTATGATTACAAAGTTTTCAGGACATGATTTTAGGGTGTAATGGTTTAAGAGTTGAAGAAATGATGATTATTTCTTTGGTTTTATAGTCATCACTCATAGGTTTATGAAAAATCTATACTTGTCCCATTCCCACTCCCTTATAAATTGATTTCAGGCTTTTATTTTCAATGCCCAAGCTAAAAAACGTTCGGTGTGGTAAAGTGCTAACTGATTACTCGGCCCGTTAAAGATGTAGTCAAAAGCGTGTTCTGCCCAAGGAATTTCTAACATAATCGCTTTATTGCCAGCTTTTTGCAAAGCTTGGAACATCAGCCTGGGAAAAACGATTCGAGTGATGTTATCACGACCACCGTGAATTAACAAAGTTGTTGGGAGTGGACGATTAGCGTAGTTAATCGGTGAGGCTTTGGTGTACTGCTGTGGAACTTGGTCTGGTGTACCGCCTAAAAAACCTTCGAGTACAGATCGTACATTCAAAACGTCTGGTGTGGGTGGTTCTCGATATCCTTTAGCCAGGTTTGAGGGGCCATAATAACTGATGACAGCGCGGACGGGTAGAGCATTTTGCTCATAAGCTGCTAACATTGCCAAGTGTCCACCGGCGGAACGTCCGAGTAAGGCGATACGATTGATGTCTGTTTCGTATTCGACTGCGTGTTGTTGGATAAAATTTAAGGCGCTACGAACATCATCAAGTTGTGCTGGAAATTTGTAAGCTGGTGCGTAGCGGTAGGTGATGGCAAAAACAGTGTAGCCTCTAGCCGCTATATACCGACTGAAATCAGAGTTTGTTTCAGGACTCCCACTTTGCCAACCTCCACCGTGGATAACAACAATTGCGGGGTATTGTCCAACTTGGGGAGGACGGTAGACATTGAGACGCAACGGTACACCATCGGGTGAAGCAAATTCAATGTTAGGTGTGTAGCGGATTTTATCAAGATGAATACCTGTAAACGCATCTATGAAACTAAAAGGATGCGATCGCCCAAAAGATTCTTGTCTTAAAATTGGTTTCAGGTAGTCTTTACCTAATTCTTTCTCCATTGCTAACTGCATCTGCTGTTGCACAGGATATATTTGCACAAGTGGCAATAAACTGAGAATAATTGCGAGTATGCTGACACTTAAAGCCACATATTGTAGCCAATTACCGGACAGTCCAAAAAACACGACTGCAAAAGCTATGGTATTTAACAATAGTAACCAATGGCAGACTTCCGGCGCTCCCACGCTTAAAGGTAATAAGAAGTAAAGAGGTGCGGGAATCACAATCCAGATGCTTAAGCACAAACCAATAATACTCAAGAGTATTCCCAGACTAGAGAAGACTATATTTGACATTCAGGTATCATGTGTTATGCGAAAAATTTAGTCTTTGGCTGATTGCAATCAGTGTGCTATTTAATTAGAGTGATCGCAAACTAACAAAGTGTGATTTACAACCAGCAGAGAAAATATAGTTTGCGATAATGCGATCGCCTATTTTAGCTCGATTAATACTTTGGGTATTAATGAGTATCTATCATTAAACAATAGTATGGTATTTATTATATTATTTAGGTGTAAAATAAAGGAGTTTATAGTACCACTAAGCTTAAAAATTAAAATACTTGATTTATGCTAATTCAAAAGATTGTTCAAGAATTGCAAGATATACCTGAAGATAAACTAGCAGAACTTTATAACCTAATTCATTATTTTCGACTAGGCTTAAGCCAGGAACGCACACAACCCCGCACCCCTGGTTTATTGAAAGGGCAACTTGGTGATGCTTTCTTTGAACCACTGCCAGAAGAAGAACTCCAGCAATGGGAATGAGCTACCTTCTTGACACCCATATCTTTCTATGGTGGCTATTTGACGATCCAAAACTCCACACTGACTACCGAGAAATCATTCGCAATCCAGTAAATCGCATCATTGTTAGCAGTGCTTCCGCTTGGGAAATTGCCACCAAATACCGCATCGGCAAACTACCCGAAGCCAAACAACTATTTGAACAGTATTCGCAAATACTGCATCAGGCTAAATTTATCGAACTTGCCATCACTACAGACCATGCTCTTAGAGCAGGAAGCTTACCAATTGCCCACCGAGATCCTTTTGACCGCATGATAATGGCTCAAGCTGAACTTGAAAGCTTGCCTGTTATCACCTATGACACAGCCTTCCAGACTGGACTGATTGAGGTGATTGGTGACTTTAACTCAGGTAAAAGTGAATAATTACGATGTGAATGGATTTAAGTTTCGTAGTGGGACATTTACGAGAAAAGTTACATTTGAACCGCAAAAACAAATAGATATAATTATTTTTCCTAGAGCGCTTTCCTCTAAAGTTTAGGCAAAAGTACCGATGAAATAAATTTTCTTTAAGGTACTAGATTAGCATGATCGGCTAATAGTTCTAAAATTACTCCGTTAGTCCAACCAAAGCCTATTTCGTTAGAACTATAACCAAAACAAATTTCGTCGGAAACTTGAGCAGAACAGCGTTCTACGTCGTATTTTTCTACGAAAAAGCCATACTGTGTAAACTCTTTAATGGCCATTGTTAGAAATTTATGAGCAATATCATCGCCCTCTGTGTGATATCCATATCGGTGAAGTCCTTTGACAGCGATTAATGTTAGTGGGGCCCAACCAAAAGGAGCGTCCCACTGATTTCCTGTAACATGAGTACTTGTAAAGATTCCCCCTGGTGCTGAAAATAAAGAAAGATTTTCGACGATGCGTTGGGCTTGTGCTGGGGATGCTAGTCCTGTCCAGAGGGGATAGAATGTGGTGGCAAATTCATAATGGCGACGTTTACCAGTGTGGAAGTTATAGTCTAGGTAAAGTCCTTTTGCTTCATCCCAAAGGTGTTGGTTTATACGTTCTTGGCGTAAAGTAGCGCGATCGCTCCATTGTTGTTTGAGTTCTTTGTTACCTAAAATATTGTAAATTTGGGCTAAGTCTTGTTCCACTTGATAAAGCAAGCTGTTAAGACAGACTGGTGCGTAGTGGATGATATCAACGCTGAAGGGGCCAAAGCGGTTGGTGATATCAAAACCAGACTCGCGCATGGAGCGATCGCCTTTGTAAAATAGGTCTGTTAGTTCGTCTTTTTCTTGGTCATAATACAAGCTCACATCATAGTCATCAATCTCAAATGTTCTGTAATATTGCTTGACACGTTCGTAGTGGCTGAGTCCTTCTTCATCTAGTTCGGAAAACAAGACTTCTGGTGCGGGGCCTTCACCTAAGGCATAGTATCGGGATAAACCTGTCGCCGGGTTAAGATGAGGTGGTACGACCCAGTAGTAGTAAAAATTTTCTAACAATGGCAAGGTTGACTTTAGCCATGCTTGGTCTTTGGTGTGGGAGAATAATGCCAACACCATCATACTCAAGACTGGGGGTTGCGATCGCGTCAGCATATATGTACGGTTGGCATTGAGGATTGTACCGTAATGCTGGACTTGGTAAAGTAGCTGGTCAACTTGACTTTGGGCTAGTTCCCATTCTTCATCCTGTAATAGTCCGAGTAAGATAAAGTAGCTGTCCCACCCATACATTTCATTAAAACGACCACCAGGGACGACATAAGGCCCTGGGAGATATAATAGCCCATGTGCTTGGATGTCTTCGACTTCGTTGGGTAAGGTGCGGATTTCTATCTGCTGCATTTCTTTTGCAGATAGCGATCGCTCTAATACAGTTTTGATGGTGTTACAGTCTTCCTGGGGGGAAATGTAGATGAGCCAGGGGGTGTTGGGTGGGTGTTCTAGTTTGGTGTCTTGGGCTGACTCTAGTAGATGTTCGTGGGAACGGGTGAGGGTTTTCCAGGTTTGTTTGATGTAAGTTCGGACGGTTTGTGTAATCAAGTCGCTTCTCTCCAATTCAAAATTCAAAATTAAAGACTATTAGTCGCGCTTTCTGACTCCCACTAATTGTTCGCGTAGGGTTATTCAGCAATTAGTAAGGCTACGGGGAAATGGGTAAGGATTTGGGCTATGGGTATGTTGTTTTGGGTTTGTATGGTTTGGTTGGTGAGGGGGTTGTACCAAGTTTTGGCGGGGAGTTTTAAGTGTGTATCTTGCCAGATTTCGCCTAGTGCAGGTTGTCCTGGGGGGATGAGGGTGGTGAGGAAGCGGGGGGCGATGGCGATTACTGTTTGATTGTTGTGTTGCCTGGCAAAGGCGATGATATGCTTGGCGTGGGTTCCGTGAACTTGTAGTGGTGAATATTCGCCGTCTTGGAATAATGATAGGTATTGTGTCCTGGCTTTAAGGGCTTGGTGTGTTAAAAACAGTTTGATTCTACCGTCGGTTTTGTGGGTCAGTAGTTGTGGAATTAAACCGAGAATATCTGTTTTGATTTGTGCTTGGATGTCGTTTAAGTAAGTGCGTCGCTGTTCAAAATCTACGGGACGACGGTTATCGGGGTCAACTAAGCTTAAATCCCAGAGTTCTGTTCCTTGGTAGAAGTCGGGTACACCAGGTGCGGCTATTTTGAGTAAAGTTTGGGAAAGGGAATTGTATATCCCGTAATCGGCGATTTTTTCTTGGAAAGGACGGAAGCTTTCTAAGAACTGCTTAGATAAATTGGGGTCAAGTATTTTCTCAATGAAAGAGGTACAAGCTTCTTCATACTCATTATCTGGACGCAACCATGCAGTGTGAACTTTTGCTTCCCGAATGGCTTTAATCATGTATTCTTGCACCCTCTGCACAAATGGGGCTTGTTCGTGTTCTGCAAAGGGAAATGCACCTACCAAGGTTTGATAGAGGAAATATTCATCGTTGCGATCGGGTTGATGATTGCTACGATGTGTTTGATTAAGTTGACTCCAGTTATTTACCTGTTCTTCCCACTCCTGGGGAATTTCCGACAACACATTTAACCTTGCTCGCATATCTTCGCCGCGCTTGGTGTCGTGGGTAGCTGTGGCGTTCATGGTGTAAGGCCAGTTGGCTTGGTGTTGTTGGTTAAAGTGATGAAATTGATCGACGCTGATACCGAAATGACTGGGATTTCCCCCCACTTCATTTAGAGATAAGAGACGGTTGTAAACATATAAGGTAGTGTCTTCTACACCTTTAGCCATGAGAGGGCCACTGTATTGCTGCATCCGCAAGACAAAATATATCCATTGTTCCCGTTCTGTTTGGGTGAGAGCATCATCAAATTCCAGCAACATGACCTTTTCAATAAAGTTCATTTCATGCTGTAACAGAGGTACTTGTTTTTTCGCCGTGTTAATTACTTTTTGAATGCAAGCTTTATCACTATCTCCAATTCCATCGGGAGTGATGTAGGTGCGGTAAATGGGAAAGAGAGTCAGAACTGCGGCGATCGCTCGTTTCAATCCATTCAATGTAAAATCATTACCATAGCGGTATTTACTGGATATATTCTTAAGCAAGCTTGCCAAATTATCCACATCACCTGCTAAATTCTTTTCTAAAATCAGGTGTTTTTTCTCATTTACTAGAGATGGGTAATCTACAGGTTTACCAATGAATTGATGATAAATCTGATCAAATGACTCATGATTATCAGATTGACAAAATACACCATTGACATAATTTAAAAAATCATATCCAGACGTACCTTGAATTTCCCAATTTTCTGGTAAATCCTCAGTAATTTCTAAAATTTTCTCAACAGTAATATAAACATCTCCCATCTTTTCCCGCAATCTTTCTAAATACTGCGTCGGCTGATAAAGTCCATCAATATGGTCGATTCTTAAGCCTGTAAATATTCCCTGTTCTACCAGCTTGTGAATTAAACTGTGGGTATTGTTAAACACGCGCAATTCTTCAACTTTCACAGAAATCAATTCATTCACAGTAAAGAAACGGCGATAGTTCATTTCTTCCGCCCCGACCTTCCAAAAAGCGAGGCGATAAAACTGGTCATTGAGTAATTCATCTAGTAAATTAAAACTCTCAGAATTACCTACTTCTCCATTGAATACTTGAATATTTTCTTCAATGAATTGATGTATCTCATCATTGGTAGTATAGAGTTCCCAAATCAACCCTTTAATAAAAGCAATTTGGTCTTGACGTTGTTTTCCCGCGACTTCCGAAGGAACACTTTTGAGAATATAGAGAATCCCCAAAAGTTTAATAAAATCAGGATGATTCCGTCCTAAAGTCCGCGTGAGTTTGCCGAGATTGTGAGTCAACAATTTTGTATAAGACTCTAAACGCAATGGTAACTTCAAACCGTAATAATTGACAGTTATCCCATGTTGTTCATATTGGAGTTGAATATCTCCATTTTCTAGAGACACACCATAAAAATCCCCCAACAAAGGAGCGAGAATCCGTTCCTGACTATTACCAAATGGTGAGTTCCAGCAAACATCAAAGTAGTCAGTATAGCTAGAATCTGGCCCATGTTCCAGAACATCCATTAAATAGAGATTCTCGTTGCTATAAGCCATGTGATTTGGGACAATATCCTGCAACCAACCAAGACTTAAAGACTGTAACTCACTCACCAAACCCTCAAACTCTGCTGTAGTTCCCAACTGCGGATTTAATTGAGTTGCATCTACCACATCATAACCATGTGTACTCCCACTTCTAGCCTTAAAAATAGGAGAAGCATACAAATCAGAAACACCTAAATCTGCAAGGTAAGATGCGATCGCTCTAGCATCCTCAAACCCAAACTGCGGGTTAAACTGAATCCTATAAGTTGCCTTTGGTATCCGCATAATTTATAACTCTCATTTAATAAACCTCAAAAACTCTCAGCGCCCCTCCGCGTTAAAAAAAAACTCCTAAACCTCCCTGACTTTTCACGGGATCTGGAAAACCCCTCTCCAAACCTCTCCCCTACAAGGAGAGAGGCTTTAATTTTTCCCCCTTCCCTCGCAGGGAAGGGGGTTAGGGGGTTAGGTTTTACGTTAGCTTTTCCACATAACGTGAAAAGTCAGCTAAACCTCCCCCTCATACAACACCAAACTAGTAGGCTGTAAAACAACCTCCTCCCCCACAGACAAATATTCTGAGGCTTGAGAACCAGAATCCAACAACTTCCGCGCACTCTGCTGAATTGGTAAAATCACCGTTACAGGCGACGAATTAAAATTCATCGCAAATATCACTTCCCTCGACTCGCACCAGCGCCGCACAATAACTACTTGCTGATCTTCATCACTAATTGCTTGAATACTGTTGCGATCGCTATTTTGCAATGCTGGATGGGTTTTGCGTAAATCAATTAACTGACGATACCAATCCCACAAAACCTTGTGCTGTCCTTGATGACGCAATTCCCAGTTGAGTTTACACTGCAAAAATGTCTCCGCAGATTCAGGGTCTGGTGGGTCTTCTGCATAGTGGAAGGCTGTAAACTCTTGCTTGCGTCCAGCACGCACAGCTTCAATTAAATCGGGGTCAGAGTGACTGACAAAATACATAAACGGTGCGGTTTCGCCGTATTCTTCACCCATAAATAACAAAGGTAAATAAGGCGATAGGAGTACAGCACCAGCCGCTAACTTTAAACCTGCAAAGGAAATGCGCTCACTTAAGCGTTCCCCTTTCATTTGATTCCCGATTTGGTCATGATTTTGGATACATACCGAAAACTGAGATAACGGGCGATCGCTACATGACATACCATGAAATCGCTTGCGGTGTGGAGCATAGCGCCAATCATAGACAAAAGTATCTTGGTAAGCCTTAGCTAAATCTGCACACTTACCAAAGTCTTGATAATAACCTTGGCGATCGCCTGTTAACAATGCGTGTAATGCGTGGTGAAAGTCATCACTCCACTGTGCATCAATTCCATAACCACCCAACTCTGGCGGACGAATGACCTGCGGATTATTCAAATCACTTTCCGCGATTAAATGACGCTTCCATGTTCCCCCTTGGGAAAAGTCATGTACAGCTTCCGCCAATTCCCATAAGAAATGCTTCGCACCCAAATCATAAATTGCTTGAATCGCATCCAACCGCAACCCATCGATGTGAAACTCTCCCAACCAATAAAGCGCATTTTGAATAAAATAATTCCGCACACCTTGACTATAGCCATCATCAAAATTCATGGCGTTGCCCCAAGGTGTCTTATATGTTTGGGTAAAATAGGGCGCAAACTGACCCATATAATTACCTTCCGGGCCAAAGTGGTTATAAACCACATCCAACACCACAGCAATACCATTTTCATGGCAAGCATTGACAAAACGCTTTAAATCTGAGGGACTACCATAAGAATTTTGTACAGCAAACGGATAAACACCGTCATAACCCCAATTACGGTATGCCAAAGCAGACTCAATATGAGTATCACCCGGAAATTGAGCGATCGGCATAATTTCAATAGCATTAATTCCTAATTCCCTCAGTTCTGGTAAACGGGGAATGATCGCATTAAAAGTCCCTTCAGGCGTGAATGTCCCCACATGGAGTTCGTAGAAAATTATCGATTCCAAGGGAACACCAGCCCATCCTGTATCTGTCCACTGGAACTGATGATCAACAACCTGAGATGCTCCATGAACCCCTTGGGGTTGAAACTGAGAAGCCGGGTCAGCAAAGGCTTCTTGGTCATTTAATCTATACCGATAAAGCGTTCCCGGATAGACATCGGCTACTTTTACCTGCCAATATCCATCTGCTATAGGTTTAAGCTGGACTTGCTGCTCTGGCTGGAGAATTTGCACCGCAACACTGTTTAATGTTGGAGACCAAACTGTAAACTCACACTCTCCGTTACCCAAGTAGTGAGCGCCAATTTTCACGCAGTATCCCCCCGTTAAATAATTTGTTTTGTGAAAGTTTGCCAACTGCAAATGTCATCAATTACACACTTTTTAGTCATGTACCAAATAGAATCATGGAGTGTCTTTAAGCTAATTTACTAGTGCCAAAAGGTATATTTATTAATAGTTAAAAGTAGTAGATTTAGCGAGTTACATATTTACAACTTCTGGCAAAACTTGCTGATATGGCTGCAAAACAGCTTTTAGCAAGCCTTTAAAACAACTGAACTGAAGATAGATGTTCAAAAAAAAATTTTGGCTAGATAATACCTATTGTTTAGATGAATACAGAAGTACAAAATTAGTATCTCTGTCTATACAAACTTTATATCGCATTAAAAATTGCATTTTATTATGGTACAAACACCGCCATCCCAATTTTCCGAAGAGCAGTACAAAGTTGAAAATGCCAATGCAGAGGTACAAGCTTTAATCGAAGCACCTACACCAGAAACGGAAATAGATTTAGAGTTTCTCTACACCAGAGATATTGAATTTCGTCAAGAAACTATTTACTTTTTGGTAGTAGACCGCTTTTATGATGGTGATCCTGAAAATAGCGAAGGTTATAACCCAGAACTTTATGACCCAAAAGGGGAAGATTGGGGTAAGTATTGGGGTGGTGACTTGCAAGGGGTCATCGATAAATTAGACTATTTAAAAGATATGGGAGTAACAGCAGTTTGGTTAACTCCTTTATTTGAGCAAGTAGAAGAATTATTTGTTGGCAATGCTGCCATGCACGGTTATTGGACAAAAGACTTTAAGCGACTAAATCCCCGCTACATTGCTCAAGGAGATAATCCTTCTCTAAACAATACTCAAGAAACTAGAAATACCACCTTTGACCGCCTCATTGAAGAATTACACAAGCGGAAAATGAAGCTAGTGTTAGATATTGTCTGCAACCATAGCAGTCCTGATACTAGTGGTAGTAAAGGTGAATTATATGACGATGGTATAAAAATTGCCGATTTCAATAATGATGTAAATCACTGGTATCACCATTATGGTGAAGTCCAAGATTGGGAAGACGATTGGCAAGTACAAAACTGTGAACTTGCTGGTTTAGCAACTTTTAATGAAAACAATACTGAATACCGTAACTATATCAAATTGGCTATTAAGCAATGGTTAGACCGTGGTGTAGATGCGTTGCGGGTAGATACAGTCAAACATATGCCAATTTGGTTTTGGCAAGAGTTCACTGGTGATATGTATAATCACAAACCAGATGTCTTCATCTTTGGTGAGTGGATTTACAGTCATCCTAGTGACGATCGCTCTGTGGAATTTGCCAACAATTCGGGCATGACCATGCTGGATTTTGGTCTATGTGTAGCCATTCGTGGCGCTTTAGCCCAAGGTGCAGAAGGGGGATTTCATCTCATTCAAGAGATCTTTGACCAAGATGATCGCTACAACGGGGCTACGGAGTTAATCACCTTCATTGATAACCATGATATGCCTCGTTTTCAATCCCTCAACCCCGACCCAGCGATGTTGAAGGTAGCGATCGCCCTCATTATGACATCACGCGGTATTCCTTGCATCTATTACGGCACAGAACAATATCTGCATAACGATACTGATGGCGGTAACGACCCATACAACCGCCCCATGATGGAAACTTGGGATACTGAAACTGAGATTTATCGATATATCCGATTATTGTCTGGTGTGCGGCGATTAAATCCTGCCATATCTATGGGTAGCCAGTGGCAAAAATACCTAACTCCTGATGTTTACTGTTATGTCCGCCGTTATCGTTCTTCTGTTTGCTTCGTCGCCCTCAACCGTGGCGGAGAAGTCACCTTACCAGAAGTCCAAACAGACCTACCAGAAGGTGAACATACCTGTGCAGTAACTCGGAATAAATTTGAGGTCAAAGACGGTAAAATTTACAACCTGCAACTCGAAGAACGGGGAGTCATCGTTTTCAGTCATGTAGGCGAACGAGTGAAAGCGCCAACAATTGTCCGCGCCCAACTCAATGGCGTACATACTCAACCAGGTGAAACCATCGTCGTTGTCGGTGACTGTCCAGAGTTGGGTAACTGGGATATTAGTAAAGCCTATCCCCTAGAGTACATCAACTCTAATACTTGGTTTGCCGAGATTCCCTTTGACGAAAGTGCAGGCAAACTCATTAGTTACAAGTATGCCTTATGGCGTGAAGGGCGATCGCCTCTGCGGGAAAATATCTTAAGTCGTCGCTGGGTGGTTGCCAAAGAAGGTACAGTTAAATGGCGTGATACCTGGGCATCTGGTAGAGAATCGTAATTTATCAGTTATCAGTTATCAGTCACCAGATGGCTGATAACTATCACTAATTGAATTGTTTCTTCAACCAAAAAATTCTGTAATTCTTTTAATTCCTTCCCAATCAGAAAGCTAATCCAAAGATTAGTATCAATAATTATCTTGATTGCTTTGTTTTCTGGCATAAATTTGAGAACGGAAGTTTTCTACTTCCTCTGTAATTTTCTCTAAAGATAATTCATCAGTTTGAAATATTTCTAGTAACTGGGTTAACTTCTGATTCAATGTTTCTTTTTCTAGCTCTTTGCTGAGTAACAGCTTTTCTGAATCAGACAGTTGTTTGACTAGAGTAATAATTTGTTCAAATGTCAAAGGTAGTTGATAGGTATTTTGTAACATAGCCTCAAATACTCTTTTATTCCTAATTATATGTTTATCATGATTTTTACAGATTATATGAATACAAAAAGATTCTTTTTTCTATATGGTTTCGGGTTGTATTTCATATCATCCATAATTACAGTTTAGCTGAATCAAATTCAATACCACGACGGGCAAAATATTTATCAATGTTAATCTGCACAAATAAATCCTTGAGTTCTTCGGCAATCTCTTGAGGTGGATTTCCTGATAAAGCTATGGCAATTAAACGTTCTGCTGCTGCAATTTCTCCACAATCAATTGCTAAAGTTGCGGCACTACGATGTAAGACTGAGCGTGTTGGTTCTGCTGCCAGATTATTGACAATTAATTCTGCTGCTAACCGTTCTTTTTCAAATGCTTGTTTAAAGAGTTGCAAAGCTAAAACAGAGTCGCCTTTGAGTTTAGCGACTTGTGCCATTTCAGCGAAATCCATTGCTTGTTTATGTAAATCTTGAATCTTATTCATTAAGATCGTGCACCCAGCGCCTCTGATTCTCGGTTAATCATAAAATCCTACAATTCGTCGTTAGATAATAAAGGTTCAAATGATTGGTAAGCCTGATAATTGCGGAAATGGCGGGCATATAAATCAATGCTATCCTCAGAAGAATCAAAGTCATCATATAAAACTGAGTTAACATCTACTACTTGTTGCAACGACCAAGTAATAGTTTCGCCATTTTCATTTGTATAACTGATACTTTCATTTTTACCGTGATTCACAGCCTTTACTTTTGCTTCTTCTAATGAAGTGGCTTTAATTAAAACAAAGCTTTCTTGGTACAAAGGTTGATAATCAGGTTTGTCTGACGATGATTTGTAGAGAATTATTGCTATGTAGAAAGATTCTTTTTTATTTAGGCTTTCAGTTTTCATGAGAAATCCTCCCCATTTATTTTTTGAATCTACCATCATTCAACAACTTCCAGGCTTTTTTACCGATAGCAGACTTATTTTTCTTGATATCTTCTAAATAAGAGTAGAGAAGCTCGCTGGGAAACTCACGCCTAATCGATGCTTTGCGGCACACACTAATAAAAGTATCAGCAAATAAACTTAAGTTGTCGTTGGCTTCACAACTATCTTCTGGTCTAAATTGGCTGATTAGGAAGGATTGCTGAGATGAGCTTGCATAGTTGTCATTATAGGTTCAAGTCTGGGAATGAGCAGCAATAGGTTGTACCAGCCATCCGATAGTTAACAAACAAACCTGTGGTTTTGGTAGATATTTGTGCAGCATATAGTGAGAAAATAGCTGAGTTATTATTTTTTCATAAATAGCGAACTGTTTTACCGCCGAAACCAAGAGCGAAGCCAACGCCACAAGCGACGCAACCATGCCCAAAATCCACGGCGAGAAGATATCAGTTTTCATGTTTTAAACTGGGAACGCATTAAACGCCATAAAAGAAGCAGAATCAGCCATATAAAAGCAAAAGGAAATGCTATCAGCCCAAAAATAACACACAAAATAAATTGCAACCGCCCACGTTGAGCGAAGTTTATTACTGATTTTAGCCATTGAGGATAAAGCATTGCTTCAAAAGGAATCCCAAGTTCTTGAAAAATCTGCTGGGCTTGATACAAGGCAGTAAATCCTTCTTGAATCCTGCCACACCGTTGATAAATATTGCCCAAATTCATTAAAGAAAGACCTTCGCCATAGCGATCGCCTACTTCCCTAAAAATTTCTAAAGATTGTTGGTAGAAATTAATTCCTTGTTGGTGATGTCCAAGTAAATTGTATGTATTTCCCAAACCAATTAAGGACTTACCTTCTCCATTACGATCAGCAATCTCCCTTTTGATTTCCAAAGACTCCTGGTGAAACTCAATCGCCTGTTGGTACTGTTTCAGAGAACCGTAAGCATTACCCAAACTTATTAAGGAATTACCTTCACCATTGCGATCGCCTATCTCTCGTGTGATTTTCAAAGACTGCTGATGGAACTCAATTGCTTGTTGGTACTGTCGTAGAGAACTGTACACATTGCCCAAACCGATTAAGGAATTACCTTCACCACTGCGATTGCCTATTTCTCTACAAATTTCCAAAGACTGGTGGTAGAACTCAATCGCCTGTTGGTACTGCCCCAGAACATGGTAAGCACCACCTAAATTGTGTAAGGAATTACCTTCACCCCTGCGATCGCCTATTTCTCCACAAATTTCCAAAGACTGGTGGTAGAACTCAATCGCCTGTTGGTACTGCCCTAGGCAGTAATAAGCACTACCAAAATTGTGTAAGGAATCACCTTCACCACTGCGATCGCCTGTCTCTCTAAAGATTTCCAAAGACTGCTGATGGAATTCAATTGCCTGTTGGTACTGTCCCAGGGAACAGTAAGCATTACCTAAACAATTTAAAGAACTACCTTCACCATTGCGATTACCTGTCTCTCTAAAGATTTCCAAAGACTGCTGATGGAATTCAATCGCCTGTTGGTACTGTCCCAGGGAACGGTAAGAACTGCCTAAATTTCCCAAGGAAATACCTTCACCATTGCGCTCGCCTATCTCCCTTTTGATTTCCAAAGACTGCTGGTGGAACTTAATTGCCTGTTGGTACTGCCCCAGAGAGTTGTAAGCATTACCCAAATTGCCTAAGGAAACAGCTTCGCCATTGCGCTCGCCTATCTCCCTTGATATTTCCAAAGACTGCTGGTGGAACTCAATCGCCCGTTGGTACTCTCCCAGGGAAAAGTAAGCATTACCTAATGAGGTGAGAGAAGCGTTATATTTCCAATTTTTTCTCTCGCCAATTCCCTCCCATTTACTGACCAACTGCCCATATAATTCCACTTTGTCATTGTAATAACCCCGCAAGCTCAAAAAATCATCGCAAACCCAAATGTTATCAAAGGCAGAGTTATAATCTTTTAACTGATAAAAGTGATCAAAGATTTCCAAGTATTCTTTAACATCGTCTTTTGTTGTCCAAGGTGGTTGTTTAGCAATTGAGCGATAATAATCAATAGCTCGTTGATGCGCCTGTGTCTGATTGCCAGCTTTATACCGCACATACTCCAAAACCACAGACTGAAACTCAAATCGCCGCTTACCATTGAGTTTTTCTACCAACAAAGAACGCTTCACCAGATTCCGCAATTCTCCCTCAATCTCTGGTTCTGCATTTTCCGGCAACATAGCCACGGCTGCTGCACTGTCAACCGCACCACGATACACACTAATATTCAGCAATAACGCCTTTTGTAACTCACTCAATCTATTAAAACTGGCATCCAACACCAAAACCATCCCGACATTTTCCCGGCGATGGATACCTACCACTTGGGAATCTGTTAACAACTGCTGTAAATTACCCAAGCCTAAATCTGCTAATCTGCTTAAATCCGGGTCTTGTGAATATTCTTCCTTTAATAAGTCTGCTACTAATCTCAAAAGTAGGGGATGCCCATCTACTAATTCGACAAACTCCCCTAAATCCCCTTTAATACCCAATTCTGTTAGTAGTGCTACCCCTTCATCTACTTGTAAACCTTTCAAGAGTAGCCACTCAAAGCCTTTTAATTCCGGTCTTTCCCTGGTGGTGACTAACACCTTACTATTACTACCAGATTCCACCCATGTTTGGAAAAAGTCGCCGTAAAATAAACTTCCCCACTGTCTATCAGGTTGTAATAAGCTTTCCAGGTTGTCAATAATCAGTAAAAATTGCCCAGAACGCAAGCACCTAACTAACGCCTCTACTAACTGCACTTCTTTTTCTGGTACAGGAAAGCCGAATTGTGTTAATACTTGTCTGGCTAAATCGCTAAAACTTGCCCCATTACTGACATCAGCCCAAAATCGCTTAGGGAAACCTGCAATTTCATCATAAATCTTCGTCGCCAGCGTTGATTTACCTGTACCACCGATGCCTTCTATACCAATTAAAAAGGTATTGTTATCAGTTAACCATTGCTGTATTTGCTCAATTTCTGTGGTTCTTCCTTGCCAGTAAGCCAAACTTTTACCTGGATTCCCCGCTTTGAGAACCCCCGGCGATTCTGCCTTGGTACTGCTTTCTATCAACTCGACTATTTCTTGCTGTGCAGTACCATAAACAGCAATATAGTTAGTTACTTTGGGCTGTTGATATTTCTGGTCAAGTTATAGGTTGAGTTATCAACGCCACCTGCTTTATTAATCTGTATACTTTCATCATAAGCTTGAGCATTGAGATTAACGGAGCGATCATCAGATTTTGTTGCTTGCAAAATTTTGGCTATTTCCTCAGCCAGTGTTGTATCTACATCCAAAATCTTCTTGAGTTGCACTTGCAGAACAGTTTGTAAATTTTTGTCCTCTGGATTCTCTGCTAAATCTCCAACCGCTTCTTTGGCGGCTTCTTTCGCCTCTACTTTAGGATGTAGCTTACCCCAAATAGTCTTGGCTTTATCCCAACCATCTGCACCGGCTTGTTGATATGCACCTTCTGCAACTTTACTACCCACATTTAGCAGAGATGGCAGATAGGGTGCAAGAAATGTAACGATTGATGCGATATCTATCATCATGAGAACTTATACAATACGCTTGTAACTATTTGGTAGGATTTTACCGTATTTACTTAAGTGTGAAAAGGAATATAACGGTTTGTAGTTGAGTCAAATACAGACCTAACCCCCAGCCCCTTCCCTATAAGGGAAGGGGAGTAATACTCAAAGCCTCTCTCCTTGTAGGCTACGGTGTACACACAAGTCCAAGTAAAGTAATAACAGAAGGAGTTGTGGGGAGTAAAAGGTGGTGGAAAATCCAATCAGAATACACGCGCAAGCAGTAGGGGGAA
>NZ_JACJRF010000089.1 GCF_014697105.1 Anabaena subtropica FACHB-260 | reverse complement strand
GTTATGTTCATTGGTTTGAGGAGATAATGTTATGTTGACTATTTTAGGACTTTTGGAGTTAGTCTAACTAAGAATGTAAAGTTTTGTATCAGCTTTCAACATTTCTGTATCTGACGCAAATATCCTGAACCGAATTGTATCAGAACTGCTCATGAATGCTTGCAAATATACTCCTCCTCATGAGCGGATTACCGTAACAGTCCATTTCTACCAAAATTCAAAAAACTTAAAGGGGGAAGATGCTCAATCTAGTTTATCCTATGTCTCTTCATTACCCTATTTTCAAATCAGAATTAACAATTCTGGCGTAGAAGTTCCTTTAGCAGAGCAATCTCGGATTTTTGAACCTTTCTACCGACTTACTCAAAACAAAACAACAGAAAAATTGTCTGTTTTTGACCAATCTTACCAGATTCCTCAAAATGATTATCAGCGAACTAGCGGTACAGGTTTGGGATTATCATTAGTAAAAAAGCTAGTGCAGTACATTCAAGGCAAAATAGAAGTTACAAGTAGTCAAGGTTTGACTACCTTCATAGTTCAATTGCCATTGAGTTTATCTAGAAAGTAGTCAAGTTCAGTCAAGTAATTTTTCGCGTGGGCAGGTTTCCCTCGTTGAAGCACTTTTTTCAAGAATGATTTTGGATTGGAAACCGCTTGGTGCATCTAGGTTTTCTCTTTACTTTTGTCGCCATTATTTTTCAAATTGGTATAACCTTTATCTTCAAGCTAGTGTTTAGATATACATTTTTCATCTCAAAAAAGCATTATTTATCTATCCATTGGTGGAATTGCAAACAATGCAATAAATACTAAATAAATAAATATTCCGATCACCTGACGAATTTTAACTCTAAATCTACCCGTTGCTAGAAAGTAACGGGAGATTTTTTATGATCAAGATGTACTAAAGAAATACCAATAATATATTTATCTATCTCTAGGAGGAATTAAATTACAGCAAATAAATACTAAATAACTAATAGCCCGATTGCCCAACCGGGCTTTAGCTCCATACTCCCCCCATGTTTTACCTGGCAAGGGGGGATTTATTAAAATTAAAATTTACTGCATTACGTGTTTCAGTCATCAATAGTTAGTTGCTTTTGATTGGGTTTAATACCCTATTCCTTATTCCTTTGTGAATTGAGTGTTTATTACTGTCACCCAAATCTAGGGCTGTATTCGTGAATTACAAATTAGGGATTACAATACATACATTGAGATGGATTAGCAAATTTTATACCATCAGGAAATCTTTTTTCTTGTCTAAAACCACATTTTTTACATTGATAAATTGCTGTTAGTGTTAAGGGAGTTGACATATAACAAAGTTCACAGGGTAATCCTGGAATGTTTTCAGTTCTGGTAAATCCAGGTATATGACATTGGGGACAACAACTGTTAATTTTATTGAGCAAATTATGAGTTGCTTTCTCGATATTCTTCATGCGCGTGGGGTTATACATTGCCCGCATATCTGTCTGAATATTTACCCGGGAATTGGGAGATTTCTGTAAGAACAAATTAATCGTCGTTGTAAAATCTACTTCTTTTGTAATACCTTTGATTATTTCATTACATCCCTTATCTAAATTTTCAAACCAGACAATTAATCCATGTTCAGGAAACCCAACTTTCTGGGCAAAAATATATGCCTCATCTAAATTTTCTACAACTTGATGATTGAAGTTAGTATCTGTAGATAATTCCTCACCAATAATTTCTATATCATTGATTTTATCTATTAAAACCACGATTTCTCTATTAGAGTAGATGTAGGGTACTAATGGATGAGGTGCAAAGCTACCTTCACTGGCGATCGCTAAACTTTCTCCTGTCAATTCTAAGGCTTTCTCGGCCTTTAATCTAGCTGTAAAAATTTGCGTTCCCGGACGTTTAATTTCGCTAGTAAATGTGCCGAAAATATCTGTATTAAAATCCGATGGTACTGTAACCTTAATGCCTAACTCCTGCTGTAAGAGGGGAGCAATTACCTTTTCTTTTTGGTGCATTGTAGCCAAGATAGCCAAGCGATCGCTAAATAATGGTTGATAATTCATTGTCGGTAAATCCCTGTTAGTTCACTAGAGGAATCCAATTTTATAAAAAGAGGTAAAGCTTGAAAAGCTCACCTCTTATGAGCGTGCTTCCAGCGTCTTATAAGAGAAACAATCCATCTCATCTTTCTCAGTTTCTCATCCCTAACAAATCACTCAACGCCCGCACCAATATTTGATTTTGTTCATCAGTACCTACAGTGATGCGTAGCTTATCTTCTAGTCCTGGTTGCTTGAAGTAGCGGATTAAAATTTTCTGTTCCTTGAGTTTTTGATAGAGATATTCTGCATTTCTTTCAGGAGGTTGGGTTAGTAAAAAATTGCCGTGGGAATTCCCAACCCGGAAACCTAATTCTTTTAAGTCTGATGTTAGCTGAGTTCTTGATGCTTTAACCTTGGCTACACAGGCGTTTTTATAAGCTTGGTCAGTAATGGCTGCTGTTGCAACAGCACAGGCGATCGCATCAATGTTATAACTGTCTTTCACTTTAAACAATCCATCCAGTAATTTGGGATTCGCCACTCCAAACCCTAAACGCAATCCTGCTAAGGAATAGCCCTTAGAAAGTGTCCGAATCAAAATGACGTTCTCATATTCCTGGACTAAATCCAAGGCACTTTCTTCAGCAAAGTCTACATAAGCCTCATCTATAACTAAAACCCCAGATAACTCACTGGCTAACTTGCGTAGGTCATCACTTGGCACTACATGACCAGATGGACTATTGGGAGATGCGATAAATGTCACTGCACCATTAGCCGCAATTAATTCCGCTAAAGGTAAAACGTTATCTTTTTTGTAGGCAATTTCTAAAATATCCGCCGCCTGCATTTCAGTAAGTGTACGATACAGGACATAAGTAGGCATCGGATAAACCACCTTATGTCCAGGTTCAGCACAAGCACGAATTACCATACTCAATACTTCGTCACTGCCATTCCCTACAATGATCCAATCACTAGGCACACCTAAAACTTGACTTGCAGCTTGTCTAAACTCCCCTCCAAACGGTTCTGGATATCGCCGCAACCATTCACCATCAATATTTTGCAGTGCTGCCAATGCCGCAGGCGAAGGGGGATAAGGGTTCTCATTACTGTTGAGTTTAATCACCTGTGTACCCCGTGGTGGCTGTTCACCGGGGACATAACTAGCCATCGCCTCAACATTGGAACGGAAATAATTAGTCATCAAAAATTCAAAATTAGGAAATGCAATCTAGGGTATCAAAATGTTAGATAAATTTTTTGTTTTCTGAACTGGAATGATGAAAATTTACGGTGGGGCGATCGCTCTGATCTCCTACACCGGATAAATTAATGAAAAGTACATAATAGAGGCTGAATTTCCCAGCCTGTAGAACCAGCAGATTTAGTTCCTGTAATTTCACATTTGATTAGATAGCAATTATCATTAATTTAAATTATTGTTTGGCGAGGGTATTGATGAATGCTCATGACATATTTCTGCGACCTGCTGAAGAAAAAGATGCGTGGGTATTGAGTGCAATTCGCATTGCTGCTATCAAAGCTCTACCTGCAACTTTTTACACCCGCCAAGAACTGTTGGCTTGGCGTAATTATCGTACAAAACCAGATGGTTCTAATATTTTGAAGAGTATGAAGTCAGAAACTTTCTGGGTTGCAGTTGAGAATGATAACATCGTAGGGTTTACTAGTTATATTATTGATGAATTAATCGCTTTATATGTGCATCCTCGTTATCAAGGTCGAGGAATTGGCAAAGCTTTGGTAGAGCATTTTTGTCATCAAGCAACTCAGCAAGGAGTAGATAAAGTCATTACAAGTGCTAGCCTTTATGCTGAAGGATTCTATTTGCGATTAGGATTTACTGCTATACAAAAAGTTCCCCATCAGTTGAAAAATGGAGTAATAGTTACAGTTATGAAAATGAGCAAACAACTAACTTGATTCACATATAATTCTCTTCCTTAAAAAGGATAGCAATCCTTAATAATTAAAAAAATATCCCTAAATTCTTGAAGAATTTAGGGGACTAACCCTTTCACTTATAGCTATCCAACTAAATTTGCTTATTTTGAAAAAATTCAATCAAATACTATCTAATAGAAAACTGATATCACTAAATTACTTAAGAAAATTGGACTTGAATTGGCGACGACGCAAGAAAGCTAGGGTTGCAACTGCGCCTAAACCCAGAACGGTTGTTGGTTCAGGTGTTGTTTTTCTAGCAATAATTTTGAAATCAGGGCCGTTGTTGCTACCGTGTGCTGTAAGTTTTAAACCACTGAGGCTGGTTACTCCCAATGAATCAAGGCTGATACCCCAAGAACCAACAGGTTGAGCGCCAGTAACTTCTGTTGTGTCAATGTTAAAGCCAGCATAGGTCAGTTGACTTGGAGTAATGGTAATGAAATTACCAATCAGATTTCCTAGATGATCAAGAGCTTGAATACCTATGGAGCTATTTAGACCACGTTCCCAATAGAAGATATTATCGAGTCCTGAATGGTCTTTTACTATTTTATGGTCGAAGAAGATATCAATCACAAAAGAACCTGTGTCTTCAGTGTCAATAATATTGTTCAAGTTGTTGTTACCTAAGTAAGCAGCAATCTCAGCACCAGTTGGTTGTTCATTCGGTGGTAGTGGAGCATTTGCTTTGTCTCCTTTATCCGTACTAGCTGCACCATCATTAAGTGGTGTGATAGTTTTAGGAGTATTGAACAATATGTTGGCACTATTTACATAAGAGAAATTGCTGAAGGTCTTTCCATTTTGAGTAATAGAATTCAATAAAATGTCAGCTTTTGGATCAGTATTCTGACTGATGTTGCTGATAAAACTAGCTGCTTTAGCGGAAGTAGCTGTAGATAATATTGCGCTGAAAACAAAGCCAACAGTTAAGTATAAGTTCCGAGCTTTCATGGTTTTTACGTTGATTTGCTTGCTATGTCATTCATTATGTTCCATAAAATTACTGACAGTAACCCGTAAATATCCTGAAAGTAAGTTTAAACTTTTGATAATTACCAGAAAGTATTTATCCGGTACATTTTCAAAGAAAAATCGAGCTAATTATTATGTCAATATAAAAGTTATTTGAAGTTAATATAAACAATTGGCTTTAAACATTCTTCTTATTCAACATCTTTTTTTAAAGTAATAGATTATGAGGGTATTTTCTTATCTATCGCCTATTTCATTAATGTTAAATGAAGTAACTGTAAACATTCATTTATGATAGCTTTATGAAAGCTAACTAAATGTACTCTATTTTTAGAGAAACTTTCCTTGAAAATGCTAAAAAGCACCATTAACACTGGGTTGAGAAGAAAGCTACTGCTTTTTGAATGACACCTAAGAGAGCCAGTATCATGGGCGAATTTTCTACATTGCAAGACCCAGCAAAACTAGATATTTAATTGGATCTCACGCCTAATGTGAATTAAGAAAAAAGGCGGGAGAAGTAAGAAGATGAAAGTTACCAGCTTCTCAAATCAAACTTCCCCCATGACTAGCATAAACTTTGGAACGCTAT
>NZ_JACJRF010000088.1 GCF_014697105.1 Anabaena subtropica FACHB-260 | reverse complement strand
GATTATGAAGTGTATTCAGAGGTAAGTGAAGCCATGATTTATGGTTCCTTACTTCGTCTCATGGTTAGGCGATTGTCTATTTAATATTTACTTTACGAATCAGCTCTAATGATGAACCAAGAAACTGTTCCTAGTCAAGCTGAAAGGATGAATCCTGAAGGTGATCCTTCATCCTTAAACCCCGAGGTGTTGGACAAGATCAAACACCCGCCAAAAAGGGATGATGTAATTCGGGAACAATCACCAGAAGAACTCAAAAGTAACCCAGCTTTAGTACCAGAAATGATCGATGAATCCACAAATGAAATGATTGGTTTCTCAGACGAGTAATAGCATTTTCTCCGCAGCCCTTAATCTCGAACAGAGGATACAATGACATTCAGTATCCTGCTGCCAATCTCGCACCATGTTCCCAGTCTTCTATTCCGATGAGTTCCTAGATCACAAAACTGGCAAATATCACCCAGAAAGTCCAGAACGTTTGACAGCAATTATTAACGCACTAAAACAGGCTGCGTTTGCGGAAAAGATCAGATGGATTGAACCTACACCAGTCTTGGATAATTCATCTGTAATGCCGCTTTTGGTGAAGGTTCATAGTCCCGGTTACATTAATAAAGTTAGGGAAATTGCTACGACTGGCGGCGGTTATTTGGATGGCGATACACCCATTTCTCCTCGTAGCTATGATGTGGCTTTATTGGCGGTGAGTGCTTGGTTAAACGGGATGGATGCTGTGTTAGAGTCGGCAAATCCCGCTTTTGTGCTGGCGCGTCCCCCAGGACACCATGCTGAAAGTGATGCAGGTATGGGATTTTGTCTATTTTCTAATGCAGCGATCGCCGCTTATTATGCTTTGGAACAGCCAGGAATTAACCGCGTCGCCATTGTCGATTGGGATGTACATCACGGTAACGGTACACAGGCGATCGTTGAAACTAACTCTCAAATTGCCTACTGTTCTCTTCATCAGTACCCTTGCTATCCTGGTACAGGTAGAGCCACAGAACGGGGTTTTCATAGTAATGTGTTAAATCTACCCGTACCACCTGGTAGTGATATTTCTGTATATCAGCCATTGTGGGAAAAAAAGGTAATCCCATTTTTAGCCAGTTTTCAGGCAGATTTACTGATAGTTAGTGCTGGTTATGATGGTAACGCCGAAGATCCTCTAGCCAGTGTCAATCTGCAACCAAATGATTATGGTTTGTTTACTCATTATTGTTTAGGAATAACTAGCAAAATCTTATTCGGCTTAGAAGGTGGCTATGATTTGGATACGCTTTCTCAGTCCGTTTTAGCAACGGTTAGCAGTTGTTTGGTGTGATATATTTATACTGACTTTTTTAAGAATTGCTCTACAATTTTTTGTCCTAAATAACTCAAGATATGGAACAAAATTTTGAGGAGTTTGCTACTTTAATCAAATTAGGCAGTATTTTCTAATTTGATTAATTATTCAGTCCCAGTTTTATTAGGCTCACTAGGCAAAGCTTGTGGTTTTTCTAGTGGTGATAACTGTTCTTGAATCGGCAATTTATCAGGAACAAGTTTCAGCACAGGCTCTTGATTAGTTTGAGATAGTTTGATTAATAGCTGAGTTTCTCTTTCAAACTGCGTTATTCCTTGTTGGAAGAAGTTCGGTTCCCTGGGAGTTAAACTATTAATCACCTGTGAATTTTCATCAGCAGCCACTGGTGCATTTATGAATAAAGCTACTAAATAAATTCCTAAAGCTATAGCTATATTTGTGAAGATTTTTTTTAGAAAATTTTTCATACTTACCCACTTTTACTATGTCAAAACCTGTTGATATTTCAGGGAAATTCTCACACAAAAAGCTTCATTCATTAACCCTAATTTTAGCTTTTTGAAAAGATGGGAGTTTTATCTAATTTATATGATGTACATACTAGTATTATATGCAATCTTTCAAGAAAATTATCCATGAATTGACAAGTTTAAGTAAAAGCTGCAAACTAACTTAACTCTTTGACAATTCTTTCAGCGCTTTTGCTAAATATTTGTACTGCTCCAGCCTATTGTAAATTTGTGCCGAAATCCTGATTAATAATCGTGGTGATTCACACCAAGGAACCACTTGTACTTGAATACCAAACTTATCAAATAATTCGTCATGTACAGACAAAAAATCTCGCCCTTCTAATGTTGTAGGCGCTGGTATAACTGCCATTGTACCAATCATCTCCTCAGGACAAGGCGGTTCTACTCCCCATGCTTCACAAAGTAATTGTCTGGCTGCTAAAACTAGGGAATGGTTACGTTGCATTAATTCCGTCCAGCCACCAGATAACAGCGAACCCATAAAAGCGATCGCTTCCGGTACGCAGATATAAGCTGTAGGATCGTCTGTACCTGTCCAATCAAATTCCAATCGAAACCGTGTTTTATCAGTTCGTAGTGAGTTAGCGCCGTGGCTAATTGTCAGGGGACGAATTTCTAATTGTCTCTCCTGACATACATACAAAAATGCTGCTCCCTTCGGCGCACACAGCCATTTATGACAATTCCCGGTGTAGTAAGTTGCGCCAATCTCCCGCAAATTCAGAGGAATCATCCCTGGTGCATGAGCGCCATCTATTAGTGTATCTATACCTCGTGCTTGTAACTCCTGTACCAATTCCTGAATTGGGAAGATTAAAGCAGTTTGGCTAGTCACATGATCTAACAGTGCTAATCGAGTTTTTGCTGAAACGTGTTCAATAATGGCTGTAAATACCTGTTGTGGCGATTCCAAAGGGAAAGGAACTTTCGCTACTACTACCCGCGCACCTGAGCGATCAGCAACAAAATCGAGTACATTACGGCAAGCGTTATATTCGTGGTTAGTTGTTAGGATTTCGTCATCAGGCGCAAAATGCAAGGAACGCAAAACCGAATTTACACCTGTCGTTGCATTGGGTACAAACACCAAATCTTCAATATCAGCATTTACAAACGTTGCCAGTTCGGCTCTAGCGTTGTCTGATAGCGGTTCCCACTCCCTACCAAAAAATCGCAGAGGTTCTTTTTCCATCTGCGATCGCAGTTTTTCTTGTACTAGCAATACTGGCTTAGGACAAGCACCATAAGACCCATGATTCAGAAAAACTACTGCTTTATCAAGTAACCAAAGTTCTAAAAGATCGTAGGGTATGTCTGTGAAGTCGGATATTTCATACTCCATTTTTTACCCTTTGATTTTCTTTGATTCTTTAAACTCCCCAGACTGGATTCGAACCAGTGACCAATCGATTAACAGTCGATCGCTCTACCGCTGAGCTACTGAGGAATGTTTGCTCTCACGATTTATAATAGTAGCGTAGTCGATAGGATATGGCAAGTACTTTTGCAAAAAAAAATTTCTGTTGCTTTATTGTCTAGATTCTTGCAGCGAAAAACCCCTCCAGACTGACACTAGAGACTTTTAGATGCTAATATCTATAATTAAATTCCCATTCGCAATTCAGCTAGCTTTTGCCTTGCTTTAGGGTCTATAGCGCTAGCTAAAAATCTACTTTTAGATTGTTTACGAGATTGGTACTTTTGCCGCATCCGACAAACTGTAGTTTCTACTTCCCCGCACAGTTGATATGCGGATAACCATTCAGCCCCGTAACCCTGCACTGTCAATTGTTGTGCGCGATCTGATGTAGCAACAATTACACGAGAAACCCTAACTGGCGAAACTTCAGGACGTAAAGATGCACAAACTTTCTCAATGTAAGTATCTGCTGTTTGCCCAAAATCCGTGTAATAAACTGAGACTAGCTCTGTAATAATTTCTTTGTTACTACAAGTATTTTGATAGTGAGCATCAAAAACTATTTGAGTATCATAACCTTGAAATGAACTGTAACTTGTCATTGCTTCCACAAGTTGCCAGCGAGCCGCTTCTAGCCCATCTTTATCACGGGTTTTTTTCAGGCAAGGCCAAGCGCCAATTATATTGTAGCCGTCTACCAATAAAACGGCTGGTGTTAGGGAACGGGGCATGGTTTTCAATCACAATTTTCTAGAGTTAACAAGATCTATTCATAACTTTTATAGTAATTGAAGCATTGCTTGTAACACTATGTTACAAAAGCTTTAAAATATGATTTGTTTGCAAAGTTTGATGTGCAAAGCACTAATAACAGCAAACGCGCCATTAATGGCGCGTTGCAATTGTCATAAATTACTGATTAATTGATTAGTTGTCAGTTGTGATTCGGTATGGGCAATGGTATGGATAATCTCCTATTTGGCTATTTGGCCAATGCCGCTAGTCCCTACTACCCACTTCAAGAAGCTTCTTGATGCACTTCCATTAGACGCTGTTTAAGGCGCTGGGGTTCACCTTGATCTACTAAACAACCTTTTTCTAGTAGAAAAGCGCCATCACAGTAATTTAGCTCATCCAAGCGGTGTGTTACCCACAAAGCAGTAATACCCCTACTTTTCACCAGTCGGCGGACATTTGCTACTAAGTCCAGTTGGCTATCTGGATCAAGTAAGGCTGTGGGTTCATCTAATAATAAGACTTCACAGCGTCTAGCGATCGCACCTGCAATAGCCACACGCTGTTTTTGTCCCCCACTCAGGGCGTAAATTGGGCGTAGTTGCAGATCGCTCAAATTCACTGCTCCCAATGCCTCCTCTACTCTTGCTCTGACAGCAGGTGTGGGTAGTTTTTCTTCCACCAGTCCAAAAGCTACATCAGCACCAACAGTAGGCATCACCAGTTGATGATCAGGATTTTGGAAGACGAAACCCACGGGATGTAACACCCGAATTTCACCAGATTTGGGAGCCAAAAGCCCTGCTAGTAGACGGAGTAATGTGGATTTGCCACTGCCATTTGTACCCAAAAGCATCCAAAATTCACCCTGGGGTACTTCCAAAGAGCAAGATTGAATCGCCGTTTCACCATTGGGCCAACTAAAACTTAAGTCTTTAACTAAAATGCCTACGTCCGCCATGTCTACACCTTGGGTTACTCACCAGCTAGGGCAAAAAATCCAGGCGCTCTACCACTGCTTGTAGTGACACCATCTTTTTGAGTAATCTGGACTCCAGAAATCTCACTGGCGCGGACAGCAATTTTCTTCTCTGTCTTACCCTCACACTTCAGTTCCACAATATCAGGATTGCCAGAACGCATGGCAGCCAAAATCAATTGATAAATAGCCTCAGCATCCTCTGCTGTCTTACGTTGCACGGTTATGGGGAAGGCGGTATTTTTGATGCTTAAGTCAATGGTAAACATTTAGCAGTGATTATATGTAACTGTAGGACTAATTTTAGCGTTATGGGATTCGAGATTGGGGATTAGGGACTGGGCAAAGCGGCATGGTGCAGAGAGAAAAGGGGAAATTTTTTCTCCATCTCCCTTATCTCCCTCATCCCCTTCTGTATCCAAAGATTAAATTTTTCCCAAAATTCACTGGAAAAATTAGCGGTTTGCACCTAGAATTATTAGAGACGGTAAAAATTTGTAAACTAGATTGACAATCTGGTTAACTTTCTGTTTGTAGAAGGAAATACAATTCTCATCTACAGACAAACCCGAACTTATAAAAACATTGGAGATTTGTTGTAATGACCATCGCAGTAGGACGCGCCCCCAGTAGAGGGTGGTTTGACGTACTAGACGACTGGTTAAAGCGCGATCGCTTCGTGTTCGTAGGTTGGTCAGGAGTATTAT
>NZ_JACJRF010000087.1 GCF_014697105.1 Anabaena subtropica FACHB-260 | reverse complement strand
ATTGCTGCCAAAATCGCCTCTCACACACTACGCAAATTGCTTCGCCGCCTTTTTGGTATTGATGTTCTCACCTTCCAGTCTCATTCTCTTTAATTCACATTAGACGTAAATTCAAAATTAATATAAGAAAGCCAGTTAGTAGGGTGCGTCAGTATGAATAATTTATTGCTACAGCTAAGTTTTCTCGCACTGACGCACCCAACCTAGTTGGATATTTTTTTATACATTATTTTGGGGTATTGACACTCTCACAGTTAATCCTGCGAATGTAACGGAAGATTTTTGCCTCGTCCCCACTTAACTAAAGCAAAGAATAAATAATAAGTAGCGAGATTCCGGCTAAAATTCTGACTGATACCTCATAAAACTGCAATTTCAGCCATGAACTCCCAAATTAATCTTTTTTCCCCTGTTCAGCTTGGAGCTTATACCCTTGCCAACAGAATTGTTATGGCTCCCATGACTCGTTTACGCGCAATTGACAACATCCCTAACTCGCTGATGGCGACATACTACGCCCAACGTGCTAGTGCAGGGCTAATTGTCACTGAATGTACAGCCGTTTCACCTCTCAGTTTGGGATATATGAACTGTCCGGGGATTTATACCTCAGAACAAATAGCTGGATGGCGACTGGTGACAGATGCGGTACATCAACAAGGGGGAAGGATTTTTCTCCAACTTTGGCATTCAGGAAGAGTCGCTCATCCGGCTTTGCTTGGTGGAGAATTGCCCGTTGCACCGAGTGCAGTGGCTGGCGTTGGTTCACTGCACACTCCAGTCGGTAAGGTATCTCTAGAAACACCCCGTGCTTTGGAAACCGCAGAAATTGCTGAAATTGTAGAACAATTCCGCCAAGGTGCAGAAAATGCTCTCACGGCGGGTTTTGATGGGGTGGAACTGCACGGTGCATTTGGTTATTTAATTGACCAATTCTTACAAGATGGCTCCAACCAACGTAACGATGAGTATGGTGGTTCCATAGAAAAGCGTAGTAGATTTCTTTTAGAAGTTGTGGAAGCTGTCGCTAGTGTTTGGGGTGGCGATGGGCTATACCCCACCGGAGGCGATCGCCTGGGTATTAAGCTTTCACCCAGTAACACTTTTTACGGAATGTCCGACTCCAACCCAAAAGAGACATTTAGCTATGTGATCAATGCACTGAACCACTTTAGGCTAGCTTATGTTCATATCATGGAACCAAATGAAGTTGATTTGGCAACCCGTGAAGTAATTAATCCTGTAACACCTTACTTTCGTCAAATATTCAAAGGTACATTAATTACTAATGGCGGTTACGATCGCCAAAAAGGAGATAGTATTCTGGCAGAGAATAATGCAGATTTAGTATCTTTTGGCAAGCTATTTATTTCTAATCCTGACTTACCAAAACGCTTGCAAATTAATGCCCAATTAAACACACCAGATATCAAGACATTCTATAGTTCAGACGTAACAGGATATACTGATTACGCATTTTTATCAGAGAAATACTGAAAACCCTTTGGGTATTGTCCTGTCATCGCTGATGAAACGGGTAAATAAATATGGGCTGAAAATTTGTGTAAAACTTTTTTCGATATACAAAAACAGCTGATTTACTCGATTCACTGTCTGTATTTGCTCTGTAAAAATTACTTAACTGCATCCAAAAATTATGGATCTATCAAACTTTACTACTCTGCAAAACTTAGAAGCTGCTTTTGGTGGCGAATCGATGGCAAATCGCAAGTATCTGTTTTTTGCCGAAGTCGCGCGTAAACTGGGATTTACCGATTTAGCTAAACTATTCCGCGAAACCGCAGAACAAGAAACAGAACACGCTTTTGCCCATTTTGAGTTGCTACACCCAGAATTGGCTGTAGAAAATCCATCTGATTTAACTGACGAACAAAAGCGGGAAATCGTCTCTCGTTGCTTATCTTTGGCAATTGAAGGCGAAACCTACGAATACACAACAATGTATCCAGATTTTGCCGCAGCTGCTCAAAGCGATCGCGATCATCCTGCGGCAGAAGAATTTCTCAAACAAGCTCAAGAATCTGGCGAACACGCTAGCACTTTCCGCGAAGCTGCACACCGCTTTGGCTTATTAAAATTTATCGAAAATTACCACGCCGATCGCTACACGGAAGCTTTAGAAGTATTAAATGGCGGACAACCTGTCACTAGAGTAGTTGGTGAAGATCCCAGCACACGCAAATGGATTTGCCGACAATGCAGCATGATTTACGATCCTGTCGCTGGCGATCCTGATTCTGGGATTGCACCTGGTACACCATTTGAAGATATTCCTGATGATTGGCAGTGTCCCATTTGTGGTGCTACCAAGAAGACGTTTAAACTACTTGAGGAAAAAATCTCCGCTTAAGGACTTTCAATAAACACGGGCGTAGTAGTTCACCAACCTAAAATTGCTAGGCTAAGGCAAGCAGGGGGAGCAGGGGAAGTAGAGGGAGCAGGGGGAGAAAGAGATTTTTTTGCTGCTATTGACCTTGCAAAGTTAACTTGGCAGACTAGTAGGGGTGGAAAAGCATTTCTCTTGATATTGTTGTATCCTTCCTACCCCCAGATCCCCTACTGTTTTGACTATTTTTTTAATTAGAAGTCTCTTCTCTTTCACCATGCAGGATTGCCGTTGCTTTCTCAGCCGAAAGAGGCTTGTGGAACAAGAAACCTTGGACATCCTCGCAGTTAATAGATTTTAAAAAATCGAGTTCTTCTTGTTTTTCTACCCCTTCAGCAGTCAGCCTCAAACCTAAACTCCTGCCCAAAGTCACGATCGCCTTGACAATATGCGCTACCTTGGTGTCTGTGGTCAGTGCTTTGATGAAAGACCCATCAATTTTTAGGTTGTGGAGTGGTAAAAGTTGTAAACGTGATAGGGAAGAATGACCAGTCCCAAAGTCATCAATGGCAATATCAATACCCATTTGCTGTAGATCTTCTAACACACTCTTAGTAAACTTGATATCCTCAATAGCTGTTGATTCTGTAATTTCTAACTCTAAAAATTCTGGTGCTAACCCTGTCTCGGTTAAAATTGTGGAGACAATTTCTAGTAAATTTGGTTGGCGGAATTGTTTGGGAGAGAGATTGACAGCCATTTTCAAGGGAGTTAATCCTGCTTCTTGCCAAGCTCGGTTTTGTACACAGGCTGTCCGCAATACCCATTCGCCAATAGAAATAATTAGTCCCGTTTCCTCAGCAATTGGGATAAAAACACTGGGTGCTACTAATCCCATCTCTGGGTGCTGCCAGCGTAATAGTGCTTCCATACCAGTAATTTGTCCGGTGAGGATGTTAACGCGGGGCTGATAGTACAATGTTAATTCTTGCTTTTCTAGGGCAGAACGCAGGCTTTTCTCTAACGTTAGCCGTTCAGGAGTTTTGCCACTTAAGCTAGTAGTATAAAACTGATAGTTATTTCTCCCCTCATCTTTGGCATGATACAAAGCTGCATCTGCGTGTTTGATTAGGGCTTCGGCATCGGGACTATGCTCATCTAGTAAGGCAATACCCAAGCTAGCACTCACATAAAGTTCATGCCCATTTATATGAAAAACAGTCTCTACAGCCTTTAAAATTCTGCAAGCTGCCTGGGATACTTCTTCGAGATAATTTATGTGGGGTAGGAGAATTGTAAATTCATCACCTCCCCAACGAGAAACAGTGTCTCCACTCCTCAGACAGTCTCGTAACCTTTGTGCCACAAGTTGTAATAAGCGATCGCCCAAGGTGTGTCCTAGAGTATCATTAATGATTTTGAAGCGATCAAGATCGAGAAACATCACGGCTAAACTCTCTTCACTACGCGACGCGTTGGCTAAAGCTTTAGCCAGTAATTCATTAAATAGTAAGCGGTTGGGTAATTCCGTCAGTAAATCATGCAGGGCTTGGTAGCGAATTTTTTCTTCTACTTGTTGACGCTGCCAAGCACCAGTAATACTAGCTGCCATTGTCAACAGTGTAGATTCTTCATGTCTTGACCAGTAACGCTCTTGAGTGCAGTCTGCTAAACCAAGGTACCCCCAAAATTCATCTTCTAACCGCAAAGGTACCAACAATAGAGATTGAACACCGTCCCTTTTGAGAAGTTCACGTTCGGCATCTGGCAATTGTCTGGTCAGTTCATTAATTGGTTTGCCACTAGATAAAATACTATACCAACGTGATAACTCAACAGACTGATAAAGGAGATTTTGCCAATGCTGGCGAGCTGGTGGGAAGTGGGAGCAATACCATTCAAATTGTAAGCTTACAGCCATTTCCCCGGTCACGCTATGAGGATGGTTTTTAAATAAATAAGCCCGATCTGCCTTGGCTGCTTCACTTACCACAGCTAGAGCTTTTTCAATGGCAGTATCATAGTTTAGTTCTATTACCAAGCAATTGGCAGCTTCGGCTACTGCTTGTAACAAGCGATCGCGCTGGTGTAGTTCGGCTTCGGCTTGCTTTTGCTCAGTAATATCTCTGATGATATAGGTTCTAATTAAATCACTTTCAGGCAAGTGATGGACTGATTGTTCAAAAACTGCGTGACCAACTGTTACTTCTCGAACAAAAGGATTGATTTTGGGCTTTTCAGCAATATTGAGAATTTCTCTTAAGATAGGATGTTGTCTACCAAGTTGCCTCAAATCGGGAAATTTAATAGCTGCGGCTGGATTGAGATATGTAACTTTTCCTTCTAAATCTGTCTCAATAATGGGATTGGGAATCAGTTCTGGAAACGATGCTAAACGAGCTAAAGCCGTCTCACTAGCGCCTTCAAACTCAGGATCGACAACTACAGTTTGAAAAGAATTAACAGGATGAGATAGCTCAGATAAAAATTCCGATAAGTCTTCAACATCAGCAGACGCAAAAAAAGCTTTTTCGGAAATATTAGAAATAGCATAATATTTAGCCTGCGCTTGATGACTACCAAAGTTGATCACATCTCCGTGCTGGAGATTATGAGAGAAACTTCTAGTCCCGTTTACAATTAAGCCATTAGTGCTTCCCTGTCCTTTGAAGTTGCCATCGATAATCCGAAAGCTATATTGGTCAGTCCCAGGAATAGTTACCCGCAATAAAATCGCGTGTTGTCTCGATACTGACAGAGAATGAATAACAATAGCATTGCTGCTATGCCGTCCAATAGAATAAGTAGCCTCTTGCAATGGTATGTTTCGCTGTCCTTGCAAGTCTTGGACAACTAATATGTGGCGTATTTTTTCCCACTCATTGCCTGGCATTATTATTTCTTAAATCCTTATATTCTTAGATATTTATTGTAAATATAACAAGTATATTTAACTATTTATAACAGCCATTTTTTCTAAGTTACGTTCATATATTTTTTATTTTTCTTCATAAACTATATTAGAGGTTGTTTGAAAAGTCGAAAAGTATACTAATAACCTCTCTCTGTTCCAGGGAGAGGCTTGGAAATCCCCCTTCCCTACAAGGTAATGGAGGTTATGTTTTTAAGATTTTTATGTTAGCAATAATAATTTTCAAACATTCGCTTAATCTTAATTATATAAAATCATACATAATATATATGCGTTTTTTGTCTACAGGTACTTGTAACTAATAACCATAGACTTTTACTCTTCTATATTTCCTGGGTATTAATACGCAAATTATATAACATTAACTTAATTTATTATAAACAAAAAATCAGCTAAAACTCAAAAGACTCTACCCATGAAAGGGTAGAGTTTTAGTAATTCATTAGACTCTTGAAAGTTTTAAAAAGGATTATAAATGAGAGAAAAATATAGACCATTCTCCTGCCAGGTTTTAGCTTGTGAATTAACAGATACTAAAGGAATACCCCAGTCAAGACGAGCGGTAAAGCGATCGCCACCTGACCAGCGCAAACCAAGACCAACGGCAGCTAAGGTATTAGGATCTGGAGTTTCTCGATAATTATTCCAGGCTACTCCAAAATCAACAAAAGGGGTGACTTGTAATAAGCCATTCGATTGAGATAATCGCAGAATTGGTATTTGCAACTCAGCTGAGGCAAAAGCACTATTATCTGTTAAAAGAAAATCTTGCCGATAGCCGCGAACGCTATCTAAACCACCCAAACCAGATTGTTCCAAAGATAAAAGCCTGTTCGATGCTATCTGTGTATTCGCTTTAACTATCAATACCTTTGCCAAATTACGAGGGTTCAACGCCCGTAGAAACGGGATGAATACGTCCTAAAGAAGTAAGCTTGGCAAAAATCTGGTTTAATAAAATAGGCTCAGGA
>NZ_JACJRF010000086.1 GCF_014697105.1 Anabaena subtropica FACHB-260 | reverse complement strand
TCAAAAACCTCCTGGTATTACTACTTTGGTTCGCGGTCTTGAGCAATTTGAATCCACTTTTTTTGGCTGGAAACTCGCTCTGGGCAAACTTGTGTGTACACCGTAGCCCCGAAGCGGGGAGAGGTTTGGAGAGGGGTTTCAAAAATAAGTTGCACATCGCGTTAAGTTATGAAAAATTTAACTATCTTTGTTTCTCCAGCAAGATTACAGGTATGGGACTACTTTCTATAACGGCTTGCGATACTGAGCCAATTATTACTTCTTCCCAAGGTTGATGTCCCCTTTTTCCCATAACAATTGCCGTTACATGATATGTCTGAGCAATGCGAATAATTTCTTCTGGAACAACACCTGTAACAGCAAGAAATTTATATCTAATATCAGATAGCAACTGTTTTGCTTGTTCCTGTATTTGTTCAACAGCTTGCTGATTTGCAGTGTTGATTACGTGCAGAACGATCGCCTCACCATTACTGCGCCGGGCTAAGTCTGCAACTTTGCTCAAAACTTCTGTGGCTAAACTTGATGTATCTACTGCTGCTAATAATAGAGTATGAGTAGCTACCGTCACCTTTGTAGGGTCAACTTCTCCTCTAGTTAACAATTTGGGCGCAAAGACAGTTGTCGCCCAAGCACCTAAAGGTGCAGTGAGGAGAATTGAAAGGGCAGCGATCGCTAAAATTATCTCACCTCCTGCAATCCCTTGAGCAAGAGGAATTGCACCGATAGCAGCTTGCACTGTAGCTTTAGCCGAATTTCCAGGGAGTAGAAATAATCTTTCGTGCCAATTCCAATTACTCCCTAAAGTTGAAAGATACCAACCAATCATGCGACCAATAAATAAACCAATTGCCAGAATTAAAATTCCTGGTAGTAAGATATTTCCTAAAACTTGTAGTTGAATTGTTGCTCCTAACAAGACAAACAAAAAAATCTCTGCTACTATCCATAAACTATCAAACCCACCCCGCAATCTTCTAGCCAAAGGTGCGTCTAATTCGACTAAGAAAAACCCCAGTGACATTGTAGCTAAATAGCCAGAAAAGTAAGGTAAAACATTAGCAATAATTACCAGAAACAGAGCTAAACTTGCAGCAAGTAAAGTATCTTGGACAGCATTTTGAGTCCAGTTTTGTTTTGTTAGTAGTAAGACTAGTAACCGAGCGACTAAATACCCAAATAAGACCCCTAATCCGATTTGCATGAGTACTTGTATGGGGAGTAAATACAGAGTATTGATAGTCAAGCCACCGAAAAGGGTGATTTGTTCAACGCCACCATCACCTAAGAAATTCAACAATAAGCTAAAGACAAGTAATAGCAATACATCAGATAAAGCACTACCAGTCAAAATTGCATCGGGAATCCCTTTAGTAACACCCAAGCCTAAACTTTTCAGCCTCAACATTCCTGGTACAATTACAGCCGGCGACTCAGCACCAATTACACAGCCTAAAAGCAAGCCAGTGGGAAAATCGAATTTAAAAATAATTATAGAAGCAAAAGCAATAGCGATCGCTTCAGTGGCTGCTGGTAAAAATCCCAACCGTAATGCTACAGTCCCTTGTTGAGACAGTTTTTGTCTATCTAGTCCCAATCCAGCTTTCATGAGGATAATTGTCACCGCTACAGTCCTTAAATCATCAGCCGCACCAAGGACATCTTGACTGATAACGTTACGAACTTGGGGGCCTAAAATAATCCCCATTAAAATCATACCAATTAACGGTGGTGCTGTTAAGCGACGGGCCAGTTGACCCGCAAAAAAGCCCATGATGAAAATCCACAATATGCTGAATAACATACCTTAACTTCCAATGTTGCGTTTTGTAGATAGAGACTTACTACAAGGAAGCTAGGTTATTTATACAACAAACCCCTACCCTCCCGCAGTAAGCGAGAAAAGTAGGAGTCATCAGCCTTCCAGATTAATTTTTGACTGGAATAGCGGTTTAGGCGAACTCCATCGCCATTAGTCATTTTTATAATACCATTTAACAGGAAAATTAACTAGCGATCGCTCTCACAATTCCACAATTCTATCTATTCCTAAATAGGCTAAAATCACCACTAATTTAAGCAACATATAAATTTTTACCAACACAAAACTTTTATTAAACTTCTGGGTTAATTCATATTAAAAAAATATATTCAATAACTATCACAATGAATTATGTATCAACAACTTGGAGACGGAAAACCGTACTCAACTAGGGCGAAATTTCTACCCGATAAATCCCTGTTTAGATAGATACAATCAAAGTACAACTGAAGTAATCTTGTTGTCTAGAAAAGATTAAAACAATCAATACAGCATTAGCAGGAGAGCGAAAACATGGGAAATCAATTTAAAACGCTTGCTTTGCTTGCTGCCCTCAGTGGCTTATTAATTGCCATCAGTTATTGGGTAATTGGCGGTAGTGGCGGCGTGATTATTGGCATTGGCTTGGCGGCAGTTACCAACCTGTTTTCATGGTATCAATCAGATAAGATTGCTCTAGCAGTTTACCGCGCCCAACCAGTGAGCGAAAGCCAAGCACCAGGACTTTATCACATGGTGCAGAGATTATCCCAACGCGCAAATATTCCCATGCCAGGAGTCTATATTGTTCCCGGTCAAACTGCTAATGCTTTTGCTACAGGAAGAGATCCAGAACACGCTGCTGTAGCTGTAACTGAAGGTATTTTAAATATATTACCAGAGGATGAATTAGAAGCTGTCATCGCCCACGAACTTACACATATTATTAACCGCGACACGTTAACACAAGCTGTAGCTGCTACCGTTGCTGGTGCTATCTCTTTCTTGGCACAGATGGTTAGTTATAGCTTATGGTTTGGGGGAATAGGTGGACGAGATAACGAAAGAGGTGGAAATCCTTTAGGTGTTTTGTTAACTGTTGTACTTGCGCCAATAGCTGCCACTATCATTCAGTTAGCAATATCCCGCACAAGAGAGTTTTCTGCTGATGCTGGTTCTGCTAGATTAACAGGTAATCCCCGTTCCTTAGCCCGTGCATTACAAAGATTAGAAGCCACGGCGCGACAACTACCTTTGGATGCTAACCCAGCGTTTGAACCACTATTAATCATCAATCCCATCTCTGGACAGTTTTTAGGTAACTTATTTTCTAGTCATCCATCCACAGACGCAAGAGTTCAAGCACTACTCAAGTTAGAGCAAGAACTACCAAAAACAGCTTAAGCAGCGAATGACTAATGACTAAAAGGATATTTCAACTATGAATGATAACAACATCGAAATTATCGAATCTGTCGAAACTGTTGAATCTATCGTCGTGGTAGAAATTAGCTCTCAAACTGACGAAATAGTAGAAGTCGAGATGGCTGGCGAAACTGACGAAGTAAAGCGCGAAACTAAAGCACTGATTGAAGCACTCAGAAGACGCGCTCAAGCCGAAGCAGAGACAGCCGGAACTTTCACCCGTGAAACTTACTTGAATGCTGTACGTAAGGCAAGAGCAGCTATTGAAGGAGAGAAAATTATGGATAAAGATGCTCGCTTAGAATACTTTTGGGTAGTATTTAAGGATGAAACCGAGAAAAACTGGCATTTAATGATGAAAGATTTTGTAGATTTTAGTGTACGTCTACAAAATGCCGCCAAAGCTGCTTGGGAAGCCTTCAATGCCCCTCGTCATCAAGGTTAAATGATTTTTCAATTAATTACTTGTAAATTGCTGTAAATAAGTTTGTAGTAAGGACTTTAGTCCTGATTCTTCTAACTACTAAAGTGCTTACTACCAACTCTTAAAACTAACTTGACAAAGTACTACTCTATCTCCCATATCAAGATTACTGTCGGCAACTGATAAATTCTCAACATCTAAGTTGTTTTATTAAATAATTGAACAGGCTTGCTTTGCAGTTCAGAAGCAATTGATTGCACTCGTTCAACCACACTAATCATATAGTTGTAATTTGGAATTGGCGCATTGGGTATATAGCCAACTTGTTGAGCTAACGCCGAAGGTAACTCACTCATCACTCTGCGAATGTAATCTTGGCGTTTACGTTCTATAGTTGGTTCAATTAACACTACACCAGGTGGAACATAGTGCGGGTCTGTGTAGAGGATGCGAAACTTAGTTCCTTGTAATGTTGAACGATAAAGATTAAGTTCTGCTATAGAAACAGCACCAGCCGCCGCCTTTCCTTCAGCCACCCATTCCATAACGATTTTGGGTGTAGGTGCAGACAAGATTTCCGCCAAGGTCAGACCATAGAGATTATAAAGAGGGAAATAATATCCTGTAGCTGAACCTAATTGTCCCAAAGCTACTGTTTTACCCTGTAAATTTTGTAAATTACGGATAGGACTGTCTTCGCGGGTAACAAAGACGCAACGCAAATTATTCACACCAATTAAGGGAAAAAGCGGAACATATTTGTACCGAGAAATCGCAATAGCTGCTATCCCTGGTGGAGCAAATATTAATGACCAAGCACGAGATTCGAGACGTTCAATCGCTTTATTTTCATTAAAAGTAGGTTCTAAAGTAACCTTCGCTCTTGTGCTTTCCGCTAAGTAACGCTGAAATCCAGCATACTGCTCAATTATTTTTTGTCCACCATCATAGTTGATTACACCAATAGTTAATAAGCCATCAGATTGCTGTTTCGATGTACAGGCATTAACTGTTAAGAAAATCAATTGTCCAAAAAAAAACGACGTGAGAATTTTCGAGGCATTATTAATTTTAATAAAATAAGCTATCTTGCTTTTATAAGTTATCTTCGCTACAGTATTTTACTACAATCTCTGATGACGCTTAATATAAAAAATTTAGACTAATGTTAAAAAAAATAAAGATTGGTACCAAGTTCAATTTACTGTTAACTATAGTTTTTATCATTAGCATTTTACTCAGTGGCACTGCTTTATCTAGCATACTCCAGCATCGAGCGCAGACAGAAGTCATCTCTAAAGCCCTGGTTCTCTTGAACACAATGACTTCTGTCAGGCAGTACACCCAAGATAGAGTCAGAAATTTGTTATTACCTAAATTAGAAACTGAATCATCCTTTATCCCCGAAACAGTACCAGCTTACTCCGCAACGGAGGTGTTTGATAATTTACGTAAAAATGAACAGTATCGCAACTTCTTTTATAAAGAAGCAACACTCAATCCGACTAATTTACGAGATAAAGCTGATACTTATGAAGCAGCAATTGTGGAGCGATTTCGCAAAAATCCTTCACTACCGGAGATTGCCAGCTTTCGCACTTTACCGGAAGGCACAGTATTTTATATTGCCAGACCACTAGCTGTTACAGAACAAAGCTGTTTACAATGTCATTCCACACCAGATAAAGCACCTAAGAGTCAATTGGTTACTTATGGTTCAGAAAATGGTTTTGGGTGGCAACTTAATGAGATTGTTGCAGCTCAGATTATCTCAGTTCCTTCTGAAGAAGTATTTAATAATGCCCAAACTACTTGGTTAGGGATTATGGCATTTTTAATTGTTATTTTCGCCATAGTCTTAATTATAATTAATTTCCTTATTAAGAAAACTGTAATTCAGCGCATTAGGAAAATAGAAAACATAGCTCAAAGAGTTAGCACCGGAGATATGAGTGCAGAATTTGAAGACAATGCTCATGATGAAATTGGTGGTCTAGCAGCAGCATTTAATCGCATGAAGTATAGTTTAACAATAGCTATGGATATGCTGAATAAGCAAAATGAATAAAAGACTATATAGTCTTAGTATTTTATTTTTGAAATATTAGGTAGGAAGGGCATTGCCCAGCACAACCATTATACAGTGGGCAATCCCCACCCTACAGGTACTAAGATTGTTAAGCGAAAGCGCAGGCTACGCCAACAAGAATCAAATCGGATTCCTATACCTTCTTGGGGGTAGAGTTTTTGTCAATGGTCGGTGGCGAAAAAACTAATAATTGCTAACAAAGGGACGGGGTTATGAAACCAGCACCAAAACAATTGATACACGCAATGCAATAAATTTTTAACAAAAATAATACACGTACCAGTGAGGCATGATTGTGAATATTTGATTTATTTCTAACTTAAGGGAGTAACCGCTTTTGAAACTCGAAGGCTTTTTGATCATCGGGAATTGCGTCTGATAAAACTTTAATAAATTCAGTACGAGTAGTATTAATATTAGTAGATTTGATAGCTTTTTGAATTAAAAAAATAGCAATTGGCCCAATTAAATTTAGTAACTCTTGCTGACATTGATGTATGAAAGCATTGTTAATTTCATGGTTGACAACTGGTTGTAATTTCTGTGTTAAATTGCCAGAGTTATTTTCATGCTCAATAGTTAGTTTAGTTGGTTGTTCCATCAATGACATCGCAGTTTTTTTAAACTCAGTTTGTTGACTTGCTGTCAAGTGCAAAGCTAAGTTATCGACTAATTCTTGATAACTAGCAGCAGATGCTGCCCTTCTTAGCAACGTTTGGGCTATGGGTCCAACAAACGTCATGAGTATATTTTCTAAGTGTTTATACTGCTTTAGAGACAGAATAGAGCTATTATTGCCATGCAACCCAACTAATTGCTGTTGGGTGAGAATAACTTGGGGCTGCTGTGCCAAAGTGGATGGTGCTACAGTTATCTGAGTTTCTGCTTGTGGATGAAAACTTTGTTGTAGTCCTTCTAAAACCTCTGTTGCAGATTGATAACGCAGTTTAAAGTTATTTAGCACCATCTTTGATAACACAGATGCTAATGCAGGACTAACTTTTGCTCTATTTTGCCAGAGAATTTCTCCAGATATGGCATCTTCTCCTAGTTCTCTGGGATGCACCCCTGTCAGTGCTTGAATACAAACCATACCTAGAGAATAAATATCGCTATTAAGGTGTGGTTTACCTCGGAATTGTTCTAAAGGCATATATCCTGGCGTGCCAATAGCAACAGTCATTTCCGTTTGTCCACTAATTGCGCTTATTTGAGTTTGAACTAGCTTAACTGCGCCAAAATCTATCAGGACTAATTTACCATCTTGTAGCCGTCTAATCATATTTTCTGGCTTGATATCTCGATGAATCACCTTGTGATGATGAATGAATTGCAAGATATCTAAGCCTTGCTGTAAAAGTAGTATGACTTGTTCTTCTGTCCAACATTGATTAGGCGGCAATTCTACTTTCAGTGAATGGCCTTCAATAAACTCTTGTACTAAGAAAAATTCCTGATTTTCTTCAAAATATGCTAGAAGACGAGGAATTTGGTCATGATAACCTAATCTTTCTAGTGTTTCTGCTTCACTCGTGAAGAGTCGTCTAGCTGTTTCCATAAACTCTGGGTTATGGGTGACAGGTTGAAAATGTTTGACGACACATTTGGGTTGGCCAGGACGTTGAGTGTCAAGAGCAACATAAGTTTTTCCAAATCCACCTCCACCTAACATTTGGCGAATTTGATAACGACCGACTAGTAAATTATCTAACATTGTATGACTTGTTGAAGTCTTACATTCATCTTGACGTAATTAATAATATGGTAAAATCCTACTCTATAAAGAGATTATGTGACTATTTTAACAGATAAACAGTGATGCCGTAAGGGATGGTAATGAGGAATAGATAGGCTTTCCTCTCAGTTAATAGTTAAGTAGTAGGTCGGCAAAAATAAACCTAATTAGCTAGGGTTGTCATTGGTCTTTATTCATTAGCAAGGGTTTCAAGCTTGTTTACGTTTCGTAACATACTTTTATTTATTTCTACCGATTTACTTAGGGACTTCCAGATAAAAAATATCCAACTAGGTTGGGTGCGTCAGTGCGAGAAAAATTAGCTGTACCAAGAAATTATTCATACTGACGCACCCTACAAACCGTCAAGTTGGAATAATTTATTTTTTGGTGTTCCCTTATTACAATACCTTTGCCAAATTACGAGGGTTCAACGCCCGTAGAAACGGGATGAATACGTCCTAAAGAAGTAAGCTTGGCAAAAATCTGGTTTAATAAAATAGGCTCAGG
>NZ_JACJRF010000085.1 GCF_014697105.1 Anabaena subtropica FACHB-260 | reverse complement strand
AATGAATTTATAATCACTGTTAAACTAAAATATTTTAATCCTTCGCCCAAAATCTAACATATTTTGGGCTATTTTTATTGGCTTTTTCTTAACATTCAACACTTCTGGGTTTAACTGATATTCAGAAATATTACGCCAACACAGGCGGTTTGAAAAAAGCAGCCGAAAAGCAACGCGGTAAGAAAGTTGTTACTAGCTTTGTGGAAAGTTTCTCCAAAGACACCACACCATCTGATAATCTGGGAGAAATAGTTATAGCTGCAATACAAAAGCTAATATAGTCAAAGACCTTGCACCAAATGATATGGAAAACTCTTTCACTGCTGTATTTGCAAAAGTAGGCGATTGGTATATAGGCTATGCCCAAGAGTTACCAGGAGCAAATATTCAAGAGAGAACTTTAGAAGAAGCTAGAGAGAGTTTATTGGAATCTATTGAACTTATATTAATTTCTAATCGAGAGCTTGCAGAAAAAGAACTTACTAAAATATGCAAAGACTTGGATATTACGCGTCCTTAGCAATTTATTCACACAATTAGATTTTTTTGGCGTTATTTGAGAACTAAAGTTCTCACTACAAACTTGTGGTTAAATATAAAAGTACTAAACCACGGGAAATTCAAGGAGGCAAAATAATATATGCCTAAAGTGCAGTTAAACGGGATTGATCTGTTTTATGACATCAAAGGTACAGGTGAACCTTTGCTCTTAATTTCTGGTTTTACTTGCGATCATTCCTACTGGTTAACACTCGCACAATTTTTTACTTCCCAATACCAAGTCATTCTTTTAGATAACCGGGGTATGGGTCGGAGTTCTGCACCAAATAGTCCCTATAGTATCAAAGAATTGGCAGATGATGCAGCCGGATTACTGGAACATCTAGGTATTGATAAAGTACACGTCGCAGGTCATTCTATGGGTGGTCAAATTGCCCAAGAATTAGCATTAGCATATCCACAAAAAATTAAGAGTCTGATACTACTATCATCTCTGGCTAAGGGAGATGAGCGATTTAATAGCATTATTGAAACTTGGGGTGAACTTCCTAAACATATAGACAGGAGGCTTTATCAAAAGATTTTATTATCATGGAGTTTTAGTGAAGCTTTTTACTCAAGTTCAGATATTATAGAACAACTGATTGAATGGGCTGTACATTATCCTTTTGCACCCCAAAATGATAGTATTTATTATCAAAGTCAAGCTATAATTAATTGTGATATTACTAATCATTTACAAAAAATTATTTGTCCTACATTAGTGTTAGTAAGTAAGCAAGATATTCTCACGCCAATTAAATTTTCTGAGGAATTAGCTCAAGGTATTCCCCATGCTAAGTTAGAAATTCTTGATTGTGGTGGTCATGGTTTTATGATTGAGTCACCGAATATTGTGAGTACAGCGATATTGGATTTTTTAGCCCAAATTAATTAACCCCTGACAATTACTTTGGCGTAGACTGATGAAACGTCGGTGAACAGAAAAACAGCATGGTTGGCAGATTTATTGTCTTTGAAGGGGTAGAGGGTTGCGGAAAAACTAGTCAAATGCAACTTTGTGCAGAGTGGTTGCAAAGTTTGGGGGTTTCCGTAGTTCTTACCCGTGAACCGGGGGGAACAGAATTAGGTTTGGATTTGCGGCGCTTGTTGCTACAGAAGGAGGAAGATAAACCAATTGCTGAGGTGACAGAATTACTATTATATGCTGCCGATCGCTCACAACACGTTGCCCAAGAACTCAAGCCCCAGTTAGCCCAGGGTAAATATATTTTATGCGATCGCTACGTTGACTCTACCATTGCTTACCAAGGTTACGGTCGTGGTTTGGATATGGATTTAATTCATCAACTCAACTACATCGCCACTGGTGGGTTAACCAGCGACATTACTATCTGGTTAGATGTAGATGTTGAGGTAGGACTTACCCGCAAAAGAGGGGAAAATGTAGGATTAGACCGGATAGAACAGGAAGCTATTGCTTTCCATCGCCGTGTACAACAAGGCTATGCAGATTTAGCTAAGTCCTCTCCTTCCCGTATTTTCTCAGTTGATGGCAGTTCTAGTAAAGAAATTGTACATAAGAAGATACAGGAGATTTTAAGCGTACATTTACAGGAGTTGCAATAGTCGCCTGACTATTTTGTTCTCAAAAAAAATAGAAATTACGATGATGAATGAGCAATAATCCGTTTGCACCACTACTAGGACAAAAGCAAGCTATAGATTTACTGACTCAAGCTGTCAGACAAAATCGAGTAGCCCCAGCCTATCTATTTGCAGGGCCAGATGGTGTAGGGCGGAGTTTGGCGGCGCGGTGCTTTGTGGAGTTATTATTTTCCAGTGTGATGGATGTGCGACTGCTCCCATCTCTACAAAATCGGTTGCGTCAAGGTAATCACCCTGATTTGTTGTGGGTACAGCCGACTTATCAATATCAAGGACAGAGATTCACAGCAGCAGAAGCAGTAGAAAAAAAACTCAAGCGCAAAGCACCGCCTTTAATTCGCCTAGAGCAAATTCGAGAAATTACCCAATTTTTGGGTCGTCCTCCCTTAGAAGCACCAAGAAATGTAGTAGTGCTAGAAGAGGCTCAAACAATGGCGGAATCAGCCGCAAATGCTTTATTAAAAACCCTAGAAGAACCGGGACAAGCAACAATAATTTTGATTACACCTTCCTCTGAGTCTGTATTACCAACGTTGGTATCACGCTGTCAACGCATTCCCTTTTATCGCTTAGATACAAAATCCTTGACTCAAGTACTTACACAAACAGAGAATCAAGAAATTTTGCAGCATCCGGCAGTTTTGAGTTTAGCATCTGGTAGTCCGGGGAGTGCGATCGCTTCTTATGAACAATTACAAACTATTCCTCCAGAGTTGCTACAACAGTTAATCACAGCGCCTCAATCTCATCGTCAAGCTTTGGAATTAGCTAAAAGAATAGACAAAGATTTAGATACAGAAGCACAACTATGGTTAGTTGATTATTTGCAACAATCTTACTGGGAAAAGCGACATCAATCAGGGATTATTAGTCAGCTAGAAAAAGCTCGTAAATATTTACTAGTTTATGCTCAACCCCGACTCGTTTGGGAATGTACTTTATTATCTGTGTATCAAGAGTTTAATGTACACAATTAAAACTTATAAGACTTGCTGAGTTTTGGCTCTTGAATTTTGCTGTATCTACAAATTTTTACCTAGTAGAGATTCAAATTCTGCTTGCAAAGCTGTAATATCTGCCAGTCTAGCCACGAGTATATTATCATTACCTGCATCAGTTAATCTGCCTTTCCAGTAACGGATACTCTCGGCATTGTTCATCCAAAACTGCACTACAGTATCTAATACTTGCTCGGTATTCCAACCCCATTTTACTGGTACTGGTTCTACAGTTTCTATTAAGGAATCAAGAGTAAATTTATGAGTACCTAAATATTCTATCCCTTGGTAATGTGGTTTTTTTAGGCTCTGTTGCTGGTGACTAAAAAACTGCCAAATAGGAGAGATACCGACAATATCGAAAGTATATTTCATTCCAATCTTCCCAATGGTGAATAGTTTGTCAGACTAGAGATTTAGAAATTAATTTTGTGAGTGAAAGTACCTAAAGTCTATCTAAAAATAAAGAAATGTTCGCCTATATCTCAAGATATAAATTATCTGGTAAAACTAGCACTCTCTTAAGTTGAGTGCTAAAAAATATGCAATTATTTAAGGTAATATTAAATAGTTTCAGGCATAAAATTAGAGGACTATTGTATTTTTAATAATTATTTAAATTTCCCATTCACAGATGGCAAAGGTGAATTAGCTGCTTTGCTTGCTGCTGGTCTGTGGGCTGTAGCTTCGGTACTATATGGGATTGTGGGGCAGAAAATTCCGCCGCTACAGTTAAATTTGGTGAAAGGAATAGTAGCGATCGCCTTCCTTTGCCTGACTATTTGGTTGACTGGCGAATCCTTACCCATTTCTTCCCCTGCGCCGATATTTCTTCTGTGTTTGAGTGGTATTGTCGGTATTAGTTTAGGGGATACGGCTTTTCTGGCTGCTATCAATCACTTAGGGGCGCGTCGTGTTTTACTTATAGGAACCTTGTCTCCTCCCATAACAGCGATCGCCGCTAATATTGTTTTAAGTGAACAGTTAAATCTCAGCGCTTGGTGTGGTATTTTATTAACTATCATGGGGGTTGCTTGGGTCGTAACAGAACGAGTTCCCAACACAGATGATAGTTATCCACAACACCTATGGCGGGGTGTTGGCTTTGGTGTATTAGCCGCAATCACCAACGCTACTGGTACAGTTATCTCTCGTTTAGCATTTGCAACCGGTAGTGTTACACCTTTATGGGCTGCTTTGTTGCGGTTAAGTGCGGCTGTGTTAGTTCTTGTAGTGTGGTTATGGTTTAATCGCCAACGGCAAGTATTATCCTATCCTTATTGGCAATCATGGCGAGTGGTTTTGACCAGTTGCTTTGCGGCTTTTTTCGGAACATATTTAGGAATTTGGCTACAACAGACAGCAATTAAATTCACAGCTGCGGGAATCGCCTCCACCCTGTTGCAGACTAGCCCACTATTTGTAATTCCCCTGGCTATGTGCATGGGTGAAAAAGTGAGTTGGAGAGCGATCGCAGGTGTGATAATTGCAATCATTGGTATTGGATTATTGTTCTATCTCAAATAAGCGAAATTGCCCACTCAGTTTATGCCAAAATCCAAAATCTAAAATTCGGTTAATGGTATTGTAGATTGGTTAGCAACGGGTGGAGCAGAGAGTTCATTATGTCGGATGTTCGCTTTGATAAATACTACCGCTACGAAGAACTGACACCAATTCTGCACAGTTACGCACAGGAATTTCCTCAGCTAATCAAAATAGAAAGTATCGGTAAGAGTTACGAAGGTCGTGACATCTGGTTATTAACAGTTACCAATTTTGCCACAGGTACAGATGCAGAAAAACCAGCCTTATGGGTTGATGGTAATATCCACGCTACAGAAATAGCCCCTTCTAGTGTTTGTCTCTATTTTTTGCAAACATTAGTTACAGCTTACGGTACTCACCCAGACATTACCCGTTGTTTAGATAGCCGCGTTTTTTATATTTGTCCCCGCGTTAACCCTGATGGCGCAGAGTTGGCTTTAGGAGAAAAACCTAAATTTATTCGTTCTGCTACCCGTCCTTATCCCCATGATGAGGAACTTAACGAAGGGTTGGTCATGGAAGATATAGATGGTGACGGTCGGATTTTACTTATGCGTATCCCTGATGATAATGGGGCGTGGAAAGTTTGTCCAAGTGAACCGCGTTTGTTGGTGCGCCGTGAACCCACAGAAACAGGCGGTCAATATTATCGCCTCCTATCAGAAGGACGGCTAGAAAATTATGATGGTGTAGAGATTAAAATTCAGCGTCCCAAAGAAGGGCTAGATTTAAACCGCAATTTTCCGGCGTTGTGGCGACAAGAAGTTGAACAACCAGGAGCTGGCCCCTATCCGACATCTGAGTCAGAAGTGCGATCGCTCGTCCAATTCCTGACCAGTCATCATAACATCACCGGGGCGATAACTTTCCACACCTATAGCGGCGTTCTCATCCGTCCCTACACCGACAGGAGTGATGATGAATTCCCGGTAAATGACCTCCGCACCTACCAAAAGATCGGTGACAAAGGTGCTGAAATGACTGGCTATCCAGCTATCTCCGCCTTTCATGAGTTTCGCTATGACCCCAAAGATTTTATTACAGGTACATTTGACGATTGGGCTTATGAGTACCAAGGTTTATTTTCTTGGACTGTAGAAGTTTGGAGTCCTCAGCGCCAAGCTGGTATTACAGATTATAAATATACAGACTGGCAAAGAGAACACCCTTTAGAAGATGACTTAAAATTACTCAGATGGAATGACGAACAACTCGCAGGTAAAGGTTATGTAGATTGGTATCCCTTCGACCATCCCCAACTTGGTAAAATTGAATTAGGCGGTTGGGATACCATGTATGCTTGGACTAATCCACCCCCGGAATTTTTAGAAAAAGAGATAGCCCGTTTTCCTGAGTGGTTAGTATGGCATTTATTAATCTCCCCCCGCTTGGAAATTTACGAAACTAGTTGCCAAAGTTTGGGTGATAATTTGTATCGAGTGCGGTTAGTTGTACACAACACAGGTTGGCTACCCAGTTACATTACCCAAAAAGCTGTAGAGAAAAAGCTGGTGCGGGGTTGTATTTTTGAGATTGAATTACCTACTGGTGCAACTTTAGAAATAGGAAAACCGCAAGAAGAAGTAGGTCAATTAGAGGGGCGTGCTTACAAACCCTCAGCCCCCGCCAGAAGACAAAGTGATTCCACAAGCGATCGCGCCAAGGTAGAGTGGGTAGTACGTGCGCCCTCAGGTACTATAGTGCAACTATTAGCCCGTCATCAACGTGCCGGCGTTGTTCGTACTGAGTTGACATTAATATGAAAAATTGTAGGTATCTACCGCTATACTATCGCTGAAGATATATCTTAAGTAACATGGTGCGGTTCCTTTTCACAGCAGTATTATTGATATTATTAGTTGGCTGTAACAACATTGGCTTATTACCCACTAGCAAGTTAGTGCAGAAAGCGATCGCACTCCAGCTAGAAAAAACCCAACAACAACTCAATCAACAGCTAGATTTAAATTTCCAAGGCTTTGAAATTAAACATCTCAAAATACGCCAGGAAGAACCTCTGACAGTGCAAAATTTACCTGCTTTCAAAGTCCTGGGAACCTACGACTTAACTTTCCAGTTACCAAAGAGACAGTTAACCAAACTGCAACAACCCTTTGAAGTTTATCTACAAATCCAGCAAGAAGGAAAAACTTGGCGATTGCTGCTTCCAGAGAAGGCTAGTAAAGATACTGAACCAGTTTGGCATAGCTATCTGATTCCCTAAATTATCTATGCAACTGGAAAAAGCATCACAAACTTTCCCAAATAGATGCTAAAGCATAGCCATGATTAGACTAATTCGTAATTAGTACTATTGGAGATGTGGCTATATGTATATCAATTTTTTTGTTAGTTCTATTGCGGGAATTGTAGTTACAGTACTGCTGGCTTTTAGTGTGCTGCAATGGTTTCATGTACCTGCGGGTAGTTTTTTAGATTGGGTAATTGGGGGTGCAAGTTTTTGGTGGTTATTAGTAATTGTGACTGTACCTTGGAATGTTCATTTTCAAGCTAAACAAGTTTTAGCAGAAGCCGCACAGTCAAAAGAAAAAGAAATCCCTGTAGATGAAAAACAAGTGCAATATGTCCAGGGATTAGCCAAGCGATCGCTGTGGGTTGCTTTAGCTTTACACTTGTTCTCAGCCCTTGGTCTTTATATTCTCGCCGTCACTGGTATCAGTGCTGTAGGTTATATCAGTTCCGGTGCAGCTTTATTATTAACTATCCTCAGACCAGCCATTCGTGCTTATGAATATATCTATGCACGGCTAACCATGATTAGTCAAGAATGGAAATACCCACGCGAAGATATTTTTGAACTCCGCAATCGCTTTTTTGAATTAGAACAAAAAGTCCAAGTTTTGGAAGACCAATTTAACCTAGAACAGCCCTATTCTTTAGCTGCGACACAGCAACGTTTTGGTGATGAAACTCGCCGAGATTTAGCAAAAATTGCTGCCAATTTGGAAGAATTACGGGCGACAAATCAAACAGAACATGAGCGATTATCTAGGGAATCAAGAAATGCGATCGCCCAACTTTCTACCGATGGACAATTTCTTGATCATGTGCGGGAAATTATTCGCTTTTTTAAGACAGCTTAAGAGTAGGAAAATTTGATCAGCAGATCAATTTAATTTTTAACCATAACTAAGTAGGCGATAAAAATTCCATGTATATGAAAAAATATCAATTAAGTGTCTGGTGTTTTATGCAGTAGGCTAATGTACCTTTGATTAATGTGAGTTCGGCGTGTTTAAAAACCCCCTCTCCATAGAGCGAAGCGCTTCTCGTAGAGTAGCTCTCCCCTTTAAGGCTACGGTGTACACACAAGTCCAAGTAAAGTAATAACAGAAGGAGTTGTGGGGAGTAAAAGGTGGTGGAAAATCCAATCAGAATACACGCGCAAGCAGTAGGGGGAA
>NZ_JACJRF010000084.1 GCF_014697105.1 Anabaena subtropica FACHB-260 | reverse complement strand
AATGAATTTATAATCACTGTTAAACTAAAATATTTTAATCCTTCGCCCAAAATCTAACATATTTTGGGCTATTTTTATTGGCTTTTTCTTAACATTCAACACTTCTGCATGAAATCAAATTCCCGACTTATTAGATAAGTCGGGGATATGTCGTTTCAAAACTATTTGAGGATATGTGACTTAATTTGTTTTTCTATTTGGTCACTAATTATTTCTGTACCCATGCTGGGTTGCTCAAGATTAATCCTAGCAAAGTTAGTCTTATCGGCTTGTGTAAATTTATTATCATTATCAGAATCTTTGATAATCTTGATAAAAACTGCGTTTTGATTTGGTACAACAACCCAATTAATAATTCTGGTATTATTTGGGGTAACTTGCTGGAGATTCTTTCCTGATAAATCAGACATATAACCAATCAAGGCATCTTCGTGATTAAAATTTTTATCTTTGTTGGTATCTTGGTCAATAATTTTATAAAGCCAAACTCTTGTGGGTGGCTTATCAGTTGTTTTTGTTTCTATTAAATCAAAAGAATTAATAATGGCTTTTTTATTGAGTAAAAGATGACTCTCACCATCTTGTTTACGATAAAAAATGAGGTTATATATTAACGGATTATCTCGTTTATAAGAACGTGAATAATCGAAATTAACTTCTTTTTCTTGATTCGGTTCTGTAGCATTTACTGGAATCATTAAATAATCTGACTGCTCTTTAATAATTAAGTCGCCATAGCTAATTTGAGGTTGTTTCTGCTGCTGTCCAACTGCTTTTGCTGATTCTGTTTTTCTGGTGATGTTGGTGTCGCAAGATAAGGAAAAACTAGACAGAAAAATAGCTAATACTAAATTTTTCACAAGATTGATTTTTTTCATTATCTGGTCTTAGTAGTAAATATTACTCTCTTATTGTATTCGCTACTAGAACATCAGCCAGATTTATGGATTGAGTGTTTGTAGTAAGCACTTTAGTGCTGAAAACAATCAAGGCTAATAGCCTTCAACGCAAATAAAAAATTAGCTCACAGATGTGAGCTAGTTGATATTATTTAAAGTGCATAAAGTACCCTAAATAAAATATTTTAGTTTCTTGAGTACGCCAACTGATACTAGCCGCGTCATCCTAGTCTTTTCACTAGGTTCTCAAGCGTAAATTATGACACTCCTTGCATTATGTATAATACTTTATCATCTCTTCATCTTGAAAAACACTAAAATATTGAAAAACCTGGTGCAGGTTGACCAGGTTCTTCAAATTCACAGGTTTCAAAATTGTTAAATTTAATAAAATAGTGGTTGAGAAGTTTTACAACTAGGGTGGACATAACAACTAGCAAACTCAGCAATCCTTGTTTTTCCGCTTTGGGATTTGGCTTTGCCTGCTTCCGGCTTTTTGCCACATCACATAAAATATGCTGGAATTTGCTTGGGCTGATGACGGGAGACACGTAGTCATTGACCCATTAAGTTTGGTTTTGTTTGGTGTCTTGATATTTAAGTTAGCACCTAGTTGATGATGATCAATCGTTAGTTTACGAAAGTTGATATTTTGTAGATTTTTGCAATAAAGGCTTAAAGCTTTGATCCCCAGCTATCTTTTGCAGATAACTGGGGTGATACTTAAGAAATGGCTAGACTAGTTAACTGTATTTTCACCAGTTCCACATCACAGAACTATCATCAAGTTGATCGGTGACAATACGACCGATCACATCAATTTCGGCAATTTCATCGGCAGAGAGTTGAATATTGGCAGCTTGGGCGTTGTCTTTCGCTTGTTCAGGATAACGCGCACCAGCGATCGCATTCGTTTGAGGTTGAGCAATTAACCAAGCCAATGCTAACTGCGCCAAAGTAGCGTGATGACGTTCGGCGATGGGACGCAGTTTATCTAAAGCTTGTTGAGCGCGTTCAAAGTTTTCGCCTTGAAACAGCTTATTCTTCGCTCGGTTGTCTGCTGGATCAAATTTCTGTCCGTGAGTAAATTTTCCAGAGAGCAATCCCTGAGCTAAAGGCGAATACGCCAGGATAGAAATATGATTTTCCACGCAGTAAGGTGCTGCATCTTTTTCTACCTGTCGCCAAAACAAAGAATAAGGAGGTTGCAAGCTGTCAATCCGTCCATACTTGCAGGCTTCTGCTAATTGGACACGAGAAAAGTTGGAAACACCAATTGCCCGAATTTTACCTTGTTCTTTTAAGTAGTTAAGAGCGCTCATGGTTTCCTCAATTGGTACTATCTCACTATTGAAAGCACCAGCAGGCCAATGAATTTGGTACAAATCTATATAATCAGTCTGGAGATTTTTGAGAGAGCGATCGCAAGCTTCAATCACTTGATCATACTTGAGATGGTTGGCGAAAACTTTTGTTGCATACTCTACCTTGTCACGCACATCAGATAAAGCTTCAGCTACAATCTGTTCGGAATGTCCTTCACCGTAAACTTCGGCTGTATCAACTGTGGTAATTCCGGCTTCAAAAGCGGCTCGGATGGTTTTAATCGAGTCTGCATCTTCAATTCCCACCCACATTTTCTTCCCGGCTTGCCAAGTCCCCATGAGTATGGGTGAGATTTTGACATCCGATTTGCCTAGTGTTCGCTTTTCCATAAAGGTTCTCTCAATTCACTTCCCTGGATAGTTTTATACTTTAACGGTCTTCGCTTCAATTTAAATCAGAGTTACAGTAGATGCCGATGCTGACACAACTAACTACAACAGTGCATACACTCAAGGAATGGGCAGTTGCGATCAATGCCTTGGAAAGTGGTAAAACAATTATGTTGCTGCGGAAAGGTGGTATCCATGAAAAGAAGGGACGTTTCCAAGTAGCCCATGATCAAGTTTTGCTTTATCCCACCTATGAACATCAACAGCCTTCCTTACTCAAGCCTGAATATGCAAATCTTGTACACCCTGTAACATCTGGTTGGCATCCAGAAACAGTTCGTATTGGTAGTTGGGCGCATATTACTGACGTTCTGGCAATTAGTGACGAGGCTATTGTTAACGCTTTATTACCTTTCCATATTTGGAACGAGAATTTTATTAGCGATCGCTTAAAGTGGAAACCACAGCAACCAATATTTATTCTCCTCCTCAGAACTTACAAACTACCCCAAGAGCAGGAAATTCCCTATCGAGCAGAATATGGTGGTTGCAAGTCATGGATTGATATTGCTTCACCTATGCAACTACAAGATTCCCAAGCGGTTTTGTCTGACTCTGACTATAGGCAGATTGTAGAAGAGATAGTCAATAGTCCATAGTCAACAGTCAGTCATTGATCATTTGCCGTCAAAACTCTATTTTTGCAATAAAACTTTAATATTTTTCCTAAAAAGTAACTCTTGATACATACACTTGCGAAAACCGCATATACCATTAAAAAAAACTTAATCCTTGATTAAAATCAAGCACAAAGGTTTTTTCAGGTTATTGGACTGATTGGCTGACTATAAGCAATCTAAATATCTAACATTTATTTAAGTAATTGTACGATTTTAGATTGTGCATAAGTTAACATACCCTAAGACAACAAAAATTATCCCACAAGGGTGATGCAGCTATTGACAAAAGTCTGCCAATATGCAATATATGCTTAATGCAAAGGAGCTTGCCATGTATCGACAAATGTGCTGGATATCTAAGACTAGCGGTGATGGTGACAAAATTTTATATCTGCAAACTGCACCCAGCCAACCTTGGCGACCATACACAGCTTTTCCCCAATATTCAGTACCCGATTATCAAATACCAGGTGGCTCCAAAGGTTGGGCAACTTATCAAAAATTACTAAAAGCAGGCTGGACATTAGTTCCCAGCGCACGCGCCAATGAATTTGGCAGCAGTGTTTATGCCGAGTCCATTATTAATGGTCAATAGTCATTAGCGACTCTCCCTTATCTCCCCTCTTGGTGAACCTTCGCCACTAAGGTTAGTCATTGGTGATGTGTGCGTGGGAAAGACACTGCTGCACCAACATCCATATCGTATTTCAGCAAATTGAGAATAACTTACAAAATTTGAGTGATGATGGTGCTTGCTAGCGCCAAGCGCACCCATTACCATGCGGAGACGTTCAAGCTATATTTCGCAAGTGCGATCGCAGATTCTACCACTTCAGCCGGTAATTGACCATTGCAACTATGCAACGTAGAAAAGACTTATCTCCTACTCCCCATTCCCAGCCTACGTAAGTCAGTTCAATAATCAAAGTGGATTACTATAGTTTGGTTTTATTGTGTCGGCTTACTTATATGCTTGATGTATTTTAAAAATTACATCAAGCACATATAATATCTTTATTATTTTCTCAGGCTAAAAACTGATTTATAGGTTTTTATGTCTTTTATTAATAGTGAAAAATATTAATTGAATGTCAAAGATAAAACCAGTGTTATTTCCCAGGAAATAATATTCATTACAGAGCAAAATTGAATTAATTAAAACAAGGTGCATACCATGAACTCACAAATATTCATAGGTAGCCACAATGACTTTAATAAATTCAAAATCTCAAAAAAATTCTCGGACGACTAGGCAAAATCAAAAATGTTCACATTTGAGTAGTCTACTTTACACTGCATTATCTATAACTGTCATACTTTGTACCTATGCTACAGTTCAAGCTATTTGCCCTTTCCTAATATTTTCTCTATCTGCTGCTAGTGGTAGTTCGTTTCAATCTACATCAATCCCTTGGCTAAATAGTAAATCTGAATGCGAATACACTAGGCGATATTGGCGTGACAACCAATGTTGGGATGAAGAACACCAACCGATGTTTTAGCTGAAGCTAAAACATATTTAATTTGCATATTTGAAATATTTCTAAATATTGTTGGGTGGGCATCTTGCCCGCCCAATTATGCAGGTTAGAAGTGGAACATCTGACAAAACTATTGGCGATGCCCGACGATAAAATTTGTCTTCCCCCTGCTCCCTGCCTACCCAGTGATAGGATATTTTTTTAGTTGGAAGTCCCCTATTTAGCTTGAGATGGCAAAGGCTGGACGATGATGATTCCAAGGGTTGGCGGCTTCTATTTGTGCTGCGAGGCTAATTAAAGTGGCTTCTGCCGCAGGTTTGCCGATTAGCTGTACACCAATAGGTAAACCATTATTATCAAAACCCACAGGTAAAGCGATCGCAGGTTGTCCAGTAGCATTAGCTGGGGGACAAGGCGCTACCCAGTTAATAATTTGTTGGAATGTATCTTCCGGACTCAAAGCAGCCCATTCTCCAATTCGGATTGGTGAATGTAAGTACACTGGCAATACCAATACATCTATATTGTCAAAAAATGCCACGATTTGCCGTGCTACTATCTGCATTTTATAGACTGCTTGGATGTAATCAGCAACAGTGCCAGTCCTTGCCAATAGCCAACGATTCACTGGCTGTAATATCTCTGGCGGTAAACCCGATCCGGCTACACCAGATTGCCAAACGATTTGGAAAGGTTCCACTAACGCACTAAAATCTAGAGATTTTTGTTCCACTTGATGACCGAGATGTTCTAATAATTTAACTGTTTGCAATACACCTTGTTGGCAATTAGCGTCTGCTTCACCCAAGGGTCGCATTCCAGTATCAAAAGCAACTCGTAACTTAGTAGGTTGTGTTTGTGCGGCTGCTAAAAACGAAGGTTCGGGATCGGGTAGCCAGTAAGGATCGCCTGTAACGTAGCCAGACATTGCATCTAATAAGGCAGCTGCATCAGCGACGGTACGGGCAATTGGCCCATTAGCCGAAATCCCAGCCAAGCGATCGCCCACTGGTGCTTTACTGACTCTACCTCGTGCTGGTTTAATCCCCACCAAACCACAACAAGCCGCAGGCCCCCGAATCGAACCACCACCATCTGAACCTTGAGCGATCGCACATAGCCCGGCTGCAACTGCGGCCGCAGCCCCACCACTAGAACCACCAGGGGTGTATTCTAAATTCCAAGGATTTCTCGCTGGGGTAAATCCCGTAGGTTCTGTGTAAGGAAATGAACCTAGTTCGGAAGTAGCTGTTTTACCAAGAATAATGAATCCTGCTTGCTTGATACGTGTCACTACCCCATCATCAAATTCGGGGATGTTGTTAAGCAATGCTGGATTGCCGTAAGTACAAGGTACACCAGCCACAGCGTTGAGGTCTTTAATGGAAATTGGTACGCCAAAAAAAGGCGGTAGTTCGGTAGTCGTTGTGAGTAATTCGGTTTTGGCTGTAGCATCCGCGATCGCCAATTCTGATGTCACTGTAAAGTAACTTCCCAACTCAGGATTCAACTGTTGAATACGTTCTAAATATATTTCTATCAACTCTAAAGGCGATACTTCCCGCCGACGAATTAATTGTGCCAACTCTAGTGCTGGGGTAAAAGCTAAATCAGTTTCATTCATAAGCGTTGGGGAATAGGGGCTGGGTATTAGGGATTGGGAAAAAAGACTAATACCCAATACCTAACTCAAAAACTGGACTCGTTACTTTAGCAAAGTTTCTGGGAAATATAAATCTATCGTTTCTATGATTTAACAATCCAGCAGTTTCACTAGTGTTACTAGACATTTTCTTAAAGTTTAAAGACTAGAGGTACTTAGGCTAGTGGTTTTTACTTAGGACTCTTTCAAACTAGAGTCCCATGAGATGTTCATCCCACAACGAAGCCTTTAGCCCTCAATCCTTATTTTCACTGTTGTACATAAATTTTTGTTCCATCCCCCAGGGATAATTATGACTGATTTGGAAATACTTATTAATAACTTGCCAAAAATTGTTTATGGTTTGAGACTTACTTTAGGTAATTCTCAGGAAATCATGCAACAAGTTGTTGCGATTAATCATGCTCAGGAGCAACTACGCCACATTCAACAAGCGATAGGCTACGCCCCATCAGAGGCTGTCTCTCAACAATTAAGTTGTGTTTCCAATAAAGGAACGGTTATACCCCAGTTGAGTACTACAAGACGTTTGTTAGTACCTAGCATTTTTCGAGTAGAACCTAATATTACTGGTAACACAAGATTAATTACCGAAAAATTTGGCAATCCTGAAATAGAAATATCTTTAGATACTTTAAAATCAAAAATTAATTACTGGATTGAATGGGGTGATTTCTTACAGGCGATCGCCGCAGATATTTTAAGCGATGCCAACCTAGTCAATCAAGTAAATTTAGATATTAATTACCCTAATTTAACGACTCAAATTAAAACTATAGAAACCAGTTTAAATATTAAATTAGTTTTCAGTAATCCCCAAGTAACAAAAAAGCAAATTGAGCAAATAATCAATATTGAAAAAGAAATATCAAAAGCCCAAGATAGATTACTTTATGTTGTCAATACCATTAAATCTAGTCAGGGATTGCTAACAATATTACTTGCTATTTCATCATTTTGTGGTCAATCAGGATTCGCAATAGAATGGTTAGATGATGCACACGAATTAATCATATCTAGTGAAGGTAATTTTCAAGAATTGACAGATATTCTTAATGATTGTCAAGATTTTCAATATAGACTAACTTCCTTTTTGAATCAATGCCAAGAATTTAAAAAACAGGCACAAAAAATTGTAACCAAAAAAAATTATAAAAAAGAAAAAGATTACACAAAAAAATTAACGAAGAATTTTTTAGTTTCTCATGTAGTAAATATAAGTCTAGTTATAGCTTCAAGCTTAGCCATTTTAAGTTTTGGTAGTTGGATTATCAAAGAGAAAATCAATCAACCTCAGCAGGTTCACCAAAATGCTGATCCAGAAACACAGGCTGTCAGTAATTTTAAATCTGCTTTAAAACTAGGCATGGAAGCTTCTTTCATAGCACAAAATCCGCCCCATCCTCTCACGGTATGGCAACAAGCAGCAACCAAATGGCAGCAAGCAATCAATTTTTTAAATCGTATTCCTGAAGGAACATCTGTTTCTGCAAAGGCACAAGAAAGACTGATTCGTTACCGACGTAACTATAAAGCCATAAATGAAAGAGCTTCTTCTGAGAAACAAGCTTTAATTTATCTAGAAGCAGCCGAAAAACTGGCTACAGAAGCTTCATTTTTTATGAAAAATTCGCCTAATTCATTATTAGCTTGGCAACAAGCAAAAGATAAGTGGCAACAGGCAATTCAATTATTAGAATCTATTCCCAAAAGTAGCTTTGTTTATCAACAAGCTCAAGCTACACTTGCTAATTATAAAACACACCATGCAGCAATCAATGCCATCATTCAAAACAGATTCCAGTCTGTAAATTAGAGAGATACGTCTAATGTGAATTAAAGAGAATGAGACTGGAAGGTGAGAACATCAATACCAAAAAGGCGGCGAAGCAATTTGCGTAGTGTGTGAGAGGCGATTTTGGCAGCAAT
>NZ_JACJRF010000083.1 GCF_014697105.1 Anabaena subtropica FACHB-260 | reverse complement strand
TATTTTCAAGGTTCGGCTCCCTCTGAACCGTCGCTTTTCGGCGTCCGTCTCTCAGGCACTTATCCAATATATCTACCCTTTCTTCCTTTGTCAACTCTTTTCCAAAAGAAATTTTGGAACCACTTTTTCCTCTCCTCCCATCTCCCCACACATAGCCTTTTCAGGCAACAATGGTGTAGAAATTTTGCTGACTAAGGGAGGGTAGAGGATGAATTTTCAATCTGTAATAGCTACGTTGCATCAGTTCTGGGCTGAACGGGGTTGTTTGATTGCCCAGCCTTATGATATCGAGAAGGGTGCAGGAACGAAAAATCCCCATACATTTTTAAGGGCGTTGGGGCCGGAACCTTGGGCTGTTGCTTATGTTGAACCTTGTCGTCGTCCTACAGATGGGCGTTATGGAGAGAATCCTAATCGTTTCCAACATTATTATCAGTACCAAGTTTTGATTAAGCCTTCTCCAGATAATATTCAGGATATTTATCTTGATTCGTTGCGGGCTTTGGGTGTTCGTCCAGAAGACCATGATATTCGGTTTGTGGAAGATAACTGGGAAGATGCGACGGTGGGTGCTTGGGGTACTGGTTGGGAAGTGTGGTTAGATGGGATGGAAATTACTCAGTTTACTTACTTCCAGCAGTGTGGAGGTATTGATTGCCGTCCGGTGTCAATTGAGATTACTTATGGTTTAGAACGATTGGCGATGTATCTGCAAGAGGTGGAGGCTATTACTAAGATTCATTGGACGGACGAGATTACTTATGGTGATGTTTTCTTACAAAATGAGATTGAGCAGAGTACATATAACTTTGAAGCGTCTAATCCTGAGTTGCTGCTGACATTGTTTAATTTGTATGAGCAGGAAGCTACTCAGTTAACGGAGAAGGGTTTGGTTTTACCCAGTTTGGATTACGTGATGAAGTGTTCGCACACTTTCAATTTACTGGATGCTAGAGGGGTGATTTCTGTAACTGAACGCACTCGCTACATTGCTAGGATTCGTCATTTGGCGCGGAAGGTGGCTAATTTATATGTTGAACAAAGAGAGAAGTTAGGTTTCCCCTTGCTGAAAATAGCTTCAATTGTACAGTAGAAACTGGTAGTAGAAACTGGTGCTTAATATTTCTTAAAACTTGGTAAGATTTCTTAACCCTTCTTGTTTTTAGGAGGGTTGTTATTTTTATCCGATAAATGTTTTGAGGTGTCTGGGTAATGGTGAATTGGAGTGAAGTTCTAGAACCTATAGCAGCTTGGTTTCGTTCTTTGGGTGTTCCTGATGTGATTGTACATTGGGGACATCCTTTGATGATGGCGATTGTGATTTTTATTCTGGGTAGTTATGTTGCTTGGGCTGGTTGGCGGGGTAAGCTGCTGGAGGAGACAGATAAGGATGGGGCGATTAAGAATCGAATTGCTCATCGACAACTAGCGCCTTTGCTGTTTTTATTTTTGGCTGGTGGTTATACAGGTGGAGTGCTGTCTTTGGTTATGCAGCATAAACCACTATTTGAAAGTCCTCACTTTTGGACTGGTTCCCTGGTGTTGTTACTGTTGCTTATCAATGGCGGAATTTCTTTGAGTGGGTTTGGTGGAGATAAAAAAGTTTTACGGGCGGTTCATGCTTATTTAGGGAGTGTGGCGATCGCTATTTTATTTGTCCATGCTGTACTAGGCTTTAATTTGGGTATTTCTCTGTGATCTGGTGATACAACATCTATAATGTGAAGCCCGCACAAGCGGGCTTTGTTTGTATAAACTTCATGGACTATACTTCACGAGAAGTATTAAGAAAATTGCCCTCAGGTGCTTTTGCAAGAAGTCGTATGATTCAAACCAGTGGTGTAATTATCTGCCTTGGCTACATTTTAGGATTGTTATTTACAGCAGTTCCTGGGGGCGGAGTATGGATTTTAGTCTTAGGGATTGTGTGTGCAGTCTTTTTTAGAAGGGGTGCAAAATCACGAAGGCTTCCACAGAAATCAGAAACTGGTAAAAACCAAGTTGATGTAGCGTCTAGCAATTTACAAGTTACGAGCCTTCCACAAGTTTGGTTAATTGCTGGTTTGATCGGGTTGTTGGCAAGTTTTTATCTCCAATGGCGTGTACCTCAACCGACGGTATCGGATATTAGCCAATTTGTGCCGTCAGAAGGTAGCAATCAAGAACAGTTAGTGATTGTGCGCGGGAAAATAGCTAGTAATCCTCGGTTGACTCGCAGTCAGAGGGGACAATTTTGGTTGCAAGTATCTCAATTAGACGAAGTTAAAAATCAAAAAGATACGAAAGAAACGCAGAAAGGGGCGGCGGGTAAGTTATATGTGACGGTGCCAATACTTAAGGCTACTGGGTTACATCCTGGACAAGAGATTGCAGTGACGGGGATTTTGTATAAGCCTAAGCCTGCATCAAATCCTGGTGCTTTTGACTTTCAAAAGTTTCTTCAGCAGGAAGGGGCATTTGCTGGTTTGAGTGGAAGACAGATTAATATTTTGGATGAGGAACAGCGATGGGGATGGTGGCAAATTCGAGAAAAGATTGTGCGCTCGCACGTGCGTGGGTTAGATATACCAGAAGGGCCTCTTGTCAGTGCAATGGTGTTGGGTGGCAAAGCTGTTGATTTACCTTACGATATCCGTGATTTGTTTGTACAAGCAGGATTAGCCCATGCTTTGGCTGCTTCTGGTTTTCAAACATCGTTGATTTTGAGTGTGATATTACAGTTAACGAGGCGAGCAAAAAAGGCGACTCAAGTAACCTTGGGTGCGTTGGGTTTGATAATTTTTCTCAGTTTAACTGGATTTCAGCCATCTGTACTCAGGGCTGTAATTATGGGTTTTGCTGCTTTGGTGGGTTTAGCGTTAAATCGGAAGGTGAAACAGTTGGGTTCACTGTTATTAGCCGCAACCCTATTATTAGTCTTTAATCCTTTATGGATTTGGGATTTAGGTTTTCAGTTGAGTTTTTTAGCGACGCTGGGTTTAGTTGTGACAGTCCCGGCAATTACTCAACGCTTGAATTGGGTTCCATCTGCGATCGCTTCTTTAATTTCTGTTCCCTTGGCTGCTACAATCTGGACTCTACCTGTACAACTTTTTGTGTTTGGGGTTGTGCCTGCTTATAGTTTGCTGTTGAATATTATTACTACACCGTTAATTTCTATTATTAGTATTGGTGGAATTATTAGCGCTATCTTTGCGTTAATCTTACCAGAAGCTGGCAGTGCTGTAGCTATATTTCTGCACTATCCCAGTGATTTATTGATTAAGTTAGTAGAATTTTTTAGCCAGTTACCAGGAAATTCCCTGGTTCTGGGGAGTATCTCAACTTGGCAGTTATTAGCAATCTATGGACTGATTTTGCTAGTTTGGTTAGTCAATTGGTGGCAAAAACGCTGGTGGTTTGCAGGTTTAATTACTTTTAGCTTGGTGCTATTTCCAGCTTGGCATTCTGCAAGTACATTATCGCGGATAACGGTATTGGAAGCTGGGGCTGAACCTGTTGTGATTGTCCAAGATAGAGGTACGGTGACTCTAATTAATAGTGGTGATGAAGGTACAGGGCGCTATACAATTTTACCATTTTTACAGCAGCAAGGTGTGAACCGAATTGATTGGGCGATCGCTACTGATTTTCAACGTAATAATAATGATGCTTGGTTAGAAATTCTACAACGTCTGCAAATTAAAAATTTTTACGCCTACGCTACCAATAAAAAAAATTCGCTGACAGATCAAGCAATTCCTCAACTATTGCAACAACAACAGGGAATTTATCAACTTTTACCTGTTGGGCAAACCATCAATCTTGGTTCTACAGTAGCGCAATTAATCAACGAACAACCGATGATGCAGTTGCAAGTTTTAGGACAAAGTTGGTTATTGGTTGGGGATGTAGAACCTAAAGAAGTGGAAAGAATTATGAAAGCTGGGGGTTGGCCTAGTCCTCAGGTGTTGTGGTGTAATGCTGAGTCTTTGAAAGATTTGGTAATGATGCTAAAACCACAGATGGCGATCGCTTCTTCTGGTAGTGTTGATAGTAAAATCTTAGCTGAACTTAGTAAGACAGCAACTAAAGTGTTTGTCACAGCCCAAGATGGGGCGATTCAATGGACACCTAATAGTGAATTTGAGTCGTTTACTCAGGTGAGTGAAAGTAAATCTTCTGTTTTGTAAGATTTGATGTTTTCTCGCATAGTTTCTCAGAGATTTTCGGCTAAAGCTACAGCACCCCATAATGGTGCGTCGTCTCCTAATGTGGCGGGGACGATTTCAAATAATACTTCTGGTAATGCTGTTTTTTTTGCCGTATTTTGTAATGTATTCCACCATGTTTCACCAGCTTTGGTAACGCTACCACCTAAAATAAAACGCTGGGGGTTAATTAGATTAGCTACGTTACCGATACCTACACCCAAAGCCCAAGCAGATTTTTGCAAAACTTCTTCAGCTAGATTATCACCTTGTTTCGCTGCTTCACTGATTATCTGACCTGTGAGGGAGTTTAAATTATTTCCTACTAATTTTCTGAGTACCTCACCGCCTCGATATTCTTGCTGGCTTTGTAAAATTTCCTTGGCATTTTGCGCCATGTAAGGGCCTGATGTGAAACGTTCCACACACCCTCGCTTACTACACAAACATATAGGCCCAGTGGGATCTACAACTATGTGTCCAATCTCACCAGCCATCCCACCTGCACCCCGCCAAGATTGACCGTTGAGTATCCAACCACCACCCACCCCAGTACTGATGGTAATGTAAAATAAGCTATTGTATCCCTGACCTGCACCAAAGTGGTATTCACCTAAAGCTGCAACGTTGGCATCGTTATCTACACTGGTAGGCACGCCAAATTCTTTTTCCAGTAAGTCTTTCAGAGGAATATTTTCCCAGCCAGAGACATGATGAGATAGTCTGACAGTTCCAGTGCTTGCGTCTACAGGGCCGCCGAAGCTAACACCAATGGCGGAAGGAGATGTACCTTGGAGTAGGGAATGAATGAGCGATCGCATGATTTCCAAGTCTGTCTTAGCATCACCATCAATTGGAGAAAAGCACCGTTCATAGCGCAACCATTCCCTAGAACCGGAATTTACCAATGCTGCTGCTAACTTCGTTCCGCCAAAATCAAGCGCTAAGGTTAATGTCATTGTCTTTCCATTAGAAACCAGTACCAGGTTAAGTCTAAAATACCACCAGGAAATTTTTGCTTTTCTATAAGTTTGACCTATATGTAAATTATTCCATCTATTGATAATAATTATAGATTAGCTTACTCTTTTAGTTAAGCTAAAACACAGGCTTATTGAGATATAAATAGCTATGAAACTTGTGTAGTCAACTGTTTAGCCATTCAGAAATCCAGAATTCATCGTCAATAATAATAAAAACTTGCATTTATTCTTACTTTAGGTTAGATTCAATATAGGTAAGTATCTAAGTAATTGCTCCTCAACGCTCACATTTCAAAAAATAAGCGTAAACTTAATCCCTAGATGATTAAGTCTAAACTTTATAAAAAGTGCAGTTTTTGGATATGTTGCCTGTAATTCACGCTGTTAAATCATAGGCAAACCAAATTTAAATAATAGATTTTTAATTAAATTTTAGGTTGCTAAATATGGGATGGTTAATAATGTGCCTTCTCCGACTATGAGCTTATTTATATTTTTATTTTTATATTGACAAAAATTTGCAATAATAGCGATTTTTGTTTATGCTCGATTTAGTCCTTGGAGAGAAAAGTCGAAAGATGATTTTGTCATCAACGGATTATGTCTAGATGATAAGAGTAAACATAAAAATATTGATGGTATCAGTAAGTACCTAAAATATTCTGGGAATTCACTGATAAGAAAAATGTTTAATTTTTATATTTTTTTTATCATTAATTACATCTTTTTCTTAAATGTAACAAAATTGCTTTCTTAGTTAAAAATACTGATGTTTTTGCTGCTGAATATGACAATTTAATCGAAATTTTAGTCCATGAATGCTAACTCAAAGTACAGACAAGCTCAACATTCAGACTATTTGACCGGATATGACCAAAAAATTATTGATATTTTATATAGAATTATTCTTAATAGGGAGGACGCTGACAGAAAATAATGTTATAAAGTGGCTACCTGGAGTTAGCCAGTAAATAGAAATAATTGCTTTTAAGTTTGTGAGATGGGAAACTTGTAGCCCGGAACGCAATCATATTTTTGTCACTTTATCCATGAGAAAAGTCAATTAATATAGACCAATGAGTAACTTTTTTTGTTCGGATCATACACGACAAGTAGGGGAAGATATTATTGGTAGCGCTACTGATTACCAAACCTATGTTCTTGTTGAGTGTCCTCAACCCTGGTTAGCAAACGCTTTTAGTTCTAAGTGGGTTCCGAATAATTTACAGCTTTTGGTGGAAGAAGTATATAAAGCTAAATTACCGATCAGATTTCTTTTAATTGCTAATGATTTTACCTATAAAGCAGAGTCTACAACGCTTTTAATTTATCAAAAACAAGAAGGTTTAAGTGGTGGATACGTTAAACACGAGTTTAAACTTTCACATATTGGAGAAGTAGCTGCTGTAGTGAAAAAATGGCTATGGGGTAAACGACCAGATTTTAAAATAGAAACGGATATAACTAGAGATATTTTAGTTTGTACCCACGGCAGCTATGATAAGTGTTGTGCTAGATATGGTAATTCTTTTTATTTCCATGCTCAAGCTACTATCTCTGATTTAAAGTTGGAAAATGTGCGAATTTGGCAATCAACACACATTGGTGGACATCGCTTCGCACCCACCGCTATAGATTTACCAGAAGGTAGATATTATGGACTTTTAGATCAGGATTCTTTTCTTTCAATATTAAAGCGCAGTGGAGATATTCAAAATTTGAGAAAAGTTTATAGAGGTTGGGGAATTTTACCGCCTGCTATTCAAGTTTTGGAGAGAGATATAATGTTAAATCATGGATGGAACTGGTTTAAATATAAAGTTTCAGGCAAGATTATAGAGCAAAGTTTAGATAACAATACAATGTTGGGAGAGCTAAGTTTTGAACAAGGAGCTAATTCTTTGTACACATATCAAGCTAAGTTGATTAAAGATCATACTAGAACTATCAATGTGAAAAGTTCATGTAATGCTAATCAAACTTCAATTGTCGTTAAATATGCTGTAGCCAACCTCTGGTTAGTTGCTGATAATGTATTGGCTCTGAGTAAGTAGAATTATGGCATTTTGTATTGTCAGAAGTTCTCATCTACTAGTCGCAATGCAGCACAATGACCCTAAATCTACAACAATTGCTGGTAAAGTATTAAATCTTGGGTGATTTAAGTAAACTTAGTAATAGTAGTGACCAAGGTACTTTCAGATCAGGTATGAGCCATGAATACTCTCTCAATCCGGGTAAAGCCATTGGTATGAGAAAACGTAGAGAGCGTAGCGACACTGGTAAATTACCATCCTGATCTACAAGACCGTATTGTTTAGCTAATTCCGCAACGATTTGTACACGTCCTGTACGATGAATCACGTTTGGCTCAGAAGCCAGTTTAGCTATAACCCTTCCTGTAAGTAAGGGAGTTTCCCAATTATAACGCCCGGCGATCGCGGAAGTTTTTCCATCAGTGATATTTTCCTCTGCCATTTGTGAAGCGAGACGGGAAAATAGTTCAGTCCCAACGATACCCGGCCAGATAGATACAGATGTGACATTATAAGGCTGTAACTCCACAGACATATCAGCAGCTAGGCGATCGCATCCGGCTTTACCTGCACCATAAGCCGCACCAAATAGATAAGACATCCCCCCCCAAGAGGAAATTGTACAAATCAGTCCTTGCTTACGTTTAGCCATCATTTGAGCAGCATAAACACTTGCAATATAATGGCTACGCAAACCAACATTGTTACAAGCATCCCAAAGACTCAGATCGCAATTCCAAAAGGGTTTTCCCTGAGAATTTGTTAATGCTTGGACTCCTGAGTAAGCATTATTGACCAACAAGTCAAGCTGTCCATTTTGCTCATTTTGGATACGTTCAAAGAGTAAACGCACCTGCTCATCATTGCTATGGTCTACTTGTACAGGAATACAAACCCCGCCTGCGTCCTCAACGGCTGCTTTCGTGTCATTAAGACTACCTGAGACATCATCACTGGAGTTACTATTGAGTCTCCGTCCGGTAATGTAGACGATTGCACCAGCTTCACCTAGTCCAACAGCAATTCCTTTACCTAGACCCCTTGTAGCACCTGTGACTAATGCCACTTTCCCTTCAAGATATTTCATAATCATTGGTTTAGCCTACTTGATTACTTAATTAAACTTGAAGAAGGTTACTTGAGCGACACTCACAGGTATCAGGTTTCAAACTTCTTCGGCTGCGGGAAGGGGAAAGATTTCACCAGCTAGGTAAGAATGAAAATGCTTTTGGAAGTATAGCCAAGATGTCATATCTTCGCCATCGGAAAAGGCTTTTGGGGCTTGTTTATATAAGGGAATGCGAGTATTAATTTCATTTTGCAGTAATTCGGGTAATTCTGTGACACCGTTAACTTTACTGCCAAAAGCACTATAGATGAGATTACCAGTGCGATCGCCCATTTTCATCCAAGGCAACCATTGTCCAATTCTATCCCAACTGAGTCTTAATTGAGACACTTCAGGAAGTTCTGCGTTGAATAAGTCTGCGGTTGGGACTGTGATTTTAAATAATTCTGCTGCTTGATAAATTGGATAGGGACTATATTCGGCAAATTTTGCATCTTCTGCTAGGGGATTGGGATATGTGGGAAAAATATCAAAGACAAAAGTTGTCGTGTCTCCTTCTACTTGAGCTGGGAATTTGCCTTTAAAATGTCCTTGTACGGGATTATTAGCAACGTGAAGAACTGCTACTGTTTCACCCGTCCAAGGATTTTCCCATTTACTTAAAATCTCGTCATTTTCTGGGTTTAAGTAATATGTTAGTTCCCTAGATGTAAAATCCCAGCCACCATCATCTGTAGGAAGACATCGGCTGACGCTGACTCCGACCATTTTAAATAGCAGTTTTCTTTTTTCCCCTGGAATCAAGGCGTAGATTTTACCTGTCCATGTGAGGAATGTAGATTGATTAGGGTCAAGGGAAGAGCGAGTCTTTACCCAATGCTGGGCATCTAATTCTTGGATCTTGGCAACCATAAACTTGTTTAACCACTAAATTTACAGCATTTTTTAGGTGAATGAAGTATACCACTCTAACCCCGGCGTTGCTGAATCACAATATGAATTATGCGATCGCCATATTCTCAGGGGGGCAAAGCCTCGGCATTGGAATACAACGATGTTTAAGATAATAAACTAACAATCTAA
>NZ_JACJRF010000082.1 GCF_014697105.1 Anabaena subtropica FACHB-260 | reverse complement strand
GTTATGTTCATTGGTTTGAGGAGATAATGTTATGTTGACTATTTTAGGACTTTTGGAGTTAGTCTAACTAAGAATGTAAAGTTTTGTATCAGCTTTCAACATTTCTGTGTATATTGCTTTAGCGTGAACATTACAAGCTAAAAAAAAGACTGATAACTTAGTAAAGTTATTATGATGAGTAAATATATGGGTTAAACATAGTATATAATCCAATTTTATTAGAATTAAATAAATACTAATGGCTGCTTAGAGTTGTTTAGAATCATAAAGTAACACTGCTGATTTTTTTAAATTGCCAATTCTCAAGTCGGCATGATATCAGTCCACCATTTTTGTGCTTGTTCGCGGATAGACTGTAATTCTTCCGCAGACATTTTATTTAAATTATTTAAAATAAAGCTCATCCGTCCTTGAGTTTGTAGCTTATTGCGTTGTTTATCTAGAAAATTCCAATAGAAAAAGTTAAACGGACAAGCATTTTCTCCAATACGTTCTTTATGAGAATACGCACAATTTTTACAATAGTCACTCATCTTATTTATATAATTAGCAGATGCACTATATGGCTTTGATGCTAACATTCCCCCATCAGCAAATAAACCCATGCCAATTACATTTGTCTGCATCACCCAATCATAAGCATCAATAAAAGCAGCATGGAACCAACTCTCTACTTCTTGGGGTGATATTCCAGCAATCAGAGCAAAATTACTCAACACCATTAACCTTTGGATATGATGAGCATATCCTGTGCGTTGGACTTGGGTAAGAATTTGGTGCAAACAATTCATTTTTGTTTTACCTGTCCAGAAAAATTCTGGTAAAGGTTTTGTATGGTTAAACCAATTTTTATGTGGATAGTCTACATCTACATAATGATAAACACCACGCATATATTCCCGCCAACCTAGCACTTGACGGATAAAACCTTCTACACTATTTAAAGGTAATTGGTGTTGTTGATAAGCTTGCTCTGCTGCTTGAATTACTTCTAAAGGTTGGAGTAAACCAATATTTAGGTAAGGAGAAATCATGGCGTGCCATAGGGTTTCTTCTCCTGTTACCATTGCATCTTGGTAAGGGCCGAAATCAGATAGACGATGTTGAATAAACCAATCTAAAACCTGTAGTGCTTGACTGCGATTCACCCCCCAAAGGAAGGGTTCTATTTCTCCGTAGGTGGGAATCGGGATAGACTGAACTTTGGCAATGACATCTTGTGTAATTTTATCTGGCTCAAACCATTGTGTAGGGGGTGTATGTAACTTGCTTTTTGGTGGTTGACGATTTTCTCTATCTAAATTCCATTTTCCCCCTACTGGTTTATCTTGCTCCATTAATATTTGGAAACGCCGCCTACCTTCTCGGTAAAAGTCTTCCATTAATAGACGCTTACGATGTTTAGCCCAGTGATTAAATTCTTCTGTATTCCACAAAAAATGATTATTAGGAATTAAACTAATTTTACAAGATAATTCTAAATTTTGAATTAGCTGTATAAAGGGGCGATCGCTAGGAGTCATCACCCGTAATTCAGTTATTTGATTTGCTTTGACCCATTCTTGTAGTGGTTGAGCAAAATCATCAGCTATTGTATAAGTAATAGAATATTTTTTTTGGTGCAGTTCTTCAGTAAAATGCCGCATTGCTGACCACACTAAAACCAGCTTTTGCTGATGATAAGGGCGAATTTGAATATGTTGTAATGATTCGATAAAAATTACAGGTAAATTTTCCTTTTGAGAACAACTTTGTAATGCTGCTTGTTGTTCCCAAAGTTGGTCGCCTAATATCCAAACTCCAATGGTCATTTTTAAACTTATGTTTTTTGATTATGTGACTTAAACCTACCTGCAATAAAATCTCGTTTCCCTAAATGCTTGGTTTGGCGTTTGTTAACTCGTTCTCGCCACATCCGAAAGCTTGATTCTTTCATTTCGCGTTTCATGAGAGCAATTACCTGTTTCTCTAACAGGCCAAATTGAGTTTCAATTGCCTCAAAGGGAGTTCTATCTTCCCAAGCCATTTCAATGATGCGATCTATAGTTTCAGTATCTAATTCTGGTAACTTCATGATGTGAGGAGTGGGGAAGAGAAATTTTTAAGCGCTTTGTTCTGGTTCTGTTGTGATTTTCTGTCCAATTTTGGGTTCTGTACCTGCAAGTAAACGCTCAATATTACTACGGTGACGCAAAATTACATATAACCCGCCAGCAATACCAAACAGAATGTAGGGTAAGGGTTGATGCAAAACTACCATGACAATAGGAACCGCGATCGCTCCCATGATGGAACTAAGTGATACAATCCGCGATATTGCTACAACAACGGCAAACACACCTAATGTTGCTAAACCCACTTGCCAATTCATGGCTAACAAAATCCCTAAGCTGGTAGCGACAGATTTACCACCTGTAAAGCCCAAAAAAATCGATTTACTATGCCCTAAGATGGCGGCTATACCTGTTAAGGTGACTAACCAAGGTTGCCACAGTTTTACATCTACCGTTGTGGGAATCAGGTTTTGACTGGCAGCGAAGTTGAACAAGTAGTAAACTAGAGCGATCGCTAATACTCCCTTTAAGCAATCAATTCCTAAAACAAATGCTCCTGGCCCTTTACCCAAGGTTCTCAGAACATTGGTTGCTCCGGTGGAACCTGAACCTACTGCACGGATATCAATACCTTTGAGTTGTTTGACAGCAATATATCCTGTGGGGAAAGAACCCAACAGGTAGGATAAAATTACTACTGCACCACACAAACTTAACCAGAAACTCATCATTAATTCACAAGAATCAATAGTTTATACTCATAGTCTATGAGTTTGTAGGTGTCAGGTACAATATCACATTCAGAGTTTTTTATTGTTCACCCATCAGTTGTGACTGACACCAACAGAAATTCCTTCTGATTCTTCCCTGATTTCTCTTTCTTCTCCAGATGTGTAATCTGACAAGTATTCGGCAGAGGGTGGTAACGAAACAGTGATGTCAGCCCCGTTGATTATGACTCCTACTAACCCTAGTTCTGCTTCCACTAGCTGATCGATAGCTTCAGCCAGCATACTGTCTTGTGTATAGTTGACTCGTGATACAAGCACTATGCCATCGCTATAGGGTTGAATTAGCAAAGGATCATTGGATATACTTAATGGGCTTGTATCTAAAATAACCAAATCATAGCGCTCTCTCACATCTTCCATGAGCCGCCTCATCTCACTTGACTCCAATATGGCAGCAGATTGACGCACAGGCCCAGGGCTAGGGATGATGTATAAATTTTCGACTTCAGGCACTAAGCGGATACATTCACTTAAGCTGCCATAATAACGCAGTGGTTCAAGAGTGGCATCCTCGTCGGGAGAAACTCTCAGGGATGAAGAGCGTGAAGGCGATCGCAAATCTGTTTCGATAATTAAGGTTCTTTTGCCAGCACGGGCGGAGGCTACACCCAGGTTATAAGCACTGGTTGTTTTACCTTCCTGGCTACTGGTACTAGTCACCAAAAGAACCTTTAAATTTCTCCCCCCCATGCGCCGTAAGTTACTGCGTAATTTCTCATAAAACTCTAAATATACAGAATCTGGAGAAAGAATCACAGGTAAGGCATCTAGGGGTAAATCGTCCACTGGTAATAAAGGTATTTCTCCCAGTAATGCCACTTCTCGTTGTTTGAGGCTGTCTTTGATCGCCTCTCTGGTTCGGAGTGTACCTTCTAAGGAACCCAACAAGAAGATTACCCCACCACCAACTAACAATCCTAAGAAACCACCCACACCCAAGGTTAAGGGGACGCTTTTTGGTTTTTTGGCATCAACTGCCACTACGGGGACTTGAGAAATGCTAAAGCTACTAACAGTCTCTGCCTCGGCAGTTTGAGCATCTGTTAGCTTGACCTGCATTTGATCATAAACTGATTTCTTCAGTCCGACTTCCTGTTCTAGGCGCGATCGCTCTAATTGTTTGTTTGGTATTTGGGAATATTCCTGCCGTAATCTCTGTTCGTCTCGTATTTGCTGCAATAATTGTTGTTGCAGTGTTTCTTTTTGAGTTTGCAAAGCCACCATCTGGTTTGCTAACTGTTGTCTTGCTGGATCTAGACTGCTTTGGGTGCGGATACCAGTGATATTTCCGGCTAAGGGAGCTGCTGTCCCGCCACCACCGACGACTTCAGATGCTCTTTGCTGGAGTAATTCTTCAGTTGCTTGTTTTTGACGTTGCAACTGAATCATGTTTGGGTGTTCTGGACGTAAATCTTTACGGAGTAAAGCTATTTGTGATTCTGTTTGATAAATTTGCGATCGCAAACCTGCAATTATGGGATCTGCACTCAAAGCTGAGGAAACATAAGATTGACCTACATCTAAACCCAATTTATCTTGCAAACTGAGAATTTGAGCCTCTATCCCGGTAATAGTTTGGCGGATTACCCGTTGCTGATTTTGACTACTTGTAACAGCGCCCAGTAAACTACCATTTTCTGCGGCTAATATAGCTGGTCGCTCCCGGCGATCGTACTGTTCTAGCCTTTTCTCGGCTGCTTGTAGTTCAGACCTAGCCTGTGGTATGCGTTCATTAATTTTTTCAATAATTGCGTTTAATCGCCCAGTATTAATATCACTACTGAGCTTAACCATTGATTGCATCAGTTCCAGCAATACTTCTTGCGCCCGCTTGGGATCGCTATCTTTATACGCCAGAGCAATAACATTAGATTCTAATTCTCCAGTACGTGGGCTTCTTCTTGGTGGTGTAATTGCCACATTAGCGCCAATAGTTCTGGCTGGAATATTCATTTTTGCCGATATACCGTCGATCACCTGATCTGATAGCAGAATTCGCTCGTTTAATTCCTGACCTTGTTGCTGAATTTCGCTACCTGTAGCAGAAAATGATACTGGGGGTCGAGAGTAAGTCAGTGAGCCAGTTGCTGTATAGGTGGGTGGTGGTTCTGGTTGGATAGCCACAACTGTTGACCCCGCTAAGACTAAAGCAAAGCTGGCTAATCCAATCCATTTATATTTTTCAAAAGCAATAATATAGCTCTTAACAATTGGTGGGGTCACGTCGCTTCACTCCGAATTCAAAATACCCTACGGCACGGCTTGCGCCAACACAATTTAAAATTCATGTCCCCATAAATATACTTTGGGGCTTTTATCCTCTTGTTCTCCGGTCATCAAAGAGGCATATAGAATTAATGAAAATTTATGCGGTCAACGGAAATATAGTGTGATGTTTACTAGCTATTATTCATCATTTATGATCCATTCGTCACCTGAATTCCTTAATTCTTTATTTTTTGGGATCAATTATGAATGCAATGGCAATCAAAACTGTCTTTGGGAAATTTTTTAGATTAAATAATGCCATTGTTGAGATTTTTCTCTTTATCCTCCTATTTGCTCTACTTAATCAGCGTTTGCGTAAAGTTCCGTAGGGATGGAACATTTTTTAATTGCCAGTCCCCACCCTACCTGCCGAAGTTGTCAAAAAAGTTGAGGAATGAGCGAACATTGAAGAATGGTTGAGTAATAGTACTGAGAAAATTTGTAATCCTCCCAACCAAGTTTCGTCCAACTACAATAACATCATTATCTTGCAGTGGCACATTTTGAGACGCGTCACCTTCTAAGGCTTTTTTCCCATCCAGCCTTTGCGTAACTGCTCTACCACGTTCAGGGTCAAAGCGGACTAAGGCAATATTTCTAACGTTAGCAGTATCAAGATTAATTCCCCCTAAGGCATCTATAAAAGTACTACCATTAGGCAAAGCTTGCGTTACAAGACCTCCCGCAGCGTAATTCAAAACCCGGACTCTAATTTGTGGTGTAGCCAAGGTTGAACGCGCTACTAAATTACGGTCATAACCGTCCTCTGTACCGATTTCACGGCGAGGAATAACTAGTGAGTCACCATCTTGCAATCTCAAGCTAGGTATTGAGCCATCATTTTGCAACGTAGCATACAAGTCAATCGTTTGCGAAATTGCTGAACCATCCACTAACCTCCGACGTACTTGCACTTGGCGTAAATCTGCGGTCATAGTAGAACCGCCAGCCACCAACAAAGCATCTCCAACCCTTGGTAATGCTGCATTCAGGTTATAAATACCTGGCCTAAAAACTTCACCACTAATACTTACTTGTACTGGTCTTGGGCTGGCTAGAGTAACAACCAAAAGCGGATCAATCAAAATTTTGCTCATACTTAAGCGAATTTTTTCTTGTGCTTCTTCCAAACTCAAGCCTTGTACAGATAATGTTCCCACTTGTGGAATGACAATGTTGCCTTCTGTATTCACTGGGGCTTGAAAACTAGCATCTGGACGCTGTGAAGACAAAGATAAAACAACTACAGGATCAATGACAAAACGATTCAGTAATGAGCGAATTTTTGCTTGTGCTTCTAGCAAAGTTAAACCTTGTAGCGAAACTGTCTCCAATAGTGGAACTATAATGTTACCTTCCGGGTTAATTCCGGCTTGAAAACTTAAATCTGGAAAGCGTTGAACAGAAACGCTGATAGCATCTCCTGGCCCCAGGCGGTAAGGTCCAGGAGGACGAGGGAACGTCACATTGATGACATCACCTGGTCCTAGTAAGTAACGAGTGAACTGGGGAGAAGTTTGGTTATTTGTATTTTGGGGTACAGTTTCACTCTCTGGTGGGGGTGTAGGAAATAATTGCTCAGACGAGGGTAAAGTTTGAGCAATCACAGGTTGAAAACTTGTAGCGAATAAAACACTTACTTGCAAACTTGCCAGGGATAGGGCGCTAAATGCACGCATATAACCACTAAAATCTCTTAACATGACTGAATTTAGAATATACCGCCAGGAGTCATTGCCATCACGAACTAATCTTTAAAGGCCCTGCCATTAATGTGGATTGTACTGTTTCACCAATAGACTGGGCTAATGGCCAAGTAGTTTCCACTTGACCCAAAGGCTCTATGGGAATGAGAATGCTCACAGCTACCCACGGAGCGCGATTTTTTTGCAATTGAGCTAATTGATCTGCCAGGAACCAGCGAACAGGAGAGGGATATCCAGCATTTGGTAATGCGTACCATTGCAAGACCGCAAAGGTTTCCTGATTAGTAGAGGCCCGAAAGAACGTAGCGTCTACCTGAATTTTGTCATTCCCCTGGGAATTGGCAGGTTGTGTAACGGTAAATTGGGCTGAACGCGATTGTGCTATGTCCCATTTTCCCCAGCGCAATTTTCCCCAACCACTAACATCTGTCCACTCTACTTCTGGTTGGTTTTTCGAGCTATTTTGCGGCAGTAACAGCAATATTGCCAGATTTTTGGAACCTTCTTGCTTAACAACCTGCAAAGACCATTTATTTTGACCAATGGTTTGTTCTGCTTGATCAGTCGTCTGCCAGCCTGGTAACTTTAACCCTTGATTACGTATTTCCCTCAAGGAATTGAGGTTAGCAAGAGGCGGTGGTTGTTTCCATTGCCAGCGTCCGCTTAGATATCCGGGGATTGCTCCCACGGTCAATAGTAGTAGGAACAACAAAAGCACTACTAAAGTAGTCAAATGCTTTTGTTTGAGAAGCTTAGATAAGGGAATCATTAGTAAAAATTGCTATATTTACGCAAAATTTTACTGGAAAAAATGACACTGTAGGTTCAGTAAAATCGACAGTCTATCTAAGTTTATACACTAGAATCTGCACAGCAAGTTTATTCACTGTGTTCATGTATATGAAATCTTGATAAATTTTTTCTTCCGAATACCCAGAACGGGACAGATAAAAATCTGAGCATTAAAGTCTAACGCTCAGATTTTTCATAAATATTTATTCACAAATGGAATTTGTTAACTCTCTATTTCTGTTTGAGTGTCTAGAGATTCAGAAAAATAATCATTCATCCAATTCAAAATTGGTATTAAAGACAGTAGCATCAAAGCAGAATAGAGGTCGCCTCCCCAACTGTCATGTAGCCATTTAAAGGCTGTTTCTTGACCTGTGCCATGAAAAAAGCTGAGTATAGTGTTACGAATGATGTTAGCAATTACACTAATGACCACAGCAGTTGATAAAAACCAAAGAGTTGCACGGCGTGAAGACAAAGCATCTGTCCAATACAGCAGCATCAAACAAACGTAGATTGTTGTAAACAACATTTTCAAGCCTGCACAATAGGGAGCAACTTCGACAATTCTGCCAGCTACGTAGATATTGATACCATCGACAACTGCGTTCATGCCAAACTGATTCAGAATGAAACCTGCTGTACCTGCAATGAAGCTTTGCAAAGGGAAAGTATAAGGAGCTATCAGGTAAGGTATTGCTGTTGGAGTAGCTAAAAATAGTAATAGTAAAGGGAAGCCTTGTAACTTTAACCCAGGAAAACCCTTGAACCACAAGCATAATCCTGCCAAGATTGTGGGCAACGATATATTAACCCATTCGGTAACACCAGTTAAGTAAAAAACTCCCCCAATCACAAGTAAAGTTGCTCCTAAGGGATGGGTTTTGTTTGGTAGACGTTGCCACTTTTTGCGGTTTCCCCAACTGAGATAGGCTGCAAATGGGATACCAATAATACCATGACTGAAATATTCGTGTTCTATGCTAATGCTTTTGTTCAGCCAACCATCTAACCAATGCAGCAAAATGGGGGTATATAGCAGTGCTAAAAGACCTAAAATGCTTATACCCAGTAGTTGGTCTATATTTCGGGTTCTAATTTGTTGCTGAAATGCCATAACCTTAAGCAATTCAAATTTAAGGGTTTGAAAGCATCAAAATATGAATGCAAATCGATCAATTAATTTAATCCTGACTCCTAATGAAAATTTTCATGGGAATTCAGCACTAAACTTATCCTACTGTAGTTTCCTTAGTAGTGGATGCTGGTTTTTCGGTAAAATCTCCCACTATCTTGGCAATAGCTGCGACAACTTCTCTAATTTGACTTTGGCTTAAACCAGGGTACATGGGTAAAGATAATATTTGTTTTGCTAGTTTTTCGGATTGGGGAAAATCTCCGGGTTTATAGCCTAGATTGGTAAATGCTGGCTGTAAATGACAAGGAATGGGGTAGTGAATGCCAGTTTGAATCCCTGCTGCTGTCAGTTGTTCTTGGATATGCTGTCGTTCTACAGGACATGAATCGTCAATCTTAATCACGTAGAGATGATAAACATGACCTGTATTACTTTGGTTTTGTATAGGAGTAATACCAACTGATGCTAATGGTGCTAATTCTAGATCATAAGTTTGGGCAACACTGAGGCGATCGCTATTCCATTGAGGCAAATGAGGTAATTTTTCTAGCAATACTGCTGCTTGTAATGTATCTAAACGGCTATTTGTCCCCATTTCTATATGTACGTACTTCTGGGATGAACCATAATTCCGTATACGGGCAACTTTACTGGCTATATCTGCATCTTTAGTTAGTAATATCCCTCCATCACCCAAAGCACCTAAATTCTTGCTGGGATAAAAACTAAAAGCGGCGGCTGTTCCCACAGAACCAGCTTTATATCCTTCTCTGTAGGCTAAGTGGGCTTGGGCTGCGTCTTCAAATATTAACACCTGATGGGTATCAGCAAAGTCTAGTAGCTGCTGAGGGGATACCATTTGTCCCAGAAATGTTGAAAGCTGATACAAAACTTTACATTCTTAGTTAGACTAACTCCAAAAGTCCTAAAATAGTCAACATAACATTATCTCCTCAAACCAATGAACATAAC
>NZ_JACJRF010000081.1 GCF_014697105.1 Anabaena subtropica FACHB-260 | reverse complement strand
GTTCTTCTTCGCTCTCTGCGATTTCAATCTTAAAAGTGCGGCTCATGGTTATTTTAATTTATCGAGTTTGTTTCCTCTATTATATGCACCTTCATATTAAACTGGTATTAACCGAACAGTATTGGTTAAGTTTCTACAATTTTTGTAGAAATTCCTGCTAAATCCCCCGATGGAGTTTTACCAATAATATAGACATCTATATTAATCGTACCTATGCGATAAACCTGAATGTCATGCAGATTATCTTTGAGGGTTCGGAGGAGTGATTTAAACCTCTCCACATCTTGTTTTTGTACTTCATCGTGCCATTCTTTTTCTTCAGCACAGTTACGAAAAAAATAATCTATTTCTACTGTTTCAATTAATGTTTCTGGGGAATGTCCTGTTAACTGGAGAAGCTTTTGATTTGTTAAAGGTTCTTGAGCTTGATTAGACCACAAAACAACTTCGTAGGGATATTCTGACTCACTCATCATTACCAAGTTTTTTGAGGCTTGTTTGAGCTTTTCGGTGACTTCATTGGTCATAACAATAAATATAAATCAAGTTTTCTTTGTGGTAAGCGATTTATCGCTCTCTTACCAAATTTTAAAGGGCTAAAGCCCTTACTACGAACTTTTATTTTATTAAGTCTTTTTACTTGGTTACACTTAATGCTTCCGTTAATAATTTCTGATGGATGAAAGCACCATCTACTAAAAATTTTATCTGCTCAGATGATAAAGGTTTACTACTGGTGTAGTATTCTAGCCAAGTTTGAGTAATTACATTAGCATCATCAGTGATATTTGCTAAATCCCATCCGGGTATGGACAAATCTTCCATCAAACGATTTATCTTAGGGTCATAACTTAGGGCAAAACAGCGACAACCTTCACTTGCTGCCATAATTAAACTGTGTAACCTCATACCGATCGCCATTTCTACGCTACGAAAAACACCCTTTAAAATTTGCGGCTCTTCTATACACAAAATTTGGCTAACATCTTTTAACTGCGGTTGTATGGCTTCCGCAATCGCTAAATCTTCGCTTTTTTGAAATGGTATTAATAAAATGAAAGCTTGGGTAGCTTCTTGTAAATTTACCAAAGCTTGAGTTAAGTTAGCTAGACGTGGGGCTGTTAATTGGGGATGGTTTCTTAAGGTGACAGCAATTCTCGGTGTGGGTAAATCAGCAAGTCCGGGGAATGGTTTAGCTTGTAGCGCCCAAACCGGATCAGGTGCGAGAATATAAGGAATTTGCCAATCAGATAATAAAGCAGCACTAACGCGATCGCGTACACTAACTTTAGTACAGCCAGAAAAATTTTGTCGTGCTAAGTAGCGAGTCTGGGGACGCACCAAAGGGCCGATACCTTGCGCCCAAGCTACCGTTTTTAAACCCATCTTCTGCGCTAACCCCATCAGTCCCCCATAGTAAAATGGACTAATAGTGCTAGTAACATCCTGAATTAAACTCCCACCACCCCAAATAAAAGCATCACAAGAGCGTAAAGCTTGCAATACAGGTAAAAAATCCATCCGATTATGGGATTCTACACCATAGCGATCGCTTGTTTCCTCTGGATTCCCAGACAACACCACAGGCGTAACATGAGATGGTAACATTTGCAGAAGCGTTGCTAACAAAGCTTCGTCACCACCATTTCCTTTACCGTAATACCCAGATAATAATGCCCGCATTCCATTAAAATTTTGAATGTTGGATTTTAGATTATCAACATTTTCTCAACAGTTGACCAGATGTCAGTCATATTGGAAAAAATATGAATTCACCTATGGGAAGATGAAGGAAGTGCTGGTCAAAGTTTAACGACTACTGACTATTGACTATTGACTATTGACTATTATTATGTACGTTCTATCAATTCCTACTTGGATTATTCATGTTTCTAGCGTTATAGAGTGGATAGCCGCTATCTGGTTAATCTGGACTTATGGCGAACTTACAGCTAACCGCAGTTGGTGGGGATTGTCTCTAGCAATGTTACCTGCCTTGGTTAGTGCCATGTGTGCTTGTACGTGGCATTATTTCGATAATCCTGCATCTCTAGAATGGTTGGTGACACTGCAAGCTGCCATGACTTTAATTGGTAATTTTACCCTTTGGGCTGCGGCAGTTTGGATTTGGCGTTCTGCAAAGTTTGACCAAACAGCAACGAATAACATCGAATCAGAAGCTATTGAAATAAAGAATAATGTCTAAAGAAACCCTGTTTGCCCTTTCCCTATTTCCCTATTTGGGTTTCTTGTGGTTTATCAACCGCAGTCAGCTAATGCCTCGTTTATCCCTGTATGGATTTTACGGTACTCTCGTTTTTGTAGGTGTTACTATTCCAGCTGGAATTTATGCCCAAGTGCATTATGGTGAAGCGTTAGCAAATATAGATTGGTTACACGGCGGTGCTGAAGTATTTTTGACGCTTTCTAATATCTTGATTGTGGTGGGTTTCGCGCAAGCTATCAGACAATTAAAAGCAAAAAGTTAAACCAGGATTTTGACTGAATACGGGGTGAATTTAAATGGATGTAATTCCAGCAATTGATTTACTTGAGGGTCGTTGTGTGCGACTCTATCAAGGAGACTACGATCGCTCACAAGTTTTTAGCGAAAATCCTGTTGATGTGGCGAAACAGTGGGTAGACCAAGGTGCAACTAGACTGCACATAGTAGACTTAGATGGGGCAAAAGCAGGTAAAGTAGTAAATCTGGGAGCAATTGAAGCGATCGCTCAAGCTATTTCTATCCCCATTGAAATTGGTGGAGGATTACGCGATCGCTCTAGTGTCGAACAAGTGTTTAATTTAGGTGTACAGTGGGCAATTGTCGGTACTGTCGCCGTAGAGCAACCCCAACTTGTACAAGAACTCTGTCAACAATACCCCGAACAAATTATTATCGGTATTGATGCCCGTAACGGATTAGTGGCTACTCGTGGTTGGTTGGAAACATCCGAAGTTTTAGCAACTCAACTAGCCGTACAAATGCAAGAACTAGGTGCAGCCGCCATTATTTACACAGATATCCACCGTGACGGGACACTCTCAGGCCCAAATCTAGAAGCATTGCGAGAACTAGCAGCCGCCATTGACATCCCAGTAATAGCATCTGGTGGAGTGAGTTCTGTCACCGACTTATTGAGTTTGTTAGCTTTAGAAGCCCAAGGTGTGACAGGCGTGATTGTGGGACGTGCTTTGTATACTGGTGATATTAGCTTAAAAGAGGCATTGCAGGCGATCGGCCCAGGACGTATTCAAGACATACCACCTAACTTAGATTTCTCTTCTTTTGCTTAAGCAAACAATTCAAAGCTAGGTTTGTAGTATTGGACTGTTATCTCGTAGAGAAGACTAAAATCCTCTCTACAAGATATCTTGAGAAATTCACGTAATGAAAAACTGCCATAGCATTTTTTTTAATTTCCGGAATCCCAAATAATACTATTGTATTTAGGTAAAGAAGTTAATCAACAGTTAGTGTTTCCCTCAGACTCGTCTAGAATTTATGCTTGTGATCAAACTAACCTGTGGCACAACCATAAATACAAACTATAGGAATCTCATTTGATTATTGAAAAAATCTGAGTATTTGTAGGGTGGGCAATGCCCAACACCACTTGCTACCCTCCGATAACGCTAAGAGCGAATAAGCCGGGGAACCCTTTCAGCAGTTCCTCCTGGGGGGAACCCGCAAGACCGGACTGCTTCACCAACGCAGTGGCTACCCTACGTTTATTTCAGAAATCAAGTATGAATCCTATAGCTCAAAAACACAGTGTTTCTCTACGTGTATTTAAAAAATAAAGTATGAATATTATATAAAACAAATTTTCAAGTTCTGAAAACAACTGCAAATAATGGGTTTCCTTTGCAATAGAGACATATATATGTCTCTATTTTACTATGTAAAATTTTTAACTCATTTCTGGAAACAGTAATATGCTGAATGTAGATACAATTATTACTTATCACCAGATTGCACTCTATGGCTAGCCAACAACCTAATTCCAACCAATCATCGAACAAAAATTTAAATGCCGCCAATCCCAATAGAAAAAAACCACTAAATAATGGTAAACCCAAAAAAACAGATCAATAATATATCGAATTAAATATGTTTAAATTTTAAAAAGACGTAATACTAATTACGTCTTTTTCCTTATTATTGTTTACAGTATTTAAAGTGATGTAATAATTAATGCTTCCTTTACTCATGACATTAAAGAGATTAAAACAATTGTAGATGCTCAATGATTTAATGAATTTATGAATCTAAAACGCCGTCAATTTATATTGTTAACTAGCCTCAGCGCTTTTGGCAGTGGATTATCTGTCTGGAAATTTATTCATCGAAATGACCAAAGTTCTGATTTGGCGATCGCTTCACCACCCAAAAAAGATTTACTTTTACGTTTTGTGTCTGTGGCGGACACTGGGACTGGGGCGAGAGGACAGTATGCTGTGGCTAAAGCCATGACGCTTTATCACAAGCAAAATCCTTACGATTTAGTAGTGTTAGCTGGCGATAATATTTATAACAATGGTGAAATTGAGAAAATCAATGCAGTTTTTGAGCGTCCCTATCAAGATTTACTTAAACAAGGAGTGAAATTTCAAGCTTGTTTAGGTAATCACGATATTCGGACTGATAATGGTGATCCGCAAGTCCGCTATCCTGGCTTTAATATGAACGGACGGCGGTATTATACATTTCGCCGCCAACGCGCACAATTTTTTGCTTTGGATACAAATAGTAATGCCGATTGGCAAAGCCAGCTAGCTTGGTTAGAAAAAGAATTAAGTAATAGTAATGCTCAGTGGAAACTGGTATTTGGGCATCATCCGATTTATTCATCAGGTGTATACGGAAGTAATCAAGCTTTTATTAAAACCTTCACGCCATTATTTCAAAAATATGGAGTGCAACTGTATATTAATGGACACGAACATAGTTATGAACGCACTCGTGCTATTGATGGGACAACCTATTTAACTTGTGGTGCTGGTGCGGGTAATCGTCCTGTAGGACGTTCAAAATGGACAGCGCATTCCACTAGTGATTTAAGTTTTGCCGCCTATGAAGTTTATCCCGATAGGATAGAAGTGAGTGCGATCGCCACTAATAACCGGATTTTTGATAAGGGAATGATTAAAAGGGTTTAGAGGTTAGACAAAGTAGAGTAATTGTTGACTGTTGACTAATGACTAATGACTAATGACTAATGTAGTATCTACATCATTAGTACTTATTCAAAGTCTTCTCCTGCAATAATGTCAGAGCATCTTACGCTTCCAACAACTAAACCTCATGTTCCGCATTTCTCTTCCGGCCCTTGTGCTAAACACCCTGGCTGGTCTGTGTCTAATCTGCAAAATGCCTGTCTGGGTCGTTCCCATAGGTCTGAAGATGGCAAAGCCAAGTTAGCAGAAGTGATTGAACGTTCCAAACAAATTCTTGGTCTACCGGCTGATTATCGTTTGGGTATTGTTCCCGCTTCTGATACTGGTGCAGTAGAAATGGCCTTATGGTCGTTACTGGGACAAAGACCCTTAGACATTTTAGCTTGGGAAAGCTTTGGTCAAGAATGGGTCAAAGACGTTGTAGATGAATTGAAATTACCCGATGTGCGCCTTTTGAAAGCACCCTATGGTGGGTTGCCAAATTTAGACGAAGTTGATTTTAGCCATGATGTAGTGTTTTTGTGGAATGGCACAACTTCAGGCGTGAGAGTTCCCAACGGTGACTGGATCAAAGACGATCGCCAAGGTTTAACCATCTGCGATGCTACGTCTGCGGTGTTTGCAATGGATATTCCTTGGGAAAAAATAGATGTGCTGACTTACTCCTGGCAGAAAGTATTGGGTGGAGAAGCGCAGCATGGTGTTGTAGTCCTGTCACCTCGTGCGGTGGAAAGACTCGAAACCTATCAACCAACTTGGCCCATACCAAAAATTTTCCGTCTATCTCAAAAAGGCAAACTAATTGAAGGCATTTTCAAAGGCGATACTATCAATACACCATCAATGTTGTGTGTAGAAGATGCTTTAGATGCGTTGATTTGGGCAGAAAGTATTGGCAGTCTTTCTGGTTTGATTGGACGTAGTGAAGCTAATCTAGCCGCGATCGCTCAATGGGTTGAACAAAGCTCATGGGCAGACTTTCTAGCAGAAAAACCAGAAACTCGCTCTTGTACTTCAATTTGCTTAAAAATTGTCGATGCGGCCTTTGCTAGCCTGAGCGCAGAAGATCAAGCAAAATTTGCCAAAAAAATGGCGAAACTTTTGGAAAAACAGCAAGTAGCCTACGATATTGCACCCTATCGTGCTGCACCCCCCGGACTACGGATTTGGGGAGGAGCCACAGTAGAGACTACAGATATTGAAGCCTTGCTTCCTTGGTTAGATTGGGCATACGCGACTGTGAAAACTGAGTTTGCTCCTGTAGCTGGAAATAACTTATAGTTCGTAATTCGTAATTCGTAATTCGTAATTGATCATCTTAATTACGAACTACGAATTTTAAGTATCTTCTAAATTTATTTTAAAAATTTGTCGGAAAAAATATTTACTCACCAAATCAAGATTAGCGGCATCTGGGCTAAATATAAATACTGAATTATAGTTTTTAATTTGTGAATTATTACTCAATAAATCGGCGTTGCATAAATGCGGGATAATTTTCATGGTTTTGTGTGATGTACATCTTGCTTCTTGTATTTATGGGGCAAGCTTTGCGTTTTAACTCTATAAGAATCATCCCTTAATTCAGCAATGCCCATAAATCTAACTATTTAAGTAATTAATAGTTTGAATCTGTGAAGTTTGCAGGTAAATCTTTGGAACTTCTTGACACAAATTGTCACGATAGTTAGATTTACATTAATCTAGCCAAAATCAAGGTAATAAATAGCTGAGTGTTGTGTAAAACTCCTCAGCATTTAAACAATTTCATTGAATAACTATCGGAAAATCAAATTCCAAGTTAGTATTAAGACTTAATTGTGCCTTGTTTTAATATCGAGTTCAATTTTTGAGATTTTATGGACAAAAGTCCACAAGATGGCAGTATAATCCTCCCCTGAGTTTGGCGAGCTAGTCTTCCAGCGAGGGGGAGACAATAAGAGGTAGGATCATGCTCACACAGGATGTTCGCAATGCGCTCATTGATGTTACTGATTTGAACCAGCTCAAATGGGATTTAAATCGACTACAACCTGTAGATGTAGGAGAGTATATTGCGCAATTGCCAGAAAAACAGCGAGCGATCGCTTTTCGTCTCCTCAACAAAAATCAAGCAATTGATGTATTTGAATATTTGCCAATAGAAGTTCAGGAAGAACTAATCAACTCCTTACATGATGCTCAAGTGGTGCAACTTGTGGAAGCGATGAGTCCCGATGAACGAGCCGAATTATTTGATGAATTACCAGCCGGAGTAATCAAGAGGTTATTAAAAGAACTAAGTCCAGAACAAAGACAAGCAACAGCCACTATTCTCGGTTATCCCGAAGGTACAGCCGGGCGGGTAATGACGACAGAATATGTACGGTTGCGCGAAGGGTTGACGGTAGGCGAAGCCCTTAGCAAGATTCGCCGTCAGGATGAGGATAAGGAAACGATTTACTATGCTTACGTTACAGACGACAACCGCAAACTAGTACGGGTTGTTTCCTTACGTCAGATGTTGTTTACCTTTCCTGAAGTTTTAATTCGTGATATAGCTAGCGATCGCGTCGTCAAAGTAAGAACTGATACACCCCAAGAAGAAGTCGCTCAAATAATGAAGCGCTATGACTTAATTGCTATCCCTGTAGTTGATCGGGAAGATAGATTAGTCGGTATTATTACTATTGATGATGTAGTCGATATTTTAGAAGAAGAAGCAACAGAAGATATTCAAAAGTTAGCGGGTGTGAGTGGTGATGAAGAGGCGTTGTCTTCTCCTCTACTGACAATTCGTAACCGTTTGCCTTGGTTGTTGGGTATTATGGCGCTTTATATTGGTGCAGCTAGTGCGATCGCCCCTTTTCAATCGATCATTGCTGCTGTGCCAGTGTTAGCCGTAATTATGCCGATATTTTCTAATACAGGTGGTACTGTCGGCATTCAAGCCTTAACAGTGACCATTCGGGGTTTGGGTATAGGTGAAGTTACACCCAAAGACACGATAAAAATTCTGCGGAAAGAAATTCTCGCAGGTTTAGGGACGGCGGTAGTTTTAGCGATAACGATGTTTGCACTCTCCTTAATTTGGGCTAAACCACAAGAACAATGGGTAGCCTTAATTGCTGGAACAGTTATGGCAACTAATACAGTGGTGGCTGTTACACTTGGTACTTTGTTACCAATGGCTTTGAAACGCTTGAAACTAGATCCAGCTTTGGTCAGTGGCCCATTATTAACCACCATGCTAGACATGATTGGGTTTTTAACTTTTTTGAGTATGATTTCTGTAGCTTTGAAGGTATTTCATTTACCAACTTGATAGGGGCTGGGGACTGAAGAAAGTAGAGAAAGAGAACAGTGACTATTGACTATGGACGATTGACTATGGACTAATGACCAATGACTAATGACTAATGACTGTTTATGCCTACTTCTACTTGGAATCGTCATCACGTCCTTTCTTTAGCTGACTTTACTGCTGCTGAATACGATATTGTTTTAAAAACTGCTGCCAGTTTTCAAGAGGTATTATCACGACGGACGAAGAAAGTACCAGCTTTACAAGGACAGGTGGTGGCAAATTTGTTTTTTGAACCATCTACCCGTACTCGTAGTAGTTTTGAACTCGCTGCTAAACGTTTGAGTGCAGATACACTAAACTTTGCTGCATCTACTTCTTCCATGACTAAGGGAGAGACAATTCTCGATACAGCAAAGACATATTTAGCGATGGGTACTGATATTATGGTGATTCGCCATAAAGAAGCAGGTGTACCAAATGCGATCGCTCAAGAAATGGATCGTCTAGGTGTACGTGTTAGCGTCCTCAATGCTGGCGATGGTCAACATGAGCATCCTTCCCAAGGACTGCTAGATTTATTTACCATTTGTAGTTTGATAGATGCAGCTAATCCTCGGTTAGAACTGTTACAAGGGAAAAAGATTGCGATCGTTGGTGATATTCTTCATTCCCGCGTAGCCAGGTCAAATATTTGGAGTTTAATTGCTAGTGGCGCTCAAGTCCATCTAGCTGCACCACCTACTCTTTTACCCAAGTTATTTGCTGAGTATATCTTTGGGGAAGAAACAGTATCGCCTGGTCAATTATTTATCCATTGGCAATTAGAACCAGCTTTGCAAGATGCTGATTTTGTCATGACATTACGCTTACAAAAAGAGCGTATGACTGCCAATTTACTGCCCAGTTTACGAGAATATCATCAATTGTTTGGTATTACCCGCAGCAAGTTGCAACTGTGTCAGCCGAATGTCAAAGTGTTACATCCAGGCCCTGTGAACCGTGGTGTTGAAATCAGTTCTGATTTGATGGATGACCCAGAATTTAGCCTGATTCAATCCCAAGTTACCAGTGGTGTGGCTGTACGTATGGCGTTGTTATATTTAATAGGTAGTGGCAAGACTAATCCTTAGTCATTGCATTGCTGAATCAAAGGATGGTTCTTGTGAGTAGGTATCCCTAACAAGTGTAGGTTTTTGACGCTTTGCCCTCAAAACACGGGTTTAGGGTGTAGCAACGCGAAAAAGTGAGATCATAGTGAAGAGAGCAGGGGAGGCAAGGGAAGTAGGGGAGGCAGGGGAGGTAAAACAATGAATAAAGAAGCAATCAAAGATCATAAAGATTTGGGGATTTATAAAATTACGTCTAATGTGAATTAAAGAGAATGAGACTGGAAGGTGAGAACATCAATACCAAAAAGGCGGCGAAGCAATTTGCGTAGTGTGTGAGAGGCGATTTTGGCAGCAAT
>NZ_JACJRF010000080.1 GCF_014697105.1 Anabaena subtropica FACHB-260 | reverse complement strand
TCTTAGGTAGACTACTCATATTTTCTACAACTACTCAACCTGATCTAGATTAAAATCTAGTCCAGATTACTCAAAAGCTCTTTAGATTTTCTTTACGAATCACCTCTTACTGCAAACACTGCTGGTTTAAGTATTGTAGATGAATGTAATAGGCGATCGCTTCTGTAAATGAGGCGATCGTTTTTTGCTATTCCCAAGAACTAAGTTTAAAATCGTGAATATAAGCACTGAAACTCCCTCAGATTATTTAGCAATTTCCCAAGTCAACAACTTAGCCTTTGGTAGAGAAAACGAATCCCAATTAATCGCAGCAATTCGCCTCTCCGACTTTTACATTCCCGAACTATCACTAATAGCAGAAATAGATAATAATGTAGTTGGGCATATTATTTTTAGTTACATTGAATTAGCAGGCGAAGAAAAACTACAGGTACTTGCTTTAGCACCCATAGCTGTCCATCCTCAATTTCAAAAACAAGGAATTGGTAGCGCACTTATACAAATAGGCTTAACAAAAGCTGAAGCCAGAGGAGAAAGTTTAGTTATAGTATTAGGCGACCCTCAATTCTACACTCGTTTTGGTTTTATCCCATCAACCACCTATGGAATTGAAAGTCCTTTCCCCGTTCCCGATGAATTTTTCATGGTCAAACCACTACAAAAATATCAAACAAAATATCGAGGGAAAGTTATTTATCCCCCAGCATTTCATCAAGTTTAAATTTTAAATATAGTAATAAGTTGTGGTGGTGTTACTGTTTCAACACTGAAGAAATACATTGAAAATCAGCAACAACCAGAAGATTAAGATTGTTCGTTTCCTCCATGTTCTCCTCCCTTGCCTGTCGGCATTAGTCGGAGAACTGTCGTCAACTCACCTGCCATTCATCTCATCACTTCCGCTATCGCGGTAAGTGAGAGGCTTCTGTCAGTTCAAGCTAAAAACCGGGGTCATGCCCCGGCTTTTTAGGTCTGTGTCGTCTCGATTCAACAGCCACCTGGCCCGCAGAAAGTGTGCGCGTACAGTACCTCCGCGTCACAGATATAAGCAATGCCCGCATAATCGTTGAAAAACTTCATTGCGATCTGATCAGCAATATTCTCAGCCATATCCCGATTTTCGGTAAGCACCTCGAACTTTATATTCGCCGTGGTGTCGGAAACGTTGGGTTGTCCCGACGAGCGCACGTTGCGACTGCCTTTACCGCCAGTTTCCACCACCGTATAACCAGTCGCTCCGGATTCATCAATGATATTAGCGATCTTTTTCAGCAGAATCTTTTCTGTGACGATGACGAGCTTTTTGGCTGGCTTGGCCATGTTGCTTACCTCCTTACCTACGTATATTGATCTTATATATTGAGTTTCTTGGTCTGCCTAGTCAAGAGAGCGCCGACAGACCGTGACCCGTCTGGGATTAGCTGCCGCCGATCGCCTGGGCAAGACCGAGGAAGAGCGGTATTGCCAAGCCGATCGCCACGGGTGTACCGATGGCTGTGGATGCGCCAATGTAGGCGGAGGGATTGGCCGACGGAATCCCGGCACGCAACGTGGGTGGCCCTGAGATGTCTGAACTGGAGGCGGCAATGACGGACAGAACCACGACACCGCCAAGGCTGAATCCTGTTGCGTAGTGGGCAATCATACCAAGACCGAAGGCGATGAACCCATGCAGCAAAGGTGCCACCAAGCTATACACGACGTACCACTGGGCCACCTTCCGCAGTTCGCCAATCCTCGACCAAGCCTCCATACCCATGACCAGCATCAAGATCGAAAGCAGTCCACGGAAGGCTGGGTCGTAGAAGCTTTTATAGACACTTTCTGGCCGAGTGAACAGTCCAAGAGCAAGTCCGAGCAACATTGCCGATAGGGCAGGCCCCCGGAGGCTTTCCTCCACGATCGGCCATATCTTGACCCGATTATCCGCAGACTGCTGCTTGCTGAGATACTCTTGCCGGGTGCTGGGATAATCTTGCTGATCGGGATAATCCCCTGCTGCAACGGGCTGCTTTTCGAGATACTCCTGCTTGCTGAGATACTCGTCTGCTGCACTATGCTTCTTCTTTTTGAGATAAATGTTGGCAATCACAATCGCTGTTACGAGTGCTGGGATATCCATGAAGGGATAGAGTGCGCCAGCCCATGCCTCGTATTGGATGTTTTGTTCTTCCAGTAGTGTCAAGGCGGCGGCCATGGTAGAGCCACTCACAGCACCAAACAATCCCCCGGTCGCAATCGCATCAACGGTTTTGACCTTCGGCAGTTTGGCTAACGTATAGCGCGCGATGAATACAATGAGAATGCCTAATGCTACAGAAAACAGTACAGGTAACACCATCTCTGTCAGGTTGGAATTGCGGATTGCAATACCACCGGTCAGACCGATTTTGGTGAGCAGCATGAAGACGATAATCTTACAAATCGACTCTGGAATTTGCAGTTCGCTACCAAGGGCGGCAATGACCATACCACCAATCAGAAAGCTGAGTGTTGGGGACTGCAACTGCTTAACGAAGTCCATTACAAACAAGGACAAAAAATCCACGAATACCTCCTTTTGCCCCCTTTAGCGAGGAGCGATTATTGTGATAAGTGAGCTGAAAAAGTAAGGATGAAGCGCTTCATCCCCACAGCACAGGTGTTACGCGAATACCTGCCGACAGGGTGTTCAGAGGTGGTCGCTCTCTGAACTAGGCTGGAAGGTATCGCTGTCTTGGAGTAATTCTTAGACCAAGATTTATTAAGAACAAAATTTCTATGTGCTTAAGTCTATCCTTAAATCTGCGATCGCCATACATGGACATACCAAGTAATTTCAAATTCAAATCATAAGTTTTCCTTTTATTCTCAGAAAGCCCGTATATCACTGGTCAAGGCAAATTACGATCGCCTCCGGCGGGGCGTAGCCCATCGCAGAATTTTCTCTATACACGGATATTGCACAGAGGACGTTAGTTATGGGATCAGCCAAATTGGAATAGTTGCGTGGACACCACTCTTCTAGCAATGACTGAGCTAATCAATCCACACTTTGGGGGGAGTTGTTGACGGCTCATAAGTCGTAGACGGACTGTTACTGGCGAGGTTAAACCACCCCACCGTCAGTAGGAGACCGAACCCACAGCCCAACAAAAAAGTCCAGGCGTGAGACGACTCAAGTACGCAGAGCAGGCGGCGATCGCCGCTATATACCTGCACTAGCCAGCCTTCGCTGGTGTTGTCAAATTTGGTCGGCAGTTTAGTTGAGTCAAACTTGTTCATTGTGTACGCCCCATGCTGAGCGAATGTGTGTGGCGGTGGCGGGCACTTGCGCGCTGCGACGGAAACACTTGTCAGAAATTCACCTGTGAATGGAGAATGTCTCAAGGAGAGAAACTGGGTCGCTCAAACCTGATATTGATGTCGAACAGAAGACAGACATCTATGCTTTCGCTTTGAACGATATTCTTAAGTTTATATAAGCTCATCCAGAAATCTCACAAGAAATCCACGTTGTAATTCCTCCTTGATCAGATATTAGGGGTCAAAACAATTCAAAATTGCAATCATTAGGGGCTGATACCCAGAATTAATTCAAGATAAATCTTCTTCTTAATTTTGCATTTTGTATTTTGCATTTTGAATTTAAAAAAGGTTAGAACGGCAGGTATGTGCCTAAGTTTATCTGAAAATTTGCGATCGCCATACATGGATCTGCTAAGTAATTTCAAATTCAAATCATAAGTTTTCCTTTTATTCTCAAAAAACCTGTATATCCCTGGTCAATATAAATTGTGATCACAGAGTTTTCTCTATACGTTCTCAAAACCCCAGCAATTCTCATTTTGGCAAGAAGCTGTTCAAGCACTGAGAATCTCGGTATTGTGATGACATTTGAGAGATCCAAAAGATCTAGAGCGGTTGCAAGAACGGGGTTTGTTCGTGTCAGAGCGATCGCCATAGTGCCATTCGGGATGTTTACCCATTCTGGAACTCCAGTACACCCAGTCACCATCAAACGGGCTACGGCTTCCTTGCACCTGTATGTGTCTCACAATGCGAGTTTCACGGTGCTTGAGTAAGCGAATTTTCTGGTTATGGGGTTTAAATACCGAATTATCAGACCCTACGGTGTGCCAATACTTTTGACAACTCCATCAGGAAGATTTATTAGGGTGACGATGTTCTGCCCATGCTTTTAGCTGACTGAATAATGTTGTATCAGCCTGGTTAAATACGCGTTTGCTGACGACACACGAGTAGTAGTTTGTCCATCCACGGATGACGGGTTTCAAATGAGCGATTAAATCATCCCTCTTTTGTTACTTTAGGAAAAGAGGGATAACATATTAGAAAGTAATTTTTCATGTACCTATCACAAGAAAAATATTATTTTTTTTTAAATACTTAAGATAGATGCTGAAGTCATGTATTTTATGGGATATTTTATAACGCTAAAAAAATCCCATAAATAGGTATAAATCAGGTGTGAGTAAAAAACATCATCAAAATTCTTGGAAAAGAGAAATAAATGATATTTTTCGGGGTATTTGTGGAGGCTTTTTATTTGGAATTCCTCTAATATATACTATGGAAGTATGGTGGATTGGCTCGCTGGCAAAACCAAGATTAATTGTGATGGCGTTCGCCTTAATGTTTATTGTAGTTTTTTTACTTAATTATACAGAAGGTTTTCGTAAACGCAGAAATAACTGGCGAGTTGATGAAGCAGCAATAGATACTATAGAAGCAATGGCAATTGGATTTGTTTGCTCTGCTTTTATGTTGTGGTTATTGCAAGAAATTACGCCAGAAACTTCTTTAAAAGAATCTTTAGGTAAAGTTGTTTTTGAAGGTGTCCCATTTACTCTAGGTGTAGCGTTAGCTAACCAGTTTCTAGGAGAGAGTAATCAAAATACTTCAGCTTCAAGCAATCAAAAAGAAAACAGCATCAATCAACTACACGCCACCTTAGCTGATTTAGGTGCAACTCTCATTGGTGCAATTGTCATTGCCTTTAATATCGCTCCAACCGATGAAGTTGCTATGTTATCCGCCACAATTTCACCTCCTTGGATGTTGGCATTGATGGCTGCATCTTTCGTTATTTCTTACGCTATCGTCTTTCAAGCTGGTTTTTCAGATCAACAAAAACGTAGACAGCAAAAGGGGATTTTTCAACGGCCATTAAGTGAAACAACTATTTCTTATTTAGTATCTTTGCTAGCAAGTGCGCTGATGCTGTTTTTCTTCCAGACGGTAACATTAGATGATCCTTGGAGAATGTGGTTAGAACACACTTTAGTCTTAGGTTTGCCTGCAACTATTGGTGGTGCGGCTGGTAGGTTAGCTATATGATGCAAAAAGAACCAAACCCAGAACGTTCTTTGGCTGAGTGGGTAACATTCAGTATTGCTTTATTTATTCTGGCAATCATTATTAGTCTAATAGGGTATATTTGGCTTAATGAAAAAAATCAACCTCCTATTTTATTGGTAACTAAAAAGCCAATAATTCGTGAGGTTGATGGTCAATTTTATGTTCCCTTTGACATCGTTAATAATGGGGGTAAAACTGCTGAATCAGTGCAAATTATCGCTGAGTTACAAATTGCTAATAAAGTTGTCGAAACAGGAGAGCAACAAATCGATTTTTTATCAGATGGGGAAAAAGAAGAAGGAGCATTTATATTTAGCCAAAATCCGCGTCAAGGGCAATTAATTGTGCGTGTTGCTAGCTATAAATTGCCATAATAAAATTGACTTGAAACCTGTTTTATTAGCCTGTAAAATCAAGTGCGGAACGCAACTCAAAAATAGTAATGGGCTTACTTAAGAAGATAACCAAAAATCAGCTAAAAATTAATACTTGTGCATCTGTTTGATATAGGAGTAGAGAATTTCACGTTCGCCACCCTTTGAGACAATAAAGCATTGCTGCCCAACTGCATTATGATGCAGAACCACAACAACGCCCCCCTGTGGACAAACTCCTAAACAACTGGTGCTAACAAACCGACATTTACCCCACAATCCATCAAATTTTAGGCGAGATTTCAGCCAGTTCTGTAATTCAACTGAAGCGGTTGTACCTCTATTAATTCGATGAGAACTGCCGTCAAATTGCTCGACTGTACACTGCGAACAAACTAGCACTAAACCGTTGTGCCACTGAGGAACGAACGTGGGAATGGGAGGAATAGGAATCGTTGGCGGGTGAGAAGCTGGAGGATAACTTCGTTGCTGTGTGGATGAGAACTGATGAAAAATTTGCCGTAGCAGTGCCAATATCTTTTTAAGCAGTTTCTTCATGGGTGAGTAGCTTTGCTATTTCTCCATTAGCATCACCTAAATTGACCGTTAAGTTTGTAATCTACGATAGTGTTGAATAATCACCACAGACTATCAGTACCAAACTCATGGGCATCTCTAAATAGAACTCCTGTGACCACTATCAAGAATGTTCAGTCTGCGCGATTACCAACAGGATTTAGTTTAGTATCAGAAAACTTGATTTGAGCATAGGATGTGGTTCAATAATTAAACAAATCTCAAAATAAAGATAATTGCCCAGGCGATACATTACCCTTACGTCGCGTATGAAAACTCAAGTGACAACCTGTGCATAACGCACATAAGTTTGACCGACGATTGTCTTCTGGCACGAAATTATAGTGATGCACTGTTAATGTTAATGCGGTTCTTTCGGAACGGCTTAGATTGGAGGTATCATTACCAGGGCGAATGCACTGCAACCCACACTTAGAACATCGCCAGTTCACTTCTTGTTTCACAACGAATGCGATATCTGAGCAATTTTGGGGATAACGTTCTCTTGATTTTTTAGGCATTCCCTGATTTGAAAAATACGTAGTGATTTAATTACCTGTCTTTTGAGAAGAGTAATTTACTATGGCTCCTCTGTACTATTGCAAAGTTTCGCAATAAAAAAATGATTCCCAACATTGGGAATCGTAGCCCACAATTTAGCAGGCAGAGAAAATCTCTAAGAGGTTATTTATAAAGCAAAAATAAAATTATTGTAGGGTGTGTTAGGCGCCGATTTCCAAGATGATTGGTCACGAAATAAATATCCTTGCGCCTAACGCACCGCCTCACGGATGGTGCGTTACGGCTAAATTGTCTTGTCTCTAAGTCACAAATCCTTTCATAGCCGTAACATAACGGCAATAAAGCGGGAAGAACATCTACACCGCTTTTTGCCTCCCCTACTTAAGATTTACTTTATAAATGGTCTCTAAGATGCTGATTTTAAATAACAGTCTTTTCTTGTTGCTGAGAAACTGAACTTAAAAACAGTTTTGGCAACAAAAGCCCAGAACGATTTTTGTAGTCATCAAACTCAGAGTAACGAGATAGAGATTTGTCCTTCTTCAACATATTTGGAATAAATACTGTGCTGATAAAACCTCCAATAATCAAAAATGGAAGCCAGTGTTGAGTCAGCATGGCGAAGGCAGTATAAATAAATATTTCTCCCAAATAATTAATGTTGCGGCAACGAGCAAAGAACCCTTCTGTTATTAATCCCTTCTGATACTTAAGGGTATAGTATTTCTGGGCATCGCTTACAAAGTGTAGAAACACACCAAAGATATTTAAAGAAATAGCTACTGCCACTAATGGTAGTGGTGGTACTGTGCCACTACTAATAAGAATAAAAGGTGCTATCCAGTATAGATTCACCACAATAAAGATGAAAATCCCCTGTGGAATAGAAACGAATTGCTCCCATTGTTTGTCTGGGAATATGCGGTCTTTTAATAGCCACAGAAATCCATAAGTACCGTGAAGTGCTAAATACACCCAAGGCCCTAGAGTGAAATTCTGGTAAACAAACATCAGGAGCAGTATAAAAAAGAATGTTAGTCCTTTACTGAGATTGATGGCATACTTGGCTTTCATGATCTGAATCTTGTTCTATTTTGTCTTTATTATCTTGCTTGAGTGTAAGCCTACACTATCTCACCGGATGGTAAAGCCCTTTTTCTAGGTTGTACCTCCAACCCAATCCACTGGGGGCGCGTCCCCTACTCCAACTAATAAACTCCTCTGGTCTTGTGGCATTCACTCGCATACGCTCTAGAGTCTCTACATCTACACCCAAACGCTTTGCTAAATTTTGTAGAGTATAAGTATCTATTTTTACCTCATCCTGACCCTGCTAGTAGCGAGAGGATGCTTGTCTGGGTTTACTTTTGCTATTGAGGTAGATAATTAGTTGGTTATACGCCTTTTCTAGCTGCTCCACGCGTAAGCTTATCGCCGTCAGTTCCTCTTTCAACTCATCAGTAGAGCCTGATGAGTGCCGTGATTCTAGTTGGACTACCCGTTGCTCTAATTGCTGTATTGAAGCCAAAGTATCGATATCAGCAGTGCTATCAAGCTTGCTGATTAATTCTTGGATTCCTTGCAGCACCTGGGCTGTACGCCCTTCCCGATGCAAGCGTGACAACTCCCTTACAACCTCTTTTAAGGCAACGGGGACGCGGATCATCTCGCTTGGCGGCGGTTTTTTGGTCGGACTTTTTTTTGTGGGCATGGTGATATCAGCCTAGATATCGCTATTGTAGGTGGAAAGTGATGGCATACATTTTAATAACCGCTTTGAGTTAATCATGTCCCAAAGCGGTTGACTCAATATATTTGTTTCTTCTATAGAAAGTGGATCTTATGAGAGTCGAAACCATGAAAGACCCTAACTTTATTGTGCATAATACCAAACACTATGACTGTGCGGCACACTCTAAATCACTCTTAGAGGTTTCCTCTGCGTCTTGTTGATGATCAACAGGGGTAGCGAATAAGCACAAGCCATCCCTACTCAATACTTCTCGGTTAAGAATCAAGCAGTATTGAGAATAAAAAAAGTGAGTGGTTGACGTTTAGTACCCGCTCTTGAGTGGATTGGTTTTCTAGATGGAAACTTAGAACGAGGTTTTTTGACTACTCTGGGATTTGTCCTGCCCTGTCTTGGAGGGATTTTTTGCTCCAAAATTTCCAGGATTAGTTTGGAGAAAAAAAGGGTAGTTGCTCGCTGTTCGCATCTTGGAAATCAGAAATAGCCCGACGAATGACTTTGAGAGTACCAGTAAAACCTAAGCGTAATGGAGATATGGAAGCAGCAGTCGCGGCTTGAAACATTAAAGTGCGAACTGCATAATGGCTTAAAAGCCACCCGTAGATTTCTTGAACAACTTCACGGGGTTTGAGAGAGCGAATGGGAGTTTTGCGCCCATTGAGATGAGTTTTCAACTCATCAATAGTATTTTCTACTTCCCAACGTTGATGATACTCTGTGGCTAACAACAAAGCGGGAAACACAGTAATATCCATCAAACTGGTAATGAGACGATAAGTTTGTTGTCCATTGTCTGAGTCGATAGTGTATTCTATAACCTAGCTGACTCATTACCCGACATCCCAATCTCTGCCTCGCTTCGCTGATTGAAGAACTACTTGGCGCTTTCCAATACTGCCCTAATCGCGTCCACTCTCTACTTAGCCCACTCACCAGATTTTTCAGTACATCTCCCATTGCATCTGATGACCATAGATTCATCGCTATGACTAGACACACTACCAAACCAGATGGCAATTTCCGTGTTCGCTCTTCACCACTGTCTGTCTCTGATAGAGTTTCTCTAATCACTGATGGCGAAATAACTGTTTCTATTGCTTTGAATATTAACTCCGCTTCTAATGTTGGCGTTATCAACGAAAAATCTTTTAGCAGCACCAATTTTTCCCATCGCACTTCTTGGAGAACAATTATCACTTTACCTTGCTTTTGTTTTTAACCGAGAAGTATTGGAAAGGGAGAGGTAGCGCGAGCAACTCTTTACTTCTTACTGCGATATCCAGAGCAAATTGACAACAGGAGTAATGAGTACGAAGCTCAACGCCTAGATACTCTACTGAAGTGGCATCAAGATTACCCTGTCAACGAACACGAAAAACATCGAAATATGGCTATCTATAAAAAGCAGGGCAATCGCAATCCCCTTATCGACTTCCCTGAATGGGCAGATAAAATTGAATTCCGCTTAGGTCTTGGGTAGCTACTATGAAAATAGTTTGGCTCTAGCCCTAATCATCGTTTTGTCTAGCTTTGGAGAATGGTCTACTAGTTAATACAGTCTTTACAAGTTTTTTTGGCAACAATTTAAATTGACGAAAATATAAATTGTTGCCAATATGTATTTTCAAAAAATCGTATTTTCGCCAATTCAAAATAAAAAGCAGTATACCTTGAAAAAGCTTGTCTTGGCTATATCAATTGAGGCGTTGCATAATGAGAATATGAATTAGGGTGAATCTTCATGGAATGTCCGCGTTGTAATTCCCATCATATCCGGAAGAATGGCAAGCAAAGAGGTAAACAAAACTA
>NZ_JACJRF010000008.1 GCF_014697105.1 Anabaena subtropica FACHB-260 | reverse complement strand
ATTGTCATCTGAGAAAATAATTGACTACTACAAACTACGCTTTCAAATCGAGTTTAGCTTCCGTGATGCCAAGCAATTTTGGGGATTGGAAGACTTTATGAACCTCGGTCAAACTGCGGTGACTAATGCTGCTAATCTAGCATTCTTTATGGTTAATTTATCTCATCATCTTCTCGCTGATTTCCGCATCCTTAATCCTGAATCTGGCATTATTGACCTTAAGGCTCATTATCGTGGTTTTCGATATGTCCATGAAATCTTAAAAATGCTTCCAGAAATTCCTGAGCCTATTTTATTAAACCAGATTTTTGCCAAGCTTACTTCTTTAGGACGTATTCATCCCGTTTCTACGGGCGTTGAACCCTCGTAATTTGGCAAAGGTATTGTCGTTAACTACCCAATTCTTGATATCTTTCCTGAAGATTCTCAATCGTAAATACCGCTTCAAACTTCAAACCGACAGATTGGTAAAACTCAGCCCCCCCTTGTTGTCTATCTATTAGGGAAATTACTTCATTGACGACATAACCAGCCGCCCTGAGTCTATCAACCGCTTTCATCGCAGATTGTCCAGTAGTAACCACGTCTTCCAAAACTACTACTTTTGCACCTTCTGGTAAATTGGGGCCTTCAATATACGCTTTAGTTCCATGACCTTTAGCTTCTTTGCGAATAATCAAAGCTGGTATCGGGCAATTTTCATACGCAGAAACCACACTCACTGCTGTCACAATTGGATCAGCCCCTAATGTTAAACCAGCTACCGCTTGGGTATCTGATGGTATCAGAGATAAAAGAATGCGACCAATTGCCAAAGCGCCTTGGGGGTGCAGGGTCACCTGTTTGCCATTTATATAGTAAGAACTCGGTTGTCCAGAAGAGAGGACAAAATCACCCTCCTGATAAGCGAGTTGACAAAATAAATCCAGTAGTTTTTGGCGCAGGGTGGTGACATCGGCACTAGCTGCCCAAATATCTGACTGGGTAAGGGTTTCAGTAGAATACGTCATTACAAAACAGTAAAAGTTGTGCTACACCAAAGGTTGAACTCTTTGGAGTTCTAAAATTAAGCATAAGTTAAGATTTGCCCAAAAGTTGAGGAGTAAAAAAGATGGGTATAAAATTTCCACCCCTCAGTGGTTTATTAGTGCTGTTAGCTACAGCTATAGCTTTTCCGACGGTGGCGACAGCCGAATCAGTAGCCCCCAACTATGAAAGCACAAATGATGTATTTGAACGAGCTTATTTTCGTCACGATCGCAACTTTTATGAAAACACCACTCCCAAACGCCAGCTAGACTCGTTATTGGGTTCTGGTTCCGGTTTCCGCAATTCCTTTCCAGAAAATGAAATTGCCCGTGATGCCGAGTTAGTTAACACACTCTACCGGGATGTCCTCACCCAACAGTCTATGAATGACCCCTATCTTCGTACACCAGATTTACCTAACCCTTATGGTACATCTTTGCTTATGTCCCCTCGCATGAATGCCAATAAGTTGAGGACGGGGACAGAATTCCGGTTTGAAACTTCAGTGTCTCGATAATTCGTTAAATTTTATCATCAGTAGTCAAAAGTCAAACCTCTATTGACTTTTGACTAATTTTTAATCCAGGGTGCAGGAGTTGAACCTGCCTTGGGCGAATTATGAGTTCGCTGCCTCAACCGCTCGGCCAACCCTGGTCAAGTTTCAATTGTATCCTACAGTATAAGACTTGTATACCATCTAAAATAGATTATTAGATTTTTATACTACATAATTTAATTATGGAATAGTGGAGACTATGATTAGTTAAGTCATATCAAGGATTGATGTATACAGCTTCAACACTCTTCACATATGCCAGTTAATATAGACCAGCATTCTTCTGCAATAGCTTGTCAGCAATGAGAATAAATTCTACTGTACTTCTTACTTTGGTTTTGTTATTCCTAATGTTAGGCGCAGGCTCTGTGAGTGCGTTTTTAGGATTTGAGTTGGGAAGTTCCGCGCTCAAAGGCGTGACTACACCAGATGCTCGTCCCACAACAGGCAAGTTTGCCAGCAGTAAAGCAAATAGCTCGCAACCAAGCGCCGTAACCTTATTAAAAGAAGAAGAAATATTAAAAATTGTTAAGTCACGCATCGAAGGTAAGGCCAAAGCTGCTAAATCGGAAAAGCTAGATGAAGATGATGAGGATATCAACGGCAAAAAACAGAAGCCAGAAGTAAAACCCCAAGAAGTAGTACAGGAAAAACTCCAACCAGGGTTTCCTGTTAACGCTGAAAATCAAGGGGTATCGTTGGCGGTGCAATCAGCTCGTTACTCTGGTGGTGATTTACTCCTAAGAGTGAAAATGCAGAACAAAGGTGCTGATTCTGTGCGCTTTTTGTATAGCTTTTTGGATGTTACCGATGATAAAGGTAGAACTCTGAGTGCCAGTACAGAGGGTTTACCAGCAGATTTACCTGCAAATGGGCCAGCATTTACTGGTACAATCAGCATCCCCACAGCTTTATTAGATGATGTGAAAAAAGTCTCTCTCGCGCTTACAGATTATCCCGATCAAAAACTGAAGCTAGAGGTGTTGAATATTCCGGTAGATAAGTAGGGTTAAATCAATTCAAAATTCCAGAATTTCTGGGGATGGGAAGGGAGATTAGGGCAAAAATGTCCAATTCCCACAATTATAAGTGTTGTAATAACTTTGGCGGTGAATGGATTTCCTAATTTGAGCTTGACAGATGTAGGGCTGCGGTTGTTATCAGTGCTGCTGCTGATTGTGATCAATGCTTTTTTTGTAACAGCAGAGTTTTCCATAATGACAGTCAGGCGATCGCGTATTCATCAGCTAGTTCAATCTGGTGATATTCAGGCGATCGCTGTTGAGTCACTACAACGCAACATTGATCGAGTGTTATCAACAACCCAATTAGGTATTACCCTTTCTAGCTTGGCTGTGGGTTGGATTGGCGAAAGTTCGATTGCTGTAGTTATACGTTGGTGGGTCAAATCCTGGCCATTACCAACAAATGTCAATAATTTTGTTGCTCATTCTCTATCAATTTCCATTGCCTTTTTCTTAATTGCCTATCTGCAAATCGTTTTAGGAGAACTGTGTCCTAAATCAGTCGCCATGCTGTACCCAGAACAACTAGCTCGTTTTTTGGGGCCTTCAGTAAAAGCGATCGTCCGTTTTTTTCGTCCCTTTATCTGGATTCTCAACCAATCCACCAGTTACCTGCTGCGACTATTTGGCGTTGAGTACACTGGTCAAAGTTGGCGACCACCAGTCACACCAGAAGAGTTACAGTTAATTATCTCTACAGAGAGGGAATCTACTGGTTTACAAATGGCAGAGAGAGAACTGCTAAATAACATCTTTGAGTTTGGGGAAGTGACAGCCCAAGATGTGATGATTCCCCGCAATGGAATTATCGCCTTACCCAAAGATGCCACTTTCCAAATCCTGCTTGAACAAATGACAGTAACTGGACACTCTCGTTATCCCGTCATCGGCGAATCTTTAGATGATATTCGGGGTATCGTTTATTTTAGAGATTTAGCCAAACCCTTAGCAGTTGGTAAGCTATCTCCAGAAACACAAATTCAACCTTGGATGCGTCCGGCGCGATTTGTCCCAGAACATACACCCTTAAGTGAACTATTGCCAATGATGCAGCAAGAAAAGCCAGCAATGGTCATTGTGGTGGATGAATTTGGCGGTACTGTAGGGCTAGTGACAATCCAAGATGTGATTGCAGAAATTATTGGTAACGCAGGCGAACCCTCAACTAGCGAAGACTTATTGATTCAGATGCTAGACCAGGAGACCTTTTTAGTGCAAGCCCAGGTGAATTTAGAAGACCTAAACGAAGTCTTACATCTCAATCTGCCCTTAACAAGACAATATCAAACCCTGGCTGGTTTCTTGCTTTATCAATTGCAGAAAATGCCCATAAAAGGTGAAACGTTTTGCTATGAAAATATCGAATTCACCGTAGTCTCAGTAGACGGGCCAAGGCTGCATCAGATTCAACTACGGCGCTTGAGTGCAACTTAGACACAAGTCATACCATCTAAGCATAGGGAAGTGGGTCTTCTAAGCCTAATTCCGCAAAAGCTGCTAGGCGCAAGCGGCAAGAATCACAGACACCACAGGCTACCTCAGCGCCTGCATAACATGACCAAGTTAGATCCCAGGGAACGCCTAATTGGTTGCCTAGTTGGATGATTTCGGTTTTTTTCAAATTAATCAAGGGGGCCACGATGTTAATCGGTTGTCCCTCTCGTCCTTGTTTGGTTCCTAAGCGGAAAACTTCTTGCATTGCCTCGATATAATCAGGGCGACAGTCAGGATATCCTGAATAATCTAAGGCGTTGACTCCAATGTAAACTCGTTGTGCAGCGATCGCTTCAGCATAAGCCAAAGCAAAACTCAAAAAAATTGTATTCCGTGCTGGTACGTAGGTAATAGGAATATTTTGTGACATTTCCTCCAAGGAACGTTCTTGGGGTAAATCAATCTTTTCGTCTGTTAATGCTGAACCACCCCATAGTCGTAAGTCAAAATTGACAACCTGATGTTGGACTATTCCTGCTGTTTGTGCCACCAGAAAAGCTGACTGCAACTCTCGTCGATGTCGCTGCTGGTAATCAAAGGAAATAGAATAACACTCACAACCATCCGCTTTGGCTTGGTACAGAATTGTGGAAGAGTCTAATCCGCCAGATAATAAAATTACAGCCTTCATTTCAGTTCTAATTTTTGGATAGTTAATCACCAAATCACTCTTCTAGCAACAACTAGACACCCACTGGCAAAAGCCCATCAAAATGGCATAAAAATTTATTTCCCCTACTCCTTACTCTCTACTTACCACTTGCTATTCTCAAGACAATTATTATGCAAAAATTATCCGAGTAAATCTGTTGTGGCAATTTCACATAAATATTTTTTTATTTGTTCATCTCCGTGTATTATTTATATTAATTAGTGATTTTACTAACAATAAAATTATTAATCCCGCATCTAGTTATTTTGATTACCTAGCAGACTTTCGAGCATAGTTATTTAAGTATTGGCGGTTATTTATGAGTAAATAGTAATACATAGCTTATCTTGGATAAAGCCCAGAAAACCGAGAAATTTAGTAATGTCTATACAAAAGACAGCTAGATTACGGGAACTGATTACAAACTTTGAAATTCTTCATAAACAAGCCCTCTATGTTACCATCTGGATGGTTTTAGACGGATCATAACTGGCTGTTCAGTATAAACGCCAACGGCCATAGCGTCTCTAAATTTGGTGGTTGAGGAGAGAACAATAGTGCAAAATAGCATGTCAGTGGCAGAACCAAATTCATATACACAGCGCAATCAGCCACGACCGATTCGCATAGGCGTAATCGGCGTAGGTAACATGGGACAACATCATGCCCGTGTCTTGAGTTCAATGAAAGATGTTGAACTAGTTGGAGTGGCAGATATCAATGTCGAACGAGGCTTAGAAACCGCCAGTAAATACAAGGTGCGTTTTTTTGAAGACTACTGTGACCTGCTTCCTCATGTGGAAGCTGTGTGCGTAGCCGTTCCCACTCGCTTACACTATGCTGTAGGCATCAACTGTCTGTTAGCGGGAATTCACGTTTTAATTGAAAAACCAATCGCTGCTAGCATTTCAGAAGCGGAATCCCTCGTCAACGCTGCCGCCGAGTCTCAATGTATCCTCCAAGTAGGTCATATTGAGCGCTTCAACCCAGCCTTTCGAGAACTGAGCAAAGTACTGAAAACGGAAGAAGTTCTCGCACTAGAAGCTCACCGCATGAGTCCTTACTCAGACAGAGCCAATGATGTTTCTGTGGTGCTGGATTTAATGATCCATGACATTGATTTGCTGTTAGAATTGGCTGCTTCACCAGTAACAAAGTTAACTGCCAGTGGGACTCGCTCTTTAGATTCCGGTTATTTGGATTACGTGACTGCTACCTTAGGGTTTGCCAATGGAATTGTGGCAACTCTAACCGCTAGTAAAGTCACTCACCGAAAAATCCGTCGCATTGTTTCCCACTGTAAAAACTCCTTTACTGAAGCAGATTTTCTCAAAAATGAAATTTTGATTCATCGCCAAACCTCTGCTAGCGCACTGACTGACCATCGCCATTACAGACAAGATGGCTTGATTGAGAAAGTTTACACCACTAACATTCAACCACTGAGTGCAGAACTTGAGCATTTTGTCAACTGCGTACACGGTGGTAATCAACCCTCAGTAGGTGGTGAACAGGCGCTCAAAGCCCTCAGATTAGCAAGTTTAATTGAACAGATGGCTTTGGAAGAACGGGTATGGAACCCGTTAGACTGGCAATCTGAATCGAGAGTGCAATCACTGACTCCAAGCGTCTAAAAGAAGCCACGGAGCAGAGGAACCGGGGAGCAGGGGGTAATACTTAATACAAGTATTTACCCTCTGCTTTTTTAATTTTATTCAGTAAGAGAGAATTATTAATTTTCGTTAAAAATAGAATTAAACAACACAGTGTTCAAAAATGTCATCCGACTGGATAAAAAATATTATCGAATCCCTTGGCTATTGGGGAATTGCTCTACTGATGTTTGTAGAAAATCTTTTTCCGCCAATTCCTTCAGAATTAATCATGCCATTGGCAGGCTATACAGCAAATCTGCCAGACTCAAAGCTAAATATCGTGGGTGTTTTTGTTGCCGGACTTTTGGGTTCTGCAATTGGCGCACTTATCTGGTATTATCCAGGGAAGTTTTTGGGTGAAAGGCGTTTACGAGATTTAGCGGATAGATATGGCAAGTGGATTAATGTATCTAGCAAAGATATCAGCAAAGCCAAGTTTTGGTTTGATTCTCAAGGTAACAAGGCTGTTTTAATTGGTCGTCTGATTCCGGGTGTTCGGACTTTAATTTCCGTACCCGCAGGGATTAGCAATATGCCTTTGTTACCGTTTTTGTTTTATACAACTTTAGGTAGCGCCGCTTGGGTTGGTTTGCTAACATACTCAGGATATCTTTTAGGTAGTCAGTATGAACTTGTGGATAAGTACCTTGCCCCTGTATCCAAAATTGTACTAGGGACTTTGGTTCTGGTATTTGTAGTCTGGGTACTCAAACGTAAGCGTAGAAACACCAGATTTTGAAACAAAGTTCTTTTTTCTTTACAACTGGGGGTTACATCTGGTAAAAATTCGCCTACACTATGCCAAAATAATGCTGAATTTGCGTTGGCAAAGCCCACCGAAAGGTATCGCCTAAATTTTACTAAAATTTTAAAATTTGGCGTATTTGTAGCTACACTTGACGGAACTAAGAATTTCTGGTATCCCCCATGTTTGTACAACGGGCATGATAACTTTTTACAGGTAAGTAAGCACGAGGATTTTTATGACAGACCAACCTTCCGCCGCTACCCCAATGAATGCTGCTGCCATCCCTCTAAACAGAGTGTCAGCATCTACCCCAATCAATTCTGCTCCAGTTAACAAACCAAGCAATGGTTCGAGCAAATCCATTCTCAGTGTTGACTTAGGCAGAACTTCCACAAAAACCTGTGTTAGCCGCGAACCCAATAACGTTGTGTTCGTACCCGCCAACGTCAAGCAAATGTCCATAGAACAAGTACGCGGCGGCGTTTTTGAAGCCCGTGCTACTGACCCATTAATGGATTTGTGGTTGGAGTATCAAGGCAAAGGCTATGCCGTTGGTCAATTAGCAGCAGACTTTGGGGCTAATTTGGGAGTCGGTCAATCTAAAGTAGAGGATGCACTAATAAAAGTACTGGCAAGTGCTGGCTACTTCAAACTCAAAGACGAAATTTCTGTAGTACTTGGTCTACCTTTTCTCTCGTTAGAGCAATTTGAACGGGAAAAAGCACAACTAACAAGCCAAGTCACAGGACCTCATGTTCTCAATTTCCGAGGCGAAGCTGTATCGTTAAATATCACCAAGGTTTGGGTAATGCCAGAAGGCTACGGTAGTCTCCTCTGGTCAGAAGCTCAACCCAAAAAAGGCGGTACTAGCCCCGATTTTACAAAAATCTCCACGGCAATTGTCGATATTGGCCATCAGACCATCGATTTATTGATGGTGGATAACTTCCGCTTTGCACGAGGTGCTTCTAAGAGTGAAGATTTCGGCATGAATAAGTTCTATGAACTAGTAGCTGCTGAAATTGAGGGTGCAGATAGTCAGTCTTTAGCATTAATTTCTGCTGTCAACAAACCCAAAGGCGAACGCTATTATCGTCCGAAAGGCGCAAGCAAACCAACTAACTTGGATGACTCTCTGCCTAACTTGATAGAGCAATTTTCACGGGAAATTTGCAGTCGAGTGTTGGCTTGGCTGCCAGAACGTGTCACCGACGTGATTATCACTGGTGGTGGCGGTGAATTCTTCTGGGAAGATGTGCAACGTCTACTCAAAGAAGCCAAGATTAATGCCCACTTAGCTGCTCCTTCTAGACAAGCGAACGCCTTGGGGCAGTATATTTATGGAGAGGCCCAATTATCTTCCAATCGTGCTGCTAGGGCTTAAAACGAATGTTCCAATGGTCAAAAAAAGTAGTTAAATCGGTTACGTTCAACCCAGAGGTTGCTGATGAAAGCTTGTTAGCGGTTGTAGAAAACTATCTAGAAAAACAGCCGGATAAGACTTTCAGCGATCTCTGTAAAGAAGCTTTATGGCAAGCTTTATGCGTACCGGAATCTGTCAAACCTGCTCTTAGAACAGCTGCAACAGAGTCGGTTGAACAAAAAATCGGTGAACTGCAACGTCAAGTGTCTGACCTTGAGGAACGTTTTTTTGCCAAGGAATCTAATCGCTTGGAAGCATTGGAGCGCCAGATTTTGCAATTGACGCAACAACTGGCGCATCTCGCAATTATGGTGACAGAGCGACCTGTGGTATACTCTGCGCCCCCATCAGCGCCAGCGTCAGCAGTAGAAGTAGTCAACCCTACTCCTACTTATGTTGTTGAACCACCTGAAGAGGTTGACCCCGTTATTAGTCGTTTAAGTCAATATCTTGATGATTTTTAACGAATAGCCATAATTGTGAGAAATTTATACTCTTAACTATTAGTCCTTAATAGAATTACTATTAAGGCTTATTAATATTTTTCTTGGATCTGATACTTGTATCATAAATTTTTCGTTGAGGCTGTCATTAGTCAAGCTCTCCTAGCTCCTGCCCCTGAGCGAAGAAAAAAAATACAACCTCCTAAGTTTATTTATGGGGATTGTAATTTACGCCTGATGTGAATTAGCAACGCCTCTTATCCCACAAGAGTTTCAAGACTCACTCAAAATCACAGTTTTGTGAATACGTACAGAATTACAAGGGTTTCAAGACTCATTCACATTAAACGTAATTTTGAATTTTGAATTCCCTGAAGGGGCTGCCTCTTTTGTTACTTGGGTGACTGTACAAATGCTAGAATCCTCATGTGTAGACTGAGGATAATCTGATGCCAGTTATAGCTAGCTCTATCAAGTTTGGTACAGACGGCTGGCGGGGTGTGATTGGTGATGAGTTCACCTTTGAACGCCTAGCTTTAGTCGCGCCAGTTGCAGCAAAAGTATTATATGATACCTATTACTCGACAGTGGGTAGCCGGACAATTATCGTTGGTTACGATCGCCGATTTATGGCAGAAGATTTTGCTCGTGCTGTCGCCAATGCTGTGACGGCTGTTGGGTTTGATGTTTTACTTAGTGAAAGCTATGCACCAACCCCAGCCTTTAGTTGGGCTGCAAAGCAACTGAATGCTTTGGGGGCGCTAGTGATTACCGCCAGTCATAATCCAGGCGCATATTTAGGACTAAAAGTTAAAGGTTATTTTGGTGGCTCTGTATCGCCAGAAGTCACAAAAAATATAGAAGCATTATTATCACAAGGGGTACCACCCGCCGCTACTCCTGGCAAATTAGAAAATTTTGACCCTTGGCCTAGTTATACTCAGGGTTTAGAAGGTAAAGTTGATATCGCCAAAATTCGCGGGGCGATCGCCTCTGGTAAACTCACAGTATTTGCTGATGTCATGCACGGTGCAGCAGCAACAGGTTTGGGGCGATTATTAGGTGAACGGGTTCAAGAAATCAATAGTAACCGCGATCCATTATTTGGTGGTGGTGCGCCGGAACCTTTGCCAAAATACCTTTCTCTGCTATTTGAAACTATCCGTAATCACCGAGAAACGAATCAGTCAAGTTTATCTGTAGGGTTAGTATTTGATGGTGATTGCGATCGCATCGCCGCCGTAGATGGAAATGCTAACTTTTTGAGTTCTCAAATCTTAATCCCCATATTAATTGACCACCTGACCCAAAGACGTAACTTTACAGGCGAAATCGTCAAAACTGTCAGTGGTTCTGATTTAATTCCCAAAGTAGCAGCGCTACATAACTTGTCATTACATGAAACAGCAGTTGGTTATAAATATATAGCTGACAGAATGTTAGCGGCCCCAGTGTTGTTAGGTGGCGAAGAATCGGGGGGAATTGGTTACGGTAGTCATATACCAGAACGGGATGCCTTGTTATCAGCATTGTATGTCTTAGAGGCGATCGTAGAATCTGGGCTAGATTTAAGTGAGTATTACCACCAATTGCAAGAGCAAACAGGCTTTACCTCTGCTTATGATCGCATCGATTTACCCCTAGCCAGCATGGATGTCAGAGCGCGACTTTTGCAACAACTACAAAGCCAACCCCTAACCGAAATCGCAGGTAAAGCAGTAATTGACTGTAACACCATCGACGGCTATAAATTCCGCCTAGCCGATCATAGCTGGTTAATGATTCGCTTCAGTGGCACAGAACCAGTTTTACGCCTCTACTGTGAAGCCGCCACCCTCGAACAAGTCCATCAAACCCTCGCTTGGGCGAAACACTGGGCAGAGTGAAATTTAGTCCAAAGTCAATAGTCCATAGTTAAACACTGATGACTGTTGACTAATCACCAATGACTAATAACAAATGACAAAACTCCTCGTAGTAGCTACAAGTAATCCGGGTAAGTTGCGAGAAATGCAAGCTTACCTCGCAAATACCAACTGGGAATTAACTCTGAAGCCGGAAGAATTAGAAGTTGAAGAAACAGGCGATACCTTTGCGGCTAATGCTTGTCTCAAAGCCTCAGAAGTTGCCAAGGCTACAGGTAACTGGGCGATCGCTGATGACTCTGGTTTACAAGTCGATGCCCTGAATGGTGTTCCTGGGGTATATTCTGCCCGTTATGGTACAACCGACTCAGAACGCATCTCTAGGTTACTGAATGAATTAGGTAGCGAAGTTAACCGACAAGCGCAGTTTGTGTGTGTAGTGGCGATCGCCTCTCCTGATGGAGCGATCGCACTACAAGCAGAAGGTATTTGTCGTGGCGAAATTCTCCATGCACCCCGTGGTAATGGCGGTTTTGGCTACGATCCAATTTTTTATGTTCCAGAAAAGCAATTAACTTTTGCACAGATGACACCAGAGTTGAAGAAATCAGTCAGCCATCGGGGTCAAGCTTTTGCAGCTTTACTTCCTCAACTGGCAAACAGTACTGAGTGCTGAGTAAAAATAAAATTACTGTAGTAGTGCAACAATACTAAAATAACGTGTGCCTTCCTTGGAGACTCACGTTATTTTGATTTAATCAAAACTTGCTAGTTGTTTCTCAACCCAATTAATATCGAAAACAGTTTGATATATCCGGTTATATACTTTTAACTTACCATGCTGTTTACTAACCAGTTGTCCAAACCTAATGCAGACATAGCACAATGACCAGAAGTGAGGGATAACCGGACTTGTTTTAAGACAACGATGATAAATAACAAGGGATTAGTGACATAGTGCTAGTTTGGTAAATTTGACCAATGATTTGATAACCAGCAATTGTCACCATTTTATGGTTTCCCAAGGGAATGTGTCTGCAAAAATTTTTACATCATTCTAACTCGCCAGAGCAAGTAGTTTTCGTAGTTTGAGACAAAGCACCTACAATTCTTACAGTTAAGTGATGTGAGAAATTGCTGAAACATAGTTAACATTAGATTCGGCGTGTTTACTATTTAGGGGTCTCAACATGGCAAAACATTTGGGTAAGAGAATTGCACCTATACCGATGTCAACTGATATCAATGTGGTGGATTTGATTGATAATTATTTTACCGCCTACAACTCAGCTCGTTTGCGGGAAGTCTGTCAACTATTGGCTCGTGATGTGTTAAAAGATGGTGTCACCGTGGGGGTGAGCCTTTCCGGTGCGATGACACCGGCTGGTTTTGGGGTATCTGCACTTGCACCCCTAATTCGCAACGGTTTTATTGACTGGATGATTAGTACTGGTGCAAATCTTTACCATGATATGCACTACGGTTTGGGTTTTGAGTTGTTTGCAGGGAACCCGTTTTTAGATGATGTCAAGTTGCGTCAAGAAGGGACTATCAGAATCTATGACATTATCTTTGGCTACGATGTCTTGTTAGAAACCGACGCATTTATCCGTAAGATTTTGCAAGCAGAACCGTTTCAAAAGCGGATGGGAACTGCTGAATTTCATCATCTTTTGGGCAAATATGTCAGGGAAGTGGAAAAGCAATTGGGAGTGAAAAATTCTTGTTTGCTAGCGACAGCTTACGAGTATGGTGTACCTATTTACACATCTTCTCCTGGTGACAGTTCCATTGGGATGAATGTAGCAGCTTTGGCGTTAGAAGGTTCCCAGTTGATACTAGATCCATCAATTGATGTGAATGAAACAGCAGCGATCGCCTACAATGCTAGAGAAGGAGAAGGTAGAAGTGCAGCTGTAATTCTTGGTGGTGGTAGTCCCAAGAACTTTTTACTACAAACTCAACCGCAAATTCACGAAGTTCTAGGATTAGAAGAACGGGGACATGATTTCTTTGTTCAGTTCACCGATGCGCGTCCTGATACTGGTGGCTTGTCTGGGGCAACACCATCAGAGGCTGTAAGTTGGGGTAAGATTGACCCAGAGGAATTACCCAGCACCATTGTTTGTTATACAGATAGCACGATCGCTCTACCTTTGGTAACAGCTTATGTTCTCAATCAGTGTCCACCCCGTCCTGTAAAACGGTTATATGACAGGCGCGAAGAATTATACGATAAACTCCGCACAGACTACCTAGCAACGAAGAATCAACCAGTAGATCAGATTCCGGCTGCTGTAGCTGAAGATGCTTCCCAAGGCGCAGCAACTTATCCTTGTGGTAGGTTGATTCCGAATACGTAGTCAAAAAAGAGATGATGTAGAGACGTAGCAATGCTGCGTCTCTACCAAGGGTGTTGGGCTTTTGTGTACCCCAACTTCATCAAGAGAATTCAACATATTCAATAATTGTGCCATCAGGATGTATAGCCTGCATATTCATCCCAGTGAGAACTTGCTCCGGTTCCGTCATAATTACTGCGCCTTGTTCAGTCAGTAATTCCCGAAAATCATTGAGTGAGTCAACTAAGAAAGTAGCCTGAGTATTCTTAAATGGAGAGAGTACTTCAGCCGAACCAGCGATTAAAAGTACAGAACCAACACCAGCTAGTTCCAATCCTGTTTCCGAGTATTGAAACCATAGCCAACATTTTTCTGTAAACAGATTTTCATAGAACGCGATCGCATCATCTAATTCTGTAGGATTCAAATAAACTCTGGTGAGTACTTTAATAATTTGCATTCCAACTGGACTGTGAGGTAGCTATGATATTTACTGTATTCCGCAAATCAACGAGAGGCTAGAAAAAAGAGATTTTTATGCTCTTGTTGTCTGCTTTTGCTTGTGAGCTTCTAGATTTTAAATACTTTGTATTGATACTTACCTACGAAAACTCCGCAAATGTCAAATGTGACTGACAGGTAAAAAAATATCTAACCACAAAAGTAATTTTCCCCGGAAAATTAAAGATAGCGATCGCTATCTTTATAGCTTAAATATAAATAAATTAACCAAGCGAGAATTCCGAAAACAAAATTAGCTAAAAATCGACTAACTATAAACCCAAAAATATCAGGCGAAAAAATCTGTGATGGACTTAAAGGACTCAGAAGTCTAGCTAAAAGAAAAATCCCAAAAATAGCATTACCACCCAACATGAGGGCAAATAACACTAAACCTCTTTGCCAGTAACGATGCTGAGATGTACGACCAGATATTAAATTAAGAGGACGCTGGCCTCGCACTCTCCGCAACAACTGTTCCATACGCCAAAACATCCACACAAATAAGGGAAATAAGCCATAACTGAGAAAACGTAGAGGCGGTGAGTAACGCCAAGCACTAGAAAGGACATTTACAAGAGCGTGAAAGATAACAGAATTAATCCCAGCCCGAACAAATAAATTCTTGTAATGATTTAATCGCTCATGAGCATGAAGGTATCTCCCTAGAGCATATCCCCAAGGCGCAGAGAACATAGCGTGTACTGGTGTACCGATACTTCTATCAAAAACCGTTGCTGTACCGTGATAAAGATAAATCCAATTCTCTTCTGCTGTGAATCCCAAAGCAGCCGCTATGGTAAACAGGAAAACACTACTAGAAGGTAAACGATAGCGACGTTGAAAATAATAATTGGGGACAACCACACCCAATAACTTGCAACCTTCCTCAATAGGGCCAATTTCTATCAGTTGTCGCAAAGCAATTCCCAGCAGGGAACGCTGCATTCTTTGCCAGTTTACAACCCAGTTAGCTACAGTATCAAACACATATTCTAAGCCGAGGGCAACAAAACCAGATACTGCCCCAACCAGAAATAACCACAACAATAAGGATAAAGGCGGGGCTAGGGGTACACGATAATAGTAGTACCCCAGAAATATTAATGGTGGAATCGCTGCCCACAATAGCAGTAACAAATCAGTCACGCACTTGAGCGATAACAGTGCGATGACGAGGGCTATTTTTGGTGATTGTGGGAGTTTGGAAACCAGCCTCTACTAAAGCTTGTTCAATATCTAAAGCAAAATATTGATCCAAATAAGGCTCAGTACTTTTGAGCAACGTCAAAATGTAGGGCGGCATTTTTTTGTAAGCTTCCGATTGGGGATTCATGTCCATGATAGATATGTGACCACCGGGACGCAATACACGCCGCACCTCTGCAAAAATCTTGCGGGTGGCTGATTCGGGTAATTCATGGCAAATCAAAAACAGGGAAACTAAATCAAAAGCCCCGTTTGGTAATCCTGTAGACTCAGCTGAGGCGTGAACCCAATTAATTTGAGCTTGATTCTGTTGGGCGCGATATTTAGCCACAGCTAAAAAATAGGGAGACAAATCTAAGCCTGTAACTTTAGCGTGGGGATAGAGTTCTTGTAGGGTAAATGTACTCAGTCCGATGCTACAACCCAAGTCGAGGATGTCTTGCGGTGGCTGGGAAATTTGTACTTTCACTATGTCGTGGTAACTTTGGCGCAGTTTCCCATCACCTTGCACCCCAGCATCCTGCCAAATTCCTGCATGGACAGTAAGAGCAGCAACTTCTAGTTCAAAAGCTGCTTGCCAACTTAGGTCTCCTTCATCATAGCCGTGGAAGGAAGTCAGATAGTAGTCTGGGTAGGTGATTTGTGGATTTTGTACTTGAGCTAAGTCTTGTGTCCAATCACGCGCCTCTAGTGTCTTGACTTCCTTTCTCCAAGGTACGCCAATTCTCTCAGCCCGCTTAATCATCATTTGCCGAGCTTGGTGTTTGGCGAGGTTAGCTAAAGGCTTAATTGCCAGGATCCCATTTACCAAGCGAGAAGCTAAACCAGGAGGATTGTTTACAGCAGCAGTCATAAGTTAATTTGCATTGAACAGCCTTTTTTACTTATGACATATTTGCTGACTAATTCGTAACAGTGTCAGTGGTCAATTGTCCGTTGTCAGTTGTTTTTTTGTAAGGATGAAGTTTTTAATCAAACTTTTGACTTCCGCAAAGCGGTACTAGTCCCTAAGCGTTACTTTGCAGCACTAGGTTTGAGAGCTAACAACATCTCTACTTGGCTCAAAGATTTATCGGGGCTATTAGCAGTGATACTCAACCCACGAATGGAACTGATCACCGCGTTAGCTTCTGGGGGAATGGGTTGCTGGGTCTGAGCTGCAAAACGATTAACTAAGGTCATGGTTCTATCCATATCTAGATAGAAGTAACCGCCGTTGGGTTTTTGTAAAGAACCTGCGATCGCTTTAAAATTATCGCTGTTCTCTAGGGTTTGATTTTTGTTGTTTGCCAAACTTTCCGCAACAGGGCCACCGACCGCGAGAAATACTGTATCTTGGTCTAACCAACCGTGAGCGAATAAAGCTCCTTGTTGGGGGATTTGCCATTCAGTAATGTCTTTACCACCAATGTTTCTTTTGGTGATGTTGATTTGTTGGGTTTTGGCGAGGGTATCCAATTTAGTCAAGGTGGCTTCTGCGGTTTTGCGATCGCTTGTATCAAATACCCAAGCCCCACCAAAACCTATACTAGCCAATACACCTTGGTTAGATGGAATAGCACCAAAGGCAAATTCTTGATCCATCCACCCAAAAATTTCTTTATCTAGGTCGAGATTAACTAATTTCATTTGTCCCCGAACCTGTTCCAGGGCTTGCTTAAATTCTGGATATTCTTGTGATTGTTCCACAACTGCTGACCAAGTACGACTGATTCCCTGTCCACTGATGAGTGCAAAAGTTTCCGATGGGAATTGTCCTAAGATTTTCGATTGTGTGCTTTGATATGGGAATTTATTCAGTTGGGGATCTAAATTAGCGATCGCCTTCAATCTTACCCCTGCATCATCAACTCCCACACCCGCAACCATTGATTTTACTTGTTCGAGTTGTTTTAATGTCTGCGGATTTACCTGATTTCCTTGGGGACTTGCAGCCACCAGTTGTCTCACCATCCCCGGATAATCGGGAATGTAGATTTGGGCTAGAGAATTTTTTACATCCACACCCTTGCTGAGAATACTGCTAGCACCTTCTTTACTGGCAAAGGATGATTGACCTTTATAAGTATCTATCGCTTTTTCTACAGAGTTTTTTTCTGGAGAAAACACTAAATAACTATTATTTAAAACAGCACTGTATGTTGTTTGCCCAGTTTGGGGTTTTGTTTGTGTAATTTTTTCACCTTTATAATCAACTTCTTGGGATGTGACACCTTTTTGTCCTTTTAATTTGTTAGCAAAATTTAAGGCGCTCAGTCTATCTTTAATCCCAACTACCATTAAAACTTGTGGTTCTTGCCGTAGAGCGATCGGTGAATTGGCTCCAGGTGTAGGTGCTTGAAATTGGGCAGGTTTGGCTGCATTTGGCGGTAGCACAGCCAACATCACACCACCAACCCAAGGTTTGATATCTTTTTCATAAGAAATGTTGCCATCTTTCAACATTTGCTGATTAAAATCTTCCAAACCTTTGGTAACTAACTTTTGTGCTTCAGGTGTACCAAATTGCTGTAGCTTTTCCCAGGCTTGCTGATCAGTAGTGATATAAGTAGCCATTAATGCTGTCGAAGGCACTAGTTTAGCACTGCCTAAAGCACCTGAGCTATCCCCAGAAGGCCCTTTGAGATACATATAGGCGGCTAAACTTCCCACTACAACTACAGCCGCACCAACAACAGGAATTAAAAGTTTTGACTTAGTTTCAGGCATTATTTATTCCTCTTTTGCTTAAATTTTCCACAAGGGTAGTAAAAAAGTCACTGTAGACTTGACGGAATTATTCCCAATTTGTACGCATTTCTTAGAATTTATCTGTAAAAATTCGCAATTTTCCGACGATCAGTAGAAAGATACTCCAAAAAATACTTCAAAAGCATCAAGAGCGAATCCGTAAATGAGGATGAAAAGAAGAACAGACCAGCATGGGAGGAAATTTTGCAAGCTGCCAAATCATCTCGCAAATATACATCACTGAAACAAGAACTAAAGACCCTTTAAACAGCCATAACTGTTTTGAATTTTGGATTGTTCATGTTACTACTTACTTATAAAGTTAAGATAGAATTAACAAAAAGTTTCGTACTTACGTAGTTATAAATTGCTCTCATAACTTTATGTAACGGTTTATGTAACTCCCCCCAGATATTTGGTTGCTATGTCATACTAGGAGGTGAGAGTTAATTCGGTGGACCGCGTTTGTTTTTAGTATTGACGGGCTTTTTCCTTTTGGTATTTACAGACTTTTCTCCGAAACCTAAATCTCTACGTACCTATGATTTCGGAGACAATCTATGTCAGTTTATGTAGGCAATCTTTCTTACGACGTTACAGAAGATAGTTTGAATGCAGTTTTTGCAGAATATGGTTCTGTAAAGCGTGTCCAGCTACCTACCGACCGTGAAACAGGCCGGATGCGTGGCTTTGGTTTTGTGGAAATGGGTTCAGATGCTGAAGAAACAGCAGCTATTGATGCACTTGATGGTGCTGAATGGATGGGACGTGACCTCAAAGTTAACAAGGCTAAGCCTAAAGAAGACAGAGGTTCTTTTGGTGGTAATCGGGGAAGCTACGGCGGACGTAACCGCTACTAAGCCTTATTTAGCACCTTAAGCTAATCCATTAATTACAGCACATTCATTGCATTTAGTACTGGCTCAGGCAGAAATGCTTGAGCCTTTTTAATACAAAGCTTGGACTGGGTAGTAAAAAAATCAGCTTTTTAAGCTAAAAATTATTCTTGTGGAGTTATCTATGTCAAACCCAGCAAGTCCCGTTGAGGCTGCTGTTTTAATCACCATCATTGGTGAAACGGTTTTAAAAGACCGTATTGTGAAGCTGCTCAAAAGCCATAATGTAAGCGGCTACACCATTAGTCAAGTACAAGGTGAGGGAGGTCACGGAAGAAGATTGTCAGACTTGGCAGGTTACAATACTAATATTGAAATCAAGACGATAGTTTCATTAGAAGCATCTGATGCGATCCTTTTGGGGCTGAAAGAAGAGCAGGGTAAGCACGCCTTAATTGCCTTCCGACATAATATAGAAGCTTTCTATTGATTAACTTTTTTTTACTTGGGTAGTTCTGATAGATATTTTGTAACGACAAGTGTTATGAAGTGCCAAGTAGCTGAAAATTTGATATGACTAAGTTTAATCTAAGGTAACTAAAAGTGTCATACTTAGTAGTATCAAAAGATAATGTTTGTCCTAATAATACGTTTCGACGTGTATAAAGTATGGAAACTACTTCAACAATAATTCCAGCATTTGAAAAATTATTTAGACAAAAATTACAACTAAATAATTGTAAGCTTAAAAAGAAAAAACAAGAGAATAATTATGAAATTATTACTCCTGCCAAAGATATTTTCTTAATGTATTGGTGTGAATTTCCCGAAGTTAAGTTGGTATATCAGCCTGTAGGAGTACGCACAAAGCAAACTATAGTTTATGAGCAGGCTATCCGCTCTCATATTAATTTCTGCGTGAGTAGTATTCAAGAAAGCATGATGATTACTGCCAACAACACTCAACAATAGCTATGGCAGACACTGCGTCTTACGCCATAGAGCTATCATTTAACCAGAATAATCCCTAAGTTTTTATTTACCCGTTTTAAGTAATACATGGAAAATCTTATGTGTCCATGTATTACTTTTTCTATAATTATAAATTACCAAAAAATAGCTAAAGAAGCTTCTCAACAGCAGTGCTGAACTGCTCATAAGGAGAAAGTCCTACAATTTTCTCTGCCAACTCACCATCTTTAAAAATTAACACGGCTGGAATACTCCGAAGCCCAAATTTTTTGAATAGTGGTTTGTTGTTGTCCACATCTACCTTAACAACCTTAACTCGACTTTTGTATTCATCGGCAAGTTGATCCATTAAGGGACTGACAAGACGACATGGACCACACCAAGTAGCAGTAAAGTCAACAACAACAACCTTCTCTTCGCTTAAAAGAATATCAAATTCATTTTCCTGAACGTAAGCAACTGTATCAGTAGACATTATTTTATTTTCCAGAATTAAACTAAAATTTTAGTAAACAGATGATGATAAAACTATACTTGGTTTTGTGTTGTGAAATTTATTTATTTGGCACGCAAAAATAATTAAAAACTACTTACAAGTTTTCTAATTGTAAATAAATATACGTTGATGAATTAATTAAGTAGTTAGCGCTCTAAACAAAGTCTAGAGCGCTAAAAGTATTTAAGCAGGCATAATTTGAACAATCAGTGAGCGTTTATCAAGCGACTGGACTTTACCTACTTGACCTAAATCAGTCACAATGCGCTCTAGCATTTGTCCTGCTTGCTCTCGATATTGATGTTCTCGACCTCGCAAACGAATAGCAAACTTAACTGAATCACCTTTACTCAACCACTGAAGCGCTTGCTCAATACGTAAATTATAATCAGCAGCACCGACATTAGGACGGAATCGGACTTCTTTTACAGTTGGTCTAGCACTCTGTCCTTGACGTTTTTTCTTTTGATATTGAAGCTTGCCATAGTTAAGGATCTTCGCTACTGGAGTGTCTTTGCTTTGGGAGACTATAACTAGGTCAAGTTCTAAGCTCTGTGCTAATTGTAAAGCTTCATTGGTGTCGATTAGACCACGATTGTTATTTTCGTGATCAATCAAGAAGACCTGAGGTGACTTAATTTGTGAATTAATCAACTGTTTTTGGACTACGATAATCATTTCCTCCTAATTTTTCAATACTTTGCTTTGCAAGTATTACTAAGGTAACACAGTACTATCTATTTGTTTACTATGAATTATTACTTCATCATTTCCTTGGATTGATTGACCAAAAGGTTCATTGTCAAAAAGGTAAAATGACTTACGTTTTTGTCAAGTATTCATTAATATTTACATTTAAGTCTTGCTTGATTTTGATTGTTAAAATGTGGTTAAGGCAACTTGAGAAATAAAATCATGGTTACGAAAGAATTTGAAAATACATTAGCTGCCATAGAGTTAAATGTAGCTAGAAAATTAAACTGGGATTATCAGCAATTGAAAGACTGTTTCAGCTTTACAGTAAATAAAGGAGCTATTGAGATAATGTCCCCAAAAAATATGCTCAAAGAATTTGAATTACAAAATTTAAAGGACGCTTTGTTAGATTATGGTTTTCAGTATAAAAAAACCGTAAATGATTGTATTTTTGTTTTTGAGCAAGGTGTTGAAAGAAGATAGAGCAAAATCAATGCAGTGACCGTTGAGAAGCAATCTCTGGTGTGTTAAATCCTGATTTTGCTAGTAATAGTGTTAGGGTCTAACTTTTTCCACAATTGGTCATCAACAACCTACTCATCTTCGTCTCCTGGTGGTCTTTCGCTCTTGCTTTGTTGTGCGTTCCACTCCAAAACAATGCGCTCCAACATCTCAGCCTCAGTACACTCATTAACAGTAGCGTACATCTTGATCAACTGTTTTACTTGAAGACTAAGGTGACTTATTTCTAGTTCGTAATTTTCTGTCATATTCATTAGCTGTTGCTATGTATTGCCTATACTGCACTAGTACATCATGTCTGTTGCAATAAGGAAAAAAAAGTTCAAATTTAGATAATTTTTACTCCATCAGTCTCAACAATTAATACTTGAATTAATTATCAAATTCCCAATAAGTGATGAGTGTAAAGGCATGAATAGTCAAAGCCTTGTCGTGAGGGCTTCAGTCCTCACGAAGAAATAATATCCATCGTATTTACATTATTCAATATACTTTGATTCATCTTTACTTATTGACTTAGCGATCGCTAGGACAATTTGGCAAAATATTTCTTACTGCAAATTATCTGTATTTAACTCTTTAATAACATCTATTGAACGATTTACATCGCTACTTAATACTTCTTTAGTAAAATATTTTAAAGTTGAAGCTAAAGCCAGTTGAGAGGCTATTTGATAAGTAATTTCTTTGGAAATTCCTTCTTGTTGATTTAATAACTCAACAAAGCTGTCAAAATCACGCATGACACAATATCTATGTAATGCAGATTTTTTATCTATCAGATTGAACTTTTCGTCAATCTTATCTTTAGCTTCTTGTTCTGCTTCATAAATTGAGTCAACAAATCCTGTATCATGGCATAATTCCCCAGAAATCTTATAATAATAAGCTTTTCCGCTTAATGCTTCCTCTTCAATGCTGATTGAATGAAACTTGTAATCCATTTTGTACTTATTAGATTCCATAAACAGAAAACATCATATAATTAATTAAGCAACATCTTGGCTTTGTCAGTTTTTTTGGTTCAGAGATTCTCTGTATTATTGTTTACAATTGGCTTAGGAATCACTAATTAACAAATTCCTTGAGCAAAAGGATTGTAAAAAAGCAACGCTAAAATTTGTAAACCACAAGGTCTATGATCATCATTCTAATTCGATGTTTCACATACTCAATCTAGCAAATTTTTGAGATTTCCAGAGATATTTACAATAAATAGTTTTTGTACGAAAAGTAGCTTGAATATCTAAGAATCAAGAGTTTATTTTTCTGTAAAAGAGTGGTAAACACCCCCACAATTGTAGTGCGGGTGATTGATTTAAATCTACTCCCATTTTTTGTGGAAATACTGATAAGACTAAAAAGATCGTACAAATGCTGAGATTTAATTGCGGAAACTTCTCTTACGCTGTCTGTGCCTAGCAACTTCTTTACGTTTACGTTTTTGCTCTGGGGTTTCAAAATAACGACATTTTTTCATATCTGGAAAAATGCCTGCGTGAGAAACTTTTCGCTTAAAACGACGCAAAGCAGACTCGATTCCTTCATTATCGTCTAATATTATTTGAGTCATTCTATGTCCTTACTTAATTAGTATTGCTTAGTGTTAAGCCATCCAGTAAAGTCGAGAAAAATGACGGACTCTTCTTTTGCTCTTAAGACGTTAGAGGATCAATTTTTGAGCGCAAAGTTTAGTAGCGGTTACGTCCACCGTAATTGCTCTGGTTCCCACCAAAGGAACCTCTGTCTTCTCTGGGTTTAGCTTTATTCACTTTCAGGTTACGTCCCATCCACTCAGCACCGTCAAGAGCTTCAATGGCAGATGCTTCTTCAGCGTCTGAACCCATTTCTACAAAAGCAAAGCCACGCACACGACCTGTTTCACGGTCTGTGGGGAGCGTAACTTGTTTGACAGAACCATATTCTGCAAACACACTATTTAAAGTGTCTTGTGTAACATCATAAGAAAGGTTGCCTACATAAAGTGACATAGATTGTCTCCGAAATTGAAACTGTGTAGAGATTTAGGTTTCGGAAACAAGCCTGTCAATACCAAAAGGTAAAAGCCTGTTAATAGTAAAAACAAAAGTTGCGACCGAATTTTATCCTTACCTTCACCTTAACACAACGTTGCAACAACTCTACATAATCTCTCTCTAAAGCATGAGTCGTAGATGCAATGAAGATACAAATATTCCATTTTTATATATAAAGCACCTGGAAAAAGACAAAATTAATCATTATTGACAGACAAGGAGAAAATAAGTGGTAAGTCGAAACATTTACTACTACAAAATTCTTTAGGAAATTGCTAATTGAGAAAATGATTTTTTCTCACCTATATTGCACAGAAAAACTCTTAGCATAGACACATAACACTAAGGTGGAAACCAAACGGAAAAACCCAAATTTAACTTTGATCAAATATCTTAATTTATTCCCCAAATATAAAACATATTATTTTATTTTTCCATACTTTATAAAATATGATGTCTCTAATTAATAGGATTATTGCAAAAATCGATGAGTCTGGTTTTTCTAACTTATTTCGTTATAAATTGCACAGTCTCACGACCAATTTTCGTAACGATACTCCGCACTTTGATCTCGTCTACCAATAACTTCATTGTCCAACGAGTCCTGCCATCTGGCAGTAGTGAACATCTGGGATTGCTATCTAAACTTGAATACCTACAGAGAAACCACACATTCAGAAAACTGGCGCTTTAAGGCAGAAAAAACTGGGCAGGGGGCTTGTTCTTGTAAATTATCGGGTTTACTCCAAGTAAATGGGGCTTTTTGTGCCGCAGACATCCACAATAGTTGTTTTGCTCGTGTCATCGCCACGTAGAGTAAACGATATTCTTCAGCAGTTTTGAGGTGTTTTGCCTGTTCCCAAGCTGTTGTTACTTCTGGTATCCCAGTTTCACCGTGGAGGGCAGCACGGATTTGGGCGCGAGCCACTTCTGATAAGGTAAAGTCACCCAAAAACTGACTTTGGGGCGGAACCCAAAACCGACCAGGAATTAAGTTTTCATGCAAAAAAGGAATGAAAACATAGTTCCAATCCAGTCCTTTGGCTTTGTGCATAGTGATAATTGTCAATTGACCATTGCGGGTGTAACGGGCTTCTGCGTCATCTGTTTCCACTGGTTCAAAACGTTCGGAATTGACGATTTCACTTAAGGTGGAAAGCATAGCCCCCATTGAGTTATTACCAGCTATTTGCTTGTTTACTCGTTCCGCAAGTTTATCAGCCGTTGCTAGTTCTGCTTGGTCGTAATTTAAAGTTAAGGCGAGGAAGGAAATAATCTGATACAAAGGTAATTCCAAACGAGCGCGGAGTAGACTACGACATAGGTGAGAAGCTTTTTGTACTGATTCTGGCTGGGGTGCAGCGAGTGGGCCAGGATACAAAAATTCTTCTGGTAGACTAGCTAAGGCGTTGAGGTCTTGTGTAGGAATTAATTGACGCTGTACTAATACTTCTAAAGCCGCTTTGAGGTAGTCGGGAGAATGAGGGCGATCGCAAAATTGTAACAATCCCAAAATTTCCTGAGGGACATGAGAACGGCGATCGCGCTCTCCCACATCAAATAACGTAATATCATGCTCTTTACATATAGATGCCAGCATTTCCCCCAACCAACGTCCTTGGCGATTTTCCCGCACCAAAATCGCTGCACTCTTTGTCATATCTTCGGTGAATAACTCAACTACCCTTTGAGAAAGCAATTCTACAGTGTGATGGATATCACGAGGTGTATGCAGTTCCAATCCCTTTCCTACGGATGCTGGATTGACATCGGCTTGGTGGACAGGAAGAATTTTTTGCAGACTAAAGGGAGTGGAGAGAGGAGAATGGGGAGACTTTTTATTTTTATTGTAAGAATCATTTACCCATTCCAGTGCAAAGTTAGCAGCTGCAATAATCATGGCAGTACTACGACCAGCTTGATCCATTGTTGCTAGTTTGTGAGAGCGATCGCACTCTTTGCAAAATTCCCGAAAATAAATCGGATCTGCCGGGGTAAAAGTCGAGTTAATTGCTTGATTAGGATCGCCGACACGAACTAGGTTGATGGGAGAATGGGTAAATTCTCTCTCCCCGGCCCCCTGCCCCCTGCTCCCTGCCTCCCAACCACTCGCCAAAATCTCTAACAGTTGCGTTTGTAAGGGACTAGAATCTTGGGCTTCGTCTTCAAAGACAGCAAAGACTTGGTTTTGCTCAATCCGTCGGGCGCTGTCGTTTTCGAGGACACGCAAGGCGGCTAGAATCATGTCATCGTAATCGATGAAGTCACGCGATCGCATGAGGTTTTGATACTGTTCGTATAATCCCGCAGCTATAGTTAAAATCTCATAAGCGTCTGTGGTTTGTTGACTCCATTCCCGTAGTTGCGTTGGGGATATACCAGAACTTTTGGCTTCATGAATGACAATAGTTGCTAAATCTGGTAAAACTTCTGTTCGCAATACTGACTGACGACGCAACCTTTCTGTCTCTTCACCGTCAAATTGCTGTCCTTCCAATAACTGCAAATAAAGCCGGGGATGATTATTCACCCATTGTTCAACTGCTGTACGAATAAAGCGATGGCTTTGATTAGGTGTGATCAGGGTGACATTTTCTAACTCTAACCCTGATAAATTTGGATGACGACTGGCAATATTCAAAGCCAAACCATGCAGAGTATAGACAGCAAAACCAGTTTGAGGTAGAGATAATTGCTTGAGGTAGTTACGAATTTTTAATTTAATATTCGCCGCCGCAGAACGAGTAAAAGTCACGACCACTAACTGACGACGGGAAGACGTGCGTGACTCAGCCGCCATCTGATACTGACGAGCAATAGCGATCGCCGCCGCCGCCGCCATCCCTGTAGATTTACCCGCACCCGGTACAGCAGACACCGCCAAAGGCCCTGATTCCCAGTCAGCCATTTGTTGTTGTCCTGGGCGTAGAGTACTGCGAATTAGGGCAATTTTTTCTTGTAAAAGAGTAACAAATGACGGTTCAGACACTGACACAGTAGCAGTAACATTAGTCTCTGACATAATAAATAAGAGTATAATAAAAGTCTTAAAATATTGCTATTAGCCTTAATAAGAGTAATTTACTTATGAGAGAATTCCTTATACAAATTGAGTCTGCATTGAATTTAAATTTTTACTATTTGGCACTTATGTCAACATTAGTAGTACCCGATATTGCAGGAGCAATAACATATTCAAGTAAAGGTTCATCACATGAGCAACATTATTGTAAATGGTTTAACGAATATGTACACGATAAGACAATAACATCACAAGAATGCTATCTCTTTAGACACAAAATACTCCATCAAGGAACTTCAGTTATTCCTGGAACCCGCTCTTTTAAAGAAATAGCGTTTATTTATACAAATTTTTTGCCTAAGAATAAAAAAATATATATCCATAATGTAGCCAATGAAATGAACAGAAATAAAATTCTATATATTGATATAGATATATTCTGTAATTCAGTTATTAAAGGAGCTTATGAATGGTTGAATGAATTTGAAAATACTGAACAATTTAGGAAAAACTATTCTAAATTCATTAAATTTCATCCTGAAGGTTTGTATCCCTATGCGGGATTACCAGTCATAGCATCTGCATCTTCAGATGAAGATACATAGAATTATAGATTCCATTAAATTATGAGTTTTGCGTGGGAGCGAACATCTATAAGCCCCCACCAATAACCTCAGTGTAGTTATTCGTCAATTTGCCAAGAGTCTTTAGTTACTTCCTCATCCAAAATCCTCCGAGGACGAACTAGAATAATCACTTTTCCTAATATGGGAAATTCTGGTTCAGTTTCAAACCACTGAAAATCTAATTCGCCGCCATTGTCTACCACAAAATAACTAAAGTCATTCCATTCGCGTTGAGAACGATCTACAACCACTAACACAGGCCCAGGCTCAGTTTGATTCTGTTTAGGAAAGCGATCGCTAGTTGCTAAAATCGTTACTGGGTCTTCTGCTGCTAACAATACTTGCCAACCGGGTAAGGCTACCCAAGCTTGTTCACCAGCAAATTTCACTAGGCGGAATGGTTCAATTTCTGTCACCAGGGGAACAGCTTTTAGTTCTTGTGCTGTTAAAGGTAACTCACCGACTACAGGAACAATGCGGGGTAACTCATCTTCCGTATCGAAGCGGAAAAAGGGAGGTATGGGAGCCGGACGCTTGGAAACGACTGAAAAATCTACTAGTAACTGTTCAATTTGTTTCCTAGCGGTTTCGCTGTGAGCAAAACGTAACCCTTTGGCAATGAGACGCGATCGCTCTTGCAAATCTGAGTATTGCCGTGCTAACTTCCAAGCTTGATAGGCGACTGCATCCCCAGGATGGTTAGAGAATCCTTCTGGTAAGGTGCGGAAGCGAGAAAAGTCTTTAATTGCTTTGGCTACTTCTCGCGCCTCATCCACATCCACTTTATGAGTAAAAGTCAACTCACCCGCCGCCGCCCGTTCTTCATGGGTGAGTAAACGTAGTTCATATAAAACATCACTCCCGCGTGTAGCATAGTGCGCCAGTGTGGCTGCTGATGCTCCCGCTTTTTCTAAGGAATTATAAACTTGAGAGCCAACAATTACCTGATTTTGTTGCACTGGTTCAAATCCAGTCGCTTCAAAAATATCTTGAGGATTGTAACCTGATTTTTGTAGAGAAGCGATCGCCTGGCCCCATTCCACCCAATTACCTTGTTTTTGTCTTAATTTTCGCAGTAGTTCTTGTGCCAATTCATTAGCGGTATTCTCAGGATTGGGAGCGTTGGGTGGTAGTTCAGTCATATTGCAATTTAAAATTCAAAATACAAAATTCAAAATGTTTTTGTAGAGTCTCTGAGAGAGGAAATGCCAGCAGCGCTGGGATTATAGCTTTTAAATAAGACACAATTTAAACGCTCATCAGCCGAATATATAGTTTAGGCTCTGGTTGACGCGACTAACTTTATACTGCATCAGCAAATCTTATTCTAATCTTTAACAGCCAACTATCTCTACACCCTACTGCCAAATAAATTTTTCAGTTATGAATGTTACTCATCAAAGTAGGGAAAACTATATCAGCAAATTCCCGCAAGGCTTGGCAGGAATAATCTACTAAGCTTGTATGGAATATAACAATATACAAATATTTACAGGTAGAATCTTATGGCTGATGCTGTTACTGACATTCAAACTGGTCGTCGTCAATCGGCAACTTTGGAACGAGCAAAAAAACTGAAAATCTTGGTGGTTGACGATGAGCCAGATAATCTAGATTTGCTTTATCGCACTTTTCGCCGAGATTTTCATGTCTTAAAGGCTGATAGTGGAGTAAATGCCTTAGAAGTCTTGTCAGTAGAGGGAGAAGTAGCCGTAATTATTTCCGATCAGCGAATGCCAGAAATGAAGGGAACTGAGTTTTTGAGTAAAACTGTACCTCAGTTTCCCGATACGGTAAGAATAATTCTGACTGGTTTTACTGATATTGAAGACTTGGTGGAAGCAATTAACGCTGGGCAAGTCTACAAATATATTACTAAGCCTTGGGACCCTGGCGAACTGAAAGCCGTTGTGCAGAGAGCAGCCGAAACCTATGATTTGCTCAAGCAACGGACAGAAGAATTGCGCCGCGCCAACGCCCAAATGTCACTGTTAACGGTTTTAGTACAGGTGACACAAGCATCAAAGAGTTTAGAGGAAACCTTGACACCTATTGCCACTGCATTTGCTGAAAGCTTTGCCGCCGATACCTGTATTTTACAGATGCTTGAAGGAAACACACTCAGCGCAACACAAGGGTTTTATAGCAGTGAAGGAACTGTCAACAACTGGCTAAATCAAGACACCATGACAAATGAGGCGATCGCCACTGGTCAAATTCAAGTGACAATTAATGTTGCCAAAGATGCCAAACTATCTAATGTCAGCCACTATCAAGATAACGGTATCCAAGCCCATGTACTCATCCCAATTACCTACCGCAATGATATGTTGGGTGTGTTGTCCCTCCAGTGGAAACAACCAGTCTCTTTACGAGAAGATGAATTAACACTGATTCATTTATCTGCCCAACTAGTAGCGATCGCTCTAACTAGCAGTCTTTGTAGTCAATAGTCAACAGTCAATAGTCAAGACTGTTGACTGTTAACCAGACGTTAATTAGAGGGTAAAACATAATTGTTCCATTGCGTTTAGACAACGCTAATTTGGCTATCCCTAATTATGGCTGACTATTGACTAATGACCATTGACCATTGACCAATGACAAACGAAATTCGTACCATTTTTAACCGTATCGCCCCCGTTTATGACCAATTGAATGATTGGTTAAGTCTAGGACAACACCGCATCTGGAAAGAGATGGCTATTAAATGGACTGCGGCTAAACCAGGCGATACTTGCCTAGATTTATGTTGCGGGAGTGGCGATTTAGCCTTACGTCTAGCACGGCGTGTAGGCTTAACAGGCAAGGTATACGGTGTGGATTTCTCACCCAATCTGCTAGAAAATGCCAAACAACGCTCCCAAACACAATATCCCCAACCAAGCATCTCGTGGGTAGAAGCCAATGTGCTTGATTTACCTTTTGAAAACAATCAATTTGATGCTGCGACGATGGGCTACGGCTTAAGAAATGTTACAGACATTCCCCGCAGCCTCCAAGAATTGCATCGTGTTCTCAAACCAGGAGCCAAAGCAGCAATTTTAGATTTCCATCGCCCCAATAATCAGCAATTTCGCACATTTCAGCAGTGGTATTTAGACAATATAGTTGTACCACTTGCCGATCGCCTGGGTGTTAAGGAAGAATATGCTTACATCAGCCCCAGTTTAGACCGCTTCCCCATCGGAAAAGAGCAAGTAGAGATAGCCCGTCAAGTTGGTTTTGCTTCAGCCACACACTACCCCATTGCGAACGGTATGATGGGAGTATTAATAGTTAGTAAATAGGTAATTGGCGATTGGTAATTGGTAATTGGTAATCGGTGATTGGTAAGCTAGACGAACTATTCCCATTCCCTATTCTCCAGCCCCCAGTCCCCATTCCTAATCCAAAAAACAGTGGATTGGTCTCATCTTTGGCTGTATGTATCTCCCCCAATACTGGGTGCAATTATTGGCTATTTCACGAATGATATAGCCATCAAAATGCTGTTTCGTCCCTACCGAGCAATCTATATTGGCGGACGAAGAGTGCCATTCACGCCCGGATTGATTCCTCGCAACCAGGAACGTTTGGCAAAGAATATTTCCAATACAATCATGGGGTCACTATTGACACCCGATGAATTGCAAAAGTTGGCGCGGCGTTTATTAGAAACCGAACGGGTACAAAGCGCAATTCTCTGGTTGTTGCAACTTGCTATAGATCAAATTAAAACCGATACAAACAAGAAAAGCGCCAAAATTGTAGCTGGAATCCTGCGTGATTTGTTGGGTGAATCATTGCCACGACTACTGAAAGTGTTGGCAAGACGAGAAGACTTTTTAGAAGCACAAATCAACCAAATTTTTGACCAGATACTACTGGAATTACAACTAAGCGAAGAACAATCTACCAGACTAGCCGATTGGTTTTTAGAAGTAGTTTTACCGCCAGATGTTTTACGGCAAACAATTATAGATTTTTTAACTGACCGCACAATTCAAATCATTGATGAAAGCTTTCGGGAAAAAACTAGTGGTACTTATTGGGTAGTAGCAAATCTGTTTGGTTTACGGAATACCCTCACACGGTTACGGACTTTTTGTTTAGATGAAAAAGAGGCTACTAATAATCGCTTAAAGGAATTAATTCTAGATTTACAGATGCGCGATCGCTTCAAGAAAATCTTGCAAAATTTAACATTGCAAAATTTACCAATCGGCACAGTTAGACAACTACGAAAAACCACACGAGAAACCGTCCGTCAATATGTGCAAACTAGTGGAAGTGATTTACTACAAGGATTAACAGACTCTATAAACTGGGAAAATATCGCCGAATTGCTTTTAAATCGTCTGAGCAATTCACCTGTGGTCATGAGTTCTTTAGAGGTCGTCAGTCAAGAATTAGCTCTAATTTTAGAACGATATTTAGAAAAGGATTTAGAGGTAATTGTTGCACAAGTAATTCCGATTCTATCAATAGACCAAGTAATAGTTGACCGTGTAAAATCAACTTCTCCTGCGGATTTAGAGGCGGCAATTGAGGGAATTGTCAAAAATGAATTACAGGCAATTGTAACTTTAGGTGGTATTTTAGGGTTTTTTGTCGGCTTAATGCAAACAGGATTTTTTATTTTTAACCAACAGTAAATATTCAGAAGAGATTAGAGGCTAGAAGTTAGGAACTAGGAAAAGGTGGGGATGAGGGAGATAATTATGAATTCCTACCCCATGCTCTAGATTCCCTTTTCCAGCTATCTGGATTCAAAACTAATGTAAACTGCTGATGTATCTCTCATATTGCAGTTCTTAGAGTTTTAATTCAGATTTATGCAGGCAAATTTGTTTACTAATGTGATTTTACCTCTAGCCCTAGCGATTATCATGCTGGGGATGGGGCTATCTTTACAGTTAGAAGACTTTAAACGTGTCACTAAATATCCTAAAGCAGTCTCTATTGGCTCGGCAACCCAGCTAATTATTTTACCGATTATTGGTTTTTTAGTTGCTAAAATTGTGCCAATGCAGCCAGAAATTGCGGTGGGATTAATTATATTGTCCCTATGTCCAGGTGGCCCTTCATCGAATATGATTACATACCTGGCTAATGGTGATGTGGCACTGTCTGTGACGCTCACAGTGTTGAGTAGCATTATTACAATATTTACAATTCCCCTATTTGCTAATCTCGCACTCCAGCATTTTTTGGGACAAACAGCCGCGATCGCTCTACCGATTGGTTCCACAATGCTACAAATATTTTTAATTACAATTGTGCCGATTGGTTTGGGAATGTATATAAAACGCATCTTTCCCGAAACAGCTTTACGTTTAGAAAAAGTTGCTAATCGGTTGGCGATCGCTTTTTTGGCTTTAATTATTTTGCTCATCTTGATTCGGGAATGGAACCGTCTCCCCGAATTTATTGTGCAAGTTGGCGTGGGAGTAGTAATTTTGAACATCCTCGCCATGCTTACAGGATTGTTAATCACCAAGTTATTTAAACTCAATATCCCTCAGCAAATTTGTGTTGCCATTGAAGTTGGGATTCAAAATGGTACCCTAGCGATCGCCATTACTGCTGGACTAATCAAAAACGAAGATATGGCAATTCCTGCGGCGATTTATAGCTTATTCATGTACATCACAGGTTTCGCCGCCATTTACTATGGTAGAAAATTATCCGCCACTAATTGTGTTAGCAATAATTTAGCAGGTAAAGTTTAAATCAGTCTGTTGACTATTGACTAACAATCCCTGACCACTGCACTTTCTTCTGCTGCTCACGGCGGTAAGAAAAGAAATGCTCAGGGGTTTGGTATGTACAATAGGGTGCGATCGCTATTTGCTCTACACTAATACCTAAATTTTCCAACTGCAAAACATTAACTCTTCTGACATCAACCCTTACCCTTCCTGGTTCTGGGTCTGCTAATAAGGGTGAATGGGGTAGTTCGTGTAATGAGTTGATGATTTTATGAGTATCATTATGCGGTATGATACTAACCCCGATTTCGGCAGCTACTTCTACAGAGACTTGGTAAACCTCACCGGCGATCGCTGGCCCCATTGCAACACGTAAATCTTCCAACTGGCTACCGTGGGATTGCATCCGGGCGATCGCTTGGGGAACAATCTTCTTAGCTGTACCCCGCCAACCTGCATGGAGTGCCGCTACTTGTCCAGTTTTCACATCCCCAATCAACACGGGTGTACAATCGGCGCTGGCTACCCACACAGCTTGTAGAGGTTGCTGACTCACCAAACCATCGGCCGAGGCTAAAGCAGAATCATCCGTATCGGCATCAATTTGACTGTCAACTTCTTGCGGCGTGAGAACAGTATTGCCATGAACCTGTTTCAAGCGATATGCTGATGCTTCTGGGTGCAGCACCTTTGTTAATTCGTGGGGCGATCGCGGCCAAAATTGCTGGGTAAAAAAGCCGTGCTGCCAATCTTCTAAGAGACTACAACTCAGGTAAGGTAGTCCTTCCCAATTGTGCCAGTGCCAAGTGTGCATCTTGAACCAAACCTAAACAGAAAATCACTCATCAGCCAATTAATGCTAACTTGAACAACGGGATTTCGGTTAATGGCTGAGGAATTTAATCAACAAAAATTAGAATCTGCTCTCCAAGCAGGGCGGAAGTATGCGTATTTACCATTTTCTCTGCATATTTTTTCTAGTGTCGCCTCAACTAACCGCACCCTGTGGGAGTTAATCGACCAAGGCGCAGGTATCGGCTCCGTAGTCATTGCCACACAGCAGACAGCCGGACGAGGACAATGGGGTCGTCAATGGGTTTCTCCAACTGGGGGATTATATGTGTCTGTAGCAATTACCCCCAAACTCGCAGCGAATGCCAGCTATCAGCTAACCTTGGCTAGTGCATGGGGTATTGCTGCTCAATTACGCGCATCTGGTGTCAATGTGGGAATTAAATGGCCGAATGATTTAGTTTTAGATGGTCGTAAATTAGGTGGGATTTTAACAGAAACAAAAGTAAATCAAGGATATATTTCGCAAGCGGTGGTTGGCGTTGGCATTAACTGGAGTAATCCAGTACCGGAGACGGGAATTAACTTAAAATCCTGGCAATCTCACCAAGAAAATCAACCAATCTCTTGTCTGGAAACCCTAACTAGTAAGGTTTTACTAGGAATAGAGTCCGGTATGACTTGCCTTTTCCAAGAAGGAATAAGCATACTCTTGTCTCGATATTCAGAATTGTTAGTTAATATGGGCGATCGCGTACACGTCAATGATGTTTCAGGCATTGTGGTTGGAGTTACGCCCCAGGGAGATTTGCGCGTGTCTTTAGAAACAGATTGCGTAACTGACATCAAAACACCAGAACTTTATTTAGAACCCGGTACAATTAGTTTGGGTTATCGTAGGTCTTTAGGTACATATTAGGTTTGTTTAAAATACCGCTCTTTGGGCTAGACAAACCACTGTCATCATCTGTTTAGCAAAATTAAACATAAACGAGACAACAAATGACGCAGCGCCATAAATCTGCCCATAACCGTTTGCACCAACCACAGCAACAAAGTCTGACGACCAGACGTTTAGCTTATACTTTACCAGCACAAGGCTTGTGTTTGTTGAGTAGCGTTAGCCTCCTTAGTGGCGGCTTGGTGGTTGCTCAAACGGAAGCATCAATAGATAACATCGTTCCTACTATTGAAAATGCCCAGCCAACAGCAGGCAAAGTTACTGTCAAAAGAGATATTGTTATACCGGAAGCATCACCAACTCAGCCAAAATTTTCTCAAAGACAAGCCACACTTAAACAAAGACTACGTAAACCAGAAGTTGTCCAATCAAAACAGCCGACTCAGTCTAAACCTAAAACTGAGTCTACAGAACCTGTTTTTAGCGTTAGACAGCCAAAATCACAGGTAGAAACTTCCCGTGTTACGCCGGCGAAGAATCCAGAAGTTAAACCCAAAGTTGCGGAAACTCCACGAGTAACTCCTACTGAAGTTAAACCCAAAGTTGCGGAAACTCCACGAGTAACCCCTACTGAAGTCAAACCCAAAATTGCGGAAACTCCACGAGTAACCCCTACCAAAGACCCAGAAGTAGCAACTCCTGCACCTTCCCTCACAGATAAACTACCAGCTTTTGCCAAACCCACAAACAACTCCAATAGTGGCCTAGCGGCAGAAAAAACCAGGGATTTTAACAACGCCTATATTGACCCAACTAATTACGGTGATAAAACTGCTGGTACCTATCAAGCACCAAATTCTGTAATTATTACAGAACGCTCTAGTGGTTGTCGCACGGTTTTATCTTCAGGACAAGGGATTGGCAACGCCTGCGCCAAACCCTCAGATAATCAGCGTGTAGCTAATTCTAGTGGCAAATCATCCCCCGCTTGGCTCAAAAGAAGTCAAACTGCTCAGTTAGCTACTGTACCTCCAGCGCGACGGCTACAGGCTGCTGCTAATAACAACACCAGATGGCGCGCTCCCGAAGCTGGTGCTGGTAGCGCCACTAAAAGCGCATATCGCCCTAATAGATTTATTCCTAACCCCAACGATTTTGTTGGCACTACAAGAGTCAGTGCAACACCCATTGCCCCTAGTGGTGGTACACTACCCCCACCAATGGCACAAGGTAACATTGCACCTCGTGTCAGCACCGTAGCTTACGACATCCCCTTGGCATCGGTATTGCCACAAATTCCTTACGCCAATACCATCGCCTATCGTGGTACAGGCATGGTTTATCCTCTAGCTGTAGCTTCTCCCATCACTTCTTTGTTTGGCTGGCGCATTCACCCCATCACAGGCGATCGCCGCTTCCATGCTGGTACTGATTTAGGTGCGCCTACAGGTACACCCGTTTTGGCAGCCGCCAGAGGTCAAGTAACAACTTCTAATTGGCTCGGTGGTTATGGTTTAACCGTGATTCTCAATCACGGTTCTGCTCAACAAACCCTCTACGGGCATTTGTCAGAATTGTTAGTCCAACCAGGACAATGGGTAGAACCGGGAACTGTGATTGGACGAGTCGGTAACACCGGCAACTCCACAGGCCCTCACCTACACTTTGAAGTCCGTCACCTGACACAAAACGGATGGGTTGCAGTTGACCCTGGTGTACAGTTACAAATTGCCCTCAGCCAATTACTGAACAACTCACGGACAGCGCGAGCTATTAGGGATTAGGGATGGTTGCTAGATCCGCGACTTCTTCAAGAAGTCGCGGATCTGAACCTAAGATAAATACCCGTGTTCTAAGAGAAAAGCAGGCGTAATATCTGTATCTGTGGTGTGACGTTGACCGGGTTGCAGAAATTTTTCCACGTACTTGCCTAAGATATCCCCTTCCAAATTTACCAAGCTGCCAGGGACGAGATATCGGAGATTAGTCTCTGCGTAAGTAAGGGGGATAACTGCCACGGTGAATTGAGATAATTCGGGATCGTAGGCAGCTACAGTTAAACTAATGCCATTGACAGTAATGCTACCCTTGGGGACAATGTAACGTGCGATCGCCTCTGGTGCAGTAAAGGTCATTTCCCAAGAACTGGCTGTCTGTTCCAAGCTTACTAATTGACCCACGCCATCTACATGACCCATGACAAAGTGACCGCCGACTTTACCACCAACTCTTAACGAAGTTTCTAGGTTGACGTATCCTTGTTGTGCTTCCTCAGTTCCTAGAGTGGTGCGGCGAAGAGTTTCCGGGGAAGCTGAGGCGATAAACCCATCTTTTAAAATTTCTTCCACTGTTAGGCAAACACCATCAACAGCAACACTGTCACCGTAAGCCAGATCCTGCATAATTGATAATGACTGACTCACACAAGTAATTTGCCAAGAATCGCCCCCTAAAGGCTTGATTGTTCCTAAGGCTTGTACTAATCCTGTAAACACGGCTTTTTTGTAAAACTAACTCTATTTATTACTTAATTTTGCCGAAAATCCACTGGTAATTCTTACAAGAATGGCAAAAATTCTGAGTATATTTTCTGACTTTATCTATTATAAGGTTATTAACACAATTACATCTTTCACAAGGCATACTTGGTTAATAAGGTTATTGTTTATAAAGACCCATTTGAATTACTCTGGTGTTCACCACCAGTTCGGAGTTTAATAGAGGCAATTATAGAAAACAGTGCCTATGTTTATTCCTGCTTTTACTTACCCAAAAAAGTGTATTTTTTATCACTTAGCCTTAATAACTCAAAGGATGATAGAGGCTTAGTCAATGATTGAAATGAAAGTCGCTGGCATAGCATTAGATGCCATAACCCGCAGCCCAATCGTCTTGTTGAAAGACGCTTCCGATCGCCGAGCGTTACCAATTTATATTGGTCAGGAACAGGCCAGGGCAATTATGGGAGCGTTGGAGAATCAAAAGCCTCCCCGTCCCTTAACTCACGATCTGATGGTAAATATTCTGGAGGCGTGGAACATGACTCTAGAAAAGGTGATTATTCATTCCTTGCAAAAAGATACATTTTATGCGGCATTGATAGTACAGCAAGGCGAAGTCAAAAAAGAAATTGACGCGCGTCCTAGTGATGCGATCGCAGTTGCTCTCCGTACAAATACTCCCATTTGGGTCATGGAAGAAGTAATTGCTGATGCTTCTATTCCTGTAGACCGTGACGCTGATGAAGCCGAACAAGAAGCCTTTCGGGAATTTATTTCCAATCTTCGTCCTGAGGATTTAATTAAGCGCTTTGGTAATGGTGACAGTTAGAAAAGTATCGAGTAATCAGTTGTTGAGTTTTGAGGAAAAAAGAAGCAAAAATTAGCAAGAAAAGGCAATTTTTTGCACTACTTCTTTTTTACGCTTCACTCTTTTAGAGAGATAATTTATCGTATTTTTACTCAGGACTCAGCACCTACTACTCAAGCTTTAGTTATGCAATACCGACGCTTTGGAAAAACGAATCTAAATCTCTCAATTTTTTCTTTAGGGACAATGCGCTACTTGGCTAATAGCGAAAATGTGCAGCAGACTATTGTCAAGGCCTTAGAACTAGGGATTAATCACATAGAAACAGCCAGAGGTTACGGTAAAAGTGAGGAGTATTTTGGCGAAGCAATCAAAGTTGGGTTGTCTGTACCTCGTTCCCAACTTTACATAACCACTAAAATCCCACCGTCATCTGATGCTGACAGTATGCGTCGGTACATCGATGAATCCCTAGAACGGTTGAACTTAGATTATCTGGATTGTCTAGGAATTCACGGCTTAAATACTTGGGAGCATCTGGAGTGGGTGCAAGCCAAAGGTGGCTGCATGAAAGCCGTTGAGGAGGCTATTAACGACGGTCGAGTTAGACACGTCGGCTTTTCTACTCACGGGGTATTAGAGGTGATTCAAGCAGCCATCAACACAGATTTTTTTGAATTTGTCAATCTGCATTATTACTATTTCTTTCAAAGAAACGCCCCAGCAATTGCATTAGCTGCTGAGAAAGACATGGGTATCTTTATCATCTCCCCAGCCGATAAGGGAGGAAAACTGTATACGCCACCCCAAACCCTCAAAGATTTGTGTCAGCCGTTTTCGCCTTTAGAATTAAATTATAGATTTTTGTTAAGTGATCAACGGATTACTACCTTGAGTGTAGGGCCAGCCACTCCAGAAGAATTAGTAGAACCCTTACAATTTGCTAATAGTGACTGTGAGTTAACGCCAGCAGAAATTTCCACTTTCGAGCGTTTAAAAAAGCATCAAAAAACAGTTTTAGGAACTGAACAGTGTAGCCAATGCTATGCTTGTTTACCATGTCCAGAAAGCATCAATATTCCTGAAGTTTTTAGGTTACGTAACTTGGCAGTAGCATACAATATGACAGATTACGGACAATACCGCTATGGAATGTTTGAAAATGCCGGTCACTGGTTCCCTGGAATGAAAGCTAACCGTTGTAGAGAATGCGGTGATTGTTTACCTCGATGTCCAGAAAATTTAGATATTCCTACCTTATTAGAAGATGCTCACAATCGATTAAATGGCAAATCGGGAAGAAGATTGTGGGGATAATCAAATCCAATTCCTATAGTTTCCACTAAGTGAAGAAAAGGAAATAAGGCTAAAACTTTGTGCTGAGTTAATATGCTATGTTCCTCGGTTCGGAGAAGTAGAACTTAATGGCGACAATAGTCTAGAGTGGTGTACTTCATCCACCAGAAAAACGCTATTTTCACTCAAAACTCAGCACTCAGCAAGAACTTAAGCTATGGTCACATCTGGTGACAAATAAACATCCTGAATGGCATGAAACAGCTTCACCCCTTCCTCAAAAGGACGCTGAAAAGCCTTTCTTCCAGAAATTAATCCTGTACCTCCAGCCCGTTTATTAATAACTGCGGTACGGACTGCTTCTGCAAAGTCATTTTTGCCAGATGCACCTCCAGAATTAATTAAACCCGCACGTCCGCAGTAACAATTGAGGACTTGGTAACGAGTCAAATCGATGGGGTGATCGGTTGTTAACTCGGTGTAAACTTTTTCATGAGTTTTGCCATAACTCTGACCAGTTGCTTTGACTACTGCACCATAACCATGATTATTTTCAGGTAATTTTTGTTTAATGATGTCGGCTTCAATTGTCACACCCAAATGATTTGCTTGTCCGGTGAGGTCAGCCGCAACATGATAATCTTTGTCTTGTTTAAAAGCGTTGTTCCGCAAATAACACCAAAGAATTGTCACCATCCCTAGTTCATGGGCGCGTTTAAAAGCGTAACTGATTTCTTGAATTTGTCTGGTGGACTGTTCCGAACCAAAATAAATTGTCGCGCCGACAGCCACAGCACCCAAATTCCAAGCTTGTTCTACATCACCAAACAACACTTGGTCAAATTGATTGGGAAAGGTTAACAATTCATTATGGTTGAGTTTGGCAATGAAAGGAATTTTGTGGGCATATTTACGTGAGACACTCCCCAATACTCCTAAAGTTGTAGCTACAGCATTACAACCACCGGCTATTGCTAAACGGATGATATTTTCTGGATCGAAGTAGATAGGATTAGGAGCAAAAGATGCTCCGGCTGAATGTTCAATACCTTGGTCTACTGGCAGAATTGAAAGATAGCCAGTATATGCCAAACGGCCTGTAGAATAGAGTTGTTGGAGATTTCGCAAGACTTGAGGATGGCGATCGCTATTTAACCAAATTCGATCAACGAAATCAGGCCCCGGTAAATGTAGTAAATCTTGAGAGACTTTCGCTTTGTAGGTAAGCAAGTCTTCGGCTTCATTTCCTAGCAATGACTCGATAGAATTAGATTCTAAGAGTGTTGTAGTCATAAAGGGTTCCTCAAATCTGAGAAAATGATTTTGCTCTTAAGATAGCATCTTGCTCAAAATAAATGTCTATTTAAAACCTTTACTTACTTTTTTTTGTCCCTTGCCTTTTGGTTTAGATTTATGGACTTCGGCAACTGCATCTTGAAATAATTCATGCAGATGTATGGGTACACTAGCAATATCAGGTAAGTTTGGCTCCAGAGGTTTATGGAATTCTTGTAAAAGTGTGTTTAAATCACTGCTGAGTTCAAATTCTGGACGTTCCAGCACACTTTGCAACACTTTTTCTAATGAATTTGGATAATGTTCAGCTAAACGATACCAAATAAAAGCATTAATACTTTTATCTTCCAGATAATAGCGAATTAATTTCTCAGCCCCATCCACACTTTGCCAATCTTCTGCTGATAGCAAAGTTTGCATCTTACTATATGTTGGTAAAAACATTTGTCCCCAACGAGGATGAGAAATAGCTGTTAGTTGCTCGGCTTTTTTCAATTCCGCAGGTAAATCAACTTTTGGTGTCACCATTTTGCTGTTACCGCTTTTATTATTAAATATCTGCGAAACTAATTTGGCATCTGCACCAGTTTCTTCGACTGCGGCTTGAATTTCTGCTTCTTCAACTCCGGCTTCTGCTGCTAATTCATTCAGAGATTTTGTCTGATCAATGCCTAATGCTGCTAAACGTTTTTCGGTAATTAATTCTTGAAATTCAGCGATTTTTTTATTTAGTTGATATCCAGGTAAGGTAATTTCATCACTGTCAAAGAAGTTAACAAAATCCTGGTGATATTGATATACCGAATCCCAAGCTGCTTCTAGTAAATCAGGTGCATCACTGTAAAGATGATTCTTATGGTTCTCCTTGAAATTACCAATAGCTACAGCCAGTTTTGGTTTACCTAATTTACCCATCATTGTATATGGTCCAGAAAATGTCCAATAATTATCAGTAATAGGGGAAATACGAGTTAGTAAGATTTCTCCTAGTTTTAACCGAGAAATTGCTTGTAATGTTTGAGAATTATTCGGTTTGACAAGATAAGATTTATTGGTTAACCAGTTTAGTAACTCTAAGCCATCTGGTAAAATTTGAGTAATAGTAAATAAACCGATAAAAGTACGGTGCCAACTTTTGAGAAGATGGCGATCGCTGTCTGATAAATCTGGATGACTGGTAATAAATAAATCTATTGGCGACTCATCACCAACTTTTCCTTCTGTCAGAAAAGTGTCAATGGTTAAATCTTGCTGTGTAGTATCCCCACTACCACGACGTAATTGTTCTGCTGCATAGGTTTCTAGGGCTTGGGCTAGTGTTCCTTCTGCATCTAGAACAAAATCTACTAAGGCTTGCTTGAGTTGGTGCGATCGCTCTAATATTTCATCCACAGGTCTATTTCTACGGTGTCAACAGTTGTAGATTAAGACTTATAAGGGAATTACGGCATCTGGCAATGGCTAGATTTGTGACAATGTATATTTAGCCAGTTGACTAATTAAGTGCATTTATACTAAACACAAAGCATAACAAAAGGTGGTAACAAATGGTTGCAGCTTCTAACTCTAGCTATATTTCCCCCGAAGACTATCTCAAAGGCGAAGAAACCAGCCCCATTAAGCACGAATATCGCCAGGGAGAGGTTTACGCAATGGCAGGGGCGAGTAATACTCATGTAGTTATTTCTCTGAATACGGCTTCTATGCTGAGAAATCATTTGCGGGGAAGCGGATGTCAAGCTTACATCTCAGACACCAAAGCCCATATCGAATCACTAGACATCTACTACTACCCCGATATTATCGTTAGTTGCGACCAGCGAGATCGAGCATTTGATAACTTTCTGCGTCATCCTTGCTTAATTATCGAAGTGTTATCTCCCAGCACCGAAGCCTTTGACAGAGGCGAGAAATTTGCTGACTACAGAGAAATGAAATCATTGCAAGAATATGTCTTAGTGAGTCAAAATCGCCAGAGTGTAGAGTGTTTTCGCCGTAACCCAGAGGGACAATGGGTACTTTATCCCTACGGACAAGGAGATGAGATACACCTAGCTAGTATAGATTTTCGGTGTGCGATCGCTAGTGTATATGAAGATGTAAATTTTGAAGTACCCCAAACAGCTAATTAAAGGAAATCGCAAAACAAAGCTTAAGACTTGGGAAGTTAGCGCGGTAACGGTTTAGCCTCAGGAAAGCTAACTTACTATTAAATCGGTGAAGCGTAAGTTTATGACAAGTGTCGTTCATTCTCCCTACAGTAGCGAACAAATTGCCGCTTGGTTACGTGGATTGCTGACAATAGCTTGGGCTGACGGTAACTTTGATGAGCAAGAAAAAGCATCAATCGCCAGTATTACAGAAAATGAATTAGCCCCTAGTATAGAGTGGGATTCCCTAGAAGTAATCACACCAGAAGAATTAGCTGTGGTGTTAGGTAAGAATACACCAATAGCAGAAAACTTTTTACGTACAGCTGTCATGGTAGCGATCGCTGATGGTACATATTCCCCCAGCGAAGATCAAGTCCTACACCAATTATGTCAAGCACTAGGACAACCAGAAGACATCCTAGAAGCCTTACGCCAAACCTTAATAGACCAAGAACCAGCAGATATTCCTCCTGGGCTAATTGCACCCCAAGCCCCCCCACTAGAAGTACTTGACCCCCTCCGCGACTGGCTAGATGGGTTAGACATTGAAGACCCCAGAGTTGCCCGTTTTTTGTGTAAAATGATTCCCTCTCAGTGTCCCTTTGAACGGGATGTCACCCTATTTGGACGCAAAATTGTACATATTCCCCCATTATGTAAAATCAACCCACTATATGAACAACTTGTGGGTTTACGTTTCCGCGCCCTCTCATATTTAGCAGACGAATGTAAAGAGGATATTTCACCATATATATAGAGTAGTGAGTGCTGAGTCAAGAGTTAAAAGTAGAGAATAAGGAATGAAGAGTTGATTAAAAACTTATAATTGATAACTCACCTAACTCAGGACTCCCGACTCATGCAATTTATCGACCAAGCACAAATCGAAGTAGAAGCTGGTAAAGGTGGCGATGGTATCGTCGCCTTCCGGCGAGAGAAATATGTCCCTGCCGGCGGCCCTTCTGGGGGAAACGGTGGACGGGGTGGTTCAGTAATTTTCGTTGCTGTAGAAAACCTGCAAACCCTGTTAGACTTCCGCTACAAGCATATATTTAAAGCAGATAATGGTGGTCGTGGCGGCCCCAATAACTGTACTGGTGCTTCAGGAAAAGATTTAGTTGTGGAAGTTCCCTGTGGAACTACTATCTATGATGCAGAAACAGGTGATTTACTTGGTGATTTAACTCAGCCAAACCAACAGCTACTCATTGCACAAGGTGGTAAAGGTGGTTTGGGAAATCAATACTTTTTAAGTAACCGTAACCGCGCCCCAGAATATTCTCTCCCTGGATTACCTGGAGAAAGAAAACTGCTACGTTTAGAGTTGAAACTGTTGGCGGAAGTGGGAATCATTGGTTTACCCAACGCAGGTAAATCAACTTTAATCTCATCTTTGTCAGCTGCGCGTCCCAAAATTGCTGACTATCCCTTTACAACTCTCATTCCCAATTTGGGTGTAGTGCGGAAACCCACAGGCGATGGTACAGTATTCGCCGATATCCCCGGATTAATTGAGGGTGCGGCTGATGGTGCGGGTTTAGGACATGATTTCTTACGTCACATCGAAAGGACGCGAGTACTTCTGCATTTAATTGATGCTACTAGTGATGATGTCATCAGAGACTACAACACAATTCAGCAAGAATTACAAGCTTATGGACGGGGTTTAACTGAGCGAATGCAGATTTTAGCGCTGAATAAAATTGATGCAGTTGATAGAGAGACTGTGGATTTGGAAGCTTTAGCTACCCAATTAAATCATCTTTCTCACGCTCCGGTTTTCTTAATTTCTGCGGTAACTCGTAGCGGGATAGATGCAATGTTACAAGAAGTTTGGGGAGTTCTTGACCAAATCAATGCAGCCAAGGAAGTAGAGGTGTTTAGTTAAGTAAGAAACATGAGATCAAAACTGATGAAGCCACAGTTGTTGGTAACTTTGGTGTTAATTTACTTCTGACTTTTAAAGGTCAGCCTTATCAAGTCTTTATCCTGAGTCAGCGTCCTTGGATTCCTCAAAAAAGAATGTATGTATATCCTGATATCATAGCGATCGCAGGAAAGAAGGTTAAACTTTGAGGAACCAGCGTTGGCGATACATGAGGACGGCGACACCCCACCATAATAGAACAGTGGTTAGGGCAAATAATAGTGAAGCGTTGAAGGTTCCAGCCCAGGAAGCGAAGATGTTTTGATATATCCAGTTGTAGGTGCTGATAGCGGTTTCACCTACGCCGATTTTGGTTCTGACTAAGATTTTGATTAATAAAACTGATGCGATGAAAAGAGCGATCGCATTTAACCCCATAATTTCAAAAGGTTTACTCCAGCGTTTGATTAACCTGACTTCAATTAGTTCGTAGCAACCCGCGAGTAGCAATAAAGCCCAACCGCTAGTAAACACAACATAAGAACTTGTCCACAGTTTTTTATTAATGGGGAATACCCAACCCCAAGCCCAACCAATAATTAAACAGCCAATTCCCAATAGCGCCAACCCTAAGCTTATACGTGTTTGTACTGCTTGTCTACGTATCCAGTCGCCAGTAAAATAACCAGCTAAAACACTGACAATAGCCGGAATCGTACTGAAAAGTCCCTCTGGGTCGCCCAAATTTTTGTAACCATCCCCAGCATACAGATGAGCTTTCGGTATAATTATGCGATCAATGTAAGCGCCAAAGTTGCCTTCTCTGGTTAATACACCAGTGCCATACTCAGGGACTGGGACATACATCATAGCCAACCAGTAGCCAATAAGTAGCACACCAGCTAATATCCATTGTCCTTGGCGCGGTAGTTTCAAGACTGCCAAGGAAGCAAACAGATAGGTAAGGCTAATACGCTGCAACACTCCCATCAGACGGATGTTAGTTAAATCAAACGTCCCGATACCCTGATTCCAAAAGCCGTTGAGGAACAAACCCAACAAAAAGAGAATAGCAGCGCGGCGGCAGATACGCCAGTAAACAGCCGAGTTTGGTTTATTTTCCTGGGTGTATTTGGATAGAGAGAAAGTCATTGCCACACCGACAATGAACAAGAAAAAGGGAAATACTAAGTCAGTTGGTGTGCAACCATGCCATTCAGCATGAGCTAACGGAGGATAAACATCATTTGCAACTCCCGCCATGTTGACAAGAATCATCCCTGCAATGGTGATACCACGAAACACATCAAGCGAAGTCAGGCGCATGGACGAAATTTTGTATTTTATGAGTATCTAAACTAACTCGCCTGTTGCACACAATCAATTAATTGTTACAAACTTACTTACACAGGATTAATGCAACCGGAGAGCATCGCCCTGCTGTCAGAAAAGTTAAAATAAACAAATTGCCCTTGAATGCTGATTATTTTTCATCCCTCTAAATTAATTTAAGGGGATTTTGAATTAGGAGCAAAGTAACGTGACCCCAGCAGTGATAGCTCAACCCCCAAAAGAATCACCCCTGTTATTTGAAGGGCTGACCTGGAGAGAATTTAAGGCAGTTGAGCAGTTGCTAGACCGTCCAGGATATCGGCTCTCTTTCTTGGATGGAGTTTTGGAGATTCGGAGAATGCCTGGAGAAGCACACGAAACAGTTAAGAAGAGAATAGCTGCATTGTTGGAATTTTACCTACTCATGGCAGGTTTTGACTTTACCCCAACTGGTTCAATGACCTTGGAAAGTGAAGCGGGTGCTGTGAAGCGAGAAGCGGATGAATCCTATAAACTTGCCCCTGGTAGAGTGCGTCCCGATTTGGCAATCGAAGTAGTGTTTACCAGTGGTGGTATCAACAAACTGGAGGCATACAAGAGGCTGTTAATTCCTGAAGTGTGGTTTTGGGAAGATGGAGTTTTAGAAGTCTATCACCTGCGCTTAGATACCAACGCATTACGGTACGAAAAGATTTCTAGTAGTGAGGAAGTCAAAGGCATTGATTTGGATTTGTTGTTACGTTGCATCAATATGGTGAATCATGTTGATGCCATCAAGACTTTTCAGCAGGAGCTTCAACAATAGAGGGGATAGGGGATAAGGCATACGCAACTGATTTTCGGACTAATGACTAATGGCTTTAACAAATAGTCATAAAATATAAAAAATTTATATTTTACTAATTTTCTATGCCAGTCAAAGTTGGAGACACTGCGCCTGATTTTACTTTACCTGCACAAAACGGCTCATCTGTGAGTCTGAGTGAGTTTCGCGGTAAAAAAGCGGTGGTGTTGTACTTTTATCCCAAAGATGATACACCAGGATGTACAGCAGAATCTTGTGCTTTCCGCGATCGCTATGAAGTTTTTCAAAGTACGGGCGCTGAAATTATCGGTGTCAGTGGTGACTCTAATGAATCTCACCAAAAATTTGCTACCAAATACAATCTACCTTTTACATTATTGAGCGACAAAGGCGACCAAGTACGCAAACTTTACGGCGCAACGGCCGCTTTTGGTTTGTTCCCCGGTCGCGTTACTTACGTCATCGACCAACAAGGAGTCATACAGTACGTTTTTGATTCGATGTTTAACTTCCAAGGACACGTGGAAGAAGCACTGAAAACCTTACAACAGTTGGCAACTAAATAGGATTTGGGGCGATGGGGGAGAAAAAGTATAACTTTTCCTCATCCCCAGTTTCTTACCTACTATGAGACTTTTCCGACATCACATTATGGGCTACCTTGCCGTTTTTACCGTTGGTGTGACCGTTATTATTACGGGGTTGAATCACACCATAACCGCCATGATTGCGTTCGTAAATCACGTTAATTTCGTCGGTTTCGGCGTTGCGGAACATATAAAAGTCATGTCCCACTAGTTGCAATTGCTCTAAGGCTTCGTCAACTGTCATGGGGGGCATGGAAAAATATTTGGTACGGACGACTTCTCCTGGGAGTTCGGGAGTGCGATCGCCTATTAAATCTGCAACTACTGGTTCTGGTACAATTACTTCGGTAGTTGGTTGAGCTTGAGTTTTCTTATCTTGCCTTCTCTCTTTATATTTACGTAGTTGTCTAGAAATTTTATCTGCTACTAAGTCAATGCTTGCGTATAAATTTTCGCTGCTCTCCTCGGCACGGATAACGCTACCATTTGCATAGATGGTAACTTCAGCCGCTTGTCTAGTATTAATTCGGGGATTGCGAGCTACGCTTAAATGGACATCCACTTCATTGGTGATGTTCTGAAAGTGATTAACTGCCTTTTCAATTTTTTGATGCACATATTCTCGAATCGCATCGGTGATTTCTATATTTTTGCCGTGGATGACAAGCTTCATGTAAACTCTCCCGCTCAATAGCAAAATATTTGATGTGATGTTGTTTTTGGATGAAAAGAAATTGCGGTAAGTTCTACTTACTGCACCAACACCAACTGTGAACTTTTTTTATGTAAATCCTAGCTTCTTCCTGCCAAGCTTTTTGCATCTTGCTTGTATATAGTTCTACCTGATTTCTATAATACCAATTGCTTGCTAGACAATTAGATCATCGCATATTTTTCTCAACTAAGGTAGTGTGAGCAATAACTATTTTCACTTCCTGCTTCATCAAGACAAACTTTACATAACTCGATAGTAGTTACTTAGTTGTTTGTTAAAAGAGGTTTGCTCATCGTCAATGGATTATACAAGTACTATAGATGCAAACAACTCGGTTTAAATTCATCAGCCACTGTATTTGTTCCTCTGAACTTGGCGTGATGCTTATTGTAGAGAATTCCTCCCAACACCTGATGTGGTTATATATTCAAACTAGCACTTTGTATTGCCTATAGCTGCTTCCCTTGATGTTCCTTTAAAATCCTTTGCAAAGCTTGACAATTGTTGACTCTCAAGCTGTTAGTTGAAATATATTTAGTTGTTAACCCAGTTGATTTTTGGCATGATCCGTAGTAATGAATTTCCAATAAATAGTTGTTTGTTATATAACAAAGGATTGATGCCATACTTAGAGGCTCACGCATGGCAGCGATCGCTCTTGCGTCAACGCATCGATAACCCTAATCTAGATGATGTACTGATATTACTAGAACACCCGCCAGTCTATACCTTAGGGCAAGGCAGTAGTTCAGAATTTCTCAAATTTGACCCTAATTCTAGTGATTTCGAGATACATAGAATTGAACGCGGGGGAGAAGTTACCTACCACTGTCCCGGTCAATTGGTGGGGTATCCGATTTTAAATCTGCAACGCCATCGCCAAGACTTGCATTGGTACTTGCGACAATTAGAAGAAGTTATCATTCGTGTACTAATAGTTTACGGGTTAAAAGGCGATCGCCTTCCGTCTTTGACTGGAGTTTGGATAGAAGGACGGAAAGTTGCAGCAATTGGGATTAAAGTCAGTCGTTGGATTACCATGCACGGTTTTGCTTTAAATGTCTGTCCCGACATGACAGGGTTTCGGCAAATTGTCCCTTGTGGTATTGCTGATAAGCCTGTAGGCAGTTTAGCTGAATGGATACCAGGAATTACTTGTCAAGAAGTACGAGTTCATATTGTCCAAGCTTTTGCAGAAGTGTTTGGGGTATCAATAGTCAATAGTCCATAGTTTAAAAATCTGTTGACTGTTGACTAATTATGTAATAGGTGCAATCTACTACGGAAATTTGCATATATGAGAATTTCCAGGTTCAAGCTAAAATATGAATGTTTACCAGTCTCAAAACCCAATTTTTGCATCAGTCAACTCAAATTTTGCCTGTGAATTATCCAATCAATCCACAGATATACGCTCCAGTATTTACTTCTCTGAAGGATCGAGACTGGAAAGCCTTATTAGAATTATTCGACAGAGAAGACATTGATGAAGTTGAAGCTGACATCAACGGTAATTTGCTGTTGATGATACCAGAACCGTGCTGGGAAGACGATCCCTTCGATTTCTTACGTGAGTATCTTTAAGCGATTATGTACCGCTTGAGTTCCGCAGAAGTTTGACTATGCGATGACCTGCGCTCTGCGGGAAGCGATCGCAACATTCGGATTGTGATACAAATCAATTATAAAAGATGTTTCAACACCAATTTTTATGATCTGACATATTTCATAACAGATGAAATATATAGCAAACTCAAATTTAAATTTGTCGATTTACTTCTAGTTTCCATTACATTACATTGCGTGATGTTTTTATATATAGCTTGAAAAAAGAGCTAAATTAAAATTAAGTAAAACATAGGGATGAAAAAATACTATGTCAATTAAACTTTTGCCAGACCTGGGAGATTTAGCGGAAGGATTAGGAATTACAGGTATTGTAGGAATAGTTCTTGTACCCATATTTCTACCAGTAATAGGTGGTGTTGGTAGACCAATAGCCAAAGCAGTTGTCAAAAGCGGAATTGCTCTTTATGAAAGGAACAAAGAAACTATAGAAGAATTGAAAGAAAACTGGGAAGATATCATCGCAGAAGCAAAGGCTGAAGTAGGTGAAGAAAGAATGAGATCGGCTGAACCGATGGATTCTTAGACTCAGTAGCAATTAACAAATAAAAAAAAGCGGGCTAACCGCTATTAATTGGTTAACCCGTGCAGCTTTGGGAACGCGCAGAGAAATTGTTATTGCAATACCAACTTCACATTTGCATTTTGCAGACCGCGCTGTTTTACTTCAGCTAAGGTTTTGTTAACAGCGTATTTTTGGTTGATGGAGTTGATTAACTCGGTTTGGTTGTGCTTTTTAGCAACGCCCCACAGGTCAGCAATGAGGTCGAAGGAACCATCGCTGTTGCGAGACCAACCTAAATCATATTCGCCTTCCAAAACTGCAACGATATCTGAACGAACGCGCTGACCATTGTAACCACGAACATCAGCTTCAGTCTTTACGCTAATGCCCAGGTCGCGCAGGGAAGCTTTGAGGATTTCTGCATCGGTGATTTTGGTGCGAAGAGTGCTAAAGTGAGACATTTGGGTTTCCTCCAATGAGAAGATTCAGAAAAAGGACAACGTTTTTTTCAGGGAAGCCGCGCATATGTGGGAACGGCTTTTTTCTCGTAACTGCTAGCTTTTTGGGCTAGCCTTTCCCCTTGGGTTAGCAAGGGAAAGCTTTTAAAACTCCATGCGCTGGTATTCAGCGACGGAGGCTGCGGCGGGTCTTGCCCTCTGTCTAGCCCAGTCTCTTAGGGCTGTTACCTGTTCTTGCATCGTGCGAGACAGTGGCAATGTAGCTTTAAGCGCAGCAATAATATCTAATTGGGTGAACTCACGATCTTGGGCAAATGCTTCGTACATTGCCGCAACTAGCGCTTGTTCAATTTCTGCCCCGGAAAAACCATCAGACATCTTGGCGAGTTGCTCCAAATCAAAACGGGTGATGTCTTCACGGCGTTTACTCAGGTGGATCTTGAATATATCACTCCTTTCCTCAGGAGTGGGCAGATCCACAAAGAAAATTTCATCAAAACGACCCTTCCTCAAAAATTCCCCAGGTAAGCGTTCTACTCGGTTGGCTGTAGCCATGACAAACACTGGAGATTTTTTCTCTTGCATCCATGTGAGGAAAGACCCAAAAATCCTGCTGGATGTACCACCGTCGGAGTCACCAGAACCCGAACTACCAGCAAAGGATTTATCTAGTTCGTCAATAAACAGAATCGCTGGTGAGATAGATTCTGCTGTCTTCAGGGCGTTACGCAGATTAGCTTCACTTCTCCCCACCATCGAACCGTCGTAAACTCGACCCATATCCAAACGCAGCAGGGGTAAACCCCACAGGCGGGACGTGGTCTTGGCGATTAATGACTTACCACAACCGGGAACCCCTAAGATTAGCATCCCTTTTGGTTGGGGTAAACCATACTCTCTAGCTCTTTCTGTAAATGCATTTGAGCGTTGTGTGAGCCATTTCTTTAATTCTTCTAAGCCACCTACAGCGTCTATGGTTTCATCTTCTTCTATGTATTCTAAGATGCCATTACGCCGAATTAGTTGCTTTTTCTCAGATAGAACTATATCTACTTCTTCTTCGGTTAAGCGTCCTGTAGTCACCTGCGCTTTCCGATAGACTTTCTCAGCTTCATCTTTGGTTAAGCCCAAAGCTGCTCTGAGGAGCTTTTCTCTCGCTTCTGTCGTCAAGCGTCGTCCGCGATTCTGGTCTAGATGGTGAGTTAAAACTTTGTTTAACTCAGACATATCCGGTAATCGGAAATCTATAACTACTACTTCTTTTTCTAGCTCTATAGGTACTTGCTGCATCGGTGACATCAAAATGATGTTCTTTTGCATTCCCTTGAAGCTAGCGATCGCATCACGCAATGACCTTGTAGTAGCAGGAGCATCAATAAATGGATGTAAATCTTTAAGAATAAATATACCGGGTTCTTTCTGCCGGATAATCCAGTCTATCGCCGCTTCTGGCGAAACAGTGTTGTGTTGGCTTACATTCCGGGGTTGACCATACTCCACGATGCCATGAGTTACTGTCCAAACAAACACTCGCCGTTGAGGCCTTAACACTTGGGCGATTGTGGAAATTGCCTGCTCTGCCCGTTCTTCCTCGGAGGTCACAAGGTAGATTAGTGGGTATTGAGCTTGAATGAGAATGTTGAGCTCTTCTTTCATAAATCGACCTTCTTGAGACCCTAGTACAGTAAAGACATCGTTTTGTTGGGGACAACAACCGAATTATAAATTCCTTCCTAATTCGTACCTAGCAAGGAACTAATTCTTCCTCACCCTTGGGATGGGTTTCCTCTTCAACCATTTCATCATTAGGAAGATGGTCTTGACCAATTAATCCTGGTTGACTTCCTAAAGCCACCAGTTCTCCATCACGTAAGACCAGTGAACTTTCACAATTAGGACATGAATAAACTTTATGAGTTCGTCCGTAAGCGGAAGCCTCTAATTCATCAACTAAATCTGAGTTAGTGAGGTAGAAAACAAGGGCGCGTTCAGCAAGTTCTGACATCGGTTCCGAATCGACTGCCGAACGAATTTTCAGCTTCTTGTGTAGTTCCGGTGATAGATATAACGTAACCTTTTGCTTAGTTTGCATATAACTTTTCGATGGCCTTACCCGGGTATGTATATTACGTTATCGATTCCCTGCTTTGTTGTCAAGACAGCAAGACGCTTTGACGGTATTTTTGTCACACTTCTTTACAATAAGCCTGGTTTGATTACATTGCCCAACAGTATCGGATTACGAGGAGATGAGGGGTAGAGGAGCAGGAAAAATTTCTCCCTCATCTCCCTCATTTCGCCACATCCATCAGAATGATGAGTGAGCAGGGACAGAAAACTGGTAGATTTAGCTAACAGCGAGTACAAACTGGTGAAAATGAAAGTCCTAGTTATTGGTGGCGATGGATATTGCGGTTGGGCAACCGCACTTTATCTTTCCAATCGCGGTTATGAAGTTGGAATATTAGATAGTTTGGTGCGTCGGCACTGGGATAATGAACTGGGTATCGAAACTCTGACTCCGATCGCACCAATTCAGCAACGTCTCCAGCGCTGGCAAGATTTAACAGGGAAACCTATTGACCTGTTCGTTGGCGATATCACCAACTATGAATTTCTCCAGAAGACGTTGCACAAATTTGAGCCAAATGCCATAGTCCATTTTGGTGAACAGCGTTCAGCACCATTTTCGATGATTGACCGTGAACACGCAGTTGTTACCCAGGTCAATAACGTTGTTGGTACTTTGAACTTGCTGTATGCCATGAAGGAAGATTTTCCTGACTGTCACCTAGTCAAGTTGGGAACAATGGGGGAATACGGCACACCCAATATTGATATCGAGGAAGGCTATATCACTATTGAACATAATGGACGCAAGGATACCCTACCTTATCCCAAGCAGCCTGGTTCAATGTATCACTTAAGTAAAGTTCACGACAGCCACAATATCCACTTTGCTTGTCGGATTTGGGGATTGCGGGCAACAGACTTAAACCAAGGTGTGGTTTACGGCGTTCTCACCGAAGAAACGGGGATGGACGAATTATTAATCAACCGATTGGATTACGATGGTGTATTTGGTACAGCGTTAAACCGTTTCTGTATTCAAGCTGCAATTGGTCATCCTCTGACTGTTTACGGTAAGGGTGGACAAACGCGAGGATTTTTGGATATTCGGGATACGGTACGATGTATTGAACTAGCGATCGCTAATCCTGCCCCATCAGGTGAATTCCGCGTCTTTAACCAATTTACCGAACTATTTAGCATTGGTGATTTGGCATTAATGGTGAAAAAAGCTGGTAATGCTTTGGGACTAAATGTGGAAATTAATAACCTCGATAATCCCAGAGTCGAAAAAGAAGAACATTACTTCAACGCCAAAAATACTAAACTGCTCGACTTAGGTCTACAACCTCACTTACTCTCTGATTCTCTGCTCGATTCTCTGTTAAACTTTGCTGTCAAGTATCAAAAACGAGTTGATCACAAGCAGATTTTACCCAAAGTTTCTTGGCATAGAAATTAATTTGGCTTTTTAAGGGTGTAAGGGTGTAAGGGTATGAGGAAAGAATTTAGAATCTACTTTTCCCCTAAAACCCTGAACCCTTTCTTTCAAAACGAACTATTTGGCGACAAAACATTAATTCTGGCTGTACAGAATTGATTACAGCACAGGAGACAGTTTACTCTGTTGTAGATATCGAAATTCAACAGAAGTTGGGACAATTTCCTGGTACTGAATAGTTTTGTATGAGAATTGCTCTATTCACCGAAACCTTTTTGCCTAAGGTTGACGGCATTGTGACACGCCTGCGCCACACCGTTGATCATTTACAACGTATTGGAAATCAAGTCTTAGTAATTGCCCCTGATGGTGGGATCACTGAACACAAAGGAGCGAAAGTTTACGGCGTAAGCGGCTTTCCCTTACCTCTGTATCCAGAGTTAAAAATGGCACTTCCTCGCCCAGCCATTGGTTACGCCCTAGAAGCGTTTCAACCAGATATTATTCATGTTGTGAATCCGGCAGTCTTGGGCTTGTCTGGAATCTTTTATAGTAAAGTCCAGAAAATCCCCTTAGTTGCTTCTTATCATACTCATCTACCCCAATATCTCCAGCATTATGGTTTGGGGATGCTAGAAGGGTTGTTGTGGGAACTTTTAAAAGGAGTGCATAATCAAGCATCCTTAAATCTTTGCACCTCTACAGCGATGGTAGAAGAACTATCAGGACATGGTATTGAACGGGTAGATTTATGGCAACGGGGAGTTGATACAGAATTATTTCATCCTGATTTAGCTAATTTAGAAATGCGATCGCGGCTCTCACAAAATCATCCAGAAAGCCCCCTATTACTATATGTAGGTCGTCTTTCTGCCGAAAAGGAAATTGAGCGTATCAAACCCATCCTAGAGGCAATTCCCCAAGCGCGATTAGCACTGGTGGGAGACGGCCCCCACCGTCAAGCATTAGAAAAACACTTTTCCGGCACCAATACCCATTTTGTTGGCTACCTCATGGGACGGGAATTAGGTTCTGCTTTTGCTAGTGCTGATGCTTTTATCTTCCCATCTCGGACAGAAACACTAGGTTTGGTATTACTAGAAGCAATGGCGGCTGGCTGTCCAGTTGTTGCAGCCCGTTCCGGTGGCATTCCTGATATTGTCACAGATGGGGTAAATGGTTATCTTTTTGACCCCAAAGCCGATATTCAAGATGCCATTAATGCTACTATCCGCCTTTTAGAAAATGCACAAGAACGTGATACCATCCGTCAAAATGCTCGTCGGGAAGCAGAAAGATGGGGATGGGCAGCAGCTACGCGTCAACTACAAGATTATTACCAAAAAGTGCTAATTACAGAAAAGTTGACAAAAGTAGCCTGAAGGAAGCAGGGGAGCAGGGGGAAAAGAGAATTAATGACCAATGACTATTGACCAATAACTAATGACTCTTCCTAATCCTGGTAGCGTTTTAGCTTCATTAACAGAACTGACTCAAGTTAATCGTACCCATGCTTTGTTGCGACGAGTCAAAGACCTTTCTGTTAACGAATTTGTTTGCTTACTAGACTTTATCACTGCCGAATTTCAACAGTTTCTTAGAGCAATTGAACTCATTAATAATGAAGCTCTAGAAAATATGTTGGAGAAAGTATTAGAAGCTATTACACTGAAAATTGGTCAAATTCTCCAAGCAGAACATACAGCTATTTTTTTAGTCGATTATGATAAAGGTCAATTATGGTCAAAAGTACCGCGAGATAATGGGCAGAAATTTTTAGAAATTCGGACTCCCATTACTGTGGGGATTCCTGGTCATGTTGCCAGCACAGGTCAATATTTAAATATTTCTGAAACTGCTACTCATCCTTTGTTTAGTCCAGAATTAGAGAAACAAATGGGCTACAAAATTCACAATATTTTATGTATGCCTGTTGTGAGTAGCAAAAATCAGATTGTGGCAGTAGTACAACTAGCAAATAAGACTGGTAATATACCGTTTAATCAAAATGATGAGGAGTCTTTTCATGACTTTGCTGCCTCTATTGGAATTATTTTAGAAACCTGTCAATCTTTTTATGTAGCAGCTCGCAATCAACGTGGGGTAGCAGCGCTTTTGCGTGCTACTCAAACACTAGGACAAAGTTTAGATTTAGAAGCTACTTTGCAAATAGTGATGGAACAAGCGCGAATTTTAATGCAAGCAGACCGCAGCACATTGTTTCTATATCGCAAAGAAATGGGTGAATTGTGGACTAAAGTAGCAGCAGCAGCAGATACCACAAACTTAATGGAAATTCGTATTTCTGCTAACCGTGGCATTGCTGGTTATGTAGCTTCTACGGGTGATGCACTAAATATTCCTGATGCTTATAAAGACCCACGTTTTGATCCGACAACAGATAGAAAAACAGGTTATTTAACGCGGAATATTCTGTGTTTGCCTGTATTTAATTCAGCAAATGAATTGATTGGAGTCACACAGTTAATTAATAAGCAGCAAGGAAGTTTTACAGCTTCTGATGAAGAATTTATGCGGGCTTTTAATATTCAAGCAGGAATTGCTCTAGAAAATGCTCGCTTATTTGAAAATGTATTGCTAGAAAAACAATACCAAAAAGACATTTTGCAAAGCTTGTCAGATGCTGTAATTTCCACAGATATGGCGGGAAGAATTGTCACAATTAATGATGCAGCCTTGGAATTGCTAGGTTGTCCTTTGGGAGATACTAATAATAAAAGCAATAAGCTGTTGTGGGAACAAAATTTAATTGGTCGCGTAGTTTGGGAGCTTGTACCAATTGAAAATTTGCAGATGCGCTTAGAAGATAGTTTAAAAAGTGGTGCTAAACATTATGTGCCAGAGCAAAGTTTGACAGTGGGTATTTATCAATTACCAACTTCCGAAGGACGAGTTTCACATGAAACTCCAGATTATTCTATTTTGACAGTACGCGATCGCTCTAACCCCAATATTTTTTTACCCTGGAATTTACCTCCAACTCCCCAGTCTAAATGTCTCACTCCTGAAGAAGTACAAGTCTTAGAACGCAGCATTAATCTCACAGTCAATCCCTTGACGAACCCAGAAGGCGGAGTCCGTGGTGGTTTGGTGGTTTTGGAAGATATCAGTCAAGAAAAACGCCTGAAAACTACCATGTATCGTTACCTCACACCCCATGTAGCTGAACAGGTAATGGCATTAGGGGAAGATGCTTTAATGGTGGGTGAGCGCAAAGATGTGACTATTTTATTTTCAGATATCCGGGGTTACACCACACTGACCGAAAATCTGGGAGCAGCTGAAGTAGTATCACTGCTGAATCAGTATTTTGAAACAATGGTTGAGGCAGTTTTTAACTACGAAGGTACTCTAGATAAATTTATCGGTGATGCTTTAATGGCTGTTTTTGGTGCGCCACTACCATTGAGCGAAAATCATGGTTGGCAAGCAGTACAATCAGCCTTAGATATGCGCCAACGTCTAAAGGAATTTAACCAAAGGCGAATTATTCAGGCACAACCACAAATTAAGATTGGTATTGGTATTAGTTCTGGGGAAGTGGTTTCTGGCAATATCGGTTCCCACAAACGCATGGATTACACTGTTATTGGTGATGGTGTAAATTTAAGTTCACGCCTGGAAACTGTAACCAAAGAATACGGTTGTGACATCATTCTCAGTGAGTTCACTTACCAACTTTGCAGCGATCGCATTTGGGTACGCCAGTTAGATAAAATCCGTGTTAAAGGCAAACATCAAGCGGTGAATATCTACGAGTTAATTAGCTGCTGCAACACTCCCCTAGATGCTAACACTCAGGAGTTTCTTTTTCATTATCATCATGGCCGGAGTGCCTACTTATCTCGTAATTTTACACAGGCGATCGCTTGTTTTAACTCGGCTAAACATATCCGACCCACAGACCAAGCGGTTAATATTCACCTAGAACGCGCCTCCAATTACCAACGAACACCGCCTCCAGAAAATTGGGATGGCGTATGGACAATGATCTCCAAGTAATTAAATTATTTTCTTTTATACTGACCGGACTTTTATATCATCCTCAACTTTCAGGATGATCATCTCCATCCTGAAATAGATTTTCGCCAATTTGCAATTGTTTTTTAGTGCGTTTTAAGTTTTTCCACAGCGCTTTTATTTGGTTGTAAGCTTCGTCTGGTGACAGTTTTCCACCAGTTTCTAAGTTGCAAACGTAACTTACTCTTTGAGCAAATTCCTGTAAATTAGCATTAAAAACTAAATTTTCTGGCTTAACTTGACCGTAATAACGACCACGAGGATAGAGAAAATTGTCTTTTTTCATTATTGTTTTTCCCATGTTATTTAACTCCTTCTTGTTTAACATCTGAAGTTGAATAAGTAGCAGCCTGTTCAACATACTTCGGGACACACAAAGTACTTCTACTATTAACTACCTCATTTATTTAAATTTTTCCAGAAAATAATATTTGATTAATTAAAAAATGCTGTTGTTTTTTTCTGTATGCTTAGATACATTTTTGAGATATTTATGGTAACTATTGGTTACCAAACTTGCTACAGAAGCCGCCAAACATATTGATCAGCTTACTTTAATCTTAATTTCAAAAAATGGCTTATTGATTATATTTTATAATCTCAAGATTAAAAGTATCAATTTATACCTTAAGTTAACAGGAAATCTTAAATAGTTACAAAAGTTATTGTTTATATTTATGTACCTTTATATTTATGTGAAAAGAGCTAATCTTAGTAGTGAAAATATCTCAAAAAAAAGAGTCTAGTCTTCTACTGAAAGTAAGAGGTTAGTCTGTGATGGTCTAAATTTTCATCACATCAGGGACTTCCAACTAAAAAAAAGTCCCGCAGGAAACTTAGAGAATGCTGTGTAAGCAGGGGAAGTAGGGGGAAAAGAAATCTGGTAGTCGTATTGGATGCAGTGACTTGAGGAAAAATTATCCGTGCCCTTGGTTAAAGCTAAATCTAAAATTGGTTCACCGAGTACAGGTGAATAGCTAATCGTGAATAACTAAAGATAAAATGGTGAAGCCCGAAAGGGCAAAAGCTGCTCATCGCTCAAACTTTACTTCCCACCATGTCTGTTCATTCCAAGCTATACGAAGGCAAAGCTAAAATTCTCTATACCACCGACGACCCAGAAGTATTATTGGCTGATTTTAAAGATGATGCCACTGCCTTCAACGCTCAAAAGCGTGGCAGTATCCTTGGTAAAGGGAATATAAACTGTAGCATTTCCAGCCAACTTTTTCAGCAGTTGGAAGCATCTGGTATCAAAACTCACTTCATTGATAGCCCTAACCCTAATCAAATGAGGGTGAAAGCAGTCAAGATAGTACCTGTTGAAGTGGTTATCCGTAATATTGCGGCTGGTAGTTTGTGTCAACAAACAGGTATAGAACTGGGTACAGTCTTAAAACAGCCCCTAGTGGAGTTTTATTATAAAAACGATCAGTTGGGAGATCCACTATTAACACGCGATCGCCTGCTATTGATGGAACTAGCCACGGCGGAACAAGTAGATGCAATTACTCATCTTGCATTGCAAATCAATGATTTCCTCAAAAATTTCTGGCACAGTTGCGGTATTACTCTAGTAGACTTCAAACTAGAATTTGGTTTGGACTCACAACAACAACTGCTACTGGCAGATGAAATTAGTCCTGACACCTGCCGTTTGTGGAACACAGCAGAAGCAGATCCCAATCGCCGAGTCATGGATAAAGACCGTTTCCGGCGTGACTTAGGAAATGTAGAAGATGCTTATCAGGAGGTTTTACAAAGAGTACTACAAGCAGTAGAAATTAAAAGTTAAATGTATGAAAACTCAAGCTTAAACTAGAATAATTTTTGCTGATGGCAAAACAAACAAGTATATTTGTTCTTTTACCGTTGGTATAAAAGAGCGATCGCCTGGTAATGGTGTGTGGATGTGAAGAGGAAGAAAGGAATTAAAATAAAATGCGTTTATCTCCTGTATTGGTGGTAGCTGTAGCAATTGCAGCACCCTTAAGTATTTCTTTAACTGCAAATGCCCAAACTTCTAACAGTTTAGAACAAACATTAGAAGCGTTCCCATCGGCGGCAAATCAGCAGCCAGAACAAAATGTCAGTTCAGAATCCCCGTCCGATGTAACGGTTGTTAAGGGAGTGGAACATATTCAATCCCCATCTGTTGAATTATCATCAAACAAGTCAACAAAGTCCGCAACAACAGCAACAAAAGAGATAATCGTACCGACCCTAGAAACATCAGCATCTACACCTAACTTTTCACATCGTGTAGAAAAGTTAACACAAAACCTCACCCCCCAGCCTCCTCTACTAGAGAAGGGGGAAAATTCAAAACCCCTCTCCTTGCGGAAGAAAGGTTTGGAGAAAGATTCTCTAAATCCAGTCAAAAATCAGGTAGCTACAAATACTCCCATTCAACAGCCGAACTCACAGAGTTCGGCTTCTCCTGCGGACGTTAGAAAATCAAAATTAATTGCTGCTTTAAAGATTCATCCTCAGACAATTAATCACGAGAGATCTGCGGTAGACGGAACGCCATCTCACCCACAACAAAAGAATGAAAATTTCTCCTCCCCAATCCCTAATACCCCCGTCATCATTTCCTCCCAAACCCCAACAACAACCGCCAAACAACTTGTACAAGCTCCAGAGCCACAACCTGATACCCAGCCAGAAGTAGCCCCTCCAACTACTGAGCAACAAGCACCTACACCAGCCCCTGAGACTACTCCTGGGACAGGAAATTTCAACACTCCGAGTACTAATCCTGAAACTACTGAAACTACTGAACCCCGTGTGTTGGTATCAGAAGTCTTAGTCAGACCACAAGCAGGTGTACTAACACCCGAATTAGAAACCCAAGTTTACAATGTAATTCGTACCCAACCAGGACGGACAACCACCCGTTCCCAGTTACAAGAAGATATTAACGCCATCTTCGGCACTGGCTTTTTCTCCAACGTCCAAGCAGTGCCAGAAGATACTCCTCTGGGGGTGAGAGTCAGCTTCGTGGTTCAGCCCAACCCCGTCTTAACAAAGGTAGAAATTCAAGCTAATCCTGGTACTAAGGTTCCCTCCGTACTACCTCCTGCCACTGCTGATGAAATCTTTCGCGCTCAGTATGGTAGGATACTTAACCTGCGTGATTTACAAGAAGGTATTAAAGAATTAACCAAACGTTATCAAGACCAAGGTTATGTACTAGCCAACGTTATTGGTGCGCCCCAAGTTTCCGAAACAGGAGTTGTCACCCTGCAAGTAGCAGAAGGGGTTGTAGAAAATATTAACGTCCGGTTTCGCAACAAAGAAGGTCAGGAAGTTGACGAACAAGGACAACCAATTCGGGGACGGACACGGGATTACATAATCACGCGGGAAGTAGAATTACAACCAGGACAAGTATTTAATCGCAACAAAGTACAGCAAGACCTACAACGAGTATTCGGCACAGGATTGTTTGAAGATGTCAATGTTTCTCTTGATCCTGGGACAGACCCCACCACAGTGAATGTAGTCGTGAATGTGGTTGAACGCAGTAGCGGTTCCATCGCGGCTGGTGCTGGTATTAGTTCAGCTAGTGGATTATTTGGTACAGTCAGTTATCAACAGCAAAACTTGGGTGGTAGAAACCAGAAACTAGGAGCAGAAGTACAGGTAGGTGAACGAGAACTACTGTTCGACCTCCGTTTCACAGACCCTTGGATTGCGGGTGACCCTTACCGTACTTCCTACACAGCAAATATTTTCCGCCGTCGTTCCATATCATTAATTTTTGACGGTAAAGACCAAGATATTAGAACATTTGACCCCGGTAATGAGACTGATACAAACCAGCAAGACCGTCCCCGTGTTACTCGTCTAGGTGGCGGTGTCACTTTCACCCGTCCTCTGTCAGCTAATCCCTTTGAGAGAGCAGAATGGACTGCTTCAGCTGGTTTACAGTATCAGCGAGTTAGCGCCCGTGATGCCGATGGTAACTTGAGAAGAGAAGGGGCTGTGTTTGACGATAATGGCAACCGCATCAGTGAAAATGTTCCCCTCAGCTTCTCTGGTAGTGGTGAAGATGATTTATTACTTTTGCAACTGGGAGCGCAACGCGATCTCCGCAATAACCCCTTGCAGCCTACTAGCGGTTCTTACCTACGTTTTGGAGTAGATCAATCAGTACCAGTAGGCTCAGGTAATATTTTTCTCACCAGATTACGGGGTAGTTACAGTCAATATCTTCCTGTCAAATTCACTGGTTTTGCCAGAGGGCCTGAAACTATAGCCTTTAATATACAAGGTGGTACAGTCCTTGGTGATTTACCACCCTATGAAGCCTTTAGCCTTGGTGGTAGTAACTCTGTACGGGGTTACGAAGAAGGTGCATTAGGTAGCGGACGCAGCTTTGTCCAAGCATCTGTTGAGTATCGTTTTCCTGTCTTCTCTGTGGTCAGTGGCGCTCTATTCCTTGATTTTGGTAGCGACCTGGGAACAGGTACTAGAACAGCTGAAGTGCTGAATAAAAGTGGTAGCGGCTACGGTTATGGTCTTGGTGTGCGCGTGCAATCACCATTGGGGCCAATTCGTATTGACTACGGTATCAATGATGATGGTGATAGCCGCATTAACTTTGGTATTGGGGAAAGGTTTTAAGTTAGTCATTAGTCAACAGTCAATAGAGTTTTAAACTATGGACTATGGACTGTTTAAATTGCTGTCAGGGTGTTTACCAAAGATGAATATGAATAACAAAAATCTCAATATCATGGCTTTTCGGGTATGAAACAGCACACTCTAGCAGGAGCGATCGCTCATACTGGAGTAGGTCTGCATAGTGGTGTTAGTACCCATGTACGGATACTCCCTGCTGATACGGGTAGTGGACGCTACTTTGTGCGGGTGGATTTGCCAGATGCACCCATAATCCCAGCCCAAGTAGCGGCGGTGAATCAAACTGTTCTCTCTACTCAGTTGGGTAAGGGTGAAGCCTGTGTTCGCACAGTCGAGCATTTATTAGCAGCCTTGGCGGGAATGGGTGTAGATAATGCCCGTATTGAAATTGATGGTTCAGAATTACCACTTTTAGATGGTTCGGCCAAGGACTGGGTAAAAAGTATTGCGGAAGTTGGTTTAGTAGCCCAACCAGTTACGGAAAATTTACCTTCCTTGGATATTCAAGAACCAATTTGGATTTATCAAGACGATGCTTTTGTAGCGGCTATCCCAGCACAAGAAACCCGCTTTAGTTATGGTATTGACTTTGACTTACCTGCGATTGGTAATCAATGGCATAGTTGGTCACTCCATACTGAGCCAGAACAGTCTGCTAACTTTGCTGAAGAAGTTGCACCTGCTCGGACTTTTGGTTTATTACATCAAATCGAATATTTACAAAAGTCTGGGTTAATTAAAGGTGGTAATTTGGATAATGCCCTTGTTTGTGGCCCTGATGGCTGGGTAAATCCACCATTAAGATTTGCAAATGAGCCAGTACGTCATAAAATCTTGGATCTAGTAGGAGATTTGAGTTTACTGGGATATTTTCCCCGCGCTCATTTTTTAGCGTATAAAGCCAGCCATAATTTACACATTCAACTGGCGCAGCGAATTTTAGCTTTGAGTAACTAAAATTCGGCTCAAATCTCAAATTTCTCATGACGTGTACCTACATTCATGACAAGATTACAAATTAACCACCTTGCCAATGTCTACCCTCTCTGAAGTGAAAGCACCCACATCTACTGAACAACCAGCCACCAATGAGGCGAAAACGCCAGCCGCAATTAAAACGACTTTTACATCTGAAGAAATTCAGAAATTACTACCCCACCGCTATCCATTCTTGCTTGTAGACAAAATCATTGACTACACACCAGGAAAGCAGGCAGTAGGTATTAAAAATGTCACTATTAACGAACCACATTTCACAGGTCATTTTCCAGATAGACCACTGATGCCAGGAGTGCTAATTGTCGAAGCAATGGCCCAAGTAGGTGGTATTGTGATGACGCAACTGCCGGATTTGGAAGGCGGCTTATTTGTATTTGCTGGTATTGATAAAGTCCGCTTCCGCCGCCAAGTAGTACCAGGAGACCAACTGGTAATGACAGTGGAACTGTTATGGATTAAACAACGTCGTTTCGGTAAAATGCAAGCCCGTGCCGAAGTTGACGGTCAACTTGCAGCTGAAGGCGAATTAATGTTTTCGCTCATCAACTAACAAATAGCTTTGGTGGTATAGGTACAACCGTGAAGTACCTTTACTCAATCCTGAAACAGGATAGCAGTAAAAAAAAATCGCCACAAGAGCATCTTATAATTTCTTGATTTTCGCCGCTCACACACTCAACTTGCTTCGCCCGACACTTTCACTCACTGAATATTTATACACTCAGCAACGCCAGACGCTGAAACTTTGACAACCAAAGCAAAGCACTGGCTCCTCAAGACAGTTCTGGAGATTCACCCTTGAAGACGCTTATTCATCCAACTGCTGTAATTCATCCAAATTCGGAACTGCACCCAACAGTGCAAGTCGGTGCTTATGCTGTGATTGGAGCGCACGTCAAAGTCGGCCCGGAAACAATTATTGGCGCTCATGCAGTGCTAGAAGGGCCTTGTGAGATTGGAGCGCGAAATCAGATTTTTACAGGTGCAGCTATCGGCATGGAACCCCAGGATCTCAAATTTGTGGGAGAACCAACCTGGGTCAAAATTGGTGATAATAACTTGATTCGGGAGTATGTCACCATTAACCGCGCTACGGGAGCAGGAGAAGCCACCATCATTGGCAATAATAACTTGTTAATGGCTTACACTCACGTAGCTCATAACTGTGTGATTGAAGACTCCGTGGTAATAGCTAACTCTGTAGCTTTGGCAGGTCATGTCCACATAGAATCACGCGCCAGACTAAGCGGGGTTTTGGGTGTGCATCAGTTCGTACACATTGGTAGACAAGCAATGGTAGGCGGAATGGCACGGATTGACCGGGATGTACCGCCATATATGCTGGTAGAAGGCAACCCAGGCAGGATTAGAACCCTCAACCTGATAGGACTCAAACGCTCTGGGATGGAAGCCAGCGATTTACAACTCCTCAAAAAAGCCTTCCGTATTCTCTACCGTTCTAATTTCACCTTTAAGGATGCCTTAGAACAACTGGAATGCTTAGGAGATACTGAACATCTCCAACACCTCCGCCGCTTCTTGTTACTATCGCAAATGTCAGGAAGACGTGGCTTAATTCCCGGCAAAGGTAAACCAGGCGGGAGTGATGAATCGTAGTCAGGAGGTAAGAGGCAGGGAAGTAGGGGGAGCAGGGGAGCAGGGGAGCAGAGGAGCAGGGGGAGTATTTACTCATTACTCATTACTCATTACTCATTACTCATTACTCAGCATTCCCCAGTCCCCAATCTCTAATTCTGAATAATAAAATGCGGATATTTATTAGCACTGGTGAAGTCTCTGGTGATTTACAAGGGTCGCTGTTGATTGCAGCCTTGAAGCGTCAAGCTGCGACTCTAGGGCTGGAGTTAGAGATTGTGGCTTTGGGTGGCGAAAAAATGGCGGCGGCTGGGGCAGTTATTCTGGGTAATACCAGTGGTATTGGTTCAATGGGAATTTTTGAATCTTTGCCTTATGTTTTGCCTACTTTGATAGTACAGCGTCGAGCGATCGCCTACCTCAAACAAAATCCCCCAGACTTAGTAGTGCTGATAGATTACATGGGGCCGAATCTCGGTGTTGGTACTTATATGCAAAAGCATTTACCAAACGTGCCTGTGGCGTATTACATAGCGCCTCAAGAGTGGGTGTGGTCGATGAGTTTGCGTAATACTTCCCGAATTGTGGGTTTTACAGACAAATTATTGGCAATTTTCCCCGAAGAAGCTCGTTATTTTAGTCACAACGGTGCAAATGTTACCTGGGTAGGACATCCCTTGCTTGACCGGATGCGGGACGTTCCCACCAGAGAAGAGGCTCGCACTAAATTAGGAATTACACCAGACCAGAAAGCGATCGCTCTCCTCCCTGCGTCCCGTAAACAAGAGTTAAAATATCTTTTACCAGTCATATTTGAAGCTGCCCAAATTATTCAAACAAAGTTACCAACAGCTCATTTTTGGATTCCCCTGTCTCTAGAAGTTTACAGACAGCCTATTGAATCAGCAATCAAGCGTTACGGTTTACGGGCGACAGTTGTATCTGGTCAACAAAAAGAAGTTTTTGCGGCGGCCGATTTTGCCATTACTAAATCGGGTACAGTTAACTTAGAACTGGCGCTGTTAAATGTGCCGCAAGTTGTAGTTTATCGCTTGCATCCCGTCACAGTTTGGATTGCGCGAAAAATCCTTAAAGGTTCCATTCCTTTTGCCTCCCCACCTAATTTGGTGGTGATGAAACCAATTGTGCCGGAGTTGTTGCAAGAACAAGCGATTCCAGAGAATATTGTGCAAGCATCAATGGAATTACTACTCAACTCTGAACGGCGTCAGCAAATATTGGCAGATTATCACCAAATGCGCCAATGTTTGGGAGAATTAGGAGTATGCGATCGCGCAGCTCAAGAAATTTTGCAGATGCGGAAAGAGTAAGGAGTAAGGAGTAATGAGTAAGGAGTAATGAGTAATGAGTAATGAGTAATGAGTAAATACTCCCCCTGCTCCCCTGCTTCCCCTGCGCCCCTGCTCCAAATCACGGCTATGACAATTCAAAATTAAAAGAATAATTGCAAATAAGCAGTTAAGATTGGTTTCCCACCAAATAGGGTGATGAAGGCTCCTGAGGCTAGGAAAGGGCCGAAGGGGATTTTTTGCCCCCATTTGCGTTGAGATAGCAGGATAGCACCAATACCTACCAATGCGCCTAAGGTACAGGCAATAAATCCGGCTAATAATAAATACTTCCAACCCAACCACGCGCCCATCATGGCGGCGAGTTTGGCATCTCCTGCACCCATTGCCTCTTTTTGTAAGAAAATACCTAAAAGAGCGATCGCTTCAAATAACCATAAGCCCAATACAGCGCCGACTATCCCCATCATTAGGTGTCTGGCTAATCCTGCCCAACTAGCGTCAGAACTATATCCCGTAATTATTTGAAATATCAACCCTAATACTAACCCTGACTTAGTGAGGGGATTAGGTAAAGTCATAGTATCTAGGTCAATCAGGGACAATGCTAATAACCAACTGCAAAATGCCCAGTAGCCTAACGTGAGAGTCGAAATGTTAAATATCAAAAATACGAGGAGAAAAATCATCCCTGTGGTCGCTTCTACCACGGGATAACGCAGCGAAATCTTGCTTTTACAATAACGGCATCGCCCTTTTAGCCATACCCAGCCCAGCACTGGTACATTATCATAAGCCTTAAGCTGGTTTAAGCAATGGGGACAACGAGAAGGCGGCCAAAGAACTGATAATCCTGCCGGTAATCGATAAACTACCACATTAATAAAGCTGCCAATAGACGCACCCAAGGCGAAAACAAACACATTCGCCAGGGCTACTATCAAAGTTTCCATACAGTCATTTGTCTTAAGTCCTGTGTCATTTGTCGTTGATCTTTTGCTGATTGTCGAGTGTTACTCTTGACAATTGATCACTGACCACTGACTAATGACTAATACATATGAGATTCAATTTGACTCAATGGCACAAAACATTCTTGTGGTAAAAGAACCGGTTGATTTGTAAAAATTACTTTACCCCGATGAGTAACACGATTGATTGCTACTCCTGAAGGCTGGCCAGCGATTTCAGGATGTACTTCGCAGTGGGTGTAATAAATTTGCCCCGCAGCTCTGATGACGGCTGGGTCAACCAGAGGAGACTGGTTCCTTGGGGCAGTGAAATTAGCTTTCTCTTGTCCTTGTTTTAAAGCGTACACTATGCTGTTATGTGATTGCTAGATTTTGGTTCCAGTTTAGCCGAAACATCCAGAAATAGTTGCCAAATTGCCTGGTTTCGCTGGAAAATTATGATTTTTCTAATGCTCTAATTAGGGAGTCGCCCATTGCCCGGCAACCCAAAAGATTCATACCCTCTGCCATTATATCGCCTGTGCGATCGCCTTGCTCTAAAACCTGTAATACAGCTTGTTCTATTTTGTCTGCGGCTTTTGGTTGGTCTAAAGCATAGCGTAACATCATCGCTGCACTCAAAACTTGGGCGAGGGGATTAGCTTTATCTTGTCCTGCAATATCTGGGGCCGAACCGTGGACTGGCTCAAATACTCCAGGCCCAGAAGCACCAAGACTAGCCGAGGGTAACATTCCAATACTACCTGTAAGCATGGCAGCCGCATCTGAGAGAATATCGCCGAATAAGTTACCTGTGACGATGGTATCGAATTGTTTAGGAGCGCGTACCAGCTGCATGGCTGCATTATCTACATATAGATGGGAGAGTTCCACATCTGGATATTCTTGGGAAAGTTGGGTGATGCGATCGCGCCATAATTGGGATACATCTAATACATTGGCTTTATCGACTGAGCAGAGTTTACCCCGGCGTTTCCGGGCAGTTTCAAAGGCGACCCGGCCAATTCTGTCAATTTCCGATTCTGTGTAAACCATTGTATTGACACCGCGTTTCTCACCAGTCTCAGTTGTAAAAATTCCCTTGGGTTTACCAAAGTAAATTCCACCAGTGAGTTCACGCACCACCATAATATCTACCCCTTCCACAACTTCCCGCTTCAGAGTCGAAGCATCGATTAATTGGGGTAAAATTTGGGCTGGGCGTAGGTTAGCAAATAATTCTAATCCGGCACGTAACCCTAATAAACCCGCTTCTGGGCGTTGGTGCGAGGGAAGAGAATCCCATTTATAACCACCGATAGCAGCGAGTAATACAGCATCACTGTTGCGGCAACTATCTAAGGTAGCAGATGGTAGAGGTTCACCAGTGGCGTCAATGGCTGCACCACCAATGAGTGCTTCTTGAAAATCAAACTGAATATCAAATTGTGTACCTACTACTTTCAGCACATCTACAGCCACAGCCATAATTTCAGGGCCAATACCATCGCCGGGAAGTAATATAATGCGGTAGTTCTGAGTCATAGCTAGATTTTCACTTAGTAAATGCTTGCAGATAAAATATCATACCGAGCAAATGGTCACGTCGCTTCGCTCCAAATTCAAAATTCACTTGCAATCCCAAAGATTAAAAAAAAGTATCCTTAACACAATATTTAGAAAATTTCCAGTATCTTTCTTGATAAACAAATAAAACAAATTTATGAATATTGAAGGAATTAGGCAGGTTGCAGTTGCCCTTTTAACTCAATTCGGGCTAAAAGTATTAGGTGCGATCGCACTGTGGATTATTGCTCAAAAGTTGATTGAGTTTGCCATCAAGCTAGTACGTCGTGGTTTCCGCGCTCAGAATATTGAGCCGACACTCATTAACTATCTGCTGAATATTATTTCTGTCACCCTGAGAATTGTGTTGATTGTGGCAATTCTCGGTTTCTTTGGCATCGAAACCACTTCCTTTGCCGCATTGCTAGCAGCCGCAGGTATAGCCATTGGTGCAGCTTGGGGTGGATTATTAGCGAACTTTGCCGCAGGTGCATTTTTAATTATTTTTCGCCCCTTTAAAGTTGGTGATTTTATTACAGCCGCAGGAGTTACGGGTACAGTCAGCGAAATCGGACTTTTCACGACAGATATCACAACCCCTGATAATGTGTTGACAATAGTCGCCAATAACAAAATATTTTCTGATAATATCCAAAATTTTTCTGCTAATCCTTTCCGTCGTGTGGATTTACTGGCGCAACTGCATCATGATGTTGATCATAACCAAGCGATCGCTCTCTTAAAGGCCAGAATCAGCCAAATCCCTAATGTACTAAATAATCCTGTTCCAGATGTAGAAATTCTCACTTTCAATTTAGCTGGCCCAGTATTAGCAGTGCGTCCCTATTGTAATAATGACCATTACTGGCAAGTGTATTTTGACACAAATAAAGCTATACGTGAAACCTTTGGTGAAGCTGGGTATCCAATTCCTGAACAACGCTATGGGTTCAGTATTCCATCCGAAAATGGCACAAGTTCTGTCATTCCATCATCTGCATTATCTTCGTAATACAGCAATTCCAAAATTTTAATTGCTGTATATTTTCTGAATAGCAAAATAAGAATTAACAAAAAGGTAAGCCATGAGATGACTTACCTTTTTTTCTATCTCGTTGCGTGTCACAAATATTTTTTCTCTGTGTTTCTGTGTTTCTGTGGTAAAAAAATAGATTTTCCCATACAAAAACCCAGAGGTAAATAAAACCTGTCTTAAGAAAGAGGTGATTTCCTCAGCTTCTTCTCACTATTATGTCAGCACCAAATAGAATTTTTGTTGAATTTACCGTTTTTTGTAAATAGCATAATAAATAAATAAAAGCTTATGAATATAGCTGCAATTAGTCAAGTTGCTCTTGCTCTTTTAACACAGTTTGGACTAAGAGTTTTAGGAGCGATCGCTCTCTGGATTATTGCTCAATGGTTGATTGATTTTGGCTTAAAACTACTGCGACGTGCTTTTCGCAGTAAACAAGTTGAGCCTACCCTAGTTAACTATATTGTGAATATAGTTAATGTAATTCTGAAAATTGTTTTAATTGTAGCAATTCTTGGCTTTTTCGGCATAGAAACTACTTCTTTTGCAGCATTGCTAGCGGCGGCTGGTATAGCCATTGGTGCGGCTTGGAGTGGTCTTTTGGCTAACTTTGCGGCTGGTGCATTTTTAATTATTTTTCGCCCATTTATGGTTGGTGATACTATTCAAGCAGCAGGAGTTACAGGAACAGTAGAAGAAATTGGACTGTTTACCACAACTATCAATACACTCGATAATGTAAGGACAATTATTGGTAATAATAAAATATTTGCTGATAATATCCAGAATTTTTCTGCCAATCCTTACCGTCGTGTTGACTTACAAGCACAACTGCATCACGCAGTTGATCCTGCGGATGCAATTAGGCGTTTAAAAGAGAGAATTAGCCAAATTCCTCATGTATTAAATAATCCTGCACCAGATGTAGAAATATTGGAGTTCAATTTGGCAGGGCCAGTATTAGCAGTGCGTCCTTATTGCCATCATGAAAATTACTGGCAAGTTTATGTTGATACAAATAAAGCCATAAGGGAGACTTTTGGGGAAGCCGGTTATCCAATTCCCGAACAACGCTATATGTTTAGCGGACAATCACCAGATGGAACATCGGCTAGTGTTGTGCAACGAACCTCTTTAGGGAGAGGTTAGAGCTTAGATATGCGATAATAAAGACATATCTCAATTTACTAGATATGTCTTCTTTTTCTTGCGCTAGTTGTGCAGTCGTCCTGAACCAACAACAGACGCAAAATACCTCTCATCAAAACCAATGTCAGGATACTCCTGTTGACCATAGCAGAAGTGTTGGTAAAAGTCGTACTGTAGTGGAGAATGGTAGGGTTGTAGTGAAAACTTTACAGCCACAAAGTGATGAAACTGCTGATGATGCTTAGTTTTATCTAATCCTGTTTTGAATAATGCACGTCATCAGTCGTAAAAAGCTGAGAGAATTTTTTCAAGCGCACACTGATTCTTGTGAAGCATTTGATGATTTCTATATAACTGCTAGTAAAGCTAATTGGGGAAATCGGCTGGAGATTCAGACTGTTTATCCTAAAGCTGAGGCTGTAGGTAACTTTACAGTTTTCAATATAAAAGGTAATAAATACCGATTAATTACCAGTATTAATTATGAACGACAGGTCATTTATATTAAGTATGCTTTAACTCATGCGGAATATGACAAAGATAAATGGAAAGATGACCCTTACTTTTAATTCAGCAGTATATAGTCAATTATTATCTGAATATCAACCGCGAATTATCAAAACCGAAGCAGAAAATGATAAGTTTTTAGAAGTAGTTGAAGAATTACTAGCTCGTCCTCAACTTGCTCCTGAAGAAAATGCTTTGTTAGAGCTATTAGTAAGGCTAATTGAAGATTTTGAAGATCAACATTATCAAATTAATGCGTCAAATCCTCAGTCAAGACTTTTACATTTGATGGAAGCAAGAAGTTTAACAGAAGCTGACTTAATAGCCGTTTTAGGTTCTGATGATATTGTAGGAAAATTTCTGAGTGATACGATAGAACTCACTCATGAACAAGCAGAAGCTTTAGGAAACTTTTTTCATGTTGATGCAGGCTTATTTAGTTTATAGTAGTGTTTCAAATTTCACTTAACTGGAAATTTGCAGCAACCGTTTTATTATTGAACTTAATCTCTCTTTCTTTCAAATCTATAATTTTTTTAAGTCTAAGTTTGCATATAAAGCCATCTGTATTTTTATTAAAATCTACTATATCAAATATGCGAGAATAATCTTCAAGCTCTAAAATTGATATTTTTACTAAAGAATCTTTATCTAAAATATCTCCACGAGTAAAAGCTGATTGAAATTTGTGTATCCAATCACCAATAGCATAACTAATATATAAATCCATATTAATTTCGTTAGATTCTGATGCTTCGTCCAATATATTTATCAGTTCTGGATATCTTAGGTGAAACATCTCTTCTGTTAAATCATTACTCAATATATAGTTTTTTTCTGAATCAAAAGCTGCTGTCTTATCTTTATCTGAAATTACATAGGGATTACCAGTATAACTTGGTAAGCAGTTCTCAAGTTCTCCTTTTGTAATCAAATAAACACCTGCTTTTTTGAATGCGGTTATAAGTTTCTGCAACGAACTCTTAATAAAGTTTATATCATCTTGTTTCTGAGTCAAAAGAGTATCTATCTCATCACCAATATATTTTAAGCCAACTAAAAATATATATCGTTTCTTATTGTCCTTTTGTTGATCATTAATTTTCTTAGAAAAAATATCAAGCTTATCGTCAACTAAGCTTCCTTCTTTACACTTCAACGTAACTATTTGTAACAATTCAGTGATCTTTTGTTCAAATTGTCCAATATATTTATCTAAATCTGATGCTAAGCCCTCATTTTGGGCATAACTTCCGCAACGACTATCTTTTGTTACTAAGGGTTTTAGACTACCCTCAAATAAAGCATCTAAATCTGCTATAAATCTTGCATCAATATTCAATTTCTTACATAATCTAAAGAAAAGAGCTAACTCATCTTTACCACCAACATCAATAAAGCAACTTCCTGAGGCACCCATTATCCTTCCTCTCTGTTCCTGGATGAGTGCAAATATTTGCTGATCTAAGTATCCTTCTACAAAAATTGGGCTGGACGCAAATAAAAATTGTTTATGATGTGTATTTAATCTTGGTAAAAGTCTTGTTATTTTGTACTCATCATCACTATCTAAGTGGTCTATATAAGTCGGGCATTTATCAGGTTGAAATACTATACAATTTTTTAAATCATGTATTGTCTTAATATCGACAAAATAAGGAGAATGAGTAATTAAGAAAAAGCACTTTTTACTAGTATCCTTACGAGGATCACCAGCTATGCTTCTAATTTCTTGGAGAAATAGAGATTGAAATTGAGGATGAAGGTGTAATTCAGGCTCATCAATAATTAAACAATTATATTGATTATCATACAGGAAAGTTAATAAAGTTATAAGTTCCTTAAGCCCATGACATTCATTCTCTCTTAAAGCATATTCTTCACCTTGAGTTTTCCGTAAAAATGGTTTTAAATAACCACCTTGTTCAGATAAACGAAATCGTCTTCCAAATAACTGTGATATAGTTGCTTCAATCCTTATCCTTACCTCAAGTTTCTCCTTGAGAGTAATGAAAGCATCAGCAGATAGTCCGTATACTAATCCGTTATTTTTATAATTTGTAAACAGTGAAATATCTAAACCCTTTTCTAGTTGGCTATATCCAAATAAATTGTATAAACCTTTCTCAAGGCCAGAAAGACGTTCAGCACTAAGATAGCGTGTGTTCAAGCCTTGAGTTTGACATTGCTGATTTAATTGTTCAGCAAATAGTGTTTTCCCTGTTCCATTTTGCCCGACCAAAAAGTTTAAATAACCCCATTCATTTTTTTGAAAACTTTGACCATTCCATAAATAAGGTAGTGAGATATTTACTTGTAATTCCATAGTATATTTATTGGTATTTACCTACATCCTGGTTAATTTACCACCGCAGGATACTGTTTTAATACCTGCTGCAAATATTGCCCAGTATAAGAACGGGAATTTTTAGCAACTTCCTCTGGTGTTCCAACTGCAATAACTTCTCCCCCCTTATCGCCACCTTCTGGCCCTAAATCAATCACCCAATCAGCACAACGAATCACATCTAAGTTGTGTTCAATAACTAAAATTGAGTTACCTTTATCCACCAATCTTTGTAACACATCTAATAATTTGTGGACATCATAGAAAGATAAACCTGTGGTGGGTTCGTCGATTAAATAAAGTGTCTTACCTGTAGCACGGCGAGATAATTCTGTGGCTAATTTCACCCGTTGCGCTTCACCACCAGATAAAGTAGTTGCAGGTTGTCCTAATTGGACGTAACCCAAACCAACATCGACTAAAGTTTGCAATCTTGTAACAGCTTTGGGAATGTTTTGACAGAAATCTAAACTTTCTTCAACGGTCATGTTGAGAACGTCAGAAATAGATTTATCTTTATATTTCACTTGCAAAGTTTCGCGGTTGTATCTTGCACCTTTACAAATTTCACACTGTACATAAACATCAGGTAAAAAGTTCATTTCAATTACATTTACACCCTGTCCGCTACAGGCTTCACAACGTCCACCTTTCACGTTGAAAGAAAATTGTCCGGGTTTGTAACCTCTGGCTTTTGCTTCTACTGTTTGCGAAAATACATCACGAATGACATCGAAAACCCCTGTGTATGTTGCAGGGTTAGAACGTGGCGTGCGTCCGATTGGTGATTGGTCAATGACAATGGCTTTATCAACTGCATTTAAACCCTGAATTTTTTCTAATTGTTTGGGTAAAGGAACTTTCTTAGTTAAATGATGTTGCAGTGATGGATAAAGTAATTCATTAATTAATGTCGATTTACCAGAACCAGAAACTCCAGTGACAGCGACAAGTTTTCCTAAAGGAATCTCTACATCGATATTTCTTAAATTGTTGCGATAGGCATTTTTAATTGTCAGACTACGACCATTACCTTCGCGGCGTTCTGCTGGTGTATTAATGACTTGTCGTCCTGATAAATATGCACCAGTAAGAGATTTTTTTGCTGTTAATAAAGCCTGCAAATCACCTTGGGCAATAATATTACCACCGTGTATACCTGCACCGGGGCCAATATCAACTAAGTAGTCGGCTGCACGAATTGTTTCTTCATCATGTTCTACTACAATTAAGGTATTACCTAAATCGCGTAATTTTGTTAAGGTTTTTAGCAATCTGCCGTTATCTCTTTGATGTAATCCAATGCTTGGTTCATCTAAAACGTAGAGAACTCCTGTTAGTCCAGAACCAATTTGTGTGGCTAGACGAATGCGTTGGGCTTCGCCACCAGAGAGGGTCATGGCTGCACGGTCTAGGGTGAGGTAATCTAAGCCGACATCTAATAAAAATTGTAATCTAGCTTTCACTTCTCGCAGAACTAAATCGGCAATTTTCATCTGCCGATCGCTCAATTTTAATTGTTCTGTTCTCTCTCGACAATCCCGAATCGAAACTCCAGTTAAATCTAAAATATTATATTGTCCCAACTTCACCGCTAAAGCTTCTGGTTTTAAGCGTTTTCCGTGACAAACTTCGCATGGCTGGTCAATTAAATACTGCTCTAATTTTTGTTTAACTAATTCGGAACCGCCTTCATATTGACGTTGCAAAATTGGTAATACACCTTTAAAACTTGGTGTTTTCGGATTATCTTTACCCTCTGGTTTTTCCCCATACAAAATAATTTGTTGTTGTTCTGGGGTTAGCTTATGCCAATTTATTTGCAACTCAAAATTATGAGTTTGTCCTAAACTATATAATAGTTCCAAGTAATATGAATTCTCTTTTTCTGACCAAGGAGCGATCGCTGCATATACTGGTGCTTCAGGGTCAGGTACAACCAACTCTGGCGAAAATCTTCTTAAGGTTCCCAAACCATGACAGTTGGGACAAGCACCGTAAGGAGAGTTGAATGAGAACAAGCGCGGTGATAACTCCTCCATAACTGCGCCATGTTCAGGACAAGCGAAGTTTTCCGAAAATACTAATTCTTCTTCTTTCTCTTCTGCATTATCTGAAGATGAACTCACCAAAATGGTAGCAATACCACCAGATTGTTTTAAGCACGTAGATAGAGAATCTACCAAACGTTCTTGAATACCGTCTTTTTTGACCAGTCGGTCAATGACAACTTCAATCGTATGAGTAAAATTTTTATCTAGTTCAATCGAGTCGGAAAGTTCGCGGACTTCGCCATTAACGCGCACCCGGACAAAACCTTGAGAAGCCAAACTAGATAATAATTTGCGGTGAGTTCCTTTCTTACCCCTGACAACAGGCGCGAGGATTTGAAACCGAGTCCGTTCTGGTAGTTCCATAATCCTATCTACCATCTCATCAATGGTTTGGGGTGCAATACAGCGATCGCATATGGGACAATGAGGTTCACCAGCTCGACCAAACAACAGTCGCAAATAGTCGTAAATTTCTGTCACCGTCCCCACGGTAGAACGGGGGTTGTGAGATGTGGATTTTTGGTCAATGGAAATCGCTGGACTTAAACCTTCAATGGCTTCCACATCAGGCTTATCTAATTGTCCTAAAAATTGTCTGGCGTAAGCACTGAGAGATTCTACATAACGCCGTTGACCTTCGGCGAAGATGGTATCAAACGCCAAAGAAGACTTCCCCGAACCTGATACACCAGTAAACACGATCAGGCGATCGCGCGGCAATTCCAAGTCAATATTCTTCAGATTATGCTGTCTTGCACCCCGAATCCTAATGGTATTCTGGCTGTCGTGATTAGTGTAGGGAAGATGTCCATTTAAGGATTCGGCTAGCTTTTTATCTGACATATCGACAGGGTGATAGAGTGAGGCAGCGTGAAACAGTTTTTAATAATACTATTTTTACTATGGTTATAGTAGAACAATAGTACTGTTTTAAGTAGGGATTTCCCAATCTTTATTCCACAGACATCCTCCCACGTCTGCTAATTTGGACGCATCCCAATTCAACATCCTGCTGAGGGCGTATGGTATCGCAAATTCCACCGCAGACTCTATCAGAAATCATCTATCCAGACAACGACGGACAACTAGTAGCAAATAACACTATCCAAGAGCGCTGGATTGGCGAAATTAGACAGAATCTTGATTGGTTATTTGCTGAAAATTCTAACGTATTTGTTGCCGAAAATTTATTGTGGGATTCAGTCCCAGAGCGTGAGGCGATCGCTAACACTCCAGATTTGATCATAAATCAACTGTCAGCGCTGAATTGTGTTTGCTGACTGATTAAATAACAAATTTCTAGATTTTTCGATATCTAACGCCTGATTTTTAAAGGCTTCTGCCTTCTCGTAGGCGCGAGTTACAGCAGGACGTGCCTGAATTGATTCAAACCAACGTTTGAGGTTGGGGAAATTTTCTAGGTTTTGGCTTTGGCGCTCATGAGGCACAATCCAAGGATAAGCTGCAATATCTGCAATAGAGTAATCACCAGCGACAAACTCTCTATCTGCAAGTCGTTTATCTAATACTGCATACAAACGTCCTGTTTCATTGACGTAGCGGTTAATTGCATATTCAATTTTTTCAGGTGCGTAAGTACTAAAGTGGTGGTTTTGTCCAGCCATTGGCCCTAGTCCAGCCATTTGCCAGAATAGCCATTCCAAAACCTCTGTGCGTTCCCTGACATTTTGAGAAATTAATTTTCCGGTTTTTTCTGCCAAATACAACAAAATAGCACCAGACTCAAACACAGAAATTGCTTCTCCACCATCTACTGGTTCATGATCAACAATTGCTGGGATGCGGTTATTGGGGGAAATTTTGAGAAACTCTGGCTGGAATTGGTCGCCGGCACCGATATTTACAGGGATGATGTTGTAAGGTAAGCCGACTTCTTCTAAGAAGATGGTGATTTTGTGACCGTTTGGGGTTGTCCAATAGTAAAGATCAATCATGGTTATGTCTTTGATTGTGTTTGTTTTTGCACCGAAATTTTGAACTGTTCTACTCCTGACTATTGCTTTGTCAGGCTGCTATCTTTGATCAGAAAAATTACCAGCCAATGAGAACTCAACGATGAGACTGCACTACAACAAAACTTTCAGCTATTTGTTCATTCCCTTAGGCTTATTAAATCTAGTTTTGGGTAGTATTCTTCTGCTTAGAGGTCAATTCAGCGTTAGCATCATCATTGGATCAATGATCTTATTTATGGGGTGGGCATACTGGAATAAACCTTATGTCACCATTGAAGACAAGCAGTTTATCATTCACACACCTTTAGGATGGCCACAACGCATCTACAATTACAATTCTCCTGAGGACATAAGAATAGCTCATAAGAAGATATTGTTAAAACAAGACGGTGAGTGGAAACGCTTACCAGTGTCCAAATTGATTATGCCAGCCGAAGATTGGTTGGCATTGCAAAAGCGATTTGGTGAAGCTACAGATTAGAGTCTAGGGGCTAAGAGGGAGGAGAGTCAGGGAAATAACCAATACTCATGCCCCATTTCCAATTACCCTATGTAGGGATTATCAATTTTGTCTACAAAGACGTTGGCTGACAATGGCAAGCGGCCAGGATTTAAGCGGGGTTCTGCGGCATAGCCGACGGGAACTAAAACAGCGATCGCTAAATCAGGATCATCCCCTGCACCAATCACTTCTTTGACTTTTTCTTCAATCCAGCCGTTGAGAAAACAGGTAGACAAGCCCAAACTTTCTGCCGCCAATACTAAATGGGTAGCAGCAATCATTGCATCTTTAACTGCGTATTCCCGACGCTTGTCTCCTAAACCTGCTTGAAATTGGGGAATGGAGTTTTTACAATAGTTAATCATGCCTTCATTCCATGCCCCAGTTTCTAAAGCCGTCTCATAAATTTGGGCTAAGTCTCCTTCGCCAGCCTTGGGATCGGCTGCAAAAACAAAAGTGACAGGTGCTTGAATTACTTGCTTTTGGTTCCACGAGGCGGCTGAGAGGGCTGCTTTTTGCTCGTCATCTTGGACAAGAATAATCCGCCAATCCTGAATATTAAAGCTACTAGGTGCGGCTACAGTCAACTCTACCAGTTGTTTCAATAATTCTGGGGCAATTGGGTCTGTTTTAAAAGTTTTTATCGAGCGACGTTGAACTATAGCGCTTGGTACGTCTAGAGGTTGAGTTTGGGTGATGGTACTCATGAGATTCTCCTGTGTGATTGATGATGCTGTTGTTGTAACTTATCTGATTAGGCTCAATGTTCTTTAGGTGTAAAAATCTCCACCTACAAAAGAACTCTTTCCTCCATCTCCAGTCCTGACAGGTGTAGGTAGGTTTTTGATGCTTTGTCCATCAAACACGAGTTTAGGGTGTATAAGGATGTAGGGTTTGATGTGACTATGATTCTATCTTTTGTTTTACAGTCATCACTCATTGCGCCTTGAAAAACCTACACTTGTCAGAATCTCCAGTCCCCTTCCTCAGATATTACCCTTCTTGAATATGCTGTGTTAAAGTCTTAGTCAATGTGGTCTTGGAGACAGCCCCTACAACTGTATCAACTTGTCTTCCTCCCTTAAAAACCATCAGTGTAGGAATGGTGCGAATCCCGTAATGACTAGCAACGGTGGGATTTTGATCCGTATTCAGTTTCACCACTTTAACTTGTCCTTCGTATTCGCTAGCAACTTCATCCACAACTGGCGCTACCATCCGACAAGGGCCGCACCAAGGGGCCCAAAAGTCCACTAAGACTGGAACGTTGCTGTCCAAAACTTCTTGCTTGAATGTGGCTTCTGTGACATTTGTAATGGATGACATAGTTATTAGCCTTAATTCGTTTATTCGATAATATCGAATAATAAAAATATAAGCCATTTTAAGAGATAATGCAAGTATGAGATTTTTATATTATCCAGACCGAAAAGATATTTCTTTACCAGGCGTGCTGTATGCTTTGGGAGATCCAGCCAGACTGGAAATTGTGCGGTTGTTAGCAACCAAGGGGGAGCAATGTTGTGCTGAATTTGATTTTGCGATCGCCAAATCCACCATGTCCAACCACTTCAAGATTTTGCGAGAGTCAGGCGTAGTCATGACTCGTAAAGAAGGAACACAGCACATCAATAAATTGCGGCGTGAAGACTTAGAAATACTGTTTCCAGGTTTACTAGATGCGGTGCTGCGATCAGCTCAACCATTGTTGAGTTGTCAACACTCAGTAGTCGTTAAATAGTAAACTTGTCGTTGCTCAATCATGGCATGGGATGAAATTACCCTATTAGTAGACTAGAGTTGCTTGCACGGGGGATAGGAAAATGAGGGTTTGGCTTGCTTGTTTTTTGGTTTTGTTTGCCTTGGCAGAATTATTTGATTGGTTAAAAGCATTCACTCTGCCATTGCCTATTTATATATTGGGCGGGGCTTTCTTAGCGGTTGCTTCCAACTATGACAAAATCATTGGCTATTATTTCATTGATGCAACCATCGAGGCAGCACTCGAAGAACCTCGGTTAGATTTGCCCTCCCCATCTTCTAGCTCAATTCCTTTGACAGCTTCTAGTCCAGTGGAAGAATTTGATGGGGAGTAGAGAACAAGGAAGAAAAACTAATAACCAATGACTCATAACTAATGACGAAGGATCTCTAGCCAGTAACTTGCTAAATTAAAGAAAGCTTTAGTTAGCTTGTCACAAAATTTAGACTACTGCCCCAATACTGTGATTATTGGAATATCAAACAAACTCCGATCCGCGTTCATCAAAGATAAAAGTTACCGTGACGCGACTTTTAACAAAAACTGGTGGCAAATAATTTTTGTCACTAGTTTGGGAGTCACAGCTTTGGTGTGGGGAGCTAGGGAACTCAAATGGTTGCAGTCTTGGGAGTTAAAAGCTTATGATCAGATGTTGCGATCGCGTCCAGCAGAACCAACCGATCCACGAATTTTGTTAGTCACAATTACTGAAGAGGATTTAGCAAAACAAGGCTGGAATCTTTCAGATAATACCATCAACCAACTGTTAGCTAAACTAGATTCCTCTCAACCGCGTGTCATTGCTCTGAATATTTACCGACCAGAACAGAAGAATCTAGGGGTTGGGCTGGAAAATCCCCACCATATTATTAGCGCCTGCTTATCCAGTAGTATGGGTAGGTCAGAAATACCTCCGCCGCAAAATTTCCCTCAAGAAAATATTGGCTATAACGATTTGATTTCTGATATCGAGGAAGACCAAATTGTTCGCCGTGCTTTGCCATTTTCTGAACCCAATGATAGTAAATGTGATACGCAATTCTCATTTGCGGCTTTAGCAGCAATTACTTACTTAGAGCAAACAGGTATTCACGCAGACTTTGAACATCATAATTTTCAACTCGGTAAAGCAATCTTTCCCATCCTGACACCTAATTCCGGTAGCTACAAAGGTGTTGATGCCAAAGGTTATCAAATATTACTGAATTATCGCCATCCTCATCACTTAGCTCAAACAGTCACTCTCACAGAAGTTTTGAACAATCAAGTTAACCCAAACTTGGTAAAAGATCGTTTAGTAATTATTGGTACAACTGCCTCTAGTGTTCATCCTGGTTTATATACACCCTATAGTGCCGCATCAGGGCAAGCAACTAGAACTCCTCCGCTTTTTATACACGCACAGATAGCCAGTCAGCTACTCAGTACAGTGTTGGATGGACGACCCCTAATTTGGTACTGGCCTGATTGGGCTGAACTAGTTTGGTTGTGGGGTTGGTCACTAGTCGGTGGTATTTTGGCATGGCGACTGCGACATCCTCTGTTATTCGTCGTAGTCGGGGGTCTAGTCCTAACTGGTTTAGTGGTGATTTGCGCTGGTTTGTTTCTACAAGCTGGGTGGATACCTTTAATCCCACCAGCTTTAACTTTAATTATTAGTGGGGTGAGTGTCATGACTTATACGACTCATCGCACACAACAGCAAACAAAGATCATCGTTTTGCAAGTCGAACAACAACAAGAGGTAATTGAGCAGTTAAATATCCTCTTGCAAGAAACTACAGCAACAGCAGATAATACAGCACTTTATGACCAACACTCTCATCATAATTCTAGTGCGATCGCACCAGAAAAAAGTACTGGTGATTTGCTGTTGGGTGGTCGTTATGATATTTCCAGAATCCTTGGTGCTGGTGGATTCGGCCGCACTTATTTAGCACAAGATACTCAAAGACCAGGAAATCCTACCTGTGTCGTAAAACAGTTAATGCCTGCACGCAAAGATACAAAGTTCTTGCAAGTTGCACGTCGGTTATTTACTACAGAAGCAGAAATTTTAGAATCTTTGGGTAAACATCAACAAATTCCCGAACTGCTTGCTTATTTTGAAGTCAAGGAAGAATTTTATTTAGTAGAAGAATACATTCCTGGACATACTTTAAATGAGGAGTTACCACCAGTAACAAGTGTACAGAGTGAAGCTTTTGTCATGGAAATGCTCAAAGGGGTTTTAGAAGTTTTGGCATTTGTGCATGAACATCGGGTAATTCATCGGGATGTAAAACCAACTAATATTATTAGGTCTGCTCAAGATAATCGATTAGTTTTAATTGACTTTGGTGCAGTCAAATTGATGCAACCGCCAACTGATGAAAAAACAGAATTAGCCACTGTAGCCATCGGGACGCGAGGCTATGCACCACCAGAGCAGTTTGCTGGACATCCGCGCTTGGCTAGCGATATTTACGCTGTTGGGATGATGGGGATTCAAGCTCTCACAGGGATATTACCTCAAGAACTACCATTAGATCCCGAAACGGGAAATGTGATGTGGCAAAACAACGCAGAAATTAGTGAAGAACTGGCAGTAATTTTAGATAAAATGGTGCGATATCATTTTAGCGATCGCTACCAATCGGCGGCGGCTGTACTAAAAGATTTAAATCAGATGAAAAACAAAATCTCTGCGTCTTCTTGATAAATTTCTTTTTTAAAGAATCTTCAAAAGCATTAACATGAATCAGAGGCAAGAAACAGCGATGGGCTACGCCCCACCTCCGGCGATCGCCGGCATATATGAAGTGTGTATTGGCGTTCCCGATCCCATTTTTGCCATTCAATATTGGGAGCAATTTGGCTATCGCATCGGTCAAGTGGGTGAATTACCCCAAGCCGCAGCGTATCAATTGTATGGGGTGAACTCTGCTTTGCGTTCGATTCGCCTATATCACCAAAATGCAGATCATGGTTTGATTCGGTTGATGGTTTGGCAAAACCCTACAAATCCAGGCTTGGGGTTAACATCGATGAAAGTTAAGGGTAATCGCTGGGCAACTAGTTTAACTGCTGATATATTAACTATTTTAAATCACGCGGAAGATGCAAAAGCCTCTGGTTGGGCTGTGAGATATAGTTATCCTTACTGGGAGGTAATTTATCACAAAGAGAGGAAAAGCCGTCCTTTTGTAGATCAAGCCGTGGGAGTGCGAGAAATGCTGCTGTTGCAACCCTTAACTCGACAGGTATTTTTCCAAAGATTTGGCTATAGCCTACCTCATTACGGAGAAATTAACCAAGCTAGTGCTTTTAAGACTAGTCAGTTTACTCATATCGGCATTATTGCTCAGGATGACAGCAAGGAAAGCCTGAAATTTTATGAAGAGGTTTTGGGTTTGTTGCGTGTACGCGATGATGTGGAGACTAGCTATGAATCTTCACCAGCTGGACGGGATCTTTTTGACCTAAAACCAGGAGAGAAGTTTATTGTCACTACCTTTGATGATCCACGTTCTTCTCAGTCAGACTTGATGGCTGCACGTAGTGGCAGACTTTATATTATTCGCTTTCCCGATGCAATGAATTTAGAGTCACACTTTGAAGCAGCGCAACCGGGTAGCTTGGGAATGTCTCTGTATACTTACCGCGTGCGAGGATTAGAAATATATAGCGATCGCATCAAATCCAGCTCTGCACAAAAATTTACCAGCATTATTGAAAACGAGTTTCGAGAAAAAAGTTTCTCTTTCGTTGCGCCAGATGGTTACTTTTGGAATTTGCTGGAATAGAGCCTGGAGATTGGGAATTAACAAAGATAACTCAGTAATTCATCATCAAATAATTAAAATTTAGTAACATTTATTTTGACACCCGAATCAAGTCCAGGAACTTTAAAATACTCCACTGGCTCAACACTTTGTGGCGTTCGATTATCTGCGGGATTGACGCATTCTTTGAAGATAGCATCGGGATTGCTAAGTAAATCAAGCGGGCTGAAACTTTCACATCCTTTCTTTTGCTCTAGCGAAATAGAGCTATCTTTCAGGTTTTGAGGCGTGCCTGCAACATTATTCCACTCACTATTTATTGTCGCAGGTTCCGTTGTCAAAGCCGCCGCCTCATGACGTTCAAGGATGCTTTCTTGCCAATTCTCTTGGTTAACATCACTGCTTTGGAGTGGTGCGATCGCTTCTAGTGGGACTTCGCCCATCGCCTCTAGTGGGGCGTAACCCATTGTACTAATTCCCGCTAAGACTACAATGAAAAACGTTTTCATAATTACATCACACAATAATATATCTTAACTTAAAGCACTAATTTTCTATTGCTAGAAAATCCAGTTATACCCAACAATTATAGTTTTAAGATAAGGATTTTGGGAAACTTCCTTTTTTGATAAAATTAAACAAAATTTTAATCCTGAATATATCTAGTTAATAATTCAAAAAGCCAAGACCAAGCAATGTAAGATAAAAATGATAATAAACCTCAGGTAAATAAAGTAGCGATCGCCACAATTAAATTTATCTTTTTAAGCATAAGCTCAAGCAAACTGAGTATCAACAAGTAACATGAATGCAAATGAGCTACTTTTCGGATAAATGTGTTACCGCAAAAATTCCCGCATTACCTCTACCGGAGATGCACAAAAAGTAGTTGAATATGTACTAGTAACTGACCGAAAAATTGAGAAGCATGAGAACTTGGGCTGCGACAGTTGTACTAACTTCTTCTTTGCTGATGTCTGGAGTTATTCACACATCAGTCCTAGCCAACAATCCTATGACAGTTTCTCAGTCAAGCTCTCAGTCTCCACCAAACAAACCTCAAGCGATTACAATCACTAAAGTTGAGTTTGGAGTGGCAAGCCGTGACTCTGAAGGAAAAATTAACCTCACTCCGACAATCAGAGTACCGCTAGAAGAAGGTAACAAATACGGTTGGCGGATTCAAATTCTAGACGTTAAAGGCGAGGTGACATGGCGCGAAGTCTTACGGTTACCAAAACCCCCAGAAACTTGGGCGACTGATAGCGGCGAAAATTTTACACTATCAGCCGATGGCACAGAAGCGGTCACCAAACGTACTCAATTGCCCAAGGATGGTGTGATTGAGAATTTTTGGACGATCGCACCCGGCGATCCACCAGGTAAACATATAATATACGTATACGTTGATGAACGTCTCGTTGGTAATTTTGAGTTTGAAATTGTGCCAAAAGAAAGACAAAAGGTCAGAACTTGAACTGTCCTGGCTTTGAAAAATCAAGATTCCGCTTAGTTGCTGCGAGAAGTTAGGGGAAGGGTTATTTGCGAAATACTGAATTGATTTTCTAGCTTCTTCCCCCCAATTTCTCTATTCACACTCCCGTTTAGTGACATAGTGGCGGTAGCGAAACATTGCTTCTAATTGTGCTTGCACTAGCCAACCAGCTATAAACTCTATTGTCTCTCCACCAGGCATCACGTAGGAAATATCATCAATCAGTTTTGTTTTACCATTTTCTGTCTCAAATTGATGACGATGTATCCAAGACTCAAAAGGCCCAGATATTTGTGTATCAGTAAACAGACGATATTTTTCACATTCAGTGTGACGCGCTAACCAAGTCAAGGGTACAGGGCCAAGAAACAATTTAAATTCTGTGATTGCGCCTACTTCTAGTCCTCCTTCTCGGCGGACAACTTGCACTGGTTGCCAAGGTGGAGTTAGTAGTTGCAAAATATCCGGTCTTTCGTGGAATTTCCAAACTACTTCTGGTGGCGCATTAATTACTGAGGAATGTTGAAAGTGCCGCATGGAAAGAAAAACCTAATATTCAACCTTCGTATTCTGTATCAATTTCGATATCCAGGGAATCTTCATCAACCCGCACATATAAGATATTTGGGTGACAGCAAACTTGACAATCTTCAACGTAAGATTGCTGTCCACCAGCACTCAAATCAATAAAGGTTAAGTTTGGTTCACCACAATAGGCGCAATAAAATTCAGCTGTATTTTGCATTAATTTGTCAGTTGATCAACCTCACAGTTAGTAATTTCATCGCTTGGTGAAACACCAGATGATAACAAATCACTATCTACTAATTTAAGGGCTGTAGTTCTTTTTGAAAATGACTAGTTGCCTCAGCCAAATGCTTTAGTAGTGTAGACTGTGGTAGCGGCCCTTGCAAGTGGCTCCAAGGTAATACTTGCTCTGTAGACCAATCACGATGAACGTAAAATTCTAAGTCAGGGATTTGGCCTTTGAGTTGTTTAAAAGCACGTTTGTAACTACCCAAGGAGTCGCCAAAGTTGCGGGTGATTTCCAGAAGTTGGGAGATGCGGCGATCGCCTCTGGATATCAAAGCCTGTATGATAGACCAATTATAACTTTCTGGGCGAAAATCTATCCCTTGCGGTTTTAACTGTTTTTGCAAAGACTGCAAGCGCTTTTCTGCTTGACGATTTACTCCATACCATTGAAATGGTGTATGAGCTTTAGGCACAAAAGTACTACAACCTAGTGTTAATCGCAACCCTGGCGCAGCTTTCTTAATCGCACCCATCATTGCTACCGTTGCGTCTAAATCTTCTGCTTCTTCTCCTGGGATTCCCACCATACCGTATAGTTTCAACGCTGACAAACCACCGACTTTAGCATTGATAGCAGCTTGAATAATTTCGTCGTTATGGAGTTTTTTGTTGATAATTTGGCGGACTTTTGCCGAACCACTCTCTACAGCAATGGTAAGCGATCGCGTGTCTCGTTTCGCCAAAGTTTTGGCTAACTGTTCTGTCACCGTATTCGTTCGTACCGAGGCAATACTCAGCCGCACATCATCATACTTTGGTTGACTAATATAATCCAGCAATGTCTCAAATTCGGGATGCTGAGTAACAGAAGCACCCAATAACCCCAGCCGATTTGTAACTTGTAACCCTTTCTCAATAGCTGGAATTAAGGAGTTTTCCAAACTAGCCGTTCTAAAGGGTAATGTCAGATAACTAGCTAAACAAAAGCGGCACATTTCTGGACAACTCCGCACCACTTCCACCATGAAAATATTTTCCCATGCCGCCTTTTGGGTGACTACAGTTGATGCTGATAAAGTATTTCCCCGATAAGTCTGCTTCTGCACCACTGCGGGAATTTCTGAGGAAATCGGTTTAATTGAACTAATTGCACCATCTACTGATTGATACTCTACTGCATACAAACTAGGAACATAAATTCCTGGTACTTGTGCGAGTGCTTGCAGTTGAGTTTGTCTAGAAGCATTCCTGACTTCTTTATAAGTTTCAATCAAAGTACCTAGTAGATTTTCTCCATCCCCCAACAAAATTACATCAAAAAAATCAGCAAAAGGTTCTGGGTTAGCCGTTAAAACAGGGCCACCACCAAAAACAATGGGATGAGAATCATCACGATTACTAGTCCTAATGGGAATGGTTAAAGATTCCAGGAGATTGAGAATATTTACATAGTCCAGTTCCCAAGAAATCGAAAATCCCACAATTTCTGGATTTCTCGGCAATGGTTCATAAGTATCAGTAAATAGACGACTAACCTGCACATCACTACGCATTGCCAAAGTCGCCCATACTACCTGATAACCCAAGCTAGTGATACCTACCGTATACTCATTGGGAAAAGCAAATATAAGTGGTATGGCGTTGCTTTCTGGTGTAGCAGGCGTAAATAACAGGCGTTCAGTACTAAATAAAGAAGATGTCACAGGTATTTCATTAAAACATATCTATCTATATTTAATTTTAAGCCATAGAATTATCATGTTAAAAACTAATGTAGTAGCATTAGCAAAGATAACAGGCAATTGTTGCAGAATAATTCCATAAATTAGCCATAATAAGATCCCAGTATTAAAAAATATCAGCATCACAAAAGATACATCTTTTGCTGATTTACTTTGCCATGTTTTCAGCATCTGTGGCAAGAAGGAAAAAGTAGTTAATAAAGCGGCAGCAAATCCCAGAACTGTCACAAAATCCATGTAATTTTACTCTAGAAAATAATGCTTTAATTTAGGCAAATTTACGGTTATTCTTCACCATACTACTTTAGTAGACCACAAAATGAAAATTGTTGAATGCCATTACCCCAATGCAGATTAAAAATCTCCACCCATAAGGGGATGGAGATTTTGTCAGTGGTCAATAATATTTGCGTAGCGTGTCCCTTTGGGACAAGGATGGTTTGAAAGCGCCCACCTGGGAAGCTTTAAACCATATCAAAAACAACTGACACGCGCAGCACAGTAAAATCATTCCGCAACTATGCAACGCCCTTTTTGTCTAGAATTTTCATCTTCAAGTGTGTTTAATCCTCCCCTTGTTGGAGCTGATAGGTTATGGGTTGTGGGTTATTCGGAACATCGGTTGAATAGTGTCCGATAACAAACACAGGTAAGGTTAGAGTTACTAAAGCAATTATTGTTCCCACAATATCTGCCATACGATGGGAGTACGTATCGGAAGGACTGGCAGACTGGCTATCTGAATTCATACAAAGTTTAGAGTCAATCACATTACTTGTAAGTTTGCTCTCTTGAGGAGAGTCTCTCTACTATTTTAGCTATTTTCTACTGTCAAATGTGTGGTGTTTCAAAACATGAGCCAGTTTCGCAGACATCATAATTGTCGTTTTATGGTTGTTAATCTTGATACAAAGCTGATGATAAACATTGCCCAGTTATTCTAGTGACTGATTTGTGACGATTTCTGGATAGAATTAGTTGTCATTAGGTTAACTTTGGGTTAATAGCACCTTATGGGAAATGGCTTTTTTGATTATTTATACATATTAATTATTAACGTCAATGAGGTAATTTAATTAAGATTGTAACATCTCTAAATACTTTATGTAAGGTGTTTCTAGTGATTTAGCTTGTTAGGAACCTGGGATAAAAATACGAAATACTACTGAAGATATAAAGTCTTTTTTCTCCAATAAATAAATACATAACTGAAGACATAGGAAAATTTAACGAAATAGGTTTAGCAGAATTTTGATCCCCAGAACTACACACCGAAAAAATACAGATAAACTTGGCAATTCTATGAGCAATTGTGCGGAGATGCTTTTTTTGCCCTCCTTAGGCGTTGACACAGCCTTTCATTAAGAGATTCTCCGATCAAAAATGATCTGTCAATATACATATAGGTAGATTAATTGAATATGAATGTTGACGGCGTTGCTGATTAGTAGGATGATTTGCCGCTAACACGCAGAGACGCAGTGAACCAGCGCTGCGGGAGGGTTTTCCTCTCTACGAGACGCTACGCGAACCGCAGGCGACTGGTGAACCCGTTGGCGCAGCCTCTCTCAGAAAAGGGAGGCGCGGAGAATAGGAGTTTAAGAGTGTGAATTATTAATTTTCATCTTCATATTCAGCAACGTCATATTGACCGATGACTAATGAATAATGACTATATGATTAAAAAAACCGCCACTAGGTTGGGCGGTCTGGTTAAGCAATCGGAGGGTAATCTATAGACTACTCTGCTAATCTCAACATTGTTGTAGCAGGCTTTGCAGTTGTTTTTGGTTAAAAGCTCAAGGCAAACTACTGTCTACCATAAGCGCTCATTGGTTCTTTGATAAAGCGGATATAAAAATGTTTGAACGTGGATTTAATCACACGGGGCATAGCAAAATCAATGGGCATTAATTTGTCGGGAAGTCGCCAATCATCAATTTTTAATAAATCAGGGTGTAAGTTGGGAAACTCAATATCGGCAATTTCTGGACAAACTCCCAGCCTTTGGGATGCTGCAACGGTGGGTACTTGATGGGGGGGGACGTTGAGAATTTCTACCATTGCCCTGTCTAAAGCAAATATATCTGATGCAGCCGCCAATATACCCAAGGCACGAGGTTCGCCGCCACTGGGGCCATTACCTTCGTGACCGATAATGCCATCTAATATAGTTAAATCTGGGTTAATTGCCCTAGCAGTTTCCACCAACATTTCACCAAATCTGTCAGCATCTTTCCCAGCTTCCAGATGCCACCATGCTTTCATTTTGCCAGGAACGCAACCAAAGAGATTTTTTACTCCCAGGGTTAAAGTTAACTGGCTATGGGATTTAACTTTTGGTAAGTTAATCACCACATCTGCTTCTATAACTTCTTTACTCAGCAGTAGGTGATTAAAATTTTCACTTACAGTTTCGTAACGTTTCCCATGAAAATCGATGATTGGCAGATTAAGTTCTTGGATAAGCGACTGATAACCATTGGCTATTGCAACACCTTTAGCACTACCAAAAGCCGGGCTATCTCCTAAAAATGGTTGTCCACCTGCGGCGATTACCATCTTGGCAACAGCATAAACTAATTCGGGGCGAGTGGTACACTCTTTTGTGGGACGTGATCCTGTCAGCAAGTTCGGTTTAAGTAAAACTCGTTGTCCTGGTTTGACAAAAGTAGCCATCCCCCCAAGAGGTTCTAGCAAGGTGACAAGAGATTCCTGTAGGGCTTCCCGTTCGTAAGAAGTAGCCCGGATGAGGCTGACGGATGATTTTTGAGTCTGCATGGGTGATGGATGAATAAAAATGAGTAGAAAAATTAATACTCCCATTTTCTATCTTTTAGCTGGAAAAAGCAGGGGAGATGGGAGAGTAGGTTAAGCGTCGGCTATTGTTACTTTTTGGCTAGAAATGAAGATTAAGTTTCTGTTTCTCCAGCAGTTGCATAAATAGCGATAGTGATACCTATGAGTCAATAGATGATAAAGATTAACTTTAGATTTAGATATTCCATTGGTAAAGTATAATGGCAAACATCACAAAGTGGCTTTTGGGTTTAGCGATCGCTCCAGCAAGTTTAATACTAGTATCTAATAATGCTGAAGCTAGTCAAATTGCTAGTGAATGGTTCTTTGGCTCGTGGAATTGCAATATTGATGGTAGACCGGCTCAAATGGAATGGAAAGTAGTAGATGACCCAAAAACTACTTGTAGCGGTGGTGTTTGTTCTAGGACTTCTGGTGTCCGTCTCGTCGGGCGGTTTAGTGATAATGGTAGTGCGTGGGTTCCATTAGGAAGACGTTTTTCCAGCAGGCAAAAACAAGATTTAGGTATTCGTTATCTAGGCACAGAACAAGATAATTGGTATCTCAGATACAATAGTAGTACTAGGATCGCCAATGGTTGGACAACATGGCGGGGTAATCGCTACCCATTACAATGTCGCAAGCGCGGATGAATCAATTCAAAATGGTGTAGGGGAAATGGGGAAATTGTGAATCCCCATTAAGTAATACCAATTTTCTTGATTACTCTGTCTGGAGGGGTAAAATAAGACTCATTTGCTCAAGATTTAGCACGTTTGCTAATTCAGCTTCGCTCATCAGTCCTTTTTCTAAAACAATCTGCCGGAGAGATTTTCCAGTTTTTAAGGACTCTTTGGCGACATCTGCGGCATTTAAATAACCGATGTGGGTATTGAGGGCTGTGACTAAAGCTAAACTACCTTCGGCGTAGGCTAAACATCGTTCCTCATTGGCAGTGATTCCTTGAATGCAACGTTCTGTTAGAGAGGCGATAGTTAACCCAAGAATTTCGATGCTGTGAATTAAATTGTAGGCAATCAACGGCATCATCACATTTAATTCTAATTGTCCGGCTTGAGCAGCAAGAGCGATCGCCTGATCATATCCCATCACCTGGAAGCATACCATTGATGTCATCTCTGCCATCACAGGATTATACTTACCCGGCATAATTGAGGAACCAGGTTGCACTGGAGGTAGTTGAATTTCTTTGAAGCCAGTTTTTGGCCCTGAGTCCATCAGGCGTAAGTCGTGGGAGATTTTCGCTAAGTCTTGGGCTAGGTTGCGTAATGCGCCGGAAACATTGACAAATGGCGACATACTCTGCATTGCAGCCATGAGATGGGGGGCGGGTTGTAGTGGTAAGTTCAGTAATTCTGATAGCACTTCGACAACACGGGCGCGGTATTGAGGATGGGTATTTAACCCAGTTCCCGCCGCACTACCACCTAAACCTAATACCATTAAGTCTCCAGAGGCGGTGTAAATCCGATTTTGGTGTTCCGATAAGATGTATGCCCAAGCGGCGAAACTATCACCCAAACGCACGGGAACAGCATCCTGTAAATGGGTTCTGCCTGATTTGATGATATCTTGAAATTCTACAGCTTTGTATTCTAAGGCAGCGATCGCTTTTTCTAATGCTGGCTGTAATGTCCGACTAAGTGCCAACAAGCCACCGATACGAATTGCTGTAGGAATGACATCGTTAGTAGACTGTCCGTAGTTTACATGATCATTAGGGCTAACTCTTTTGTAATTCCCCTTTTCTTCACCGATAATTTCCAAAGCTCGATTTGCTAAGACTTCGTTAATATTCATGTGGTGGGAAGTCCCTGCACCAGCTTGATAGACATCAACAACAAACTGATCTCTTAACTTCCCGGCGAGAATTTCATCGGTTGCTTGGACTATCGCTTGACTAATATCTTGGGGAATGCACCCTAGTTCTCCATTGACAATAGCTGTAGCTTTTTTAATCAAAAGACCTGCATCTACGTAGGTAGGTAAGGGCTTGATGCCGCTAATGGGGAAATTCTCGATTGCCCGTTGGGTTTGAATACCGTAATAAACATCACTAGCAATTTGGCGATCGCCCATTGAATCGCGTTCAATACGAAAATCTGTATTTTCAGTCATATTATTGTTGGGATAATCTCAAGATACAGATCATGCCATGCCAGTAGACTAAATACTAGTTCGTAATTAAGAAAGTCATGTATGGGAAAATCTCTTTCTGCTTTACTCAGAAATCCCTACACCCATTTTTACTATTGATTTTCGAGTTAGGCTAAACTTAGCATTAAATGGGAGAAGGTAAAATCTTATGATAAAAACACCAACTCAATCTATAACTTTGGAAGAATTTTTAAAGTTACCAGAAACAAAACCAGCTAGTGAGTATATCAACGGCGAAATAATTCAAAAGCCTATGCCTCAAGGTAAACATAGTAGACTACAAATTCAATCAGCTAATGCAATTAATAATGTGGTAGAATCCCGAAAAATTGCCTTGGCTTTACCAGAATTACGTTGCACTTTTGGCGGACGTTCCATCGTTCCAGATGTAGCAGTGTTTGCTTGGCAGAGAATACCTGTAGATGAAAAAGGTAATATTGCTAATGTCTTTAATACATATCCAGATTGGATAATTGAAATACTATCACCTGATCAAAGTACAACTAAAGTCACCAGAAATATTTTACATTGTTTAGATCATGGTACTAGCTTAGGTTGGTTAATTGATCCAGAAGAATCTAGCATTTTAATTTATCCACCCCACCAGCAACCAATATATTTAGAAAATGAAGAAGATATATTACCTGTGCCTGAATTAGTTAGTGATTTGCATTTGACATTGGGACAATTATTTGATTGGTTGAAATTATAGAAGATTCTTCACCCAAAATCATGACTTTACCAAACTGGATTACCTTTTCTCGCCTTCTTGGTGTACCATTTTTACTCTACGGTTTATATGACTCTACATCACAGGCTAGGTGGGTGTGTTTGGCTATTTTTTTAGTTGCAGCATTAACAGATTGGTTAGATGGTTATTTAGCGCGGAAACTTAACCAAGTTAGCGATTTGGGCAAATTTCTTGATCCATTGGTAGATAAATTTTTAGTATTAGCACCGTTATTAGTGTTAGTTGAATTGGGAAAAATTCCGGCTTGGGGAGTGTTTTTGATTTTAGCGCGAGAATTAGCGATCGCTGGTTGGCGAGTTAATCAAACAACGATTACAGGGGCGAATATTTGGGGTAAGCTGAAAACTGTGAGTCAGATAGTAGCGATCGCTCTTTTAATTGCACCTCTATCATCAGATTGGCAACTATCATCTTTAATTGCTTTTTGGTTTTCTGTAGCTTTGACCCTAATCTCTGGAATAATTTATCTTTTACCGCAGAAAGTCAACCAAGTTGAATGAACAGGGTGTGGGGTGTAGGGAACCAGTGAACTTAAAAGCAGGGGTTTCAAATCTAAAAACGGAGAATTAAACGAGAGTGAGTAGTTTATTACAGGGAGTCAACCTATATTTAATCGGTATGATGGGGGCTGGTAAAACTACCGTAGGACATTTACTCGCCAAGCAATTGGGCTATGCCTTCGTAGATACTGATGATATTATTGCCCAAGCTGCCAAAAAATCCATCAATGAAATATTTGCCGAAGCTGGGGAAGTTGGGTTTCGCCAGATAGAAAGCGATGTTTTAGCCCAAGTTTGCGCCCATACCAAGTTGACAGTGGCTACAGGTGGCGGTATTGTCTTGCAGCGAGAAAACTGGGGTTACTTGCACCACGGTTTAATTGTGTGGTTAGATGTGCCGATAGATTTACTTTATGAGCGTTTAGCAGAAGATACCACAAGACCACTTTTACAAGATATTGACCCCAAAGGCAAACTGCGATCGCTCCTCGAACAGCGCACACCACTATATAAACAAGCAGATTTGCGGATTCCTGTCAACGCTACAGAAACACCAGAACAAATTGCCGATAAAATTATGCAGGCAATTCCCAGCGTCTTAAAACCAACTACTGTTAATTCTTAATTCGTCATGGATCATCAAAGCCGCAATTACGAATTATACTAAGCTGCATAAATATTAAGTTTCAACGGCTCCTCAATGATGGTCAACGATATTGAGTATATCAGGCAAGCTGAAGCGACTCGTGTACAGGTACTAAGCGAAGCACTACCTTATATTCAACAATTCGCCGGTCGCACCGTCGTCGTTAAATATGGTGGTGCGGCGATGAAAGATAGCTCCCTCAAATACCAAGTTATCCGCGATATAGTCTTTTTATCCTGTGTGGGTTTGCGACCGATATTAGTACACGGTGGCGGCCCAGAAATTAACAGTTGGTTAGATAAACTGGGAATCGAAGCACAATTTAAAAATGGGCTGCGAGTCACCGATGCTCCCACAATGGATGTGGTAGAAATGGTCTTGGTGGGTCGAGTAAATAAAGAAATTGTCTCTCTGATTAACCAAGCTGGCGGTTTGGCTGTAGGACTCTGTGGTAAAGATGGTAACTTAATTACCGCCCGTCCCCAAGGTCAAGAGGGTATCGGTTTTGTTGGGGAAGTCAGTAACGTTAACATCAAAATCTTAGATACCTTGGCGAGTAACGGCTATATTCCCGTTGTTTCCAGCGTTGCTGCCGATGAATCGGGACAGGCTTATAATATTAACGCTGACACTGTAGCCGGGGAAATTGCCGCCGCCTTAGGAGCAGAAAAATTAATTTTATTGACAGATACCAGAGGTATTTTAAAAGATTATAAAGACCCTGGAACCTTGATTCCCAAAGTAGATATTCGTGAAGCCCGCGAATTAATTACGGCTGGTGTCGTTAGCGGTGGGATGATCCCCAAAGTCAATTGTTGCGTGCGATCGCTCGCTCAAGGAGTACGAGCTGCACACATCATCGATGGCCGTATTCCCCACGCCTTACTATTGGAAATCTTCACAGATGTGGGGATTGGGACAATGATTCTCGGTTCTCAGTATAGTTAATTTATAAGTGATACCATTCCTAATTTTGAATTTTGTTGGCGGAAGCCTTGCCGCAGGCTATTTTGAATTTTGAATTGGTATGACTGGGGTAATGGGTAATAATTTTACCTTCTGCTCCCCATTCCCCATCTTAAAGACAGTGCTGATTGGTGTACAAAAGTGAGTACAGAAAGTTTAGAACTAGCGAGAACGCGATATCAAGCAGGCAAATTTGCTGTTGAAAATGGGCAATATCGAGAAGCAGTAGAAAATCTCGAAAAAGCCAGCGCACTAGTGGCGCGTAACTCTCGTCTTGGGGGTGAAGTAGAAATTTGGTTAGTTACAGCCTATGAAGCAGCCGGACGAACTGAAGATGCGATCGCCCTTTGTCAACAACTTTGTCGTCATCCCCACTCAGAAACCAGCCAACAAGCCCGACAGTTGCTTTATATCTTGCAAGCACCAAGATTGAAAAGACCTAGTAATTGGATGACAGAGATTCCCGATTTAGGCACATTGTCTGATAATGAACCTAAAACTCGTGTAACAGCCAAACCCCGTCAACCCAATGAACGCAAAGCACCTGCTGAAATTGAATTTGTTGATCTCTCCCAAGTCAATACTCAAGATAATCGTTTTATCTGGATTGCTTTAATTGTGATTGGATTGACTATCTCATACTTAGTTTGGTTGGGTTTTTAGACCCCCATCAAATTTTAATTTCTGGCGCTCACCAGAGAGGCAGAGAGAGGGAAAGGGCGCTTGACTTTCTTCGGAGTAAAAGCTCCTTCCCCGTCTCTCCCCCTTGCTCCCTGCTCCCCTACCTCTTTTGACTAAGCCGGAAAACCCATCCAAAGCAGTGGCTCAAGCTTTCAAGACGAATTTTAAATTAGGAGCGAAGCAACGTGACTGCTCAAAACAAAATTAAGAACCCCATCTTTTTATTAGTGCTGTTCACAGCCATGCTGTTGACTGGTTGTGTTCAGTACGATGTAGGGGTGAATTTTGATAACTCTAATCGTGGTCAATTGGTGCAGCATATTAAATTGGCAGAAAAGCTGACCAGTTTTAGTGGCGATTATGTGTATGAATGGTTAAACAGCATAGAACGCCGCGCCCGTAAATTAGAAGGTACGGCAAAACGTATTTCTCAAGAAGAAGTGATTGTCACCATTCCTTTTAGTAATGGTCAGGAATTACAAACCAAATTCAACGAATTTTTTAATTCTCGTTCTCCCCAAACATCTGAAACTGAAGCAGATACAGGGAATGAAGAATTTCCCAAAATAGCATCAAATTTGTTGTTAACACAAAACAACTTTCTCCTAGTAGTCCGCAATCAATTAATTTATGATTTAGATTTGCGATCGCTCTCTTTAATTGCCAGCAAAGGTAACGTTTTAGCTGATACTGGTTCTATTCTCGATTTAAAATTTGCTTTAAAGACACCTTGGGGAGCTAAAAGCATTCAAAGGACAGAAACCGCCGTTCAGCCAGAAAAACAAGGTGGACAATTGGTATGGCAACTACAACCCGGTGAACTCAACCATATAGAAGTCGTATTCTGGCTCCCCAGTCCTCTAGGTATTGGTGGGTTGTTAATTATTCTGTTTATCTGGGGCGGAATATATCTAAGATATACATTTATGCCAGACCCCAAACTTGAATTGGCTGCCAAATCCGTAGTAACAGAATAGTACGGTGGTATACAACTTTCTCTCAAACCTAACCCCCAACTCCTTACCTAGTAGGGAAGGAGAGCAAGACTCAAACCCGAAAAAATCAGGAACGAGTAAAATACCCATCCCACAAAACCATCAAAATTATCTCGCAAATATGCAACGCCTAAAATAAATTCCAGTAAAGGGGCTATCAGTCCCTTTTTTTTACGCATTCTTAACCTGACTCATCTAGAATAAAATGGTTATCAATACTACTAGACATTAAATTTCTTAAGTGTATTTACGCTAATCCCCAAAAAAACATTATTTTGAGAATTTGTTCTACCCTTCTGCGCATAAAGCAAAATAATTTAGATACTTTATGTGGTATTTTGCTTAATTTTATATATTAAACTAAAATTACTTATTTATAGATACCAATCAATATGTTCTTGAGCAATTTCTAAATTTGCATTATTTCCTTTTATTTTCTAAAATGTGTCTAATAATTTATATACACAATTGGTTTCAGTATTTAGCGAAGTTTTTTCATTGTTAATATAAAGTAGTATGTAAAATGACAGTACATTTACTGACAAAATATCAACGCTTTCAGTTGCATCCTCTAAAACGTATTTTAATTGTTGAAGATAATGATATCAATAGGATGTTGCTGAGTGATTATCTGAGTTACAGTGGTTATGATGTCCAAAGTTTATCAGATGGCTCAATTTTCTTTAAAACAATAGAGAAATTTCAACCTGATTTAATTTTATTAGACTTGAAGTTGCCAGATATTGATGGATATTATTTACTACAGCAAATCCAGCAACAGCAAGATTTATCTAAAATACCAGTTATTGTTGTTTCAGGTTTTGCTTTTAAAATTGACCAAGAAAGAGCTATTGATTTGGGCGCTCGTAGTTATTTTGTGAAGCCTATAAATTTAAATGCCTTACTCATAAAAATATCCGAAGAGTTAGCCGTTAACTGCATATAGTTTTATTTGTTTATTTCATTTTTTCTTTATTAATAAACTCCTCCATATTTTCATTTATATTCTGTACAGAATTACCAATAGTATATATTTTACGTTGCAATTGTTCTAGTAATAAAACGGCGGATTGAAGTTCATTGAGTGCTTCAGCCATAGCATCTCTATAAGAAGTTTCAAAGTCGTTTATATTCATTTTATTCTGTCTCCAAAAATTATGTAAATATTTATGTTATCAATGATATTCATAAAATTAAATGTGTGAATCCGTTAATTTGCTTAATTTTAAAATATAAATGCTTAATAAAATTAATGAATATAAAAAGTTAGAAAAGAGTATAAAGACAACAATAATATTGTTACTTGATCTATGGTAAATTTTGCTAGAATAATGAAATCAATAAGTAATTGCACACAAATAAAAGCATTTTTCTCACTATAAATAAAGTTCTAGTTAGTTTGATTTTAAATTATATACATAGTGGTTACAGCATAGCCTAAACAAGGGTTTTAAGCTTACAATATTAATTCATGTATCTTTGTTAGGTTTAATTTCTGAACTACTCAATTGGTTGATTTAGAGATTTTTTAGAAAATTTCTTGTATTGATAAATAAACAAAATCATCAATATAAAAAATGGCTCATTACATCAAAAATTTGAAAAACCCTAATACAGGAATTCTAGTATAAATATAAACAGACAATAAAGTAGATATTGACTTTATGTTCGCTTGATAAAAATTCGTCTCCTCAGCACAAAGCGGTAATTTTTCTTAAAATAAGCATAGGTAAATTTGTAAGATTACCTGTTTGAGATTGTGACAACATCTGCTCAGATACAACCACTGGTTAAAGATTCAGAACGTTTAGAAGCTCGTCTGTCCGAAATTCCACCGGAACCCGGCGTTTATTTCATGAGGGACGGGAGCGATCGCATTATTTATATAGGAAAATCACGGAAGTTGCGATCGCGGGTTCGTTCCTATTTCCGCGAAGGATACAACAAAACTGAACGCATAGCCACCATGGCCAAGCAGGTGACAGAAATTGAATTCATTGTCACCGATACCGAAGCTGAAGCCTTGGCGCTAGAAGCCAACTTAATCAAGCAGCACCAGCCATACTTTAATGTCCTGCTCAAAGATGATAAGAAGTATCCTTATGTTTGTATTACTTGGTCAGAAGATTATCCTCGCATTTTCATCACTCGTAGACGACAACTAGGGAAAGAAAAAGATAAATACTACGGGCCTTACACTGATTCAGGTTTGTTAAGAGAAATATTACGCATATCTAAGCGGATATTTGCACTACGACAACGCCCACAACCGTTATTTAAAGACCGTCCTTGCTTAAATTATGATTTAGGTAGGTGTCCGGGGGTGTGTCAACAGCTGATTTCACCGGAAGAATATCGGAAAACTGTGCAGAAAGTGGCGATGGTGTTCCAAGGACGGACTCAAGAATTGATTGATATCTTGAGTGAACAGATGCACAAAGCTGCGGAGGACTTGAAATTTGAAGTAGCAGCGCGGATTCGTGATCAAATATCTGGGTTGAATTCCCTGACTGCGGAACAGAAAGTTTCCTTACCAGATGATACCGTCTCACGAGATGCGCTCGCACTTGCAGCTGACGCACAACACGCCTGTATTCAATTATTCCAGATTCGCGCCGGGCAATTGGTGGGACGTTTGGCTTTTGTCGCCGAATCCCATGCTGAACCAGGAGCGATTTTACAACGAGTACTAGAAGAACATTACCAAACGGCTGAATCTGTAGAAATTCCCGCAGAAATTTTAGTACAGCATGAGTTACCAGACGCGGAAATATTAGCCGATGTCTTAACCCAGCGTAAGGGAAGAAAAGTGACAATCTTAACTCCCCAGCGCCAAGTTAAGGCAGAATTAATTGAGATGGTAGAGCGTAATGCCCAGTATGAATTGCAGAGAATGCAGAAAATGGGCGATCGCAATCACCAAGCAACCCAAGATTTAGCTGCTATTCTCGATTTACCTGACTTACCCCACCGCATCGAAGGTTACGATATTTCTCACATTCAAGGATCTAATGCGGTAGCTTCCCAAGTCGTGTTCATCGACGGATTACCAGCCAAGCAAAATTATCGCCACTACAAAATAAAAAATCCCACAGTCACCATCGGACACTCAGATGATTTTGCCAGTTTGGCTGAAGTCATCCAACGACGCTTCCGCAAGTATGCAGAAGATCCGCAATTATCACGAGTCGGGAATCCTGACTGGCCTGATTTGATTATGATTGATGGCGGTAAGGGTCAGTTATCATCGGTAGTTGCTGTTTTGCAAGAAATGAACTTATTAGAAGACTTGCGGGTGATCAGTTTAGCAAAACGGCGCGAAGAGATTTTCTTACCGGGGGAATCTCAACCCTTAAAAACTGATGCAGAACAACCGGGAGTGCAATTGTTGCGACGACTACGGGATGAAGCGCACCGTTTCGCTGTGAGCTTCCATCGTCAACAGCGAAGTGATAAATTAAAGCGATCGCGCTTAGATGAAATTTCTGGTTTAGGACACCACCGCCAAAAGCAGCTGCTAGCTCATTTTCGCTCTGTTGACTATATTCGCCAAGCCACACCCTCACAAATAGCAGAAGTTCCAGGGATAGGCCCACATCTAGCTCAAGCCATTTACGATTATTTTCATCCCTCTAGTCTTTAACCCCTATCAAAACAAGTTATGGGTAATTTATCTCTAAAGCACTATTACCCATTACCAAGCAATAACTCAGCAAACATAACTAATATCTTTAATCACTAGCGTTGCCAGTTTTGCATAAATTATCTTCTAAAGATATTGCCACTTAAACCTTAAGCAAAGATTAAGAAAATTATTTTGTTACTAAAGATACAGTATTTTCTAGCTTTTGAATTTTGAATACAAAGATACCTTTTGTGTGTGTTTTTGATTAATGCTCATAATGTATCTCAAAGCATTAGCATCGGGGATCAGTCAATATCCATGAAATATTGTCTTAGCAGACTAACTCAATATATCCCAAGTAAGATGGTGAAATTACCAAAATACTAGGATAATGGTTTAAGTTAATAAAACTGTTCAAATGTAAAATTTTAGTTAAATAAACAGCCATAGTTGTTTTTGGTTGTTAATTTAGACAAACCAAAATATATTTTGGTTTCCTTTAGCAAATATCATCAAAATAGTTAAAACCAGGGATTTTTCAATGCAAATAATACAAAAAATTTACTGCCCTAATTGTGGTAGTAATGCTGAACGTTATTATCTAGCAGATAGTGAATTAACAAGAACACAATGCCCAAGTTGTGACTACTTGATGATCAGTTGCACCCGTACAGGAAAGGTGATTGAAGCTTATGCTCCTGGCATTCATGTACATCGTTAAAAATGAAATATTGCTTTCCATTGAGAATATACATAAATAGACTTGTGCTATCTCTTCATTAAAAGTAGGTTTTGCAAATAAAAATGCCTTATACATATCAACTGTATCTAAAGGCTGAGTGAGAAAAGATTGCAAACTTAATTTTGCTTTTAACAGTGCAGAGATTCCAATAAGTCAAAATGTCTTGATGTGATTAAGTCAATTTATGTGGTGTGAGAGGCTGAACCACCTCGTTTAACTTTTGTTCCCCGAATCTAAATATATTCTCTATGCTGTTGTGTCTCTGTGGTTAAATAAAACAGCTTTAAACCACAGAAGCATACAGGCATAGAGAATAAACATATATATATTTTTACCTGATAGGGCTAATAATAGCCTACATACACATATTAAAACTTTGCACAAATGATTTAGATTTTCGATAGTATTAGAAATAATAAATAGAGTTTTATTGATTAACTTTTTTATTTACAAATAACTATTGTATTGTTAATTACAAATTAATAATTGATAGATGTTGCTATTGCACATTTAAATAATTTGTATATGCAATATACTGAAATAGCTAGGGAAGATACATTATAAAACGCTTATTTTTGCTAGCCACAATATTTTTATAAATTTGTTGTAATTACTTTTGACAACAATTAAAAAAATCCTTAAGCTAATAAATAGGTCTCACCAAATAGCCAGACAGCAGCAATTTTGTTAGGTAAATTAAAAATCGCTGTTGCAGCGTATCAGCATGAACAAATAAATTAACCTCAATCATTGACTATAAATAATAGCCTCACCCAATTTGTTGATAACAGGGCTGATACTAGCGTGATTAGACTACGCCACGCAAACCTGATAAACAAATTCCGGTCATGTGTGAATGCCTATTTTGATGTGAGTAATGTCGATCATTGAAGTTTAGCTGCGGTGCAGTAAATATGTCTAGGAGAGGACAATGTTTGATTTTCTTACATCTTTGAATGACCACAATTTACCCTATCCAGATACGATACATCCCATCGTTGTTCACTTCGTAATTGCGATGGTAGTGTTTGCTTTTGCTTGTGATGTAATTGGTTATTTCACTGGTAAAACTCGCCTATTTGAAGTGAGTTGGTGGAATATGTTTGTGGCAACGATCGCCATTTTTGTTGCCATTATTTTTGGTCAATTTGAAGCCGGTTTAGCCAAACCTTACGAAGTGGCTAAATCAGTCTTGAATCTGCATACCCTAATTGGCTGGTCACTTTCGGGAATTATCGCCGCCCTAACAGCATGGCGCTACGTCATCCGTCTCCGCAATCCCCAAAAAGTCCCCTTTTATTACTTGGGTGCAGGGTTGGTGTTAACCATGATAGTTGGTTTGCAGGTATATCTCGGTGATCAACTGGTGTGGATATATGGACTACACACCGTACCAGTTGTTGAAGCGGTAAAGGAAGGACTTCTGCCATGAACTCAGAACTAATTGACCAATTAAACATTCAACTGGGGGCGAATGGGCTACCTTACACAATTCCCATTCACCCGAACCTAGTTCATTTAACCTTGGGCTTGTTCATCATCGGGATTACCTTTGATATCGTTGGCGTACTGTTCCCCTGGGACAAATGGGTTTTCAAATTTTTGGCGATTACTGTAGAACGGGAAAACTTCTTTGATGTTGGCTGGTACAACATGGTTGGTTCCACCATCATCACATTTTTCACAGTAGCCGCCGGCTTTTATGAAATGTTCCTCGCCGCACCAGCACCGGAAATCAAAAGTACTTGGGGATTACAAGCCATGCAAACCATGCTTTGGCATGGTGTAGGTGGAGTATTCCTTTTAGGTCTAATTGCTGTGATGACTCTATGGCGGGCATGGCAACGCTACGTTTGGTCTATAGGAGAGGAGACACAAGTGCAGTGGGGCTATCTGGTAGCAGGTGTAGCCATCATGTTTATCATGTACCTCCACGGCACACTAGGAGCGCAACTAGCAGCCGAATTTGGCGTACATAACACAGCAGATAGCTTATTGCGATTAGGTGAAGACCTCAACACCATGCTCAAGTAATACCAATTCAAAACTCAAAATGCCAAAAATCAGATTACACCCAGATTTAGGGTTTGTATCTGTAGCTTGATTTTGAGAATTGGCATGAGTCTTCGACTATGGACTATGGACTTTTGACTCTTGACTATTGACTCTTAACCATGACACTCCGTAAATTTTCCCACATTGTGACATTGGTAATAGGCGCGATCGCTGTGACTATTACCAGTTTCTGGATAGGTAAACAGGCTTACACCTGGCTACCTCCTCAAGCGGCGGCTGAATCGGTCTTAATTGATGATTTATTCAGCTTCTTGGTAACTATGGGTGCATTCATCTTCTTTGGTGTTACCTGCACCTTAATCTATTCCTTAATGTTCCATCGGGCGGCTGAAAACGACTTCAGCGATGGCCCCCACATTGAAGGTAATGTCACCTTAGAAGTAGTTTGGACAGCCATCCCCATCCTCTTAGTAGTTTGGATTGCCACCTATAGCTACCAAATCTACGAACAAATGGGCATTCAAGGGCCGACAGCACTGGTACACCTACATAACCCAATGGAGATGGAATCAGCTTATGCAGCCACCGATGATGTTTTAGTTGCACCCGAAGAAAAGATTGATGTCCTAGCTAAACAATGGGCGTGGGTGTTCCACTATCCCGAAAAGGATGTTACCAGCACCGAATTACATTTACCAAGCGATCGCCGTGTAAAATTGGCATTGCATTCAGAAGATGTACTGCACGGGTTTTACATTCCCGCCTTCCGCCTCAAGCAAGACATCATCCCCAACCACACAATTGACTTTGAATTTACCCCCATCCGCCCAGGTAAATATCACCTCACCGACTCTCAATATAGCGGTACATACTTCGCCACCATGCAGGCCAATGTAGTTGTGGAATCGCCGGAAGAGTATCACAAATGGCTAGCCAAAATAGCCACCCACAAACCAAGCCCTGCAAACAATCAAGCTGCTGCTGAATATGCAGAAACTGCCAGTCAGCAAGTCATAACTGGTTGGAAAACAGTAGCACCAGCCGCCCCACCTTTGGTTAATTACCCCGGTTGAAAGTCACCCCTACACCCCTAAAACTTCACTGATGACAAACATCCCCATAGAAGGCGTTAAACTCCCTGCGGAGAAGCCTCACCACCAATCCCCCGGAGGTTGGAAGGAATATTTCAGCTTTAGTCATGACCACAAGGTGATTGGTATTCAATACCTTGTTACTTCTTTCGTCTTCTTTCTCATTGGTGGTATCTTCGCCATGATACTGCGAGGAGAACTCATCACCCCTGAATCAGACTTAATTGACCGCACCGTCTATAACGGAATGTTCACCATGCACGGCACTGTGATGCTGTTCTTGTGGACATTCCCCTCACTAGTTGGTCTAGCTAACTACCTTGTACCCTTGATGATTGGGGCGCGGGATATGGCCTTCCCTCGCCTCAACGCCGCCGCCTTCTGGATGGTTCCTGTAGTCGGGATTCTCTTGATGGCTAGCTTTTTTGTACCTGGTGGCCCAGCCCAATCTGGTTGGTGGGCTTATCCCCCGGTAAGTACCCAGAATCCCACGGGTAACTTAATTAATGGTCAAGTAATTTGGTTATTGGCAGTTGCTATTTCCGGTGTCTCCTCAATTATGGGGGCAGTCAACTTTGTTACTACCATCGTGAGGATGCGTGCGCCAGGAATGGGCTTCTTTCGGATGCCCTTATTTGTCTGGGCAGTATTTAGCGCTCAGATTATCCAATTGTTTGGCTTACCAGCCCTGACAGCAGGCGCAGTCATGCTGTTGTTTGATATTACCGTGGGGACTAGCTTTTTTGACCCCAGCAAGGGCGGAAATCCAGTTATGTTTCAACATTACTTCTGGTTTTATTCTCACCCGGCTGTTTACGTCATCATTCTGCCCATCTTCGGTATCTTCTCAGAAATCTTCCCCGTCTACTCTCGTAAACCATTGTTTGGTTACAAGGTAGTGGCAATTTCTTCGATGTTAATTGCCGTAGTTAGTGCCATTGTTTGGGTACACCATTTATATGTCAGTGGTACACCTGCTTGGATGCGGATGTTTTTCATGATGACGACGATGTTAGTATCTGTTCCCACAGGTATTAAGGTATTTGCTTGGGTAGCAACTATCTGGGGCGGTAAAATCCGACTCAACACCCCCATGCTGTTTGCCTTGGGTGGACTAATTTTATTCGTCTTCGCCGGTATCGTCGGCATCATGCTTTCTTCTGTACCAGTTGATGTCCACGTCAACAACACCTATTTTGTCGTCGGACACTTCCACTACGTCCTTTTTGGCACTGTGACGATGGGTATGTATGCAGCCCTCTATCACTGGTTCCCCAAAATGACCGGCAGAATGTACTACGAAGGCTGGGGTAAACTCCACTTCTGGTTGACATTCATCGGTACTAACCTCAACTTCTTCCCCATGCACCCCTTAGGTTTACAAGGGATGCTACGCCGAGTTTCTTCCTACGCACCAGAGTATGAAGGCTGGAATATCGTTGCTAGTCTTGGTGCATTCTTATTAGGTATGTCTACTTTGCCTTTCATCTTCAATATGGTGGTTTCTTGGATGCACGGTGAGAAAGCACCAGATAACCCTTGGCGGGCGATTGGTTTGGAGTGGTTGGTTGCTTCTCCCCCACCTGTAGAAAATTTTGAAGAAATCCCCGTTGTGATTTCTGAACCCTACGGCTACGGCAAATCAGAACCCTTAATTGCAGAAGCTAATAGTCATCACTAATAGTCAGTTCGTAGTAAGAACTTTAGTCCTTATTTTCCCAAAACTAAAGTGCTTACTACAAACCAGTTTACCCAACCAAATTTACACAATAAGAAATCCCACCAATGGACAGCTATATTGTTTCAGATGAGTCGCCCGAACCCCAGCATCATGCAGGCGGCGAACATGGTCATGATGAAGAAGGCAATAAAATGTTCGGCTTTATTGTCTTCTTATTATCTGAAAGTGTCATTTTCTTGAGCTTTTTCGCCGGATATATTGTCTACAAAACAACTACTCCTGACTGGCTACCAGTTGGCGTGGAAGGATTAGAAGTTAGAGAGCCTGCAATTAATACAGTGGTGTTGGTTGCTAGTAGCTTTGTGATTTATTTTGCAGAACTCGCCCTAAAACGCGAAAATTTGCGGTTATTCCGCATCTTTTTGTCAGCAACAATGGCTATGGGTAGCTACTTTTTGGTAGGACAAGCCATTGAATGGAGTCATTTGGAGTTTGGCTTTACTTCCGGCGTATATGGTGGAATGTTCTACCTGTTAACAGGGTTCCACGGTTTGCACGTTTTTACTGGGATCTTGTTACAGTTTATTATTCTCTTGCGATCGCTCATTCCTGGCAACTATGATACAGGTCACTTCGGCGTAAATGCCACTTCTTTGTTTTGGCACTTCGTCGATGTCATCTGGATTATTTTGTTTATCCTTATCTACGTCTGGCAGTAGCACTAAAGCACAACAAAAAATCGCGTTTCAATATCTTGCTAGCTAAAGGATAAATTTTCTGGCTAGCAAGATATTAATTATCCGATCACCTAAATCTTTGATGGGTAAGGGCTTGAACGATTGGTGCAAAATTTGTCTGTGTTCGAGGTTTTTTCTAGAATTTTATAGTACAATTGTACTAAGTAGATTTTTAGTTTTGGCTATTACACTTTGTTGGGGTCAGACAACTACCAGCAATGGTTCAGCCACAAGAAAAACCCTACTGTGAGATCATAACTATGATGACACCAATACAGGGTGTAACTGCCCCAATTAACTCACGCCAGTTTCAGCCATACGTTGAAGAAAATTCTGATGCAATCGCAGATTCTTCTTTTCAATCCTTGACTGATCTCACCAAAGCAATTTTACATCATGCTTTTTGGTTAGCCGAGCAGAAACAAAATCTTCCAGTAAAACAGTATAAAAAGCTACTATCTAGTCAAGGTTGGGAGGGTGAAGAAAAAAAATATCTTAAGATTGCCACAACCTTTGGTAAATTTGAACCTCAAGATTTTGCCCAAGTTGAGCCTAGAACTATATATCAACTAGCGGAAAGAAGTAAACAGTATCAAAAAGTTATAGATAGACTGTTAGATTTAAGTGTAATTAACCAAGAAACGGTACGTGCTTTAATTCAAAAACAGCGTACTCCAAGAGCAGCTAGACCAAAAAAACCCAGTATTTGGCGGCGTTTAAAAAATGGTGGTAGGTACTGCCAAATTCCCCCAATTCATGAAGCCTCGGAGCAAACTGGTACAACACTGCAAAAAATGATGGATGAGGAAGGATTGAGCGCCCAGCAAATCGTAGCAGAAGCGATCGCTCTACGCCAAGCATATAAAAAAGGACAACTTGTATATGCAGACAAGAGAAATGAGTGCTGAGTAATGAGTAAGTTTACCCTGACTCCGTAATGATTTAGTTGGTACAAGCCCTACCCTTTGTGCAGCTAGTAGCATTGTAGTCTTGTAACTCAACACTCAGCACTCAACACTCGTTATCTGCTAGGATTTGCTGGTACTGGTTGAGTTTCAAAAGTAGGATTAAACTGTGTTCCTGGTTGATTTGGTAAATTTGATGGAGGAGTAAATCCGCTAATGCGATCGCTGCCATCAATACAAGTATCAAGCGCCTGAATAGGAACTAAGTCGATTTCACTACGCAACCCAACAACGCATTGAGCAAAGCGCACTGGCAATAAACTACGACCACAGTAGTTCAACACCTCTGGATTAACTGCTCCTTCAGTATTTTTACTTACTGCAACTACACAAGTAGCTAATTCTTGCGGTTGTCTTGCCCGTCTACACCCAGAAAGTGCATCTACGCCAGGGATCTGTGTTTGTCTACTAATATCAAGCACACAAGCAGACAAATCTTTTGGACGCAAGGCTGTAGCACAAGCTTGTGATGCTGCTTGTGCAGTCACACCCACACTTATCAGTCTACCTGCACAGGCACGATAATCATTGCTGTACGAGGCAGTCACAGCCATACTGGGAACACTCATGCCCAGCAGCCCAGCGACAGTCAAAACTGGTGCTGTCAGCCGCATGAGTTGAGTTTTGAGAGCTAATTTTTGTTCTTCCGACCCAAAAACCTGTTTTCTGCACATTGCCGTTCTCCAAACACCCAAAGTTATGCTAACTCAAATGTGCAGCGAATCTTTGGCAAATCAGGTAAAACACCAAATATAAAATAAAATTTTGCCGATTAAGTTAATGATTTTTGCATTTATGATTTCCGAGTACTTATAATAGTATGTCTGGGTAAATTTAAACAGGATTAAATTAAGGAAACTCATGTCCCGATATCGAGGGCCACGTCTTAGAATTGTACGTCGCTTGGGCGATTTGCCAGGATTAACTCGTAAGAGCGCTAGACGCGCTTATCCACCAGGTCAGCATGGTCAGAATCGCAAGAAGCGCTCTGAGTATGCTATCCGTCTAGAAGAAAAGCAAAAGCTGCGTTTAAACTACGGTTTGACTGAAAAGCAACTGTTACGTTATGTGCGTCGAGCTAGACGTGTAACTGGTTCTACCGGACAAGTGCTGCTGCAATTGTTAGAAATGCGCTTGGATAATACGGTTTTCCGTTTGGGTATGGCTCCCACAATTCCAGCCGCTCGCCAGCTGGTAAATCATGGTCATGTCACAGTAAACGGTCGCGTCGTCAATATTGCCAGCTACCAATGCCGTCCTGGCGAAGAAGTTGCTGTCAGAGACAAAGCACCATCACGGAAATTGGTGGAAAATAACCTACAATATCCGGGTTTAGCTAACCTCCCCAGCCATTTAGAGTTTGACAAAAACAAGTTGGTTGGTAAGGTTAACGGTGTTATCGAACGTGAATGGGTGGCGCTGCAAGTTAACGAACTGCTAGTTGTGGAATACTACTCACGGCAAGCGTGACAAACTCCCGCCGCCAACTGCCTTAGCAGTACGGCGCGGGCTTCTTTTAAGAAGTTTTTTCTTCAGAAGGTTAAGAACAGGATGCCTCACCGCGCTTCTCTTGATGTTTATAGCTGTAGTTTTTGTCTAATTTGCTACCATAGTGCAGATACGAATGCCATCTACCCGATAAAAGTTGTGGAACTTTAACATCCCAGCTACTATACACTTGAGATTTACCATTTGGATTCACCTCCAATGTTAACCACCCAGTTCTTCAGACTTTAACGGCTAGTATTACTAATAAATACAGTTACCATAACCTCATTCTGAGGAAAATAGTCACAAACTCAACTACCCTCCGATCTGATTGTGCTTATGCTCAATATTGGTCGGAGGGTGTATTGTTTTTTACCACAAATCTAATAATGATTAATCAGCTTTGATAAATTTTGGGCTGTATCTTTATTCACCATTAGTCTTATCTTCATGAACTAGGGAATAATACTAATTTTACAAAATAAGGCTACAGATACTTTGCTGATGAATTCTGATCAAATCTCCAAACTTAATTACAAACTAAGATTTTTTATAAATCACTCTTATTAATTGTTTCATTTACTTAACAGTGTTATCTTTACAGTTTTTTAGGGAAATCTACATTTAGTAGAGTTTTGATATCAGCCTAAAATCTTCGAGAAAAACTATAGCAATCAAATAATGTTGTTCAACAATCTTGGTAAATATGAAAACAACAAGATTATCTAATTATCTTCATAAAAATAGAGAAGAAAAATATTCACATTTTTTTTCTCTATCTCTAGATTTACTTTGTATTGCTGGTTTTGATGGATATTTTAAATATTTAAATCCAGTATGGTTAAAAATTTTAGGTTGGTCAAATCAAGAACTACTTGATAAGCCTTTTATTGAATTTGTCCATCCAGAAGACCGCAAAAATACTATTTTAGAATCTCAAAAGCTGACTGATTCTGTAGATACAATCTGCTTTGAAAATCGATATTTATGTCGAGATGGTTCCTATAAATGGTTGTCATGGAATGCGACACCGTTTAGTAAAGAGAAGCTCATTTATGCGGTAGCACGTGATATTACAACCACTAAAGAAAATGAAATAACTCTACAAAAAACTATTCAAGAATTAGAAGCTTTTAAATTTGCCTTAAATACTCATTCTTTGGTAGCAATTACTGATCTGAAAGGGCGCATTACTTATGCTAATGACCTGTTCTGTGAAGTTTCTAAATACTCCAGAGAAGAACTTTTAGGACAAGACCATAGAATCATTAATTCAGGCTATCATTCCCAAGAATTTTTTGCAAATTTATGGAAAACTATTTCGCAAGGGAAAATCTGGAAAGGCGAAATTAAAAATAGAGCTAAAGATGGTACATTCTATTGGGTAGATACTTTGATAACCCCCCTTTTAGGGGCTGAATGTAAGCCATATCAATATGTATCAATCCGTACAGATATCACACAGCGCAAGCTTTCAGAGTTAGCTTTATTAGAGCGATCGCGTTTATCGGTTTTAAGTGCAGAAATGAGCTTTGCTTTATCTCAAAGTGGCACATTATCGGAAATTATGCAAGATTGCATAAATAAGATTTCACAACACCTTGATATAGCTCTAGTTTGCATTTGGACGTGTGAACGCCAAACTGAACATTTAGAATTGCAGGCTGGTGTTCAATGTCAAGATACTAAATGTAGTACTTTAAAAAATACTCAAGACTTTCCCGAACACGTGATTTTAGCTAACAATATTATGGTTGGTATGGCACAAAACTACCAACCTATTTTTAATGAAGAAATTACGCTGCACACTCAAGAATATTTAACTACAAATTTATCTGCATATCCGTTGATTATAGAACACAAATTAATTGGTCTTATGGCTTTATTTAGCCACCAATTATTTACTGAAGCAACTCATAATTTATTAAACTGGATTGCAAATAATATTGCTGTTGCGATTGATCGTATATGGGCAAGAGAAGAACTTCTCAGTCGTCGAGAAGCCTTGCTACTGAGGCTAGCCAGCCAAATTCGCAGTTCGCTTGATCTTGACACGATTCTCGAAATTGCTGTCACTGAAATCCGCAGTTTATTACAAATTGATCGCTGCTATTTTTTGCGGTTTTTACCCAATATCGCCCAACATTGCCTCACTATTACTCATGAAGCGATAGATTTGAGTTTACCTAAGATGTTAGGCGAAGTCTCAGTACAAAATAATGACTGGTTGGTAAAAGCATTGCTCAATCAAGAGCTAATTTGTATTGATAATATTAAAGATAATTTTCTTCTATCTCAAGATACACCAGCCATTTTGAGTGAATTTGGTATTACTTCTCAACTGTTGCTACCAGTTAAAAGTCATTCGGGAGAATTTAGCGCTATAGTTTGCAGTCATTGTCGTGGCGAACGAGTTTGGAGTCAGAGCGATATTGTACTGCTACAAGCAGTAACAGATCAATTAGCGATCGCCATCGATCATGCCCAACTATATATTCAAAGCCGTGAGACCGCTTTAGCAGCCCAAGCCCAAGCAGAAAAACTCGCCCAAACTCTTCATCAATTACAACAAACACAATCCCAACTGATACAGCACGAAAAAATGTCTAGCTTGGGACAATTAGTAGCTGGTGTTGCCCATGAAATAAACAATCCGGTTAATTTTATTCATGGCAATATTTCTCATGCCAAAGAATATATTCAAGATATCTTAGAGCTAGTTAATCTTTACCAAGAATATTATCCTAATCCTCAGTCAGCAATTCAAACATTTACGGAAGAAATTGATTTAGATTTTATTACTGATGACTTAGAAAAAATTCTTTCTTCCATGAATATGGGTACTAATCGTATCCGCGAAATTGTCTTGAGTTTACGGAACTTTTCTCGCTTGGATGAAGCTGAGAAAAAATTAGTAGATATTCATGAAGGCATTGACAATACACTTTTAATTTTGCACCATCGTTGGAAAAATAGTGGTATTGGATTGGGTATATCTCTGATTAAAGAATACGGTGAACTACCTTTAGTAGATTGCTACCCAGGACAACTTAATCAAGTATTTATGAATATTCTCACTAATGCTATAGATGCCTTAGAAGAGTCAGTCATAAATGGCACAACAAATACCAATGCCCAAATTCACATTCGTACTGAACTTTTAGATAATAACTTTGTTTCTATTCGCATCGCTGATAATGGTGCTGGAATGACAGAAGAAATTAAAAACCGACTATTCGACCCATTTTTTACAACCAAGGCTGTAGGTAAAGGAACAGGGCTAGGATTATCCATTAGCTATCAAATTATTGTCGAAAAGCATGGTGGAATATTGCAATGTCTGTCAGAACTAGGTAAGGGGACAGAATTTTGTATTCAAATTCCCGTAAAATAGAAGATTAACTTGTAAAATAATTCTTTTAAAAGGAACATATATGTTCCTTTCTCTTTCTGTTCCTCTGTGCATCTGTGGTAAATAAAATCACTTTTAACCACCGGAATACAAAGTCTTGTTACGGTGACATTTTCTTAGGGAAAAATATATCTAGCCAATCTTGGGTAAACAACTAAACCCTGAAATTTGCTTTGGGCTATATATGTGAGTTGAATTCTATGAAAAAAGCCGTACAATTGCTGATTAGTGGAGAAAGTTTATTTAGTTTTCAGGTTTTAATTGTAACTGCGATCGCATCCTTAGTGAGTATAGGCTGTACCGACAACATATCTAGCAATAATCAGCCTACTGTAAATAAAACCTCACTTCCAGTACTCAGAGAAGATGTTCAGGTAGCAAGAAGGACTAGGGAAAGACAGGGTACAGTATACAATAGTGCTTCTGTTTCGGTTGGTAGTAAAAATATTTTACCTAAATTAAAAATTGGCATCCTGGCTACCCAAAATCTTCCAGAGCAACAACAAATTATCAAACCTCTGGATGATTATTTAGAAACATCCCTTGGACGACAGATCGATTTTCTCATAGCTAAAGATTACGAAGAAGTTATAAACTGGTTGATTGAAGATGAACTTGACCTTGCTTATTTAGGCCCCGTAGCTTATCTTAAAGCCGTAGATAGGGGTGCAAAAATTCAACCATTAGTGACTTCTATCGACAAACATACAGGGCAGCCTTGGTATCGAGCGTGTATTCTTGTTAAAAATAATAGTTCTATCAAAACCTTAAAAGACCTCAAAGGCAAGCGCGTTGCTTTTGTGAATAAATCATCTACATCTGGATATCTCATGCCATTAGCAAATCTCAGGAAAGTAAATATTTATCCTGAGCAGGATTTTGCTAAGGTCATTTATGCTGGCAACCATAGCAAAAGTATAAAAGCACTAGAAGATGGTATTGTAGATGCAGCTGCAACTAATGTGTCTTCTTATCTAGCGCTACAAAAAAGCGGTAAAATTACACCACAAAATTATAGATTAATTTGGGAATCTGTCCCCATACCCAATTTTCCCATAGTAGTTTCTAAAAAATTGTCCTCTGAATTGGTTCAACAGCTAAAGCGAGTTTTTATTAGTACCCCAGAAGGTATCAAAAATATTTTAGGAACTGAATCATCTGGATATACTCTTATCAACCCGGATGACTATGCTCCTATTCAAAAACTTCGTCAAGAACTTAACTTAATATCTCTCCCGAAACAATGAAAATCTCCACCAAGTTTCTCACAGGTTCTACTATATCTGTCGGACTCATAGTGGCTATTCTTATCGGCAATACTGTAGTTGTGCAGCAAATTAAGCGAACTGTCCGCTATAAAAGTTATGAAACTGCTCAAACTATCAAAGCCGTTTTAGAAGCAGATAATGCCTTAAAGTCTGAAATAATTGCCCTCAAAGATATTGTTTTATTCAAAAGTGATAACACACAGATAGAACTGTTTCATAAAAATTTTATACAATCCCTAAATCAAGTAGAACAATTGATGCCAAATGCACCAGAAATTTCTCTGATTCGTCGGCGACACAAATTGCTCGACAACATGGCAACACAATTAACTCAATACAGTTCTAGTCCAACCTACATAGCAGATTCACAGCAGTATTTTAGAGCTATTAATTCCTTTAATCAAGATATTCAGTTGTTCCTTGAACAGCTAATTCAACGCGCTTATCAAGAGCGAGTTTTATTAGAGCAAGACTTAGAAAGTCTTTATCAAGTGCAGAGAATTATCTCCTTTATTGTTGTGACAGTAATTGTCATGCTATTTATTGGAAAATTTATTTTGATTTGGCGACCTACAATTAAATCTCTACAAAATTTACAATTAGGTACAGCACAGATTGCGGCTGGTAACTTCGATTATCGCTTAAATATACACACAGGTGATGAAATTGAAGACTTGGCTCAATCATTTAACGACATGGCAGTTAAGTTAGCTCAATCCCGGGAAACGCTGATGAAAAATACTGAGTTAACTCACATGAATCAACGTTTAGAATTAGAAATTTCTGAACGCAAACAAGCTGAACTAGAACTGCAAAAAGCCCTAAAAGAACTACAACAAACTCAAGCACAACTGATTCAAACAGAAAAGATGTCTAGCTTAGGTCAGTTGGTAGCTGGGGTAGCCCATGAAATCAACAATCCGGTAAGTTTTATCTATGGCAACATTACTCACGCGCATGAATATACACAAAAACTTTTAGAATTAATAGATATTTATCAACAAGAGTTTCCCAATTCCAATGATGTAATTCAAGAGAAAGTTGCAGAAATAGACTTAGAGTTTTTACAAGAAGACCTGCCCAAAATCCTTGGTTCAATGAAAATGGGTTCTCAGCGAATTAAGCAGATTGTTTTATCTTTACGCAATTTTTCTCGCCTGGATGAAGCGGAGATGAAAGAGGTCGATATTCACGAAGGAATTGAAAGTACTCTGCTGATTTTACAAAATAGATTTAAAGCTAAATCACAATATTCTCAGATTGAAATTATCAAAGAATATGCACATTTACCTTTAATAGAATGTCATGCAGGACAGTTAAATCAAGTCTTTATGAATATTATTAATAATGCCGTTGATGCTTTGGAAGAATCAATCATCAATAGTCAAAAGTCCACAGTCAAAGATTCTCAACTATTAACTGTTCACCCTGGACTTTTGAATAATCCCCAAATTACAATTCGCACTGAACTGACTAACGATCAACGAGTGGTGATTAGAATTGCTGATAATGGGCCTGGTATGACTCAAAATGTAATGCAAAAGCTGTTTGATCCATTTTTTACGACAAAACCTGTTGGTCAGGGTACAGGGTTGGGTTTATCCATTAGTTACCAAATTGTGGTCGAAAAACATTCTGGAGTCCTGCGGTGTGAGTCCGAACCAGGGAAAGGAACTGAGTTTTGGATTGAAATTCCTTTGCGTCAGGTACAACGTGATCAACCAAGACATGGTTTCACTACAATACTCTCTAGAGAAGTTTAACACTTGCTCCCCAGAAATTAGTTATGGAAATTTTGAGGGCATTTTATAGATGAAAATACGGTTGTTTCAGAAGCAAGACGCTAATCAAATAGCGCTGTTGTTCCACGAAACAGTACGTGAAATTAATATTCACGATTATTCGAGCAATCAGGTCAAGGCATGGGCCCCAGATAATATTCAATTTAAGAACTGGGCAAAGGATTGTTCGGAACGATTTACTTACGTCGCTGATGATGAAGGTGTGATTGCAGGTTTCGGCGAGTTAGAGTTGAGCGGGCATATAAACTGCTTCTACTGCCATAAAGATTATCAGCGCATGGGTATCGGCAGTAAAATTTATCATGCAATTGAGACAAAAGCTCATGAATTAGGAATTACTCGGTTGTATGTTGAAGCAAGTATTACCGCCAAGCCCTTTTTCTTGCACATGGAGTTCAAGATAATTAGTGAACAACAGGTAGAACGTAGGGGCGAGACTTTTATTAATTATCTAATGGAGAAGTTTCTCCTTCCAGGCTAACTGATGACTTCGTTACAACAATTAATTAATCAAAAAATAATAATTGCCAATTAAAAGTTGAGGTTAAGATAAATACAGCAGCAACAGAGTATAAATAAATTTAGCACTGCTGTACTGCTTCCTACTGTCATGCAACCAGGGTTGGTTTATATGGCTGAAAATACACAAAAAATAACAACCCCTGACCACAGTATAGGCAATATCATGATTATTACTTTCCTTGCCTTCTGTGCATTAACTTTCATCTTTCTTTTAGGACTTTTCTAAAAAATTGGCTGTAAGTTCAAACAAAATTTGTGGAAGCAGATAGATTTAAAATCTGCTTCCATTATTAATGTGCTATTGAAGTATTGATTAAAAACTGCTCTCGCATTGAGACATCTAAGAGCAGTTATAGATATTATTGTCCAAAATTGATAACTTACACTTCCTCAGGTTCTAGTTGAGCCACTGTTACTGCGTTGACAGCAAAAGCAAATACTAACGGCATGGGACACCGGAGTACAAAGGTAGAAACAACCGCCAAAATTGTGCTAATTACGGCTGATATTGACCACAATCTCTCATCAAAGGTTAGTCCTTTTTCAGCTTTAATGCCTCTGAGAACATGATTTGGAATAGGTTCAGGCATGACACAACCAGGTGGAAAAGCCCAATAGTGGTTTCTCCGTTCTTCAAACAATTCTGTCCAGCCGTTTTCTTGGCACCATGCTTCGATCCATTCAATAGAGTAATGTGTCATAATCGCTGTTACTGATTCGGCTTGTTGAGTTTGTTGACGTGATAGAAATAAAGCTTGAGAGAAATTATAGTTAGCTAATTCATTCAGGAATTAAGATTAATACTTTTTATAAGAGCGTATTAAGCATCAGAAACATATAGTATTTATGCTTCATGTAATTGCCTAATGCTCACCTTGATTTATAGACTAACAGCCTATTTTGAATGGCAAACATAAAAGACAATAAACTTTACCTACAAAAAATCAAAGTTAATAAATGTAAATTTAAGAGCAATCAACGGCGCTGGGCGGAACCGCCATCACCTAATAACTAATGAAAATATTTATATCGCAAAAATCATCTTCAAAAATCAAGAATTGTAAATCAACGACTGAATGATTATTTGCACATTGACTTAATACTTTATATATCTGCTAAAAATGTCATTTAGCTAGTACCTAAAGTTATATCTAGCTAACTGACTGTAAGTATTTAGTTATAAATTTCTCAATGTAAACAGCTAACACCAGTCTTTTGTGACAAAATGTTAAGAAGTACGCGATCGAAAACAGCTAAAAAAGAGGGGAAAAGCTGCAAGTGGCAATAAAAAATGATATGGGTGCGAATATGGTCATAAAAAACAAAATTCGCCAGCTAAAAAAGTTTGGCTGGCAAGGATTAGCTGTAATTTTGGGGATAGTTGTACTTTGCTTACCTTCCCCAGTCCTAGCCGACTGGACTCATCCTTTATCATTTAGTAATGCCGAATTATCCAGACATAACTTTGCTGGTGAAAGTTTACAAGCTGCTGAGTTTTCCAACGCTAATTTAGAACTGACTAACTTTGTGGGTGCTGACTTACGTGGTGCAGTCTTAAGTGCTTCCGTGATGACACAAGCAAATCTCCAGGGAGCAGATTTAACGAATGCGATGGTTGATCAGGTAAACTTAACAGGGGCTAATTTAAGCGATGTCGTTTTTAAAGAAGCTCTTTTACTCCGCGCCATCTTTGCTAATGTGAACATAGAAGGCGCAGACTTTACTGATGCAATTTTGGATAAAGCACAAATTAGAGAACTTTGTACAAAGGCTAGCGGAGTAAATACAAAAACTGGTGTAGAAACTCGTGATTCTTTGGGATGTCGATGAAGCGTGTAGGTGTAATTGGTGGTGGACAGCTGGCCTGGATGATGGGAGGTGCAGCCAATAAACTAGGGGTTGAATTGATAGTGCAGACTCCTAGTAGTGATGATCCTGCTGTATCTATTGCCCAGGATACTATTTTGGCAGATATTGATGATGCTCATGCTACAAAGGTTTTAGCTAAAAAGAGTGATGTCATCACCTTTGAAAATGAATTCGTCAATCTTCAGGATTTATCATTGTTAGAAAATCAAGGTGTTTGTTTCCGTCCTAAGTTAGACGCTTTAAAACCACTTTTAGATAAATATCATCAACGTTGCTATTTAAAAGATTTGGGTTTACCTGTTCCTGAATTTTTTGCTCTGGAAGATCAAGAAAATCTGACAGCTAAAATAGAAAATATTGGTTTTCCCCTAGTCCTGAAATCTCGCCGCCACGGTTATGACGGACAAGGAACTTTTATCATTGATGATTTAGCAACTTTACAAGAGACAATAGAGTTAAATCAAACTACAAATACGGCATTTTTAATAGAAGAATTTATTTCCTTTGAACGGGAATTAGCAGTAATTGCTGCCCGCTCTGTAGATGGAGAAGTTATTATCTACCCTGTGGTAGAAACGCAACAAGAAAAGCAAGTTTGTAGGCGAGTGATAGCACCTGCCGATATTACACCTAATCAAGCCGCAGCTGCTGGTGCGATCGCTCGTACACTATTAAATAGTCTGGAAGTAGTCGGTGTGTTTGGCATCGAGTTATTTCTCACCGTCGATGGTCAAGTCTTAGTCAACGAAATCGCTCCCCGTACCCACAATTCAGGGCATTTTTCTCTAGATGCGTGCGAAACTTCTCAATTTGAGCAACACTTGAGAGCCGTTTGTGAGCTACCGTTAGGAAGCCCGTCCTTGCAATGTGCTGGTGCAGTCATGGTCAACCTGTTAGGCTATGAAAATTCTGAAAGTGATTACCAAAGCCAGCGCCAACAACTAGCCGCCATTCCCCAAGCCCACGTTCATTGGTACAGCAAAACAGAGTCCCGTCCAGGTCGCAAACTAGGACACGTTACAGTTTTGTTAGATAATCATCACCAAACCACAGCCCAAGAAATAGCCAATACTATAGAATCCATCTGGTATCCCCATTAGGGTAGTGGGGTGAGAAATTTTTGAATTTTGAATTGGTACAACCTGTTTTTGAAGGCTATAATGAGTTAGTTGCACTGCGACGTTGGTGACTGCCATCAAGTTTTTTGATCTATGTCTTTAAGAAAAAGGGAACCAAACGTCTCTCGTGGCAGTATACCGGGCGTGTACCCGGAAACTTTAAACGAGGAAAATCGGTACCCACCTGGTTTAACCAGGTCATAAACTTAGGTAAAACGGCGTTGTGGTGAACTCAAAATTTTTAGCTCCCAAAGTTTGATTAAAACTTGGGAGCTTTAATTATTGATGGGTAGTATTCATAGAAAATAAATTCTTATCATGGCAAAATTTAAAGCTTGTCAACGCAGATGCCGCAAATTCAACAAATATCAGCCTTAAGGGCTACTTTTACTTGGGGATAAATATAGAATTCTGTATCAGTTGATGCCAATTTGGCGATCGTTCAGAGTTAAGATCACAAACATCAAAGTTAAATTGTGGTTAAAGATACAAAACCTTGTCAAAACAACAACTTACCAATCCTGTGTTTCCAGCCTCAGTATTTCGATTAGACAATGGTTTGACATTTATTCATCAAGAAATTCCCACCACGCCTGTAGTCGTGGCTGATGTTTGGGTGAGAGCTGGAGCAATTCGTGAGCCAGAACCTTGGTTTGGGATGGCACACTTTTTAGAACACATGATTTTTAAAGGGACAGCAACTTTATCCCCTGGAATGTTCGATCATCAAATCGAAAACAGGGGTGGAGTGAGTAATGCAGCCACCAGTTTTGATTATGCTAATTACTCTTTGACAACAGCTGCGCCTTACTTGGAAGATACCCTACCATGCTTGGCAGATTTACTGCTGAATGCGGCAATTCCAGATGATGAGTTCAGTCGGGAACGAGATGTAGTACTAGAAGAAATTCGCGCTTGCTATGATGATCCTGACTGGGTAGGATTTCAATGTCTATCGCAAAGCATCTACCAAGATCATCCTTATGGGCGTTCAGTTCTGGGTACTGAAGAAGAACTGATGCAGCAATCACCAGAAGCTATGCGCTGTTTTCATCGCGCTCACTACCAACCGGAAAATATGACAGTGGTGATTGCTGGTGGTATTGCTCAACAACCAGCCTGGGAACTGGTAAATCGTTCATTTGCCAATTTTTCTCAACCTGTCGAATGTCCACAAATCAAACAAGCACCCAAGCCAGTAATTAAAGGAATTCACCGCCAAGAGTTGAGTTTACCACGTATAGAACAAGCCCGATTGTTGATGGCATGGGTTGTACCTGGTGTAGAACAACTCCGCACAGCTTACGGTTTAGATTTGTTGTCAGTATTATTAGCAGAGGGTCGGACTTCACGCTTAGTCAGAGATTTGCGAGAAGAACTACAATTAGTCCAAGGAATTTGCAGTAATTTTTCTCTACAACGTGAATCGAGCCTATTTACAGTTACCGCCTGGTTAGAACCGGAAAATCTAGAACAAGTTGAGGATTTAATTCTGAATCATTTAGATAATATCCAAAGCAATGGCGTTACTGAACAGGAAATAGCTCGTACTCGCAGACTTTTATGTAATGAGTACGCCTTCTCTACAGAAACCCCAAACCAGCTGACAGGGCTTTATGGCTACTACAATACGATCGCTCAAGCAGAATTAGCAATCACATATCCACATCAAATTCAATCATTTGGCACCCAAGAACTGCAACAATTAACTCAACAGCATCTTTCACCAGAAAATTACGCTGTCACCATCCTTAAACCTCTTTAGTTAAAAGTCTACAGTCCATAGTCCACAATAAATGACTAATGACTAACGACTAATGACTAATGACTAATGACTAATAACCAATGACCCAAACTGTGAAACCTTCTATTTCTCACTCTCCCATTCATCGCACTGTACTAAACAATGGCATTGTCGTGTTGGTAGCAGAAAATCCAGCCGCAGATATTATTGCTGGGCGAATTTTTATCCGTGCTGGTAGTTGCTACGAAAAACGAGAACAGGCGGGGTTAGCCCATCTATTAGCGGCTGTGATGACTAAGGGATGTGAAGGACTTTCCAGTTTGGAAATAGCCGAACAAGTGGAATCTGTAGGTGCAAGTTTGAGTACAGATACTTCTACAGATTACTTTCTGCTTTCATTGAAGACAGTAACATCAGACTTTCCCGAAATCTTAACATTGGCGGGACGGATTTTGCGATCGCCCACATTTCCCGAAGCCCAAGTTGAACTAGAGCGGCGTTTAGCACTCCAAGATATTCGTTCCCAAAAAGAACAACCCTTTACCCTTGCCTTTGAGCAAATGCGGCAGGTAATGTATCAAAATCATCCCTATGCCATGTCTATACTAGGAGATGAAACCACCCTGAACAGTATTACCAGGGCAGACTTAGTAGACTATCACCAAACTTATTTTCGTCCAGATAATGTAGTCATTAGTGTTGCTGGTCGAATCACACTACAAGAAACAATAACCTTAGTAGAACAAGTATTTGGTGATTGGCAAGCACCAACCGTAGCCCCAGCAGTCATTAATTTACCAGAAATCCCAATCAATCCCCAGCATCGCTTAAAGCCAGTACAAACACAGCAATCTATTGTCATGCTTGGTTATTTAGGCCCATCAGTGAGTTCTCCTGACTACGCCTCCTTGAAATTACTGTCTACTTATTTAGGCAATGGTCTTTCTAGCCGCTTGTTCGTAGAATTGCGAGAAAAGCGGGGATTAGCTTATGAAGTTTCAGCGTTTTATCCCACTAGGCTTTATCCAGCATCCTTTGTAGTTTACATGGGTACAGCACCAGAAAATACCAGTATTGCCTTAGAAGGATTACGTACAGAAGTCGAGCTACTTTGTAATTCAGAAGTATCCGCAACCAGTTTACAAGCTGCCAAAAACAAGATACTCGGACAATATGCCTTAGGTAAACAAACCAATGGGCAAATTGCTCAAATATACGGCTGGTATGAAATTTTGGGCTTAGGAATTGACTTTGACAGGGAATTTCAAGAACTCATTGCTTCCGTAAGTCCTCAAGACGCTATCACATCAGCACAGCAATATTTACAGCGACCTTATATATCTTTAGTTGGGCAAGAAGAAGCAATTAATCGAGCAATTAAGTAGATGTCGCTATAGTTTGATCAATCAGCCGATATAGCCGCAATTTCACAGAATGCGATCGCCCAATTCTCAATCTAATTCGTCCTCATCTCAAACCAGTATATGAAAATCTGGCTGCTACGCTAAAGCAAATCTAAAATCCCAAATTGTTTGACTCACGCCCTAGTCTGACTCTGTTGCACTTGCTGTAACAACTGCTCAACACTAGAAGCTGATGGAAGACACTTTAAACCTTGGCAAACTAACCCAACACTATTTTCAGGTAAATTAGACACTACAGCAAATGCAACCGTAGGTAAATATCTAGAAATGAGAGAGTTAATTTGCTCATGAGTGCTGCGGATCAAAGTAGAGTTACGATACCAATCTAAAGCTGTAAACAGACTAGGACAAGCTTGAGGAGTGCTAGACATGACACTTTTAAAAGCTTTTAACCCTTGCTCGGCTAAATCGAGATAATGTAAATCATCCGTGAGTAGAGAGAGACGGACAAGGTTAGCGATCGCCACACCGTTAGCCGATGGTGTAGCATTATCCGCATAGCTGCGTTCGCGCACAATTAAATCTTGACTAGCATCACTAGCTGTATTAAAGTAACCACCAAGCTCCACACTCCAGAGAAACTCATCGAATTGTTGTTGGAGTGCGATCGCTTTTTCTAACCAGAATCGATTCTCAGGTTTAGCCGCGTGTAAATCTAGCAATGCTTTAATAAATAAAGCATAATCTTCAGATTGAGCCAACACAGCTGCTTGACCTTGATAGTTGAGTCTATGGAAACGTCCATCGATAAACTGATGCTCTAAAATAAAATTCGCTGCCTTGGTTGCTATTTCCAAATACAAAGATTCTTGAAATACCCCACCCGCCCTTGCTAACCCAGAAATCATCAAACTATTCCAAGCCACAATCATCTTCGTATCGGTCACAGATGGAATACGTCCAGGCCAGTTAACAGTTTTTGCCTCTTGGTTATCCTGTGCTGGGGGAAAAGTTTCTAGTGCATTAGCCGTAGTACCATAACGAGCAGCAAACAATTTTCCTAATGCAGTTTCTAAAGTTGCGCTCAGTTCCCCTGGATGTCGTCGTTGCAGTACATTCTTGCCTTCAAAGTTACCATTAGGAGTGACTGTAAATTGCTGTTGTAATTCTGTGAGTTCTAATGACGTTAACAGTTGTTCTAGTTCGGCGTAACTCCAAACATAAAAAGCACCTTCCTCTGGTTCTACATCCGTGGGAGTTGTAAAACTATCAGCATCTTGAGCAGCGTAAAAATAACCTGCCGGTGCAGCCATTTCTCGTTGCAGCCATTCAATAGTACCAGCCACAGCCCTTTTAAACGCTGGCTCTTGGACTCCTGCACTCCATAAATTTGCTAGATACTCGACAATTTGACCATTGTCATAGAGCATCTTTTCAAAGTGAGGAACCGTCCAAGTAGGGTCAACAGTGTACCGATGAAATCCTCCGGCCACATGGTCATAAATTCCCCCCAGCCCTAAATCTAGCCCCCGTTGAGTAGAAACTTGTTTGCCATCGTATCGAGATGCAAAATTAAATCTAGTTCCCCGTAGAGCTAATTCAGCATAGGGGATCATCGGAAAGCTGTTACCGTATTGGTTGGCACTAATTACCCCCGTGTTAGTTTCCCAGCCCTGACGCAGCAATTCATTTTCTTCAGCTTCTTGACTAGCGTCCCCTTTTAAAACCGCAGAGGTAAGGAGTGACTCAACAATCAAGGCTTTCCGTTGGCGCAAATCCTCTTTTTCTGTATCGTAGTAACGGCGTAGTGCTTGCAGGATTTGCAAAAATCCCGGACGATTATACTTTGGTTCCAAAGGAAAATAAGTGCCAGCATAAAATGGGACTAAATCCTCTGGTGAAAGAAAGACATTTAAAGGCCAACCTCCTTGACCACTCATCATCTGCAAAGCCTGCATATAAATGCTGTCAATATCTGGTCTTTCTTCCCTATCTACTTTGATAGGCAAAAAATTGGCGTTCATGTAGTTGGCTACAGCTTGGCTAGAAAAAGCCTCACCTTCCATGACAGTACACCAGTGGCAACTGGAGTAACCAATCGACAGAAAAATCGGTTTATCTTGGGTTTTGGCAGTAGCAAGAGCTGCATCACACCAAGGCCACCAATCAATAGGGTTTTCGGCGTGTTTGCGGAGGTAGAGACTCTTGGTTTGGGCAAGGCGATTAGTCATAATACAGATGATGGTAGTTGCCTTCTTTGCCCAGTCTAGCTTGAATGAGTGCTGTTAGCGGTAGCAGGAAGTTGAGCAGCGTGCTGAGTAAAAATTTCTTCTTCTACTCCCCACTCCCTATTTACTGTAGGGAACGTAAAAAGCTGACAAGTGATGCTGGTGTTTCTGGGGTGGGTGAAACTACCCTAGTTTGAATTCTAGTCGTTGGGTTAATTCCTGCTATCAAATGGAGCAAGAAAGTGATGATGGCGGCTTGCACAAGTTTTTCTGGCATGGCAGGTCTCCCTCAGTTGATAGCATTGCTAGTAAGTTTGGTTAGTCTAACTACATCCTTTTATATTGGTTTACCGGATTTGCGGTAAATATCCAGTATCTTGGCTTATAAAAAAGCTAAAGAAATTTTGAATATTGAGGATGTAAGACTGATTTAGTCAGTAAAACTTTTACTTTTCCGACTAAACTAGTCATTTCTTTAGACGCATCTCACTATCAAAAGTGCCTGAAGGATTAATTACATCCACCAAAGCATAGAAGAAATTAAGTCCAATTTAGGTTAATTGGTGAGATGGGGGCATTAGAGACGTAGGATTGCTACATCTCTACCAAGGCTTTTGGGTAGCACATAGACACGCTACGAGAACGAAGAGAACACAAAATCTCAAATCTAAAATTCCCCAATCCCCAATCCCCTATTGATAAAATGAATGTAAATTAGCTACAAGCACGCTGCATGACTATTCCTATCGTCATTGAACAATCGGGTCGAGGCGAACGCGCTTTTGATATTTACTCACGGCTGTTACGTGAGCGGATTATCTTTTTGGGTCAACAAGTTGACAGCAATTTAGCTAACTTAATTGTTGCTCAGTTACTGTTTCTTGATGCAGAAGACCCAGAGAAAGATATTTATTTGTATATAAATTCTCCTGGTGGTTCAGTAACTGCTGGTATGGGAATTTTTGATACCATGAAACACATTCGCCCTGATGTTTGTACCATTTGTACAGGATTGGCGGCAAGTATGGGTGCTTTTCTCCTCAGTGCTGGTGCTAAAGGCAAGCGAATGAGTTTACCCCATTCGCGGATTATGATTCACCAACCTCTCGGCGGCGCTCAAGGTCAAGCTACTGATATTGAAATTCAGGCGCGGGAAATTCTCTATCACAAGCGGCGGTTAAATGATTACTTAGCCGAACACACCGGTCAACCTCTTGACCGTATTGCCGAAGATACTGAGCGTGACTTCTTCATGTCTCCAGATGAAGCCAAAGATTACGGCTTAATTGACCAAGTGATTGACCGTCATGCTGCTGGTAGTCGTCCGGTGGCAATGGTTAGTCAGTAGTTATTTAGTCAATAGTCAGTAGTCATTGGTCATTAGTAACTATTGACTGTGGACTATTGACTAATTAAAACCCTGCAATTGGGTCTGGCTGAGATTCTAGATGTTTGAGGAAACTGTGTAATTCATCTTCTGTTAATAAAGTACGTCCCCGCTTACCGTAGGTTTTTATTAAATATTCTCTTCCTTGTTCTGGTGTCCAACCTAAGCGCTGCAATTCGACATCAGTTTTAGCAATCACATCTGATAAATCTACCGGCTCGGCTTTTTTCTTTTTCTTCCCCGTGTTTGATATATTGGTTACGTTCTCTTGGGGACTATAGCTGCGGGGGGCAAATGGAGTGACATTACTATTAGCTACTTCCGATATGCTAGGACTGTCTGGCTGTTTTGGTGACAACAGGGGAGAGTCTTCACTTGGCAGATCAAATTCTGACTCATGGTAGCTAGTACTGGGGAAAATTTGATGGAAATCTTGGCTTTGGGTATCGATTTTACTACTACTGGGTGCTTCAGTTTTAGGCGAGAAGCGATTCAGCACATCTTTGCTTTCATCAGTTTCACTGGTGATTGACCAATTATTGCTGCCAAAATCCTCATTTTTAACTGAGGTATAAGTAGGCTCACTAGAGGTAGGATTAATCTGTCGCTGAGACGTTAGTTTTGCGGAAGGTGCTACTGATGCCTGTGGCGCATCTGTGATCCCCAAAACCGTCAGCGCTCTTGTTCTAGCTTGGTCTTCGGCGGCTTCCACAGTTTCTGCTGCTGCCATACCAGTTGCGCGAGTTACACCTTCAATTTGAACGCTTGCCCGAACGATGTATTTTCCCTGAAAAATTTGTACTAATTCAGAAATCAGATTGCCGTTGGGATACAAGCTCTGGAATTGAGCCAACATAATACTGCCACCAAATCTTAATCTATTTGAATAACGGGGTTGATGCTACCTGTGTACCCCAGCAACTTGTTGCGCCCTGATGATTTTTCTTTCTACCTAAGTTGTCAACAAAGCTTTAGTAGATGAAAAATATTGGTAAGTGTTACCAACCTTGTCTAAGTCTAAAGTTGCTATGTGGATTTATTTTAACTTTACTACGCTCTCGCGTGTCAGTTGTCAGTTGTCAGTACAATAGCTTTTTGTAGAGCCGATTGGTAGTCTTCGCTGACTAACTCTAGGTGGCTTGCCTATTAATGCTATACTATTTACCCAATTCAAGATCCAGAACTATTTTCTGGAAGTGCGCTCTAAATCTACAATAATGGAGATAAGGTTCGCCCTCACTGCTTATTAAGCTGCTACCTAATTGTTACCGATTCTACATAAGGACAAATTAGGTGGTTCAGCAGTTTTTCTTAGTAAAAATCAGAGTATCATGGCGTAAAAGTACCTTCCATCTAGACAATCAAACACCTGTATTTTCCCCCAAATAACGCTTTTGGTCAGCGTGGAGAGTAAATCCTAAAACAGCCTCTCAAAACCAGTCGCGTAATTCCTGATGGGGCAAAATATGAATCAGGCGTACTTTTTCAGTTTGGTTAGATGAAGGAACCCAAGCACAAGCTAACTCTGAGTTTGTCGTGCAGTGAGAAGTTCTTCAGAAGTTTACTCCTGCGAAGAAGCAATCTACGCGGAGTGTCTGACGAAGAAGCAACTTACCATTTGGTTGGGTTAGCTTCCTTTGTTGGAACTTCGAGAACCCAACCTCAGGGTAATTCGTTTCCAGCTAGTATCTGTAAGCCGTGAGGGTATACGGCAAAGAACCAAATTCAAGCAAAAATGATGTTTTGACCAAAGGTCGGTTCACTGCATGGAATTTTCAATCGCTACACTCCTTGCCAATTTCACCGATGATAAATTGGTGGCTCGCAAAGTTTTAGAAAAGAAACTAGGATGCGAGGATGAAGACAGTTTACAAAAACTCCACATTGCTTTGGAAGTGCTGGAGAAAATCGGGATTTTGGCGAAAGAACGCGGGAAGTATCGCCGCATCTCCGAAGAAGGGATAATTGAAGCAAAGCTACGTTGTTCTAGTAAGGGCTTTTGCTTTGCCATTCAAGATGTAGAAGGGGCTGAGGATATTTATATCCGTGAAAGTCATCTTAGTAATGCTTGGAATGGCGATCGCGTTTTGGTACGTGTTCTCAAAGAAGGTAGTCGTCGCCGTTCTCCTGAAGGAGAAGTCAAATTAATTCTAGAACGTTCCAATCACACTTTACTAGCACGAATTAAGCAAGTAGAAGGCGGTTTTCGGGCTGTCCCCTTGGATGATCGACTGCTGTTTGAACTGAAAATTCAAGCCAACAAGCTGAAATTGGAGGAAGCACTTGATCACCTCGCTCATGTCGAAGTCCTACGTTATCCTTTAGCACAATATCCCCCCGTAGGTCGTGTAGTCCAAATCTTGGGCAGTGATGCGGAAGCGGCGGCTGATATAGATTTAGTAACTTGTAAACATGATTTATCCCGTAATTTCCCGGATTCAATATTAGAAGCAGCAGCTAAATTACCCAAAAGGCTACTCAAGGCAGACCTAAAAAATAAACTAGATTTACGCAATCTATTTACCTTTACTATTAGTGGCATCAATAGTGACACTAAGGTAGTAGAAAATGCCATTAGTTTAGAAAAAACGATCGCTGGTAATTGGCAATTAGGTTTTCACATTGCCGATGTTTCTCACTATGTGCAACCAGACGAACCTCTAGACAGGGAAGCAATCAAACGGGGTAGGTCGGTATATTTGGGAGACTTGGTACTGTCAATGTTACCAGATACTGTAGCCGATCGTGCCTCATTAGTGACCGGGAGCGATCGCTTGGCAGTGTCTTTTTTAATCACGATTTCTCCCCAGTCAGGAGAAGTTTTGGAATGGGAAATCCAACCTAGTGTAATTAACGTAGACACCACTATCACTAAGCAGCAAGCCGAAGCAATTCTCCAAGGTGAAGCTAAAAAAGAATCAGCACAGATAGTAGAACTACTAGAAAACTTAGCCACTATTGGGCAAGCCATCAAAGAATCACGTCTTGCTCGTGGTAGTTTGCAATTAAATCTACCATCGAATCAAAACCCCTACTATGACGAAGGAGTTTTAGGGGCTGTACTTGTGAATGATTCCCCAGTGCGATCGCTACTGACGGAATTGGTGTTATTAGTTAACGAATTGGTGGCTACTCATTTGAGTGCTTTAGGTGTCCCCGCCATCTGGCGGACTCAAGGTACACCAGACTCGGAAGATGTCCAAGAAATGCTGAAATTAGCGATAAATTTGGGGGTCGAACTGGCATTAGAACCAGATGTAGATATTGAACCCCTAGATTATCAACATTTAACTAGGGCTTTTGCCGAGTCTCCATCAGAACAGGTACTCACTTATCTCCTGCAAGATACCCTCAAGCCTGCGGTGTACAGCACAACCAAAGCGACTCACTTTGGTTTAGCACTACCACAATATACTCACTTCACAGCACCTCTACGCCGTTATCCAGATTTGCTGATGCAGAGAGTGTATTATCAGCTACTAGAACACGGACGCGATCGCCGTAACACCAGAGTCAAAGAACGAGTAAACCTGCGCCACTCCTCCAGCCACACCGAAATTAACTGGAACGTGTTAGCCCCAGAGTTGCAGCAGGAAATGCAAAGCGACTTGACCAGGGTGATTATCCAAATCAACGACAGGGAAAAAGAAGTCCAAGAAGCCGAAGCCGATTTAGCTGGACTGCAAAAAGCCCAACTGATGAAACAGCGCATTGGTCAAGTCTTCCAAGGCGTGATTACTGGCGTCCAGTCCTACGGTTTCTTTGTGGAAATTGAAGTACCAGCCGCAGAAGCTGCAACTAATCCAGGTGTACCTTTGCGGGTAGAAGGATTAGTACACGTCAGTTCCCTTAAAGATGACTGGTATGAATACCGCGCCAGACAACAGGCACTATTTGGCAGAAAAAATCGGGCTTCTTATAGATTAGGCGATCGCGTCTCTGTACAAGTCAAGAGTGTCGATTACTATCGTCAGCAAATCGATTTAGTTACAGTTGGTAGTGATGGCTTAGTCAAAAATTTAGGTGTGGGTAGTGACAATGGTGACATTTCCGATATCTATTTGTCCAATCACCTTGAATCTGATGATTTAGACCCTTATGCTGATGAAGAATAAATTTTGTTAAGCATCTGGTGTCACAACATAACAAACCCTTGATTATCGGCGTATCAGGAGCATCTGGACTGATTTACGCCGTCCGCGCCCTGAAATATCTGTTAGCAGCTGACTACGAAATTGAATTAGTTGCCTCTAAATCAACTTACATAGTTTGGCAAGCAGAACAGGAAACTCGGATGCCGTCAGAACCAAATCAACAAGAGCAATTCTGGCGAGAACAAGCCGGGGTTGCTCTCTCTGGTAAACTGCGTTGCCATCCTTGGAGTGATGTAGGAGCCAATATTGCCAGTGGCTCCTTTCGTACCTTGGGAATGATTGTGATTCCCTGTAGTATGAGTACAGTAGCCAAGCTAGCAGGTGGCTTGAGTTCCGACTTATTAGAACGGGCTGCTGATGTCCATCTTAAAGAAGGACGTAAGCTAGTTATCGTTCCTAGAGAAACTCCGTTCAGTTTGATTCACCTGCGAAACTTAACCACCTTGGCGGAAACTGGTGTCCGAATTGTCCCCGCCATTCCTGCTTGGTATCACAACCCGCAAACTATTGAGGACTTAGTTGATTTTGTTGTTGCTCGTACTTTAGATCAACTTGATATTGATTGCGTACCTTTAAAACGATGGGAAGGAGGTAAGCGTAATTCGTAATTCGTAATTTGTAATTCGTAATTAATTTAGGTCTTATTCCCTGAAAGTGGTGGATGTAAGAGCAAAACAGCTAATCACAGAAAAAACGCACGACCAACAAGACCAACGGTTTCTTTGTCTACTCCGTACTTTCTAGACGGCATTTGCGGTTTACCCAAGTATTATGATTGGGTTAAGGGTAAAAATTACGAATTACGTGAGCATTAGCCTTTCCTACGTTGGCGTTAGCCTACAAGCTATCACAAATAAAGCATTTGCGGTTTACCCAAGCCTTATTATGGGGTTAAGAGTAAAAATTACGAATTACGACGAATTACGTAGCTTGCTTTTCTACGAAACGCTACGCGAACCCGTAGGGTATTACTAATTATTTTTATGGCTGTAATTCGCTTAACTTTATTAGTAACAGTACTAGGTGGACTAACACTATTGTTAGTTCAAAATTGGTCGCCAGTTTTATCGCTGGTATTTTTGGGTATGCGAAGCCTACCATTACCATTGGCACTGTGGATACTGTTTAGTACTGCTGCTGGTGCTGGCACATCTTTACTAATAACTAGCTTGTTTAAATTATCCAATTATTTTGGGGGTCAACCACGTCAAGCCCCACCCAAATCAACCACCACTTCTAGGCGTAGTAGAGCGAATCGCCAAGAAGAATATACACCCCCCCCATCCAGCCAAGCACCAGCGAGTAAAGCCAACGACGCTTCGAGTGATGAGTTTGATGATTGGGAAACGAATAGTGCAGATGATGATTGGGATGTAGAAGAGGAGTCACAGAAAGCACCAACTCCCAAATCACAGGATGAGTCATTTCCAGATTCTTCTACTTACGAACGCCCACAACAACCCAAAAGCAGTTCTCAGTCTGGTTCTACATATTCCTACAGTTACCGAGAACCGAAAAACACCGCAGCCGGCAAGTCTGAATCTGTTTACGATGCTGATTACCGAGTCATCATCCCCCCATATCAGCCACCAACTAACAATGTAGCCAATGATGATGACGATGATTGGGGGTTTGATGATGATGAATGAGACTGTTAGGGTGAGCTTACAGTTAGTAGGGTGCGTCAGTATGAATAATTTCTTGGTAAAGCTAAGTTTTCTCGCACTGACGCACCCAACCTAGTTGGATATTTTTTTATCTGGAAATCCCTTAGCATTGTTGAAATAACTCTGTAAAAGTTTTTGAGATAGCTTCTGGTTTAGCGACAATCTCGACTATTTTATTGCGTGCGCCTGGCTCAAACAAAGACTCGACGCAGACTTGTGCTACTTTTTGGCGAGGAATACCACCTTCAAATAAGGTATCAGCACTTTGCATGACGATCGCATCTGAGTTATCTTCATTCTTCAAACCACCAGGACGGACTATCGTATAAGTAAGTCCACTTTTTTGCAAATACTCTTCCGCTTGTTTTTTCCATACCAGAATGAGCCAAAACAAGTTTAATGGATGGAAAAATTGGGAGACACACAAAGAAGTTACTAAAACAAAATTTTCAATTCCCTTGGCTTTTGCTACATCGACTAAATTTTTAGTGCCTTCAAAATCTACCTTATAAGGCCCAGTGGGATCGAAACTGGGTTTTGCTCCAGTCGCACACAGTACTACAGTACTATCTCCCAAGGCAGCAGTTAGGCTATTTGGGTTTAACACGTCACCCACAACTAACTCCGCATCAGGAGGTAAAATAGCTCTAGCTGTTTGTTCATCTCGCACCAAAGCACGTACAGGAATATTGCGCGCTATTAACTCTTGCACGATGCGGCGACCTGTTTCACCTGTTGCCCCTGCTACAAATGCTTTCATGATTAACGCTATCCTGGGTATCTAGTATATGACTGCTCAGTATATTGTAGTGATTCCATGAAGTTTATGACAGATTCATAAGGTTTCAGTCAAAATAGGAATTTAGTACTAAATTACCCACACACCTTGGGAATTATTAAATATAAACAAACGCCAAATTAGAGGGGAACGCATTGATGCTTTCAACAAACGGCGAATATCAATCTCTGGATATAACAGAATCAACTGTGCCTGTCGTTCCCAATTTACCAGAAACTGAGAATACAGACACAGGATTAAGTGTTGGTACATCAAGTAAGTTTTACGGTCGTTATAGCGACTCTATGAAGATGTACGCTCCAGCACAGATGGTTGCTGAGTATCTTAATAGTCACGCTTCTTGGTTTACACGCTGTGCTGAACCGATGAAAGTCCAACCTTTGGGAGAACATGGTTATGCTTTAACCATTGGTCGTTTTGGCTCTTTTGGTTATGAAGTAGAACCAAAGATTGGTTTGGAACTTTTACCTCCACAACAGGGTGTTTATTGCATTCGGACAATCCCCATTCCTGATTATCAACCGCCTGGATATGATGTGGATTATCGGGCTGCACTTCAGTTAAAAGAAGATTTTAGCGATAATATTCTCACACGAGTTGAATGGGAATTAGATTTGACCGTTTGTCTCCACTTTCCTCGGTTTATTCAGCGTTTACCTCAATCTTTAATTCAGTCTACAGGCGATCGCTTACTAAACCAAATCGTTCGCCAAGTCTCCCGTCGCCTAACTCGCAAAGTCCAAGAAGATTTTCATCAATCTTTTGGAGTTCCTTTTCCTGGTAGTTGTAAGAAGAAGTGGTGAGTCAATAGTCAATAGTCTAAAGTCAATAACTTATGACTAATGACCATTGACCAATGACTCATAATTAAGCCTGAGTCAAAATTCTTTGGACAATCTGCACACCGGTGATGGCCTGCCAAGTAAACAGCCCTAAAATCACAAAGTTTATTAATATATGGCTCACCCGCGCCCAATTTGCTCCTTTTTGCATATAAGGAGATAGGGCAGCAGAAAATGCAATTAAACCCGTCATACCGAGTCCTGCTAGTAAGTGCGGGCCTACAAACAACTTGCCGTTATTGATGTAGGTAACAGCCATCCCACCAATCGCACCAGTAACCATCAAAGCTAAAAGTATCGAGCCTATTTGGTAGTGCCTGACATTGTATCTACCTTTAATCAGTTCTTTCTTTTCTTCCCCTTGAGCATTTCTGGTACGCTGTACCTGTAGTCCTAAGTAAGCCGCATAGAGTGAAAGCGCCAACAACACCCACATAATGAATGGGTGAAAGAAATTTAGCCAATATTTAACCGAGGCAGACAGTTCCAAATTCATTGTGTTCTCGCCCAATCCTTAAATCTTAATAAAAATTAGCATAACTCTAAGTTACGTGGTTGAGGCCACAGAGTGTGAATATGAGTGTTAAGTCCTGAGAAAATACTAATGACTAATGACTAACAACGATGTTTTGCTGTTAAAGGCTGCGAAAATTGGCGATATTAAGGGGGTGGGTGCGCTGCTGGCTGCTGGTGCTAGGGCGGATGTATGCGATCGCGATGGGACTACGGCGTTAATGTTTGCTGCTAATCTAGGCTATACCGAAATTGTGCGATCGCTCCTAGATGCGGGAGCAAATATCAATTCACCGAGAAAACGCTATGGTTTAACGGCTTTGATGTTGGCTGCTAGTGCTAATCAGTTTGACATTGTGCAGTTTTTAATCTCCAGAGGCGCTGATGTGAATGCTACCAATGAAGATGGTAGTACAGCATTAATGGCAGCCGCCTTAAAAGGTTATGTAGAAGTGGTGCGGATTTTGTTAGCTGCTGGTGCTGATGTCTACTCCACAGATAAAGATGATGATACTGCTTTGAAACTTGCTGTGAAGCGAGGACAAGCGGCTGTGGTGCAATTAATTTTACAAAGTGGTGCAGATGCTAATTCTGAAGATGAAGAAGGCGAAACCCTCTTAATGCTGGCAGCTGACTTAGGACATTTGGATGTGGTACAGGTGTTAGTAGCAGCTGGGGTTGATGTCAACCGACAAAATAAAGACGGTGGTACTGCATTGTTAGCAAGTGTAGCAGCAGGAAATAGAGCGATCGCAGAAATTTTATTAGATCGAGGCGCTCAGGTAAATCATCAAGACGAAGATGGGGAAACTGCCCTACACCTTGCCACGGTGGAAGGATATATTGATGTGGTACAAGTGTTACTTAACCGGGGCGCAGATACCCAAATTAAAAACCATCTGGGTGATACACCATTATTGGTAGCAGCATTGCAGGGACATCATCAGATAGTCAAAACACTGCTGAGTTATGGTGCAAATTTGCATGGAGATAATTTAGGTGAGACACCCCTCACCTTAGCAGCATCTCAAGGTCACATTGAGACAGTCAAGGTATTGCTAGACTACGGTGCAGATGCCAACATTCCAACAGGTGATGGTAAAACTGCTTTGATAAAAGCTACAGAATATAACCATCCAGCAATCATGCAGTTGTTGTTGACAAAAGGTGCCAATGTCAACTATCAAGACTCAGTAGGGGCTACAGCCTTAATATGGGCTGCCTCTGGTGGCTATAATAAGGCGGTGCAAATATTACTGGAAGGTGGGGCTGATACGAATTTAAAAAATCGGGGTGGTTATACAGCTTTGATGATTGCCGAGTTTAATGGTTTTAGGAGTATAGTTCAGAGTTTAAAGCTGGCTGGGGCGCAGGATTAATAACCAATCAAAAATTAAAATTAAATAATACATGAAGAATATAGGTTAATTGGACGCAAGTAAATCCAGCATTCCCAAAGGTTATGTTGGGTTAAGTAAGCCGTAACCCAACTTTGGTAGACTTTTACTTGCATATTTTCAAAGCAGAGGAACACGAAGGTTAGCGCAGAAAGACGCTGAATATTTCCAAAGTTAGTTCGCTAGGAATTAATGAAATGGTGTACTTAGTTTTTATTCTTACGTGAGATTAATTGTATTGTAAAATACCAAAAAAAATCAATAAATTACTATTTTTTAGGAAATTTTGAACTAGATTTATTTAATGTTCAAAACCCTTGACCAACATCTTGACAACCAATAAAAATCCAGTTATTTAATTAAATACTAAGGGGGTGTAAAAATAAATCTCAGAAATGAAAAACTAAAGTTCCGTTGTAACTTTTTGACAATGCCTACTTCAAAAATATGAAGAAATTGAAACACCGAAGTAGACTAGGTAAAATGTTTTTGTTTCAAAAAAATTAAAGAAACTAAACTTAAAAAGTAAATATACTTTCTAGTTTTACCTTGTCCTCCCCCGGCGTTTCCTACTGTGCTAGATATGCTCAATATATAGTTTTTCATTTCTGAGAACAGTATTATAATTATCAGTTTATAGGTATCTTAATAAACGCCAAAATAGTATCAATATATCAATTTTCCCAGTGAATAAGAGTTAAAAGTCTTAAGCTTTACCTAGTAGACAATTAGTAGTGAAACTCAAAATTATTGAACAAAGGTGTTTTTTAGACAATTTATGGTTGGGATTTGGTTGTCAATCTGGTATCTCTCATCACTTAATCGCCGCAGCAATCCACCAAGTTTTTCAAGAAAATCAACTTGAGCAAAAAGAAATTGTAGGTATTGCCACTATCGATACCAAAGCATCAGAACCTGGTTTAGTGGAGTTTTGCGACCTATTTAACTTGCCTTTAAAAACTTTTAGTATAGAAATGCTGGCAAATATTGCCGTTCCCAATCCTAGCAGAGTGATTGCGGAAAAAGTAGGAATTCCTAGTGTTGCTGAGGCGGCTGCTATTATCGCAGTTTCCGCCAATGAAAAACAACAGTTAGGGGTAAAACTTTTGGTTCCTAAACGAATTTTTCGCTTACCTGGACAACCAGGGGTAGTAACGATTGCCGTTGCTCAGGCATCGTCAAACAATTTTGGATTTTAGATCAACTACACTAAGCCACTCCCCTCTCTACGAGATGCAGAAACACAAATAGCAACCAATTTCTATGCCTTGACAGTATAAATTCTTTTGCGGAGCGATTGATCGCTCACTACGAACAAAAAACTAATATTGGATTTAATTACATTTATTCAACTGCTCTCAAAAGGTAATTAATCAAGCTGGAAACAATAGACAGGACAATTGATCCCAAAAAAGCAGCTAAGAAGCCTTTAATTTCAAATCCAGAACCAGGTGTAAGGACACTGGCTAACCAAAGGGTTAAGGCATTGATTACAAATGTAAATAAACCAAAAGTCAATAGGGTGATAGGAAATGACAAAATGCTTAAAATTGGTTTAATAAAAGCATTAACTAACCCAATTACGAATACGGCAACTAAAGCAGCCACAAAACTACGTACAGAGAAGCCAGGCACGATATGGGCGGTAATGAGCAAAGCCACCGCAGTACCGAGCCAAGTTAAGAAAAAGTTTTTCATCAGTTGTTGTTTAGCAGAAATCAGTAATCACTTGAACAGAAATTACACAAAAAGAATTTTCGCTTTTTAGGTGTTAGGGCGAAATTAATGCTGAGTTAAGATACCTAATTTAGGACTGGAAACTCAGCACTTAGGAATAACTTATTTCAGCCTAACGTCCCTGGGGGGATTGCCGCAATAGTGCCTCCCAAGTGGCACCGCCAGCTACACCATCAGGTTCTAAACCGTAGCGTTTTTGAGCAGTTTTGAGTGCGGCCTCTGTCTGAACTCCAAAATATCCATCTACACCGCCTTTTAAAAAACCAAGTTGACTCAATCTTTGTTGCAATTTAGTAACTTCGGAATTTTTCATCCCTACACGCAAAATCGGCCAGCCTTCGGTAGTGTATTGCACACCAGAAATTCTTTGAGCAGATGGGGTGGGTCTGAAGCCTGGGGTTGAAGATGGTCTTTGTGGGGGTGTTTGTTGTCTTGGGGTGGGAGTCGTAACTCTGGCGGGAGCAGGTCTTGTATTGACAACTTGATTAGGAGCAGGCCTAGTGGTGGCTGATGGACTGGGAGTTGTAGGTCTGGGGTTAGCAGTAGGATTAGTAGCAGGCTGGGTGGGAACTGGGAAATCAGTTGTCAAGTTTGTTGGTGGAATAATTGTTGAATTCGGTAAAGATGCGCTTGGTGTACCCATCGCTTGATTGGGGAACAACCTCTGCCAAGTAGCAGTATCAACAACACCATCTGGAGTCAAGCCAGCCGCTTGTTTAAACTGAGACACAGCATTTGCTGTACTCTCACTATAGACTCCATCTATTGCACCTGAATAAAAGCCCAAAAGCCTCAGAGTTGCTTGAAGTTCTGAAACACGTTCACCTTGACTCCCAACTCTGAGGGTGGGACGGTTAATGATAACTTGTTGGGCAATTTGTTGTGGTGCTGCAATTGCTAATTCAGCCGAGGAGCCGACGAACATAGTCGTAGAGGATAACATAAGTAGCCAATAAAACTTGCTTGCGCTGAAGCAGCGAAATGCTTTTTGTGGCTCTAAGTAAGCGATACTTGCTCTCAAGCTGCCTTTCATAGAAATTGCTCTCAGGATTTTCTGATGCTAATATTACCGCCGCTTGAGGTAATTGAGTAGTCTTTTTTGAGTAGAGCTGATTTGGAAGATGCTAGTCTCACTAATGCAGATGTGACCGGAGCAAACTTTCAAGGAGCCTCTTTAGAGGTATTAATTGGTTTAAGGGATTTCCAGAAAATAAAGGCATTTTAAAAAGGGAAATGAAGGAATCTGCTTTCGATTTAACAGCTATAGTCCTAGCGGGTGGTAAAAGTTCTCGTATGGGACAGGATAAAGCTTTGATCCCCTTTCAGGGTGTGCCGTTGTTAAAGTTGGTATGTACCACTGCTGCAAGTTGCGCTGATACCGTTTATGTCGTTACTCCTTGGCCAGAACGCTATCAGCATTTAGTTTTACCGGGTTGTCAGTTTATTGAGGAAGTCCCTTTACTGGGAGAATCGCGGAATGAACCGCTAACTCACGGGCCTTTGATTGGCTTTGCTCAAGGGTTGGCGCAAGTAAAAACTGATTGGGTATTGTTGCTAGCTTGCGATTTACCTAAGTTGCGAGTTGAGGTATTGCAAGAGTGGTCTTCTGGTCTTGATAGTGTACCAGAGGAAGCGATCGCAGCTCTTGCTCATCACGCCAAAGGCTGGGAACCTCTCTGTGGTTTCTATCGCCGTCGCTGTTTACCGCAATTATTAGAGTTTATCAGTCAAGGTGGGCGATCATTTCAACAATGGCTACAATACCATTCTGTACAAGTCTTAACCTTACCAACCCCAGAAATATTATTCAACTGCAACACACCAGAAGACTGGGCTGCAATTCAATCAGAGACTTATTAAAAAATATCTTATCAAGGTAAGTAGAGGTACAGAGGCGCAGAGGAGAATAACTAATAACTATTGACTATTGATCAATTACTTCTGTCGCTCCTTATTCCGCTTAAAATTCTTGTCGAAAGATACGCTACCAATACCTTGAATAATTCCGCGACCAATTAAACCTAAACCTCGACCAACTATTTGAGTCAGTACAAAGACAATCCCACTACCGACAACAGATAATAGTGATTGTAAACGAGGAGCGATCGCATCTCGAAATTCTAGCCCCAATGTTACTGTTAGTGGGACGCCAGACAGTTGTGCTAGTTCTTCGTTCCGGGGAGCATAAATCGACATTTGGGCAATACCACGCGGTGCGAAAACAAATAACTCATAGCGGCTCTCAAAAATTGCCTTGGCTTCATTCACATAATTATTTAAGCGATATTTCCAAGATAAATTATTTCTAAACCGTTCAAGTTCTCGTGTAGACATTAATGTTTTCACGTAGAAATCTTGTTTAATTTCTTCTACGTCTGCTAAATTATTTAATAATGGTTGTACTACACTATTTGCCACTTGAATTAATAAATTTTCTAGTAAAAATTCAGCGTGGAAATTAGCTTCCGGGCTACCTGCTGGGTAAGATGTATGTTCGACTTTTAAATCTGTTTGAAATAGCAGATAAGAAAACAATTCTAATACTAAAGGTATCTTATTAAGAATTGCTGTTTGCACAACTTGGGGATTTTGCAACAATATGGTGACTATTTCTAGGTTGCGTTTTCCTACTTGTATTCTGGAAAACTTGCCAAAAAAATCTGTAATTACTGCTTGCCATAAATCATGTAAGATTACAGGTTGTAAATCTGTCAATTGATTAATTGTGATTTGGGCATTACGTAAAGCATCTAGTTGTTGAGCTAATTTTTGCAGAATTAAGTACAATAATTCCCGTTTCTTGTCTTCCCGAAAGATATCAATTTCTAAGACAGACTCTGAAACATTTCTCAAAGAAAATTGCAATTTGTTAATACAAGATGCAAATAAATGAGATTGCAAAGCTCTGGGACTGAGGAGTGGCGGCGAAGTAGACGCTCGTTGTGAATCTGAGATGGTAATAGTAGGAGTTGGTGGTGGTACTATAGGCGGAGATTGTTCAACTGATGAGGTTAATGGTTGCTGTTGTTTTTCTTGGGGTAAAGCAAGCAACTGATTCAGCAACCAACGACTGGCTAAAAGTTCTCGTCGCTGACCGGCTAGTACTGCTCTATCTAATATTGGTAAGCCAGGAGTTTGTAATTGTGCTGTGACTTCTTGAAGAGCAGCATCAATATAATCCATGCTCGATAAACGTAAATTTTGCCGCCATCTAGCTAAAGGGATACGAGGCGCAGTCGCCACAATGGTAGGAGTAATTTCTGTGTTTACCCTTTCAGTTAACCAGTAGGAATTACCAACTACTACTTCTTCTATAGCTGTGACTAATTCAGTAATGGGAGTACCTTTAGGACAGTAACCATTGACACCAGCAGCCCTCGCTGCCATTATTAGACCTTGTTCTTGAATGGAACTCAGGAGAAAAATTGGTAGTGTGGGGTATGTAGCTTTTAGTTGTTGACAGAGTTGTAAACCTTGCTGTTGACTATGAGTAGAACGACCATTACCTAATTCTAAAATCACCAAGTTCACTTGGTTTGGGTCAATTTGGGCAAGTTCCGCAAGTATCTGTAAGGCTGCTGTATCTGTTGCGGCTTCTGATACCACTTCTATGTTAGGTATGGCTTCCAAGGCTACCCTTAATCCCAGGCGGAATATGGGGTCTTGGTCAACTAATAATAATTTTACAGGGCGATCGCTCATAGTCTGATCAAATACACCAGCGCTGTCTTGGCTGCAACTTGTCAAAAGTAAAATCCCTCCTTATTGTCACCGGTTTTCGTCCACTAATAAATGAAAGATAATTACCATAAGCATCAACTATTTATGTGATTAAATGAATCTGAGTATCCGGCATTGGTTGACAGAACGCCAAATTGAAATCAGCCACATTAACAGTTTTGCCTCTGGGCAATTGGCAGGTATTGCCTATCGTATCGTTCAGGATATGGAACTTAAAAGCCTGATGCCGTTGGATATTTGTACCTTAGCAGAAGTATTGCAATTACCATTAGGCACGGTTGAGCAAGAAATTTCTGTGATTGCTTTATTGACAGAAAATCTTCTCCGTAGCCTCAGTCAAAAAAAAGCTCTGAAACGTAACGAAGGTACTTGGTTAACATTTCAAATTGCTTACCTTTTGGCGTTAGAACAAATTTTACTCCAAGAAGAACACCTGCATAGACCTTGGCTCAATCGTGCCAGGATACCCTCCCAAACCCAAATAATTATTTTCGCTCCTCAACTCCAAGGTTTATTAAAAACTCTCTCTCCTGGTAAATTGAGTGATACTCAAGCCGAACAAGCGCTTTCTTCTATAGCAGATTCATTACTGGTGCAACAGATGAACAATGCTACTGAAGCTTGGTTAGTCGCCAATGGTGCGGAGGAATTGGAAGCTAAATTGTTGGCGCAGCGTTTAGACAAAGCTCTTCCAGGATACCTGCTAAAAATTATTGCTCAGAATCCTGCACCTTTAGCCCAACTACAAAAATTTTTCCGCTTGGGAACTCTGGGAGATGTCTCAACTATTGATTTATATAGAGAAAATTATCGCGCTAGTTTACTCCAAACGCTCAGTACACCGTTGCTGATGGAATATTTCGCGTTAAAAGATATTTATATTCCTTTAGTTGGTATACCGGAAGAACCTAATGGTGGAAAGCCAGTTGATTTAAAAACATGGGTGGAAAAACAATTAACTGATTTAGAAACTATTGCTGTGATTGAGTCTGAACCTGGCTATGGTAAAACCAGTTTCTGTCAAATTTGGGCTGCGGAAGTAGCACTAAAACTTTATCCGACTTGGATGCCGGTGGTGATTCGCCTGCGAGATATTAAGTATGGAAAAAGTTTGCTGGAAACTCTCAACTCTGGTTTTACATTTAATGGTGATACCAATTTAGCCACTTGCTTGGAAGAAGCACATCCTCGCTGTGTATTATTACTGGATGGGTTAGATGAACTTCCTCCTTGTCGTCAGGGAAATAGGGCAAAGGCAATTTTTCTCCAACAGTTATGGCAATTTCAGTCTCAAGGACAACATAAAATTGTGTTGACTGGTCGCAGGACAACTGTGGAGGAATTTACTTCAGAAATACCCCAGCTATGGCGAAGAATTACTATTCAACCTTTAGAAGTTAATCAGTTGAAGCAATGGTTTCATCAATGGGCATTAGTTCATTCTTTACCTATTGCCCAAAACTTTTTTACCTTCTTAAAACAGGCGGGATCATTTACTAATAAATCTCACTTACCAGAACTCTCTAATCTGGTACGTCAGCCATTAATGCTGCATTTATTGGGTATTCTACATCGAGACGGATTATTAGATGATGAGATATTACAAAACAATACTGGAGCTTCTCTTCACTGGGAAATTCACTCTCGCCTAAGACTATGGTTGCTGGGTTATCCCTTGACTGGGGGGATGAAGACAATGTTATTACGGGCGGGAACGGCTCATATCCACCGTACACAAGAAGCGATCGCCAGTCTACTCTCAGATTACCATCCCCAAGATTATATCGACAAAATGCAAGCGATCGCTCTGAAAATTTTACACAGCGATCGCCATCAAGTCACCCTGACTGATGAATTAAATACCAACACCCTACCAGCTTTCTATTTTCGCTCTTTTGTTAGTAGTCATTCACCACGAGCCACTGACAAAGAACAATTGACAATTCAAATAGAATTTTCTCACCCAAAATTAGGGGATTATCTCTGTGCTGAAGCTTTAGCTGCCCAACTGCAAATGCTAACGCAGTACCAAGAGGATGTTTACGGAACAGAAACATTCATATTCAATCATCCTAGCAGTGTTGCCCAACATCTCTACTATTTGCTAGGTTATGGCATTATCACACAAGAAATTGAGGAATTAGCGATCGCTGCTTTACAAACTCAGCAAAAGCCAACTCTATTACAATGTCTGGAATCTTTTTGGCGTGCTTGGTGTCAAGGGCGTTGGTTAGATGAAGGGATTGCTCACAAAGTATTACCCTACTTTCACACCTTACAAAATCCTGTGAATGTTGAGCAAGTTAATACAAATGTGGGAGTGAATATATTTTTATTGCTTGCTACTATTTGTCGAGACACCCAAATTTCTTTTTACCCTTGTGGTAATCCTGCCAATGTTAGCGATTTTTATCCAGAAACATTGCGGCTTTTATTAGCGAAAGCATCGGTTTTAGCTAAAAATACTCTAATAAAGCGCATCTTGTCCCAATCTTTGTCTAAAATAAATCTCTCAGGTGCATTTTTGTCGCAAGTTATGTTAAATGGGGCAAATCTTGAACAATCAGATTTATCTGACGCTATGTTAGTAAACGCCAATTTAACTAATGCTAACTTGACTGGTGTAAATTTAACTGGTGCTAACTTGACTGGTGCAAATTTAACTGGTGTAAATCTGGAAACAACCAATCTCACTAATGCTTGCTTATGTGATGTTATCTGCACTGAAGCAGACAGAGAAATTGCTAAAATCAACGGTGCATTATTCTCTGTAGAACAGTTTCAAGTAGTAAAAACTTTGTTATCCAAGCAATCATCTCTTAGTGTCTTTAGTTCCACGGAGAAAACTAAAATTTGGGATCGAAATACTCTTGATATCGGCTTGATTGAAAGCTTGGAAGGTGAGCTAATTATGCCTACGCTTTTAGACAACGACACTTATGATGAAACAGTTTTTGCTTCTAAAAGTGAGTAAGTGAGTTTTGAGTGGGGAGTGCTGAGTAAGAAATTCTTGCCCTACACCCCTACCTTCATTGGTTATTATCTTGAGGATGGCGATACCCATAAAAGTTGATGCTGTAATCTGTAATTTTTATTCCTGTTCTTTGTTCAACTTCTTTGAGCAAATCTTCTGGTAGTTGAATATGAACATCTAGAATTTGGTTAGTATCTAAACTGTGGACATGACTGTGAGAGTCACTGATATTGCCATATAAACGCCCATCACAACGTTCAATACTTTCGATGATGCCTTGACTTGATAATGCTTCTAAATTTTGATATACAGATGTATGACCAATGTCTTTACCTTGCTGGTTGAGGCGATCGTAAATTTCTCTAGCAGAAAGGTGTTCATTTGCTTGCCACAGCAGTTCTAGAATAAAGCGGCGCTGGCGACTAACGCGCATACCTAACACTTGACACCTCTCAAGTGCATCTTCTAGAGAACGAATTGGTTTTGTAGATATTGCTTGTTGTTCCATAATTTTAAGTTTATTTACTATTAGGGAATTTTCCCAGTTTTATGGTTATGGCTGTTTTATATATGTGAGTTTATACATAACGCGGTGTACGACTTATTCTGAAAATCCCTCTCTCTCTATAGCTTGCTTTTCTACGAAGGCTTAAGCCTAATCACAGGGTACTTCTCTCTGCTGGCATCACCCTGCCTTTAGGCAAGGGAAGAGAGGCTTTGAGTCTTGCTCCCCTTCCCTAATCGGAAAGGGGTTGGGGGTTAGGTTTGAGAGAAAGTTACACATCGTTCGCGTTATATAACAATGTCTTACCTTTAACTGTGTTGTTGCTTTCGTCTGCTGCGGTAGTCACAGTTTGAGGTAATATTTTTTTGGCTTTTTGATAGCTTGTCTCGTCACACCTTAATCTAAAACAAACTCATTACAACTTTAACTTAAATTTGCCGTAAATGTCCAGCACACGACTAGTGAAAGTACTATAAAACGGAACTTAGGAGCTAAAAATGAGGAGTGGGTAGTAGGAAGTGAGGGAATAAACCTTTTTCATGTTTGGTGGTGGTTTTTCCGTGATGAGATGATTTAATGAGTAGTCCGACGACAATGGAATATTAAGTTAATTGTGCATTAAGTTTGCTGAAAAAAGCGATCGCGGCTGTTATGAAACTTTAACTTAGCTGGCTGAAAATCTGACGCAGGTAGATTGCAGTATCAACAGCAGATGCGAAGGTTTCCTCCACTCAGAACTTCGGGAGATTCAGCGATACTAAATTAGTCCAGCCACGCTACTAGTATACGGATAGCAAAAATAATTCGTAATTAATCTTTTAATTACGAATTACGTTAGCGTAGCTTGCCCCAGGCTATTCGGAATTACGAATTATTTCTATTCTTCCACCCGATAGCCTAACTCTGATAGTCTCACGCGAGAGTGTCGCCATTTTGGTTGGACTTTGACGAATAGTTCTAAGTAGACTTTACCAGCAATTAGCTTTTGAATTTGTTCGCGGGCTGCACTACCGATTGATTTGAGCATTGAGCCGCCTTTACCGATGAGAATTCCTTTTTGGGAATCACGCTCAACGTGAATTGTAGCGAGGACGCGGGTAATACTTGGTGTTTCTTCTACTAAATCAATAGCGATCGCTACTGAATGGGGTACTTCTTCACGAGTCAATAGCAAAATCTGTTCACGTATCAATTCCCCCATAATAAACCTTTCTGGCTGGTCTGTTACCAAGTCTGGGGGATAATAGTACGGCCCATCATCTAAATGTTCTACTAGTAATTTTTGGAGTTGGGGCAATTCTGCGCCAGTCTTAGCTGAGAATTTTACTATCGGCCATTGATAAGCACCTGCCAACTGCTGGTAGCTATCATCTATAGCCTGGAAATTTGGCGGTTGTTGGTCAACTTTATTGATACCCAAAATTACGGGAGTTTGGCTGTGAGTCAATAAATCGGCAATAAAGCGATCGCCCGCACCACAAGCTACTGTACCATCAACAACAAACAACACTACATCTACTGACTCAATAGCGATTTTGGCATTTTTCACCAGCACTTCACCTAATTGATGATGGGGTTTGTGAATCCCTGGTGTATCTACGAAGATTAACTGCGCTTCTGGCGTAGTAACAATTCCTCTTAAACGATTACGCGTTGTTTGTGCTACTGGTGATGTGATAGCAATTTTTTGTCCTACTAATTCATTCATCAAAGTAGATTTACCGACATTAGGACGGCCAATAATGCCAATGAAACCCGATTTAAATTCAGGTGGAGCTTGGGGGATTGATACTTCGCCTGAGACAGAGGAGATGTGATTATCAATACTAGCCACTTTTAGTTCCGCCGTCATACTTTCTAGCTGGGATAAGTTAATTTTTTCGTCAGACACATAACCCACATAAATTCACCCTGGGATTTTGGGGGGAACTGCCTTGTTTCAGTTTAATCTACTACTAAATATATTTTGCTGGAATTTCAAAACAATGAAATGTTTACAAGTAAAGCAGTATTACTAATTAAAGTTTTTAGTAGAGCTAAAGCCCCAATTTAATGGCTATTCGCGCAGTATTCCTGTAGGTTAGCCTTCTCTACGAGGCGCTATGTGAATACTACGAGCCAAATTTATTTTTTACATTAGTTAACATCCTCTGATTTATTTGTTATTCTCACCTACTTACTTAAATAAAAGCCTAAAATTCTCTTTCTTTTAGGGGATTGCTTTAATTTAAACGCTGTGATTTTCTCTTAATGGTCTTGATCACTAACTTTCATGAGTAGCTACATCACAAATGTTTTATTTGCTTCACCAACCCCTACAGCTTAAAACCAGTTTTTTAGGGTTTACAAGGCAAAATTAAAGAATACACTCAAAACTCTGATAGTGCTTTTTTACTTAATAGTATAATTGGCTCTTTGGTAGTTCTTGATGCTGCGATCGCTATAATTAGCGTAAACGTTTTCTGCAAATATACTAAAGATAATTAATTCGTAATTAAGAAAGTTAGTTTTTGATTATTGACTCTTTCAACTTCCTGCTAAATTTCGTAAATGCTCATCTAAATGGGTGCGGTCTGCCAAAGCTTGTAAAATAGGGCCGTGAGAAGTAAATTCTACAACGCTGACAGAAGCAACTGGACATCCTAAACGATAGCGAAAACGTCCAACATCAATTCCTAACAAACTGCATAAAATAATCCTAATTGTGGCTTTGTGAGACACCACTAAAACATTGCCACTAGTATAAAGATGTTTAATTTCTTCGATTACTTTCATCGCACGAGAAGCAATTGTAATTGCCATCTCTCCATCTGTGGGTGCATACCACGCAGGGTCAGCCGACCAGCGAATATAATCATCATGGTATTCTAAATTGATTTGTTTTGGGGTTTTTCCTTCCCATTTACCGTAATTAATTTCTTTTAAACCATCCCGCAGTTCTGGTTTCATTCCTATCGCTTGACTTAAAGGCTCGGCTGTGTCAATAGTTCGCTGCATGGGACTAGAAAAAATTGCTGTCCAAGGAAGAGAACTATAAATAGATGCAAAAGCTTTTGCCATTTCCAAACCTTCTGGGGTTAGTTCTGAGTCTATCGAACCGCAAAAGGCATTGTTACGGCTGCATTCTGTCTGTCCGTGACGCAGTAAATAAAGATTTAGGCTCATAATTAATTCTCACTCAACTGGAACTTCAGAATGTTGCTCATCAGAAAGGACTAAAGAGGGATAATTGGCAATGAGCTTCTCTCTGAAAGGCTTCACCAACACCCTACTGTAAGCGATCGCTTGAACTAAGCAAGGATAATATACTACGGAAAATCTAACTATTAGGTTAAATTGTGGTGCTGATGTTAGCAGTTTAGCTAATTGTTCTTCAACCAGAAAACCTTAAACCTGTACCTGAAGCAAAAATATGGGCGCTTTGGGGTTTATGGGTGCTTACTGTGTTGCCAAGTACAGTGAGAGCGATCGCTAAGATGGTAATAGATTTTTGCTTTCTTATGCAATACCATGACGACAACAGCCGTTAACCCCTATCTTGATGGCAATTTTGCCCCTGTCCATGAAGAAATTACTACTGATACCTTAAAAGTTATCGGAGAACTTCCTCCTGATTTATCAGGGATGTTTGTCCGTAATGGCCCGAATCCTCAATGGACACCCATCGGCCAATATCACTGGTTTGATGGTGATGGGATGTTACACGGTGTGAGAATTAGAAACGGTAAAGCCACTTATTGCAATCGCTACATCCGCACTCAAGGCTGGCAAATCGAACATGAAGCAGGTAAAGCCGTCTGGAGTGGACTTATGGAAGCACCGCAACCAGAACTTCCTAGTAAAAATACTGCTAATACTGCTCTGATTTGGCACGCAGGGCAACTATTGGCGCTATGGGAAGGAGGCGCACCCCATGCAATTCAGGTTCCGGAGTTAGCAACTATTGGTGAGCATACATACAATCACAAGCTCAGTTCTGCTTTCACTGCCCATCCTAAAGTAGATCCGGTAACAGGTGAAATGATGTTTTTCGGCTACTCATTTGCACCACCATATCTACAATATAGTGTAGTGTCAGCAGGTGGGGAACTGGTGCGGACAGTACCTATAGATTTGCAGACAGGTGTGATGATGCACGACTTTGCTATCACCGCCAACTATACAATCTTTATGGATTTGCCGTTGACTTTTAGTGTAGAAAGAATGCAACGAGGAGAAAGTGCGTTAATGTTTGAGAGCGATCGCTCTAGTCGCTTCGGTATTGTACCCCGTCACGGTGACAATAGTCATGTTCGCTGGTTTGAAACTCCTTCTTGCTATATTTTTCATACTCTCAACGCCTACGAAGAGCAAGACGAATTAGTCTTGATTGCTTGTCGGATGAGTTCCACTACAGTTCTTGGCTCTAATAATTCCGACTCTAACGCAGATATTCCTCGTTTACATCGCTGGCGTTTTAACCTCAACACTGGTCAAGTACACGAGGAAATGCTTGATGATGTCCCTGCTGAATTTCCCCGCGTCAACGAGAACCTTTTAGGGCGACCAACTCAATATGGTTATGCTGGTAAAATGAGCAAAGGTCTTTTACCTTTGTTCGATGGCATAATTAAATACGATTTGCACAATGGCAAATCTCAAACCCATGAATATGGACAGGGACGCTATGGCGGTGAAGCTGTATTTGTAGCACGTCCTGGCGCAAAATCTGAAGATGACGGCTGGTTAGTCACTTACGTTTATGATCATGCTGAAGAAAGTTCTGAGTTATTTGTGGTTAATGCTCAAGATGTAAATAGTGAACCTGTGGCGCGAGTTTTGCTTCCTCAACGAGTACCTTATGGTTTTCATGGTGCTTGGGTTTCTGAAGAACAGTTGAATTTTGGCAGAATTTAATCACAGATACAGAGAGATGAGGGAATAATTCTTTTCATCTCCTCTACTTCCTACTCTCCAATTAGAACGTTGAATTTCAACTAAATAGAACGAGTTGAAAAAACAAACTATGTTAATCAATGTAAAGATTATAGGATTGGTTTCGTAGTAAGGACTTTAGTCCTTTTTTGTTCGCGGAGCGTAGCTTGCTTCCCCATAGGGTTACACTACAAACCTCTAATTATTTACCCTGTTCTACTTAAATCGAATTAGTTTGAATTTAGCTTAAGGATGCAATTAACTGGAGGACTCTTTCTTTGATTTGATCACGTACATTGCGAAAGGTTTCTATAGGCTGTCTTTCTGGATTGTCAATTTGCCAATCTTCAAAAATTTCTCTTAATACCCAAGGTTCTGGTAAATTAACACCGCAACCACATAAAGAAATTACTGCGTCATAATTTTCTGGATTAAAGTTATCCAATGGCTTAGAAGTTTGGTGACTAATATCAATCCCTACTTCTGACATGACTTCAATCGCTATCGGATCAACTTTACTTACACCTAAACCTGAACTGGTGACAGTAATTTTCCCATTTCCTAAAGTGCGAGCAAACCCTTCTGCCATTTGGGAACGACGGGAGTTATGTTGACAAACAAACATCACATTTTTCATTGTTTACACCCTTTTTTTAAAAAATTGTCAACCAACAATTAATCCTAATTTATGACTCTTAAACTTAGGTTGATGAAAGGTTAACAGAGACAAGAATTGTCCCTGTTAAATATGGTTATTTAAGCACAGCATGGCTTATTTACAGCCTGGACTTCCCCAACAGAATCGATAATTGCCAGATTTTTTTCTGGTGCTGTATCTGCTACTTTCACAACAAAAACTTCCCATCTATTCCCATCTGGATCTGTTACCCACACTTTATCTTGTAAGGCATAGCAACAATCTGTATTATCTTCTGTAAATAAAGCTAGTCCCGCCTTTGTAAAACGTTTGATTGCTGATTCTACTTCTTGGGTGCTTTCAACTTGTACGCCTAAATGGGACAAGCCACCACCCGTTTGTACACTGTCGCTTAGGTTCAGTGTCAGGTTTAAGGCTGGGTTGGGAATATCAAATTTGGCGTAGTCAGCTTTATATTTTACGGGTTCTATGCCAAACATTGCCCCATAAAAGGCTACAGACTGATCAATATTGGTGACATTTAAAGCTATGTGAGTTTTCATTGCAGACATAAGTTTTTCCTTGGTAAACTATAAATATTGACGCGTGTCAATATTTACTTATATCAATATGTTGCTAAATATATTGATAGATGTCAATATAAAAGGATGAATTTATCTCAACCAATGTTTAATTGTTGTCAATCAGTACTTTCAGCATTGATCAAGCCGGAAGAAGCGGTGCAAACTGCCGCTATCTTTAAAGTTTTGGGAGAACCGGCGAGGTTGCAACTGTTGAGTTTCATTGCTAATCAACCAACTGGTGAAGCTTGTGTGTGTGAGTTAACAGAACCGTTGGGACTGTCCCAACCGACAGTTAGCCATCATCTCAAAGTGTTGTATGAAGTTGGGTTGCTGGCAAAAGAAAGGCGGGGTACTTGGATTTACTATCGACTGATACCTGAACAGATTGAAGCTTTGCGAAACGCTTTGACACTACCTCAATGAAAGGGAGTAATACAGCGTGGATCTCTTAGTGATGCCTTTTCTGGCTCCCTGGGAAACCAAGATGCTGTACGTTTACATAACTCGACTAACATCAGCATCACTGGAACTTCAATTAAAACACCGACAACGGTGGCGAGTGCAGCACCAGAATTTAAGCCAAATAGCATCACGGCTGTGGCGATCGCCACTTCAAAATGGTTGCTGGCTCCAATTAAAGCAGCTGGTGCAGCATCTTCGTAAGAAAGATTAAGCTTTAAAGCTGCTACATAACTAATTAAAAAGATAAAATTTGTTTGAATAAATAATGGTACAGCAATTAACAAAATATGTAGGGGATTGTTGACGATTAATTCACCTTTAAAGGCAAATAATAAGATTAAAGTAATCAACAACGCGATAATAGCAATGGGGCTGAGATACTTCAAAAAGCGCCTTTCAAACCATTCTCTACCTTTGTATTTGAAAATCCAGTAACGGCTATATATCCCGGCTATTAATGGCAAACCAACATAAATTAGCACCGATAAAACTATGGTTTGCCAAGGTACAGTTAAATCATTTGCTGCTAGTAACCACCTTCCCAAAGGTGCGTACAAAAATAGCATTGCCAGAGAGTTCACAGCCACCATAACCAAAGTGTGACCTTGATTACCATAGGACAGATAACCCCACATCAATACCATTGCCGTACAAGGGGCGATTCCTAGTAAAATTGCTCCAGCTATGTAGGAGTTGGCGATCGCTACTTCGCTACCACGAATCAATTCAGTCCCTGTAATTAACGGACGAAACAACCAGCCTAAGAAAAACTGGGCAAAAGCCACCATTGTAAATGGTTTAATTAGCCAGTTCACCACCAAGGTGAGAATTACGGGCTTTGGCGCACGAATGGCATTCATGGCTTGGCTGAAGTCTATCTTCACCATGATGGGATACATCATGAAAAACAGACATACCGCAATGGGAATTGATACTTGATAGACACTGATGGCATCTAGCCTTACCGCCACTTCTGGAAATAATCTTCCTAAAGCAATCCCAGCAAAGATACACAAAAATACCCACAGGGTAAGGTATTTTTCAAAAAAGCTGAGATTACTTTGACTACTTCTGGTTTGTTGATTGAGGCTCATCGATAATTCCTGTGATACGTCAGATGTGCTACCAATTCTCTGAAATCAAGCAAAGGATACAAACCCTGGAAGCAATCATAAGTCTGACTGTTTTCGTTTTGAATTTTGAATTGCTTTAATCTCCGTCTCCAGCTTTCCAAGCAACTGCTTTACTAGGACTAGGATCTGGTAATTTCAGGGAAACTAATGCTGCACCTAGTACCAAAAACGTAGATGTCCACAGACAGCCCACCAAGCCCAGCCATTGATAGACTAAACCAGATAAAACCGTACCAGCCAAGCGTCCGCCAGAGTTAGCCATGTAGTAAAATCCGACGTTAAGGGCTACTTTGTCATCATCAGTAAATGCCAAGACTAGGTAAGAGTGAACCGCAGAGTTAAAAGCAAACACCACACCAAATAGCAGCAGTCCCCCAATGATCGCAATATTAGCAGGTACACCTAATTGCAAAGCTAAGGCGATCGCAGCTGGAACCGCAGTTAATGTAAATGTCCAAAATTGGATAGTCTTTGATTGTGGAGGACGACCAGAACCAAATCGCCGAATTATTGTTGGTGCTGACGACTGAATAATGCCATAGCCAATCACCCACACCGCCAAAAATCCACCAACTTGGTAGAAAGACCAACCTAAAACCTCACGCAAGAATACTGGTAACGCCACCACAAACCAGACATCCCGCGAACCAAAGAGAAAGAATCGGGCTGCTGAAAGAATGTTAATTTCTGGACTCTTGGAAAACAATTGGCTAAACTTAACTTTCTTCTTAATTCTGCCCATGCCTTTAGGTAGCATTAACCCAGTGAACATCAGCACGAACAATCCAGCCGCCATAATTAACAGAGAATTGACAAAGCCAACAGCACCTAACAAAGCACTACCAAGAAAAAAGCCAACTCCTTTGAGAGCATTTTTAGAACCCGTTAATATAGCCACCCACTTGAACAAAGAAGATTGTGCATCTTGGGGAACCACCAAGCGAATTGCACTTTTAGAACTCATCTTGGTTAAGTCTTTAGCAACTCCCGAAAAGGCCTGAGCTACCATCACATAAGTCACAGCTAACCACTGCGCCCAAGTAGGATTGAGGAATGCCAGCATCACCAAAGAGAAAATCTGTAAGCCAATGCCAGTGTAAAGAGTAACCTTTAGCCCTAATTGTGAGCCAATCCAACCGCCTAAAAAGTTGGTGATGATACCAAAGACTTCGTAAAACAGAAACAAAGAGGCTATTTGTAGCGGAGTGTAGCCAATATTGTTGAAGTAGAGCAACACTAGCATTCTCAGAGAGCCATCGGTGAGGGTGAAACCCCAATATGCAAGCGTTACTAGAATATAGTTTTTGAAATTGGCTTTAGAAGCTGTAGTGGAAGTCATGGGGTCATGGGTAATAAGGTCATGGGTGATGGGTTATGGAGAAGTTCTTACCAATTACCAATCACTTCAATTTTTAAGACTCAATGCAACCTTACGAGCGAGTTCAACCATGCGGTTGGCATAACCCCATTCGTTGTCATACCAAGCCAGAATTTTTACTTGTGTCTCATCGACAACCATTGTAGAGAGGGCATCAATGATGGACGAACGAGGATCATCTTTGTAATCAATAGATACTAAAGGACGTTCCTCATAGCCAAGGATGCCTTTGAGTGGTGCTTGCAGAGATGCGGTTTTGAGTAGTGCGTTAATTTCTTCTACTGTGGTTGGTCGGACAACTTCAAATACACAGTCTGTCAGAGAAGCATTGAGTAGTGGTACTCGCACAGCGATACCGTTGAGTTTACCTTTAAGTTCTGGGTAAATTAAGGCGATCGCAGTAGCTGATCCTGTTGTTGTCGGAATCAAGGATAAACTAGTAGCTCGTGCGCGGCGTAAATCTTTGTGGGGCGCATCGACGAGGGTTTGAGTATTGGTATTGTCATGGATGGTGGTAATGATTCCATGTTTAATCCCCAAGCCTTCATGAATAACTTTCACCACTGGCGCTAAACAGTTGGTTGTACAAGACGCAGCAGTTAAAAGGTGATGCTTTTCTGGCTCATATAAATAGTCATTGACTCCCATGACTATATTTAAGGCTTCTTCTTTCACGGGAGCTGCCACAATTACCTTCTGGACTCCCCGCTTAAAATAGGGGTCGAGGGTTGCAGGAGTGCGAAACTTACCGGAACATTCCAGCACTATATCAACACCGATATCTTCCCAAGGCACATCATCGGGTTTAGCATACTCACTAAAGCTCAAAGGTGTACCATCAATCAGTACCCTTTCACCCTCTGCTTCTACCTCTGGTGTCCAGCGTCCATGAACAGAATCAAACTTAAGTAAGTGGGCTGCGGCTACTGCTCCACCTTTAATTTCATTAATATGGACAAATTCTAGTTCCGGCCAACCCCATGCAGCCCGTAATGCTAGCCGTCCAATCCTACCAAATCCGTTGATGCCAACACGAACTCTCATGATTTTTCCTGTTAATACTTACATCCAAAAAAATTGGAGTTTTGATATCGGCTCACCTTGTAGAGGTGATATTGAATGTATATTTATATCATTTCAAAAAAAATTGATATGTCAACTACGGACAATGTACTATACACAAAAATTCATCAAAAAAAGTTGATGTGTCAGGAAAACTTATAAATATCAATAATTACGTAGCTTGCTTTCGGGTAGCAGAATTAAAAATTACGAATTATCACAGCACCGCGCAGATAATATTTGTCCCAAATTCCGGTAATCGGCTAAATACTGCTCTAATACGGTAAATTGCGGTAAATTTAGGCTGTAATAAATCCAACGTCCTTCGTGACGGGAGTTAACTAAACTCGCTTCCTTAAGAGTTTTTAGATGAAAAGATAATTTTGATTGGCTTACCCCCAAAGCTTCGCACAAGTCACAGACACACAATTCTCGCTGACGTAGCAATTCCAGTACGTTAATCCTAATGGGATCAGAAAGGGCATGGAAACCGGCAGCAATGAAATGAGGAACGGTAGCGATGGGGGTTTGCATTAATCAAACGTAAATAAAGGTCTGCTATCTCTATTCTGAAGCAGAAACAAGAGCTTCTGGGCGATAACGGATGCCAGCTTGCTTAATCCGATGTAAGGCTTCACCCAAGCGATCGCAATCTGCAATTAAGCTTATCCGCACATAGCCTTCACCAGCAACCCCAAAGGCATTACCAGGAGTGACAACAACGCCTGTTTGCTGCAACAAATTGAGGGCAAAATCTGTAGAACCCATACCTACAGGACATTTTACCCACAGATACATTGTAGCTTTCGTTTTGGGGACATCCCAGCCCAATTCTCCTAATCCTTGAATTAGGAAATCTCGGCGGGTGCGGTAGCGTTGCTGTACCTCATGCAGATAAATGTCTGGTAGTTGTAAGGCTGTTTCGGCCGCTGTTTGCAAGGCGGCAAAAATGCCATAGTCTAAGTTGGTTTTGAGTGTCCGCAACCCTTGAATTACATGGCGATTCCCCACAACAAAGCCGACACGCCATCCAGCCATGTTGTAGGTTTTAGATAAGGTATGGAACTCCACACCAATATCTTTGGCACCCGGAATTTCTAGCAAGCTTGTAGGTTGATAGCCATCAAAAGCTAACTCGGCATAACACAAGTCATGCACCAAGAGAATTTCGTATTTGCGGGCAAATGCCACGATTTCCTCAAAAAATTCGCGGGCTGCTGTAGCGCCTGTGGGGTTGCTGGGATAGTTGAAATAGAGTATCTTGGCTTTTCTGGCAACCTCTTCAGGAATGGCAGTTAAATCGATTAACCAGTCATTCTCTGGCTTGAGAATTAAGCTGTGGACTTTACCCCCAGCGATTACCGGACCACGAAAATGGGCAGGGTAGGCGGGAGAAGGAACCAGCACCACATCGCCAGGGTTAACATAGGCAATCGCTAGATGAGATAATCCTTCTTTAGAACCAAGTAGGGGTAAGGCCTCACTATCGGGATCTAGTACAACACCATAACGGCGATTGTACCAGTTAGTAATGGCACGGCGGAAACTGGCTGTACCTTCAAAGGGAGGATAGCCATGATTGGCGGGATCTTGCAAAGCTTTGATAGCTGCCTCTACCACTGGCTGTGGTGTTGCGCCATCAGGGTTTCCCATCCCCAAATCTATTAAATCAATTCCTTGCTCCCTGGCCTTAGCTTTCAACTCGTCGAGACGGGCAAATACATAAGGTGGTAGTTGCTGTATCCTATCTGCTGGGGTAATCCAATCGAAACTCATTCCTCAACCTCGTCACTTATTCCCCTGGTGGAGACACGATGAACTGCGTCTCTACTATCTGTTGGTGCAGTGGTAGAAACCATCGCTGCCATTAACTGTTCCAACGCAACTTTGAATGGTAGTCGATGAATGTCAGATTGAGGTGTTAAAGCGATTTCGGCGGCTTTCTGTAACTCGCCTAAGGTAATATTACCCAACCCCAAATCTCCTAATTTTTGTGGTAATCCAATCTCTGCGTAAAATTTTAATAGTTGTTGTCTTGCTGAGGCTGCTAGTTGATTACCTTGTACCATTTCTTCCAGACGCAGTTGGACTAAAATACCATAGGCGACTTTTTCGCCATGAATGCTGTTGTGTCCGGCAATGTGGGTTAACCCATTATGTACTGCATGAGCTGCCACCGTGCGACACTGCGCCCCACCTAGTCCGCCGATGACACCAGCGAGTAGAACAGTAGCATCAACAACTTCTTGCCAAGCTCCACTACCAGGTTGTTGTAAAGCAACCACCGACTTTTGGAATAAAATATCACGCAAAACTCGCGCTTGTTGAACTGAGGCAATAATTAAACTCTGTTCTAAATGCCCGCTACTGACTGAAGCTTCGTACCATTTAGCGATCGCATCCCCAATCCCTGCCACTAGTGTATGTTGCGGTGCAGTTTGGATCAAGTCGTAGTCAAGTATGAGTAAATCGGGACAGCAAGACAAGGCTACATCGTAGAGAAATGCTCCTTCTTCAGAATACACGTTGGATAGGGCAGTCCAAGCCGCACAGGTAGCCGCCGAGGTGGGAATTGTGGCTACAGGTATATCTAACTGATGGGCTACTAATTTCGCTGTATCTAAACTTTTACCACCACCAATCCCGATAATGACATCGGCTTTATGTTCTTTAGCCGCCTTCTGCAAGGCTTTTAAGCTAGCTTCCGTACAATCTGCCCCATAAGAGGCTTGGGCGATGTGCAGATTGTGGTTTTCTAAAATTGGTTGCAGACTCTCTTGGCTAATAGCAACGGTGCTATTACCCGCCACAATTAAGGGACGACTGCCCAATTTGGCAATTTCTGCGGCAGCTGTCTGCAATATATGAGAACCACGGATTACTTTTGCCGGGGCAACCGCGAGGGTAATTAATGAACTAGGAGTTTGAGTAGACAAGGTTTGATTAGATAATTTATTAGGCATATACTCTAGTTTGCCAAAAACCTTGATATTTCTTAATAAAATTAGACTAGTGAGAACTCATACTGGTTTCCCCAGAGAAGGGAAATACTGCTCAGAGAATGATTTGTGGGTTTGGCTGGAATTCAATATTACCCATTATTCTTAAGTTCTGAACTACCAAACTATTGAATAAACGTATATTTATTAACAATACCACTGCCAGAATACTAAGCCAAAGTATTGTTGTTCATAGTTACCAAATGGATGAAGAAACAGAATCTCCATTTCTTTTTACCCAGGATTCATACTTTTATTAAGTTTAGGTAAATAACATCTTAATATAAAAATAATAAATATTGTATATGAAAATACAAAAAACTCATGCACTCATGATGGTTGGCAAATTTACTACCTTAGTGCCTCTGTGGTAAAACGTCTTTAACCACAAAGACACTAAAGAGTTTGCCGTTAGGCGTTTGATTGTGGCAATTGAGCAAATTTTTCTGGATATATTTCCACTGATATCTGAGGATCTTCCCGATTAACGAGCGATCGCTTAATTTCTCCGAGGTAAAGTGGTATCGTTAGTCCCGGTTCTGGGTGGATGAGGGTACGGGCACGAATTGTGAGTTGGTCATTATCTCTTCTACCGGAACGCCCAGAAGAATAAAGATTACTGGCTGCTTGCAGTAAAGTCGCTTCTACTTCTGAAGGAGAAATTTGGGGAGATAAAGAAATCACTGCTTGGTTTGAGCCATTATCATAAACTAGAGTGTACTTCACAGCCCCCGGAATCACAGTACGGCTCAAAGGAACCAGTGAAAGTGCAAATAAACCACTAGTTAGCACCAACATAAAGCCAGTTGTACCCACTAGCCGAAAGCGGATGCCCCACTTGAAGAGAAAAGCTAGTATTGCCAAAGCAGCAAACACCAAAGTGGCAATACCAGACCATTGAGTATATTTTAAAAATTCAGCCGTTGTGAGCATACAGATTGGTTACTTAGGTGTTGTTTAGTTCATCACGAACACACCCATTTTACCTGTAGTCGGGCATAGAGCATAAATAGAAGAGTTTTTTATTTGATAAGTAATGTGAAAGTTTGGAACTTCTACTCGTTGTCCAGTACCTCTGTGTTGTAACCCTTTATTTACAGAAGTTTGCGCCTTAACTGATTGGTTTATATCCAACTACTGGTCTTGGTTTTGTATCTAACAACAAGGTGCGATCAAAGATTGCCCCCAAGTCTCGAACCCAAAAATATGATTTTAGGCAAAACAAAAACCCCATTTTCGTGTAAGAAAAGGGGGTTTTTGAGTAGAGTATAGAACCTGGCACCGAGCGATTGTGGCGTAGGGCAACCCCTAAACTATCGTAGCCG
>NZ_JACJRF010000079.1 GCF_014697105.1 Anabaena subtropica FACHB-260 | reverse complement strand
ATACAACAACTATTCGAGCAATTAACATTTGAGCAGGTAATGTCTATCTCCTCTTATAACTTTATTTTAGAAGCTCTTTTCTATGCAGCTTCATATTAAATTGGTATGAGATGATTTATAATTACCAAAATTAAGTAGAAAAACACAATTATTTTTAAGCTAGATCAAGTGATCGCTCCATCAATCATCTCATAAATATTAGGTTTCATTGACCCACCCAACCTAGATTAAAGCTCAAGTAATTCATAATTAAGAATTACGAATTAATATCATGCTCCAAACTCACCCAGTTACCATTGAATTCCGCGATGTCACCTTTAGCCGCAACCATCGTCCTTTAGTATCTCATCTCAACTTCACCATTAATCAAGGAGAAGCATTAGTATTACTCGGACGTAGTGGTAGTGGCAAAACTACTACGATGAAATTAATTAATCGCTTATTCACACCTACTCAAGGCGAAGTTTTATTTGATGGAATCCCTACAAATCAGTGGGATGAAATTAAACTGCGGCGCAAGATTGGTTATGTAATTCAAGAAACAGGCTTATTTCCCCATTTTACTGTAGAACGCAATGTGGGTTTAGTCCCAACTTTAGAGGGCTGGCAACCTAAACAAATTAAAACACGGGTGCATGAATTATTACACTTGGTAGGCTTAGATCCAGCACAATTTGCTCAACGTTATCCCCATGAACTATCTGGAGGACAAAGGCAAAGAGTCGGTGTAGCGAGGGCTTTAGCAGCTGATCCTCCAGTTTTATTGATGGATGAACCATTTGGCGCACTTGATCCCATCACGCGCTTAGAATTGCAACAAGAGTTTCGACGCTTGCAACAGGAATTAAAGAAGACAGTGGTTTTTGTCACCCACGATATTCAAGAAGCCTTGGTTTTAGCATCAAGAATTGGTTTGATGTATGGGGGGGAATTGGTAGTATTAGGGACAAAAGATGAATTTCTCGCTTCCCAACATCCAGAAAGTCTGGCTTTCCTCCAATGTCTGCGATCGCTCCCAGCCAATTTATGAAAGACTTCTTCTTAATTAAGTATGCTCCAGAAATCCTTCAGCGCACCCTAGAGCATTTATTTTTGGTGGGTGTTGCTATTAGCATTGCCATTATTGTAGGTATTCCCTTAGGGATTTTAATCACGCGCCAAGGAAAACTCCGGCGACCAATTTTAGGTATAGCAAATATTCTCCAAACTATCCCCAGTTTGGCATTATTTGGTTTACTCATTCCTGTACCGCTAATTGGTGGTATTGGTGTTATCCCAGCAATTGTTGCGCTGACTTTATATTCCCTAATGCCGATAATTCTTAATACTTATACGGGAATAACTGGAGTAGATACTGCTATTCGAGAAGCTGGGCGAGGAATGGGAATGACAGATAGACAATTGTTATTACAGGTAGAAATTCCCTTAGCAATGGGTGTGATTTTGGCAGGGGTACGAGTGGCGACAGTCATTTCTATTGGGATTGCAACTATTGCAGCTGCAATTGGTGCTGGTGGTTTGGGAGTGTTTATTTTTCAGGGAATTGCAGTAGTCAATAATCAATTAATTTTAGCTGGGGCTGTACCTGCGGCTGTAATTGCCCTAGTGGCTGATTTACTAATTGGATTGTTAGAGCAGAAATTAAAGATGATGAGTAGTGAGTAATGAGTAATGAGTAATGAGTAATGAGTAGTAAAATAAGAAAAGCTATAATCTGATTGCTCATAATTTTTCGATTAAAAAAACCTAAGGTAAACTAAAAATCTACCTCCACCTGAGGCTGCTGTTCTGTGTGATATTCGTGGCTTGACGTAAAACTAAAACTCTCCGTCAAAACCTATGATTTATTCTCAGCAAGGTGTTTCTGCTATTTTGCGCCAGTGTATTACTAACACAGCGATTCTCAGCTTAATTACTTGTACAGCTTGCAGTGCCATGCAGGCACAAAATAATCCCCGTGACTCTCCCACACCAACGGAAACTGTTACATCTTCTCAAATAGTAGCTTTAGGTAAATTAATACCAGAGGGGGATGTAATCAAAATTTCTGTTGTAAATGCCCAAGATAGTCGGGTGAACCAAATATTAGTAAAAGAGGGCGACTTTGTTAGAGCAAATCAACTAATTGCCCTTCTCCAAGGACAGAATAAAGCCGAGCAACAATTACGAGAAGCCCAGGCTAATGTAGCAATTAAACGATCGCAATTACTCAGAACCCAACAAGGAGATTTTAAACAAGGGGAAATCTTAGCGCAACAAGCAGCGATCGCTGAATTAACAGCCAGATTACGCACGGAAACCAAACAAAGACAAGCGACGATTGCTCAAGCTGAAGCCACAATGCGTAATGCTCAAATAAAATACCAGCGATATGTGACTTTAGCAGAAGAAGGAGCTATCAAACGTTCTGAACTCGATGATGCTCAAGAAGAATTTGATCGAGCTAAGGCAATTTTGGCACAAAATCAAGCCGAATTAGACAATACCACATCCACCTTAGAAGCCCAAATAAATAGAGAAAACGCCAATCTCAAACGCCTACAGGAAGTCCGTCCAGTTGATGTTGATATAGCTAAAGCCGAACTTCAACAAGCCCAAATTCAGGTAGAACAACGCAAAGCCGAATTAGAAGATTCACAAGTCCGAGTCCCAGTAGCTGGGCAAATTTTACGCATCAATACCCGTGTCGGTGAACAGGTAAACACTCAAGAAGGAATCGCCGAACTCGGACAAACAAAACAAATGTATGCGATCGCTGAAGTCTACGAAACTGATATCGTCAAAGTAAAACTAGGACAGCCAGTGATTATCACTAGCGAGTATGGCGGCTTTAGTGGTGAGATTGGCGGTAAGGTTGCTCAAATCGGCTTGCAAATTGGTAGAACCCGCCTCAATCAAGACCAAAATAATCCTACTAATGATGTCAACGCCAGAGTAGTTGAAGTCAAAATCCGCATTAATTCAGAAGATAGCCCCAAGGTTGCTGCATTAACTGGAATGCAAGTGCGTGTGAAGATTGATGTTCTTTAGAAAAAATGTAGCTTTAGTTTTTATAAACCGGGAGATAAAGCTTGGAAATCAAAGTTTTCTGTTTTGATCTCGAAGTTTCTTGTTTTGAACCAGAAGTTTCTTGTTTTGAACCAGAAGTTTCCTGTTTTAAACCAAAAGTTTCTTGTTTTGACCTCGAAGTTTCCTGTTTTAAACCAGAAGTTTTCTGTTTTGAACCAGAAGTTTCCTGTTTTGAACCAGAAGTTTTCTGTTTTGAACTCGAAGTTTCCTGTTTTAAACCAGAAGTTTTCTGTTTTGAACTCGAAGTTTTCTGTTTTGAACCCCAATTTAATAGTCGGAAGCTCATCTTCTCTTCCATTTCCCACAATCAACTATCAAAATGAAACTATCCCCGCTTAAATTTTTCTTGAAGAATATCTACATAGAGACACCCTTAGCTTGGGCGCAGTTATCCCACCAAAAAGTACGTTTAGCGGTAGCAACTACAGGTGTATGCTTTGCGAATATTCTCATGTTTACTCAACTGGGACTATTGGCGATGTTGACAGAAGGAACAACCAAACTGCATGAAAGTTTAGGAGGAGATTTAATCCTCGTCTCATCATTTAGCCCTAGTTTACAGTTTCGGATTTCTTTTCCTCAGGCTTATCTTTATCAAGCTGCATCTGTAGATGGAGTGGAAGCTGTCGCCCCAGTTTATATAAGTCGCGCCAATTGGGTAAATCCCAATCAGTTATCTCAACCTAATGATTCCAATCGCCGAGTTCCACGCAGAAGAGGTTTTTTTGGTAATGAAGTCAGAGTAATTGCTTTTAATCCCAGCCAATCCTTTGTCATGAACTTACCAGAAGTCAACCAGCAACTTTCTAAATTGACTGCACCAGACGCAGTACTTTTTGATCGTCTTTCTCAAGCTACTTTAGGAGACATTCCCCAATTACTGACTCAACAAAAAGATGTAGTCACTCTCATGGAAAATCAACGTACATATCCAGTAGGACTATTTAGTATGGGCAGTACCATCAATGATAAAGGTAATGTGATCATGAGTGATTGGAACTATGCTCTGCGCAATGGGCAAAATAGCCTGAAATCTGTCAGACTTGGGGTTGTCAAGGTGAAAGAAGGTGCAAATATTCAGACAGTACAAGCACAGTTACGTCAACGCCTTCCCCAAGAAATGAGCGTGTTTACACACGCAGAATTAATACAACGAGAACAGGACTTTCACAGCTCACAACCAGAAGGAATTATCCTCAAATTTGGTACAGTCGTCGGTTTTGTCGTCGGGGTAATTATCCTTTATCAAGTCCTTTATTCAGATGTTAGCGATCACCTAGCAGAGTATGCCACACTCAAAGCAATGGGTTATAGCGATCGCTCTCTTTTACTAGTAGTATTACAAGAGGCTGTAATTCTCGGCGTGATGGGATTCATCCCCGGCTTTTTCGCCTCAGTCGGTATTTATGAATTATTAGTTACACTTACCCGCATTCCCCTAGTCATGAAAGCAGATGTAGCAATTCAAGTCTTTCTGTTGACAATTATCATGTGTAGTGTATCTGGTGCGATCGCTACCACTAAACTCCGTTCCGCCGATCCCGCAGACGTATTTTGAAAAAAATAAAACGAAGTTTCACTGCCTTTTCAATTCAATTATGCTGATACTATGCGAGTAGCGTAAATTTAGTCATGACAACAAGCATAGCCATTGCAGAAAAAATCACCACTCTTCGCCAAGTCGAGGAGAAACTGGGCTTAACACTAAGTGGTAATAGTCAATTTTTTACTGAATGGATGGTAGATTTACCTGCATTAAATGAAGCAGAGCAAGCAAGATTAGAACAAGTTCGACAAAATTATCTATATCAAATCTCAGATGGAAGTCTTTTAGAAGAAACCATAAAAATGGTTGTGCTGTCACCATTACTTGAACTTGCGGGTTTCTATCAAGCACCCTATAGATTTAAAACTGAGGTTTCGGTGGAAATTGAAGCACAAGGAAATAATGATGAAATTTTACGGGGAAGAATTGATGCTCTAATTTTGCAAGGTAAATTATGGATAGTCTTAATTGAATCAAAAAAAACGACCTTTGATTTAGAATTAGCAATTCCCCAGACATTAGCTTACATGGCTATTCATCCCCAACCAGAACAACCTCTGTATGGCATGATAACTAATGGTAGCAGCTATTTGTTTGTCAAAACTTTGGGCAAACAGTATGGAACTTCTGATCTATTTGCAACGCGATCGCAGTATCTCAACAATTTAGCTGGAGTTTTAAAAATCCTCAAGCATTTAGGTAAATTAATCACAGAATCATAGTAATTGACATTTTCCCTGTGTGGGCATCAGTTCTAGTTTGCTAAACTGAGAACAAGTATTTTCAGGATTGAGAAGCCATGAGCGCTACGACAACTCAACCTCTGACTTTAGAAGACTTTCTCCATCTCCCAGAAACTAAACCAGCCAATGAATATATTAGCGGAGAAATTATTTCTAAACCAATCCCAAAAGGGAGACACAGCCGCTTGCAAGGAAAACTTTGTGCAGCCGTAAATCAAGTGACGGAAGAGGCGAAGATAGCTTATGCGTTTCCTGAACTACGCTGTTCTTTTGGCGATCGCTCAATTGTCCCAGATGTAGCTGTATTTACTTGGGAACGGATACACTTTACAGCCGATGGAGAAGTTCCAGATAACTTTGAACTTCCCCCAGACTGGACAATTGAGATACTTTCACCAGAACAAAAACCTAACAGAGTAATTGGCAATATTCTCTACTGTTTGCAATATGGTAGTCGTTTAGGATGGTTTATTGACCCTGACGACACAAGTATCCTGACATTTTTACCTGGGCAACAACCAGAATTAATTCAAGGAGAAAATTATTTACCCATATTACCAGAAATAAAAATAAACCTCACAGTTAATCAAGTTTTTAGTTGGTTAAAAATGGGTATTTCATGATGAATTACCCCACTCCCTCATCTACTGTTGCTGTCACTAATCTCAATCACGCTTTTGGACAGGGAACATTACGCAAACCCGTCTTGACAGATATAGATTTAGCCATTTATCCAGGGGAAATTGTCATCCTCACGGGGCCTTCTGGTAGTGGGAAAACAACATTATTATCACTAATTGGTGGATTACGTTCAGTACAAGACGGAAGCTTAAAAATTTTCGGACAAGAACTCAAGGGTTGTAGCAAAAAGCATTTGACGCAGATACGTAACCAAATCGGCTATATTTTCCAGCATCACAACTTACTCAAGTGCTTGAGCGCCTATGGTAACGTGCGTATGTCCTTAAAACTACATCCAGAAATTTCTAAATATCAATATAGAGATAGGGCTGTAGCGATTTTAGACGCTGTTGGTTTAGGCGATCGCATAGACTATTATCCAGAGAAATTATCCGGTGGACAAAAACAAAGAGTAGCGATCGCCCGTGCATTAGTTGCCCAACCTAAACTAGTATTAGCAGATGAACCCACCTCATCATTAGATAGTAAAACCGGGAGAGATGTCGTTGATATCATTCAGCTTCTTGCCAAAGAAGAAGGTTGTTCTGTACTCTTAGTAACTCACGATGCCCGAATTTTAGATATAGCCGATCGCATCGTTCACATGGAAGATGGGCGATTGCAAAGTCAATAGTGATTAGTCCATAGTTATTCCTCACCCTACGAAGGCAAGCTACATCTCCCGGACTCTCACTTCCTCACTCTAAAATTATATAAAAAGGCAAAAATCTCCTATGAATCCTTTACCACCAGAACCAAACTCACAGGAATTAAAGTCGGAAGATACAAAGATTGGGATGATACGCTTTAGTGCTGGCGTATTAACTGGAGTGATAATTGCAGCAGTGTACTGGAGTTACGCAGATTGGTTTGGGAGTTCCCAATCTTTGACGACAAACATTATAGGCAGTTTAACTTTAGCAATTATTTGTGGATTTTTAACATACAAATGGGGATATAAAATGATAGACATTTTTTTGAGTTCGCTATCTTAAGATTTAGTTAGTAGGGTGCGTCAGTATGAATCATTTCTTGGTACGGCTAGGTTCTCTCGCACTGACGCACCCTACCTACGGATATTTTTTATCTGGAAGTCCCTGAGATATGTGACACCTAATTGACAGGAGGTAACAAGACACGCTACATCATGAGTCAAGCGTTAAAATTTTGAAGATGGAAAATTTGTTAAATTACCGACTTGATCAATATAGGGAGGGGTGGAAATGGATGGTAGCTTGATTTTGTCAAACATCCTAAATCCGCCAATCCTCTTTTTCTTTTTGGGAATGATTGCTGTTTTTGTTAAGTCGGATTTAGAAATTCCTGCTCCCATACCTAAAGCCCTATCGCTGTATTTACTATTTGCCATAGGTTTTAAAGGAGGAGTAGAACTAATCAAAAGTGGAGTTACTCAGGAAGTAGTTTTAACGCTTTTGGCAGCGATGTTAATGGCCTGTGTTGTTCCCATTTACACCTTTTTCATTTTAAAACTAAAACTGGATACTTACGATGCTGCGGCGATCGCAGCTACCTATGGTTCTATCAGCGCCGTCACTTTTATCACCGCCAGCACCTTTTTGAGCGAACTTGGCATTACTTTTGATGGTTACATGGTAGCAGCCCTAGCCTTAATGGAATCTCCCGCCATCATCGTTGGTTTAATATTAGTCAACCTCTTTACTGTTGATGAAAAGCGTGAATTTGCCTGGAAAGACGTTTTGCAAGAAGCCTTTTTGAATAGTTCAGTCTTTCTATTAGTTGGTAGCCTGATCATTGGCTTTTTAACAGGAGAACACGGTTGGCAAGTGTTAGAACCATTCACCCAAGGATTATTTTATGGCGCTCTCACCTTCTTTCTCCTAGATATGGGACTAGTAGCCGCTAGAAGAATTAAAGACTTACAAAAAACCGGATTTTTCCTAATTTTATTTGCCATACTAGTTCCCATACTCAATGCAGGCATTGGCTTACTAATTGCCAAATTCATTGGTATGCCTCAGGGAGATTCCCTATTATTTGCTGTATTGTGTGCCAGTGCCTCTTACATTGCCGTCCCAGCAGCCATGCGGTTAACTGTTCCAGAAGCTAATCCCAGCCTGTATGTTTCTACCGCTCTGGCAGTGACATTCCCGTTCAATATTATTGTGGGCATTCCGTTATACCAGTACGGGATTAACCTATTTTGGAGGTAATAATATGCACCTAGTTAAAAAGATAGAAATTATTGCTAATGCCTTTGAATTGAGCAAAATTTTAGCAGGATTAGATAAATCAGGAGTACATGGTCACGCTGTCATCCGTAATGTTGAAGGTAAAGGATTACGCGGCACAACAGAAGATTTAGATACCATCATGCTTGATAACGTTTATATCATCGCCTTTTGCCAGCCAGAATACATCAAACCCCTAGTAGAAAACATCAAACCACTCCTCAATAAATTTGGCGGTACTTGTTACATCTCCGATGTAATGGAAATTCGCTCTGTAAAATGCGTTGCTTCTTTATAAGCGTTGCCAGGTGAGTTGTTTTGTCGTGTCGTCCCAATGCCAGCATAATAAATGAGCCAGTTGACCAGGGGAAATTCCCGCTAAACCAATCGCCTTTCTTGGCGCATCGGTAGCCAGTGCCAATGCATTTTCTACATCACAAATTTCCCATTTCACCAAGTTCTCTACTCCCACCAATAAAGGTAAGGTCGTCCCTGATAGTGTGCCATCTGGTAGCCTTGCGGTGCCATTTTTCACCTCTATTTGCCGACTGTCCCAAGGATACACGCCATCGGGTAGCCCAAGGGGAGAAAGGGCATCACTAACGAGAAACAGACCTTTGGTAGCACGGAGGAGAATTTGCAGCATAATGGGCGAAACGTGCTGACCATCAGCAATAAAACCACTCATCACATGAGGATTGGTAATTGCTGCCCCTAATAGTCCGGGTTCGCGGTGATGTAATGGGGGCATGGCATTAAAGGCATGAGTTACCATTGTTGCACCTAATGCAAAAGCATTTTGGGCTTGAGTCGCCGTTGCCTGAGAATGTCCTAAACTGACGGTGATTCCCAAAGAACGTAAATATGGGATAACTTCCCCAGAGGTGTCTAACTCTGGTGCTAAGGTGATAACTTTAACAACATGGGCATAATCTCCCAACACCCGTTTGACTTGATCTATTGTCAGAGGTAACAAATACTCGGACGGATGAGCGCCCCGTTTTTGATAGTTTAAGAAGGGGCCTTCTAGATGTACGCCTAAAATTTGGGAACCAGGTTGTGCAGTAGCGATAAAATCAGCAATAACAGCAAGCGATCGCTGGATATTTTCGATTGAAGTTGTCACTAGTGTCGGTAAAAATCCATCTACCCCCACATCCCATAAAAATTGGCAGATTTTCTCTAGTAAGTGGGCATTCTCAGCCGCCAAATCCGGAAAAGCCAAACCTAAAGCGCCGTTAATTTGTAAATCAACGCCACCTAAAGAAACCCAATCTCCAGCCACATCTACTATTTGTAAGTCTGACGGTGTAAATCGGTTAAATACTGTCCCCATTGGCAAGATTTGTTCAATTATACCCGCTTGATTTACCAAAAGCATCTGCAAATCTTGGTAGCCAGGAACTCTAGCATTGATAATGTCGATAGTCATTGGTCAATAGTCTTTCTTGTGTTCCCTCAATCTGTTGAATAGTAACTCTATATGAGATGATAATTGCACCCGCAGCCTTATATGTGGGTAAAAATTTTGAATTTTAAATTTTAAATTATTATGGCTCCCTTGGTTGGCATTATTATGGGTAGCGATTCAGATTTGCCCACAATGAAAGAGGCGATCACTATTTGTGAAGAGTTTGGTGTGGAAAGTGAAGTGGCGATCGTTTCTGCCCATCGTACCCCAGAACGTATGGTGGAATATGCCCAAACAGCCCACCATCGAGGAATTAAAGTCATTATCGCTGGTGCAGGTGGTGCAGCCCATCTCCCCGGCATGGTAGCATCTTTAACTCCTCTACCCGTGATTGGTGTTCCTGTCGCTACCAAAAACTTACAAGGTGTAGATTCTTTGTATTCAATTGTACAAATGCCTGCTGGTATTCCTGTGGCTACAGTGGCGATCGGTAATTCCAAAAATGCTGGACTTCTAGCTGTGCAAATCCTCGCAACTCAAAAACCAGAATTATTAACCAAAGTTCAAGAATATCGTCAAAATCTATCTGACTCAGTGATGACAAAGCAAGCAAAGTTGGAACAACTAGGTTACAAGCAGTATTTAAAACAGGAAATACCCTGAAAATAGAAAGTTTTGAATAAAGGAACACCAAAAAGTAAATTACGCCTAATGTGAATTAAGAAAAAAGGCGGGAGAAGTAAGAAGATGAAAGTTACCAGCTTCTCAAATCAAACTTCCCCCATGACTAGCATAAACTTTGGAACGCTAT
>NZ_JACJRF010000078.1 GCF_014697105.1 Anabaena subtropica FACHB-260 | reverse complement strand
GATTATGAAGTGTATTCAGAGGTAAGTGAAGCCATGATTTATGGTTCCTTACTTCGTCTCATGGTTAGGCGATTGTCTATTTAATATTTACTTTACGAATCAGCTCTAAAGGTTGATCTTCTGATATCTTACCTGTCCGCAACCATTCTTGCATTTCTTCTGGTGATTGAGCTTGGCTCAGACGTTCTCGGAGTACAGAACCCTCAAGAATTTCTTTTTGCAAAAGTTCCTGTGCTGTTTCTTCCAACAACTCACGGTTATTTTGCAGAATACTTAAAGCAATGTGGTGTGCATTATCCACAATCTGCTTCACTTCGCGGTCAATTTCCTCAGCCACTTTCGGACTAATAGAACGACGGGGATTACTGTAACCTTCGAGGAACTGTTGTTGAATCTTCTCAAACGCTACTGGCCCTAGTTTGTCACTCATACCATATAAGGTGACATAGCGTTCAGCCAAGTCTGTGGCTTTTTGAATATCATCACTCGCACCTGTGGACACTTTACCGAAGATGATTTCTTCCGCCGAACGTCCACCCAACAAGGTTGCAATGCGACCACGAATTTCATCTTCAATCATCAAAAAGCGGTCTTCTTCCGGCATTTGGATTGTATAACCCAAAGCGCCAACACCACGAGGTACAACAGAGATTTTCTCAACTCTACCAGATCCGGGCATCAATGCACCGATGATGGCGTGACCAACTTCGTGATAAGCCACAGTCTTTTTCTCGGTTTCATTCAAGACACGAGAGCGTTTTTCTAACCCAGCCACTAACCGTTCAATGGCTTCGTTAAAGTCTGCCATGACTACAGCTTGGCGATTTTGTCTAGCTGCTAATAGTGCAGCTTCATTCACTAGGTTAGCTAAATCTGCACCGGCGAAACCAGGAGTTTTGATAGCAATATTACCCAAATCCACATCATCAGCCAATTTGACGTTTCTGGCGTGGACTTTGAGAATAGCTTCCCTACCAATTTTATCAGGGCGATCAACCACAACTTGACGGTCAAAGCGACCAGGACGACGCAATGCTGGGTCTAGAACTTCAGGTCGGTTGGTAGCGGCGATGATAATTACACCAGTGTTGGCATCAAAGCCGTCCATTTCTGTAAGTAACTGGTTGAGGGTTTGTTCGCGTTCATCGTTACCACCAACAAAACCACCAGCACCACCGCGCGATTTACCCAGTGCGTCTAACTCATCGATGAAGACGATACAGGGGGCTTGTTTTTTAGCTTGTTCAAACAAGTCACGCACACGCGCCGCACCTACACCCACGAACAACTCGATAAATTCTGAACCAGAGATACTAAAGAATGGTACACCAGCTTCGCCTGCGATCGCCTTCGCTAACAATGTTTTACCAGTTCCTGGAGGCCCCACTAGCAATACACCCTTGGGAATTTTCGCACCTAAATTAGTGTATTTAGTGGCATTTTTGAGGAAATCAACGATTTCTTCTAATTCAGCTTTGGCTTCATCTACCCCAGCCACATCGAGAAATTTCACTCCTGTGCTACCTTCTGAATAAATCCGGGCTTTGCTTTTACCTACAGTTAATGCAGCCGGGCCAGCACCTTGACGATTAATTAAAAAAGCCCAAATCCCAAAGAAAATTAATGGAGGCGCAACCCAACTTAAGAGAGTACTAATCCAGCCGTTTTGGTCTGGTGGTGGTGCGGCAAACTCTACATTATTATCGCGGAGAATCTTAGGTAAGTCTAAATCAATCGCTACTGGTGTGGTAGCAAATACCTGTTCAGTTACTTTACCATCTGGGGTTTGAGTCTTGATTGCATATTGAATGCGATCGCCTCCCACAATTGCCCGATCTACCTTACCAGCTTGTACTTGAGTGATAAATTCACTATAAGGAACTTGTGGTAAGCGAGGGCCAGAAAAACTAGGAACAATAAAATTCAGCAGTAACAACAAGGTCAGCAGAATCAGAAAACTGCCGCCAAACTGCCTTAATCTCGGCGGTTTTATTTGATTTTTTTTATCAGTTTCAACAGGCATTTTGATAACCTCAACAATAGTGATTAGTCATTAGTTTTTCCCCCTGTGTCTTCTCCTCCTTATTTTTTGGTAAATTTTTGTGTACTCTTAGGTCTATTGTAGAAATTTGATCGTGCAGCTTAAATTAGTGGATACCCTCCTGAAAATGTGTATTGCCGTACTTATATGGAAAATCAACTAAGTTTTGTTCTTAAATTGCTTATAATGTCGGCTTTGCTGTCAGTATTAATTAAATATGCTGCGCCCATTTGGCCGATTCCAGAGACAGCAACTAACGCCCTGATTTTAGTTTTGTCTCCGACTATAATTGTGGCGATCGCTTTGTTCTGGCGATTTCAAATCCAAAAACAAAATTAACTAAATTATTCAGCCAGAGTTGCTAAAATCAGCCTGGAGTAGCGTGTAATTTGCATCACATCAACAGCTGGGAGTCAGCCTGTGAACCTTGGTCAATGGATTGGCTTAATCGCCTTAGTTCTCTCTTTATATATATTGTGGCAAATTCGGGAAGTACTTTTGCTGATGTTTGCCGCAGTTGTTTTAGCCACTACCTTAAATCGTTTGGCGAAACGCTTTCAACGTTCTGGCATGAAGCGGGGATTGGCGGTTCTGCTGGCAGTGGCTATCTTTTTTGCAGGTGTGATCGGTTTTTTCTGGCTGATTGTACCGCCTTTCGCCCAGCAGTTTAATGAACTTACCTATCGAGTTCCCCAAGGTTTTGAACGCTTTAATAGTTGGGTTGACGAACTAAGAACTCGCATTCCTCCCCAGCTAGTTCCGTACATCCCTGATCTTAATGGTCTGATCAAAGAAGCACAGCCCTTGATCAATAGGGTTTTGGGAAGTTCTTTCGCCATTGTTTCTGGCTCATTGGAAGTAGTTCTCAAAGTTCTCTTAGTACTAGTTTTAACAGGGATGTTACTGGTAGAACCCCTAGCCTACCGCAAAGTATTTGTCCGGTTATTTCCCTCCTTTTATCGCCGACGGGTAGACGGGATTTTAGATCAGTGCGAAGTCTCTTTGGAAGGATGGGTGACAGGCGCTGTAATTGCGATGGGTGTAGTCGGACTGATGAGTGTAGTTGGCTTATCCGTATTGGGTGTAAAAGCAGCACTGGCTTTAGGGGTTTTAGCAGGATTTTTGAACCTGATTCCCAATCTCGGCCCGACATTGAGCGTTGTCCCAGCAATGGCGATCGCACTTTTAGATAGTCCTTGGAAAGTGGTTCTTGTCTTGATTCTCTACTTTATTATCCAACAGGTTGAGAGCAACTTCATCACCCCTGTAGTTATGGCGCAACAAGTTTCCTTACTTCCAGCCGTGACGCTAATTTCCCAGCTATTCTTTGTCACCTTCTTCGGCTTTTTAGGATTATTCTTGGCATTACCCCTAACTGTTGTCGCCAAAATTTGGGTGCAGGAAGTATTAATTAAAGATGTTTTAGATGAATGGGGACATGAACACTCAAAAGAGGCTGAGTTAGTTATAGTTTCTAACTCGTCAGTAGAAGATGATTATTGGGCAGATGATAAACCAGATCATGAGCCAACTGATGATACGGTATCTCAAGAAGATTAGTTATGGCAGTAGTCAGATAGATAAGGACATCAAGGAATCATACTACTACTGCTCAGGACGCAAAGCTAGTAATTCTTGGGGAGAAGCTAAGAGTTTTATTTGAGTGTAGGTAATCTGTTTTTCTGGATTGAGAGTAAACAGCCATAAAACATTCACACCACACCAAGAGGTTTGAGCTTTGCCAGACACTTGTACTTGGATTTGTCCATCTTCTGAAGTCTCAAGTAGCCCTTCACGAGGATCAGCTTTAATACCTTGGGCTTCTTCTTCTAAATAAGCAGCGATCGCATCCGGCCCCACAATACCAGATTCAAAGGGCGGATACATCACCCCATCAGCAGCAAACAAAGCGGCTGTTGCTGTAAATTCTCCAGCGTTGAGGGTGGCAAAATATTTTAGGATTGTAGGCTCTGTGATTCCTACAATTACATCTGTCTGGATATTAGGTAAAGATTTAGCAGCTTTCATAAAATGACCTGTAAGTAAGGCATAAATTTTAAATTCGTAGTCAGGACTAGAGTCCTAATTTTTCACAACTCTAAAGTACTGACCACAAAACTCAATCTAAATGAAAAAGTACATATAAAAAAAGCTGCTATGGGGTTGTATTACCAATAACAGACCATCTTACTTAAGTAAGAGTTAGTTCCCAGATTTTTATCTAGGAACTAAAACTGGTATGACATTGAGGTTGGAAAGATATAGATACTCAATATTGCATTATTTCTTTATAAACTGCAAATAAAATTTACAAATAGCATGAGTAGAAAATATTGAACCCAATTCTTGACTAACTTATGTATAATCAAAGGGCTGCCAGTTTGGCAAAATTTGGTTATACAAATGAACTACTGTTCCGTAGTTAGCAGCAGTGTGGTAAAAGAGAAAGCTAAAGAGATAGGCTTTCATAAAGTAGGCATTGCTGCTGTAGATGCAAGTAAAAATATAGAAGCCGACAGGCTACAATCATGGATAAATGCGGGTTATCACGCCGATATGGAGTGGATGAATAACCCGAAGCGCAGTGATATTAACTTGATCATGCCAGAAGCGCGATCGCTTATATGCGTGGCTTTAAATTACTACACCCCACATCAACGTCCTAATGGCGAAGAATACGCCAAAATTTCCCGCTATGGCTGGGGAAGGGACTATCACAAGGTGATGCACAAGAAACTCAAAGCACTCACAACTTGGTTACAATCGCTAGATGCAGGTATTCAAGCTCGTTACTATGCAGATACAGGCCCAGTACAAGATAAAGTATGGGCGCAACGAGCAGGCATTGGTTGGATAGCGAAAAATGGTAATGTAATCACCAGAGAGTATGGCTCTTGGGTATTCTTGGGTGAGGTAGTGACAAATTTGGAACTAGAAAGCGATCGCCTCCATACAGAACACTGTGGTAGCTGTACTCGTTGCTTAGATGCGTGTCCTACCGGTGCGATCACTCAGCCGTTTGTAGTAGATGCTAATCGGTGCATCGCCTATCATACCATTGAGAATCGGGCAGAAAAATTACCAGAGGCGATCGCACCCCAAATGCAAGGCTGGGTAGCTGGTTGTGATATTTGCCAAGATGTTTGTCCTTGGAATCAGCGTTTCGCTCAAACAACAGATGTGGTAGATTTTCAACCATATCCCGAAAATATTGCGCCTAAGCTGGTAGAATTAGCGCAAATCTCAGATGAGGAGTGGGATAAACAATTTCCGGCATCAGCATTACGGCGAATTAAGCCAGAAATGTTAAGACGGAATGCCCGTGCTAATCTAGACGCATCCAAGCGAAATAATGACCCAAAAAGTAATCATTTTTGATTTTGATGGCACGATTGCGGACACCGTAGATGCTCTTGTCAGTATTGCCAATCGCCTAGCGGTAGATTTTGGTTATATGCAAATTACCCCAGAGCAATTAACTCTTCTCCGGAATTTTTCATCTAGAGAAATTATCAAGTACTCAGGAGTTTCTCTAATAAAAATACCTTTTTTAGTTAAAAAGGTGAAATCAGAATTAAAAAATAAAATTCATGAATTAAAACCCATTCCTGGCATTAAAGAAGCACTATTAGAACTACAACAAAATGATTATAAGCTAGGAATTATTACATCTAATTCTAGAGAAAACGTCACGGCTTTCCTCAGAAACAATGAGTTAGATATTCTATTTGATTTTATCTATTCAGGTGTGACAATTTTTGGTAAAACAACCATAATTAATAATGTCCTGAGGCAAAAACAATTCAAACCTCAGACAGTAATATATGTTGGAGATGAAACCAGAGATATCGAAGCCTCTAAAAAAGCTAACATTAAAGTAATTGCCGTAACTTGGGGTTTTAATTCTCCCGAAGTATTAGCTAAACAAAATCCTGATTTTTTAATTCACCAACCAAGCGAATTATTAGATATTGTTAAAAATAATTAATACTTGTTCATTAAAGCTAAAAAAATTATTTTACCTATCATTAAAGTCAGCTTAAACTCATGAGTCCAAAATAAGATTGTCTCAAGCAAGAGCTAATTGCATCACTATTTGAAACAGTGATGCAATCATACCTTGAAAAAAATTCAAGGGAGCAAAGAATTTTGTATATTTTGCAAGTTGTATAGCTGGCAAAAATTTATCATGGGGAAAACTGAGATGAAATTATTTTCACAAGTAGCGCTTGTTGCTGCTGGCTTTGCCTTGGGTGTCGCTACTGTAGATGTCCAGTCTGCATCTGCGGCAATTATTAACTATACTTTCACCGTTGAAAGTCCCACAGCTAGAGGTAATGGATCTTTTAGTTTTGATAATGCAAATTTTGCCAATCAAGCCAATCCGATGACAAAAGTTGAGTCACTTTTCTTCCAATTTGATGGTGACTCCTACGTTTATACAGAAAAAGACGATATTGGCTATCCAGATTTTCCTATTGTATACACCACTATCTTCTCAACAGGACAGCGATCTTTAGCATTAAACTATCTGTTTAATGACCAGGCTAATCCTGCTATCAGTTACGAAATTGCTGGTGAGGATTTTACAATTTTCCCGACAACCTCTTCAGATGGGGAAATTATCTCTGGCACAGTTACTTATTCACAAGTGCCTGAACCCACCACTGCCATTAGTACTTTTGTAGCTTTTAGTCTTGGTTTAATGCTTAACAAAAAAGCAAAGTTAATAAAGAAGCTCAAAGCATAACTTTTGTTTTGAAGTATAGCAATGATAGTTGAACGCAACTTCATAACAAATCAGAGAAATTTCAGCCAATTCAACATTTAAACTGACCTGCTGATTAGGAGCAAAAAACGGTATGGCAAACAACCAAAATTTCGGACAGTTACTCCAAACTCGCATTAAAAGACGTAATTTAATTATTGGAGCCGGAGCATTTACTGGTTTTGCGATCGCTAATCAATTTCCTCATCAAAGAGCGATCGCCACAGGCAGATTTTCTGATTATCCTTTTAAATTAGGTGTGGCATCAGGTGATCCCTACGACACCAGCGTAGTTATCTGGACTCGTCTAGCACCAGAACCTCTAGATGGTGGTGGAATGCCACCTGTAAATGTACCAATTCGCTGGGAAGTAGCAACCGATGCGAATATGAGGCGCATTATCTCCAGAGGAACTGTACTAGCAACACCAGAACTAGCTCACTCAGTTCGAGTTGTAGTAGAAGGACTGACACCAAATACTTGGTATTGGTATCGATTCCTTGTTGGTAGTGAATCTAGTCCTATTGGTCGTACTCGGACATTTCCTGCGGTAGGTAGCTACTCAAATAACTTAAAGTTTGCTTTAGCATCCTGCCAGCACTATGAGCAAGGATACTACACAGCTTATAAGTACATGGCTCAGGATGACCTCGACTTAGTATTCCATGCTGGTGACTATATTTATGAGGGCGGTATTACTACCAACGTCAATAGTCCCAGACGACACAATAGTCCAGAAATTATCACCCTAGAAGAATATCGTAATCGTCATGCCCTCTATAAAACTGATGTCCATCTCCAAGCTGCTCATGCTGCTTTCCCTTGGATTGTCACTTGGGATGACCACGAAGTAGAAAACAACTATGCCAATGATATTTCCCAAATCGATACTGAACCAGACCAAGATAGAGCCATCTTCCTAGAACGGCGAGCAGTTGCATATCAAGCTTACTACGAACATATGCCTCTACGCCCCTTCTCCCGACCAGTAGGCCCTGATATGCAGCTTTATCGTCGGTTAAACTTTGGTAATCTGGCTACATTCCATGTCTTAGATACCCGTCAATATCGCACAGATCAACCTTGTGGTGATGGTACTAGAGCGCGTTGTCCAGAGAATTTGGCTCCACAAGCAACCATTACTGGCCAAGCACAAGAACAGTGGCTATATGATGGTTTAGATCAATCAGCTGCGAAATGGAATATCCTTGCACAACAAGTCCCCATTGCTCAGAGAGATACGACACCAGGGGAAGGTGGGACTTATAGCATGGATAAGTGGGATGGTTATGTAGCTTCTCGCGATCGCCTATTATCTTTCATCGAACAACGTCAGCCATCTAACGTAGTTTCTTTAGGCGGTGATCTTCATAATAACTGGGCAATGGATCTAAAAGCAGACTTCGACAACCCAGAATCTGCTACCCTTGCTAGTGAGTTTATTTGTACCTCAATCAGTTCTGGAGGCAATGGTAACGACGCTAATCCCAACGTTTTAGCTTACTTACCTGATAACCCCCACATCAAGTTCTACAACAATCAACGAGGATATGTTCGTTGCTCTGTAACTCCCACAACTTGGAAATCAGATTTTTTAGTAATGTCTAACGTCACCACCTTAGACGGCACAATTAGTAATCGTGCTTCTTTTGTCGTTCAAGATGGTCGTCCAGGGGTATTGCCACTCTAAAGGCAAAAATGTAACTTAGGCTTATGAGTAAGAAGTGGGGAGTAATGATTTTTACTACCCACTTCTTGTCATGTAAAAAGCCTAAGCTTTAAATACCATCTATATAACTATTTTTTCGCTTGACCTTTGTTTATAGCTTGTTTGACTAAATCATCGCTGACATTAGTTACTGCTTCATCTCTAGAAGCACCAACTTCTTTTGCTAACTCCATATAATCATCCGGATTACCTGTTGATTGAGTTTTGCTTCTTGTTTCTTCAGGTTTAGAAACTTCCTGTTGAGGCGCAGTAGCCGCTTCAGCAGCAATAGCACCCTCATCGGTGCGGTCAATTTCACTAACACTAAATTGCTGTGCTGCTGCATAATCAGCGTCAAAGTCAACCTTTGGTGCTTTTTCTTCACCACTAGCTATATTTTCAGCAGCCAACTGTGCATCATGGGTAGGAGCTTTCATAGCATTAGGTTTTATTTCTTCAGACATAGCTAAGACCTTAAGTTATTTTTACAATTGTTGTAGCGATAATAACAAGGTAACTAGCTGCTTTCTAGCTCCCTCTAGAAAGATTATTACCTCTATTAAAAGATAGATATAACTACCTAGATGTAATTAATCTAATTATTTCTCTGGAAAGTTGATAATAAAGATTAAATTTTGCTAATTATTATTTAAAGAACTTAAAATTTATTTGGAGATATGAGTTATGACTGCTAGTTACGAAAAGAATATTTCCCAAGCTCTAAGTAATGAAACCCGTAATTTAGTCGAAGCTTTTAATAAATTAGATACTGATGCTAAGTTAGCTTGGTTCTATTATGTTTATGAAAAAATGGGTGATTCTATCACTCCAGCAGCACCCGCAGCAGCTGAACCAGAATTAGCTCCTCTTTTATTAGGGAATTTTTTTGAATTATCAGATGAGCAACAACTAACAATTATGAGGGAAATTGTTAACTGTGAAGATACAGAATATTCCCGCGCCTATGGAGCTTTAAAAGAAAATAATCAGTTATTAGTTTGGTATGTTTGGGCTGTAGCTATGGGCGATACAGTGGTAGGAATGCCCGATACTTATAAGCCTACCGAAGCAATCAACAATCTACTTTCACAAATTGAAGGATTAGATTTTGAAGCACAAATGTCCATATTCCGAACTATCGCCGGAGAAATGGGCTACAGCGACGTTCAGCCAATTGAAACACAAGCACAAACTGGCAAAACACCAAGTCTTTAATTGAGTAAGTGAACATATAGCTATTGTACTGAGTCCTAAAAGCACAACTTATTAGCTAAAGAAATTGTAGCGATCGCACAAACCTACAAAGCAGGCAGTATAGTCTTGCCGAATTTGACTTTACCCATAAGCTTGCCGTTGCGGCAAAGTTATGGGTAAAGTCAAACACAAATGTCATTTTAAGCTTGGTTTTGCCGCACTTTAAAGTTTGATTTTGCCACCACATTCTCTAAAATCCTAGTAACTTGGTTCCAAGAATATCTTAAGATAACCAGTTTTTAAAGCCTGAGTTTGCCGAAATAGCAACTTTAAAGTTTGACATTGCCGAAATAGTCTGAACCTGTTATGGTGTTTTTATAAGTAAAAATGTACTAATTTTAGAGGAGATAACCATGCTCTACGATGTCGAGTTTCAAGCATGGTGTAATAGTTTGCGACTCTCCCAACAACAAAGAGATTTGGTTAACCAAATTAGGACTTCCCCACCTGCTCGTAAAGTCAAAGGAGGAGGAAGAAACGTTCATGGTTTCTATGCTAGCTCAAAGATGGGTAGAACGATTCAATTTGAGTCTCATACTGTTGAATTACCAGCTATGACTCAATTTTATGAATATGACGATCAAGTTTTAGAATATTGGGATCAACCGATTAAATTCAGTATTAAATGCTCACCACAAGGTAAACAAGCCACAACTATCAGTCATTATCCCGATTTTTTTGTAATGAGAGAGATTTTTTGTGGTTTTGAAGAGTGGAAAACAGAGAAAAGACTGGGAAAACTTAGTGAGGAACAGCCTCATCGCTATCAAAAAATAGAAGGACAATGGGTGGATGTTATTGTTCAAGAATATATCGAAAGCTTATACCAATTTAATATGAAGCTGCATAGAAAAGAGCTTCTAAAATAAAGTTATAAGAGGAGATAGACATTACCTGCTCAAATGTTAATTGCTCGAATAGTTGTTGTAT
>NZ_JACJRF010000077.1 GCF_014697105.1 Anabaena subtropica FACHB-260 | reverse complement strand
CCAGAGTTTGAAACTTTCTATACCAAGAACATTTTGCTCAACGAGGGTATCCGCGCTTGGATGGCTCCTCAAGATCAGCCTCACGAAAAATTTGTATTCCCCGAAGAGGTACTACCACGTGGTAACGCTCTCTAATAGCTTAGGCGGCGGACGCGACCAAGAATCAACCGGTTTTGCTTGGTGGTCTGGTAATGCTCGCCTAATTAACTTATCCGGTAAACTGCTGGGCGCTCACGTTGCTCATGCTGGCTTAATTGTATTCTGGGCCGGAGCGATGACCTTATTTGAAGTCGCTCACTTCATTCCAGAAAAACCAATGTATGAGCAGGGCTTAATCTTGCTACCTCACATCGCTACCCTTGGTTGGGGTGTGGGCATTGGTGGTGAAGTCATTGATACCTTCCCCTACTTTGTTGTTGGTGTACTTCACCTAATTTCTTCTGCTGTATTAGGCTTTGGTGGTATCTACCACGCAGTTCGTGGCCCAGAAACTTTAGAAGAATACTCTTCTTTCTTTGGTTATGACTGGAAAGACAAGAACAAGATGACCAATATCATCGGCTTCCACCTGATCATCCTGGGATGCGGTGCGTTGCTGTTGGTATTGAAAGCAATGTTCTTTGGCGGTGTCTATGACACATGGGCCCCTGGTGGTGGTGATGTACGTGTAATTACTAACCCTACACTTAACCCAGCTATTATCTTCGGTTATTTGCTCAAGGCTCCCTTCGGTGGCGAAGGTTGGATTGTGAGCGTTAATAACATGGAAGATGTGATTGGCGGACACATTTGGGTTGCTTTACTTTGTATATCTGGCGGTATCTGGCACATCTTCACCAAGCCTTTCGGTTGGGCGCGTCGTGCGTTCATTTGGTCTGGTGAAGCATACCTTTCCTACAGCTTAGGCGCTTTGTCCTTAATGGGCTTTATCGCTTCTTGTATGGTTTGGTATAACAACACTGTTTACCCCAGCGAATTCTTTGGCCCCACTGGTCCTGAAGCTTCTCAAGCTCAAGCTTTGACCTTCTTGATTCGTGACCAGCGCTTAGGCGCTAACGTCGGTTCTGCACAAGGCCCCACAGGTCTTGGTAAATACTTGATGCGCTCTCCTTCTGGTGAAATCATCTTCGGTGGTGAAACCATGCGCTTCTGGGACTTCCAAGGTCCTTGGTTAGAGCCTCTACGCGGGCCTAATGGTCTTGACTTAGACAAAATCAAGAACGATATTCAGCCTTGGCAAGCTCGTCGCGCTGCTGAATACATGACTCACGCTCCTCTGGGTTCTTTGAACTCTGTGGGTGGTGTGGCTACCGAAATTAACTCCTTCAACTACGTCTCTCCTCGTGCGTGGTTGGCTACTTCTCACTTCGTGTTAGGCTTCTTCTTCTTAATTGGTCACTTGTGGCACGCTGGACGCGCTCGCGCTGCGGCTGGTGGTTTCGAGAAGGGTATCGACCGTGAGAATGAACCAGCAATGGCTATGAGTGACCTTGACTAGGTTGCAAATTTTCTTTCATCACTGACAATCAAACGCTTTTTAAGCTCTTGTGTAACAGCAAGAGCTTTTTTTTAAACCCTAAATTTATTTTTCAGAAGCCAGCGATTTTACCCGTCTTAACTTCGACTTCTAGGTTACTGCCCTCATCAACAATGAAGGACGGGGCTTTAAACCCAGTTTTTCGGTAAATCAATTGCCCATCTGGTCTTCCGTCAACATACCTTCTGAGTAGCTGAATTCTTAATAACACGGTATTTAATATCAACATTTTATCTTTCAGTAAAACATCTGCACGAAAGCCTCTTTTCGTAAAAATTTTGCTGGGAATATGAAGACTATTGCTCTTTGAAACAGTGGAGTAGGCAAACAACACTTCAGTAATCATCACCTATATAGGAAGGGAAAATGGTTACTCCTGTGATTGTAAAAATGCAACCTGCCAAAACCGAGAAATTGGCTGTGAGTTTTTTCACCAGGGGGAAAGGCTGTAATCCCAAATAGATAAACTCCTGAGACTGCTGGATTTTGCCAAGGTTTTAAGCCAATAGTTATGGTTTTACCTGGAGATACTGGCGGATCAAATGTTATGGATACAGTTCTAGTTTGACGATTATTAGTCGCATCTTTTAATCCGATTTTCTGTCCTTTGCGGGAGCGTGTACCTTCAAAAGCAAAACTGTTTTTGAGGTCGAAGCGAATATTATCTACTCCCTGATGCTGGTGAATTGTTATCTGTTGTAAGGGTTCGCTAGCGTTTTCTGGCAAGCTGACTGTGAAATAGTATGTTGCACCCCAGACATTAACTTGATTGTAGGTCGTTGCAGTGTCCACAAGGCGCGGCGGTTGGACAAAATAGACTGTACCATCTCGCAACTGAATTGCTTGACTCGATGGAATGGTACATTCTTTGAGTATTGCTACACTGGCGATCGCTATACCCAAAAATACTGCAAGGCGCATGACTTTACTTTTTTTTACCAATTAGATAGTAATTATACCTTGTTTAATAGCTAAATAATTAGCCAGGAAAATTAATATTTATTATTAAAATATTGCAAAGATAACTATTATTACTTAAAAATACAATTGTTTTATAAAACTTAATTGATATCTGTTGTCAAAGTTACTATAAAAGTTAGAAACTAAAAAGACAAACCCAGCAATTATTCTTATGAATGCTATTTCTAAAGTTGAATTCAAGCATCCAAGTTGGCAAACCGCTATCTTGTTTGCTCTTGGCTTTTGGCTAAGTGCTAGCCTAATTTTAGATTGGGTAATTATGCCTAGTCTCTATCTGTCAGGAATGATGAGCCAAGCAGGTTTTACTACAGCAGGTTATGTAATTTTTTGGAGTTTTAATCGCTTAGAATTGTTATCTGCGGCTGTAGTCTTGACTGGTGTACTAGTTTGGAAAAAAACTCATGACCACTGGGAAACTAAAAGTACAATAGTCGCCCTCATGCTGCTAGCGATCGCTCTATTAAATACTTATTTCTTCACTCCACAAATGTCTGCTGTTGGAGTTAATCTAAATTTATTTGATACAGCATATACTGTTCCCATAAAGATGAATCTACTACACGGTAGTTACTTTCTACTAGAAGTAGTCAAATTTTTAGCAGGTGGCGCACTCTTTAACTGGTGCTGGCGACAGCCCACTTAGTTAATTTGCTCAGTTGTAGTTTTGGAAATGTTGACCTTTAATTACATACTCTATATAAAAGACGCAAAGTATTTTTTGTGTCTTTTTATATTATTAATCTGTGCTTTTAACCTTACCTAATTATTGACTAAGTTAATTTCTAGCCAAAATAGTGGCTCAGACACACAACCATATTCTTTTAGAGTACCTTGAAAGTATTAGTCTACATATAGGAGTAAATAAATTATGTCTTCATCAACCAAAGAAAAAAAATATTGTAAATGGTTCTGGGACGAAACCCTTGGTGGAGAGTTTGATAGCTGGGGAACTAGTACCTACTTTATAGAAGTGATACAAGTAGGTAGTGATTTGTGTGCTACACGACAAATAGAAGTTTACGAAAACGGTAATGTCTTGTCTTATGATGACAACCATTTTGCCGATAATTATGGAATGTTGTGTGATAAGCCTCTAGATAATGAGGATTTACGGGAATTTGGCATCACTAGAGCCGAATTTGAACAAATTTGGAATACAAAAACACCAATAAATAGATAACCCTTGAACAGCATAATGTTTCTAATTAGATGAAGTCCAACTGCGTTGAGCAGTCCAATGGCGATCGCTTGACTGATAAATCTGCACTCCCCTTAAACCTGCTGTTACAATCAGATGATTAACCTCATCCAACGTCAGAGCAGCGTGGAGAGAATCACGAAATAATTTTTTTTGATAGTCGTCGTATTCATCGCCAATACTCGCCACGACAGCATTCATAGTTGCTTCATCCTCAGGACGAAATAAATCACGGATGAAAATACCACCGTGAGGTTTACAGACGCGCTTGATTTCTGCAAAAAAAGGTAAAGGGTCAGGTAAATGGTGAACTAGGCTATTGGAGACAACTAGATCAAATATTCCATCCTCATAAGGTAAAAGTTTCGCATCCACTAGTTCCAAGCGAATATGTTCTTGTAACCCAGCTTGCTGGACGTGCTGTGCAGCAATTTTCAGCATATTTTGAGCCATATCAATCGCAACTAACTGCCACTGGGAGCGCATTTGACAAATTAAAACTGGAATCCGACCAGGGCCAGTACCCACATCCAAGACTAAACCCTGTTCTGGCGGGCCGAGAACCACGGCTTCCTCAGCAAAGGCAGTGTTTACTTCAGTAAAATCCATTGCGTCATATTCACTGGCTTCCTGCCAACTGTCCATCACTTCTGGTTCCAACTGTCTTTGCATTGCTAATTCCTCTGCACATCTGACATATAGCGTTTCTCGTTTTAGTGAGGTACATCTCGTTGAGGTTACGTACCTCATGCAATTAGAAACAGCTATAAGTAAAAACTAGCAGGAAAAAGGGACGTTGAAGCTAAGTATTGGGAATTAAAGTAGTTATTTTACCGACATGAAAACCACTATCAGTATTGTGCGTGAAAGAAGCGGCTGATTTTGGGGAACACTAAATACATAACCCCAGTTAACAGGAATTGGTCAATGTCAAACGTTGAAGGGAACAACAACATTAACAATAAGGTTCCTGTACAAGTTGCCAAATATTTAAAACAAGTAAGGCGCAACACAATTACTTATGAATTTGACCAAGGTGTACCAAAAGAATTTCTGGCTTCCCAAGAAAATGACAACCATTCATCAGAGGCATCCAAGTTACTGCGGCAAGGAATTCAACAACAGCAAGCAGGGGATTTGATAACAGCCATAAAGTCGTTACAAAAATCCCTAGAGATGTTTCAGTTAGCTGGGGATGTGCAACAACAAGAACAAGTGCTTTCTTTATTGGCATTAATAGCTTACACCTCAGGAGATTATAGAAATGTGATTTCTTACTCCCAAAAGTGTTTATCCTTGACAGACACCCCAAACCTATTAATACGAATGCAAGTCCTGTCTCATTTGGGTAATGCTTACCGTCATCTGAACGACCATCACAAAGCTATTGAATTTCTCCAAGCGTGTTTGCAACTAACTCAAAATTTACAAGACAAGCGCAGTCAGGTTGCAGCCTTAAATAATTTGGGATTGGTTTACAAAGCTGCTGGTAATTTTATCCAAGCGATTGAGTATCAAGAGCAAAGCCTCAAAATTGTCCAAGAACTCAAAGATAACTGGGGTATAGAACAAATCCTGAAAAATCTGGGCAATACTTGGTATGCTTTGGACAATTACCCAAAAGCGATCGCCTACTATGAAAAGTGTGTCAAAATAGCACTTTCTTTAAACAATCCTCGTAGTGCTGCTCAAGTGCTGAAAAATCTGGGTAATGCCTGCTATGCCATAGGCGATTACGCTAAAGCAATTAAATATTATGAAAAACGCTGGCAATTAGCTAGAGAACTTAAAGATAAGCGTAGTGAAGAACAGTCTCTCGGCAGTTTAGGGGTTGCTTGCGAAGCTTTAGGAGACCATAGCAAAGCGATCATCTATTATGAAGCACGCCTGTTGTTAGCGAGAAGCCTTAAAGACCACCGCATTGAAGAACAAGCTTTGGCTAGTCTGAAAATAGCTTGCTATGCCTTAGGAGATTATGCCAAAGCAATGCAATATCAACAAGGTATAGGCAGCGATACTTAAGTAGATCGGGGTAAATAATTACTGATACAATAAGAATCTAGTCAACATCAGTTCTTACTAACAGTATCCGTCTGAGAAATATCTTGCAAAAGCCATAACTCATTAAACTCAGACAAATTAGCGGCTACTAAGCCAATTATCCAGATTTTCATGAGTAGCGAAATCCAACTCAGTCTCTTTAACGAAGAATCAAACTTTGATCAACGAGAGCTGATTCCCACAGATGCCAAAATTCCTGTTCCCCCCGGAACCTATACGAATATGAACGAGTTGGCACAGCATTGTAATCAGTGCCAGCGTTGTGAATTGGGTAGCACCCGTACTCATGCTGTTGTCGGACGGGGACATCTCAAAGCGCCCATTATGGTTGTGGGAGAAGCACCAGGTCAAAATGAAGATGAAACGGGTCTACCTTTTGTCGGTAGATCAGGTCAGTTGCTTGATAAAATCTTAGCTTCGGTAGGCTTAAATACTGAGCATGATGTATATATAGCTAACATCAATAAATGCCGACCACCCAATAACCGCGTTCCCACTCCTCATGAAATGGCAGCTTGTCTACCATATTTATTAGAACAAATACGCCTTGTTGACCCCAAAATTATTTTGCTCACAGGTGCAACCTCCGTTAAAGGTCTGACTGGCGAGAAACGAGCAATCACAAAGATTCGTGGTCAGTGGATAGAGTGGGAAGGACGTTTATGTATGCCCATTTTTCATCCTTCCTATTTATTGCGTAATCCTTCTAAGGAACAAGGTAGTCCTAAATGGCTAATGTGGCAAGATATACAAACAGTCCGTGCCAAATACGATGAAATTCGCCAAAGCGATGGAATTTAAGTATTTTTAGGTAGTTTAACTGTGAATACACTACCTTTTCCTACTTCGGAAGTCAGACTAATTGTACCTTCATGGGCTTCAACGATGCGGCTGGATAAATGCAAGCCTAAGCCACTACCTGAACGTTTATTTCTTCCTTGACGAAATCGCTCAAAAATGGTGGCTTGGTCTTCAGGTGCAATCCCATAACCTGTATCTTCGATTTCGATTGTTAGCCAATGATTATTAGTTTCAAAAAAGCGAATTTCAATGCCGCCATTGTCGGTAAATTTGATGGCATTGGCAACTAAGTTATATAATACCCGGCGTAGTTCTAGGGGGTCGCCCATTACTACACCAGCTTTCTCTGCTGAATTATCTATATTGCTATTATCTATTTTGAGCGTGATACCTTTCTCATTAGTTAAAGTGGTAAGTTCGCTCACTACTTCTTGAGCTATTTCCTTTAAGTTACAGCTTTCATAATTTAATGTTTTCTTACCCGCTTCAAAACGGTACACTTCTAGCAAAGTGTTAACCATTTGCATTAAATTTTGATTACTGCGAATCATGACAGCGATCGCCTGTTTCATTTCTGGCGAAATTTTACAAAAGGCTTCTTGTTGGAACAAATCCAACATCCGATCAGATGCAACTAACGGTGTGCGTAAATCGTGAGTTAGGCGCGAAACAAAGTCTTCCCTTTGACGCGCCATTTTGCGTTGTTCATCCAAACTGTGCTTGAGGCGTAGTAGCGATCGCACTCTAGCTAATAATTCATCTGTATCAAATGGTTTGCGAATAAAATCATCCGCACCTGCATCTAATCCTTCTACTACACTCGATTCGTGAAAGGCTGTAATTAACAAAATGGGAATATAGTTGATGGCTGGGTTATTACGGATACGTCTTGTCACTTCGTAACCATCGATCCCTGGCATCATTACGTCCAACAAAATTAAGTCTGGTGGAGAGTCTTCAACTTTTTGCAAAGCCGAAATGCCATCACTTGCTAAATCAATCTCATAGCCTTCACTTTCTAAAATTGTTTGCACCAAAATCAGATTATCTCTAGTATCATCAACAGCCAAAATTCGATCAATTTTAGAATTTTCCACAACAGACATGATAATAAAGTTTTGTGATAATAATTTATAATTTGAGATTCGGATATTTTCAGAGACATCCAAAAATTAAATTACTCTATTCCTGCGTCTAATACAACTATCAAATTTCCTTTCGTCTTGCTCATCAAAGCAATCGATTATTTTTTTATTTGGAAGTTTCTTACTGATAGGTGGTTAGATTTAGGCTGAGACTGGATTGGGTTTTGATTCGCACTAATCATACTTTTACTATCTAGTTGCAAAGTAGAAGATGGTATGGATAAATTTGACAATGCCAATTGTTTTGGTAATTCAATTGTGAATATTGAACCTACTCCCAATTGACTTTCTAGAAAAATTTTACCATTCATCATTTGCACTAGTGAGTTAATAATGGCTAACCCCAAGCCTGTCCCTGGATATTTACGAGTAATACTTTGATCTACTTGTCGGAAAGCTTCAAAAATATGTTTAAAATCTTTAGATGCTATGCCAATACCCGTATCTTTAACTGCGATCGCCACCCCATTTCCTGGTATATCTTCTACCTCAATCCAAATACTACCAGACTCTGTGAACTTAATAGCGTTAGATAATAAATTTATTAAAATTTGTTTAATACGCATGGGGTCATTGACAACCCAAGGATTTTGTAAGTCAATATGCACTAACAAAGACAGCTTTTTTGCTTCAGCTAGAGAACGCATTTCTCCAACTGCGACATTAATTACTTTGGTTAAATTAAATAATTCTGGCTTCAGTTCTAATTGTCCTTCTTCCAATTTTGAGAAATCTAAAACTTCATTCAGTAGCATCAATAGATGCTTCCCATTATTGAGAATACGTTCTACCATGTCGGCTTGTTGATCTGTAAGATTGCCGAATTTAGGACGTAATAATATTTGCGAAAACCCAATAATGGCATTCATTGGTGTCCGCAGTTCATGAGACATAGTAGCCAGAAACTGGGATTTAAGCCGCGATGCTTCCAATAATTTTAAGTTTTGGATTTGGATTTTTTGCCGTTGTTGCTCTAATTCTTGATTTTTCTTCACTAGTTGCTCATGGTTTTCTCGCAGTTGTTGATGTGCAATAGCCGCCTGCATTTCCGCACGATAAATTCGTATCGCACTGCGTAAAACCTGAGCTAAAGTTTCCGACGAAACTCTAGATTTAGACAAATAATCTGTCGCACCAGCTTTCATCAAATCTACTGCAACTTGTTCATCACCTTGAGAGGTCAGAACTACTAAAGGAATTTTGATATTTAAGGAACGTAGTGTTTGAATTAAGGTTAAGCCGTCTTGGTCTGGTAAACGATAATCGAGAAAGGCACAATCGAAAGTAGTATTTCTTAAGGCAGAGATCGCACTATTTCCATCACTTACTTCTGACAGTTTCATTCGTACCCCCGCTTTCATCAAAGCACGACGAACTGTCATACGGTCTACATCATCATCGTCTACAACCAAAATCTTTAGCGTCTCTTCCATCGGTTTTTATTTTCGATGCCAAATACAAGTTTATTTCCAACATTTCTGGTTTCAAATTATCCCACTAAAAATTTGAGTTTTTAGATATAGTCTTAATAAATTCTTATCTTTTGACTTGATTGAGCCTGGTTCTCAATGTCAGAGCTAAAATAATTATCACCCTAAGCAATCTGGTATTAGCTAACTAAGGCATTTCGCATAATATCCAATACTTGTTGAGTGCTACCATCATTTCTAGAAAACTAGAGAATGTTACAGGCTTAAGGATATAACCAGCAACGTTTAAATTGTAAGCTTCTACACGGTCTTTATCTTGGTTTGATGTCGTCATCACAACTACGGGAGTTGGTCGTAATTGAGGATCAGACCTCAATTTTTGCAAGAATTCAATACCACCCATTTTGGGCATATTTAAGTCTAGCAAAATTAAGCGCCGCTCTTGAGGAAAATTAGGAAATTGATCATGATTACCACGCAAAATAGTGAGGGCCTCTAAACCATTACTTGCTAAGTAAATAGGATTAGTAATATTAACTTTCTTGAATGCCCGCTTGACATTCATAATATCAACTTCATCATCCTCCACTAACAGTATGTTAATCACTCTTTCTGGCATTTTTTGTATTTAAACTATGCTTTTTACTAAAGATTAGATATTAAATGAACAGTTGTTCATGGATTAGCAATTAGCCAGATACTCAGCCTATGTGCTTTAGAAGACTAAGCTTTTACTCAGTAAAATAAAATACTTGTTTAAGCTTCAACCCAATTGTAAAAGAGCGACTTAACACACGTCCTCACCCATAGGTGAGAGTTGGAGAAAATCATCGTGTACCATAAGCTTGAGCCGCTTTACTCAGGAGAACGCTTAGGCCAAGTAAAGCAAAATGTACTCCCAGGCCCGGAGACAGGTTTCAAAGTAATGAAACCTCCTTCAGTTTCGACAATTTTTTTGACGATCGCCAATCCAATCCCAGTATTTTCTTTGCGATCGCGTGGTTCGAGAGTTTGGAAAATCACAAACACCTTATCCTGATATTCTAGGGGGATACCAGGGCCATCATCCGCTACACTAAACTCGTAGTACTTGCCCAAGTCTCGCACTGAGATTTTTACCCGACCGTCAGTTCGGGAGTGATGTTGAATCGCATTGTCAATTAAGTTGGCAAAAACCTGTTGTAGGGGAACTTTTTTTGTGAAGAAGGTAGGCATTTCTGGCTGGATTTCGATCTGAAAAGTTGCTGGGGGTTGCAACGAGTCAATGACTTCTTTGAGTAATGAGTCTACATTGACTGAAGTTAATTCTGTGTGGACACGTCCAATGCGCGAATATTCCAGTAAGCCATTAATTAAGCCTTCCATGCGACGCACCCGACCCCGCAACAACTGCATTTGATGTTGGTTTTCTTTGGGAAGTTTGTCTGCTAGGTCTTCTTCTAACCATTCTGATAAACTAGCGATCGCCCGTAAAGGTGCCTTCAGATCATGGGAGGCGACATAAGCAAACTGGTCTAATTCTTGATTGCGTTGTTGCAATAAAGTGGTAGTTTGAACCAGGATAGTATTGACGCGGATAAGTTCTTTTGCCCGTTCTTCGACAGTAATTTCCGTTTGTTTGCGTTGACTAATATCTACTATTGTGCCGATATAGCCAACAACCCGACCATCATCATCATTTTCTACTACTGCTTCTGACAGTACCCAAGTGATTTTACCTTGATGATTTTGCAAGCGAAATTCTGTTTTCAAAGACTCCCGATTTAGCAAAAAATGTTGGGCTTGTGCCTCTATGAGTTTTAAATCATCTGGATGAATAGCTACTCGCCAACCTTGACCCAATGATTGTTTTAAAGATAGACCAGAAATTTCACACCAGCGCTGGTTGACATAAAGACAATTACCCATTATGTCTGTGTGAAATATTCCCACAGGAGCCATTTCTGCAATATTTGCATAGTAGCGATCGCTTTCCTGAATTGTTTGATTTGTTGCAATTCCCACACACTGTCCCCCTATTAAAAAATTTTGATTATTAGCTAAAAATAGCTTAATTTACTTTTTAAATATTGATTTTTCATCTTTAACATTTATTGACATTCTGGGAATATATTGGCAAAAATTTGTCAGAAGATTAAGTAAAATGTCTATTATTAATCCTTAAGCAATAATTATAAGATAATCAAGCATAGGTTTTAGTCTCAGTATTTTATATTTTCTTGTAAAATAGCGATATATCTAAAGCCTGATTTTTATGCTGATCAAAACCTGAAAAGACTAGATTTATTATTTCTATCGGTGGATGCAGGCGCATCAAAATATCATCTATCTTTGGTTTGGGAAAATGATAGAAGTGGCTGAAAAAATAGCAAAGTTTGCCAGAAGCAATTACAGAAGCAGTGAGTGTAACGATGAGTGAAATCAGTATTGTTTTAATTGAAGATCATGATTTAACTAGAATGGGTCTAAGAGCTGATTCGTAAAGTAAATATTAAATAGACAATCGCCTAACCATGAGACGAAGTAAGGAACCATAAATCATGGCTTCACTTACCTCTGAATACACTTCATAATC
>NZ_JACJRF010000076.1 GCF_014697105.1 Anabaena subtropica FACHB-260 | reverse complement strand
CTGGCTGTGGAGGCTTAGACATTAGTCAGCCCGTGAAGCAGCAAGTCTCTTATGTGAATTTGAGATGCTCCCGCTATATTGCTTGCAATTAGCGGGAGAGTTGTCACGAGTATATTAAGTCAAGTATGTAATAGCTTGATGTGCTGATATAAATATAAACTTAGCGATCAGCTACTCTGGGCGGAACGTCATCGCCTCCGCGTTATCGTCTATACAACCGTGGTTTGACTGGGACAGTTTATTGGATAACAGCAAAACCAGTATTAGAGCAGGATGACGCTGACTAAACTAAAGATTACACTGTGTGTAATGTCCATGCTCGTTGCTTTTAGCAACACTTAAATAAATTCTTAAAAGTTTAAATCCTGTTATATCAAAAATTACCTATGTCATTGCAACAGCGTAATTTTGGGGAGACTGGCGATTTGATGATTGGTGTGCAGAACCAAGAACAAAACTTGCCAGCAACTTCGTCTCCTGTCGGCACACTAGCCCGCAAAAAAGGTACTATTTCTACATTTCTTGCTCCCTTAACTCAGGATACTTTTAAACAAGTTGTTAGAGAAGTCGAGCAAAAACTTCAGATTGTGCATCAAACCCTGTCGATGTTGGATTCTCACGGGTTTGAAAATATTCTGCAAGAAATGTTGCAGTCGATTACCTTAAAAACTGGGGAATTGTTGGGAGCAGACCGAACGACCATATTTTTACTGGATGAAGAAAAACAAGAACTATGGTCAATTGTCGCCGCAGGAGAAGGCGATCGCTCCCTAGAAATTCGCATCCCCGCCAACAAAGGTATTGCAGGTGAAGTCGCTACTTTTAAACAAGTAATTAATATACCGTTTGATTTTTATCACGATCCCCGTTCGATTTTTGCTCAACAACAAGAAAAAAACACTGGCTATCGTACCTACACTATGTTGGCTTTACCCTTACTAAGCGAGCAAGGGCGATTGGTAGCGGTGGTGCAGTTACTCAATAAATTAAAATCCTACAGCCCCTCCGATGCACAACTGGCAGAAAGGATTGATACTAAAGGTTTTAGCAATGCGGATGAGCAGCTATTTCAAGAATTTGCACCATCAATTCGCTTGATATTAGAGTCGTCACGCTCCTTTTATATAGCGACTCAAAAACAAAGGGCGGCGGCGGCGATGATGAAGGCGGTAAAGTCCCTCAGCCAAAGTAGTCTGGATTTAGAAGATACCCTCAAGAGGGTGATGGATGAAGCCAAGGAACTGATGAACGCCGATCGCAGTACCTTATGGCTAATAGACCGCGATCGCCATGAACTCTGGACGAAAATTACTCAAGATAACGGTTCTACCAGGGAGTTGCGTGTACCTATAGGTAAAGGTTTTGCGGGTATAGTCGCTGCATCTGGTCACAAACTCAACATTCCTTTTGATTTATACGACCATCCAGACTCGGAAACAGCTAAACAAATCGACCAGCAAAATGGCTACCGTACCTGTAGTTTATTATGTATGCCCGTATTTAACGGCGACCAAGAATTAATCGGGGTAACTCAACTGGTAAATAAAAAGAAAAACGGAGATTTCCCCCCTTATAATCCATCTTCTTGGCCATCAGCACCCGAATGCTTCCAAGCGAGTTTTGACCGCAATGACGAAGAGTTCATGGAAGCTTTTAATATCCAAGCCGGGGTGGCATTACAAAATGCTCAGTTGTTCGCTACAGTCAAGCAACAAGAGCAAATGCAACGGGATATTCTGCGGAGTCTTTCTAATGGTGTGATTTCTACAGATAAAGCAGGGACAATTATTGCTGCGAATGAAAGCGCTCAACGTTTGTTGGGTTTAGAATCAGAAGACCGTTTGGAAGGTAAGCTAATTAGTGAAGCGATCGCCATTAAAGAAGGTGATTTCAGTAAATGGTGTGGGGATGCTTTACACGGAACAGACATCAAACGCCGCCAGCAATATTATCCTGACCGCACGCTCGTCAGCAGTGACACAGCACAACATAGCATTAATTTATCTATAAATACCATCGCCGATGCCAGCGACCCCCAGCAAGTTTGTGGCGCGTTGGTGGTGATGGAAGATATTAGTGATGAGAAGCGCCTCAAAAGTACCATGTATCGTTACATGACCCAAGAATTAGCAGAAGAACTGCTGAAATTAGATGATGCTAAATTGGGAGGCGATCGTAAAGAAGTTTCCATCCTCTTTTCTGATATTCGTGGCTACACTACTTTGACCGAAAATCTGGAAGCAGAAGAAGTGGTAAGTATGCTCAATGAATATTTTGAATCAATGGTAGAAGCTGTCTTTAAACACAAAGGTACTCTCGATAAATACATCGGTGATGCCATCATGGCCGTGTTTGGTTCCCCTCTTCCCCTAGAAGAACACGCTTGGATGGCAGTACAAACATCTATAGAAATGCGCCATCGCTTACACGAATTTAATCAACGGCGTTATGCAGCTAATAAACCGAGAATCAAAATTGGTATTGGCATCAACTCTGACACTGTAATTAGTGGCAATATTGGCTCTAGTAAACGCATGGAATTTACAGCCATTGGTGATGGGGTGAATCTTGGTTCTCGCTTAGAAAGTGTAAGTAAGCAATATGGTTGCGACATTATTCTTAGCGATAATACTTTTAAACCATGCCAAGACAATATCTGGGCCAGGGAGCTAGATTTTATTCGTGTCAAAGGCAGAAATGAACCAGTATCTATATATGAGTTAGTCGGTGTACGTTCTGACCCCATTAGTAGTGAACAATTGCAGGTAATTGAACATTATCACAAAGGTCGGGAATACTACCTCAAACGCCAGTTTCCTTTAGCAAGAGCAGAGTTTGCCAATGTTTTGGCAGTTGATAAGCATGACAAAGCCTCAATGTTGCACCTACTACGCTGTCAGCATTGGTTACAATCACCCCCGACAGATACAGAATGGGATGAAGGAGTCTGGACTTTTCAAGATAAATAGAATTACGAATTAGGAATTAACTTCCCACATTCATGGCTGCTAACATGGCCTTTTGGCTAACTTCTTTGTAGAGGGTTTCCAGATATTTCATTACTACATCGCTAGAATTGAGATTTACTGAACTTTCTTCATCTTTTGCTAGAGGTATTGCGCCTAATATATCTAATAAAGTCTCGCTAGTTGATGGCGCAATTACGACCAAAGAAGACTCTATTGGCTGATTATATTGCCAAAATGAATCAAGTTTAATATTGGATTGGGTGCTAGAAATCGGTAATTTAGTCTCAGATGTTTCTATAACTTTAACTTCAAATTTTGCACTACGTAATTGACGTAAATCGCTAATAATTTTCTCTTTAGTGCGTCCGCGTAATTGAAATAGTACAAACGGGTCTTCACTAAATCTGTCTCCTAACTGATAATATACTGCACCAACGTGTTTACAAGGGTTGGCTTTATCAGGACAGGAGCATTTACTGTGGACATCAGACAAAGTAAAGGGAAATAAAGAAAGCCCGTTACTTGTAAATACTTCTTCAATATTTTGGGGCATTTCTCCTGCTAATAGCTTGGCAGCAAATACAGCCTTCTGGGACATAGTTTCAATTACATAGCCCCACTCTTCATCACTAAATGGGTCAAGAGATAAGGAAACTTTATAAGGTTCCTCTTCACTACCTTGGACTCTCGCTAATACTTTTGCGCCTTTAAACTCAATACTCAAAACATTACCTTGACGAGAATAAATTCTTGCCCTTTCTAAACGTTTTTTAAAGCGATAGGAATCAAGTAAATCTAACCACCTTTGTGACCACCATTCACGGCTTGCTTGTAAAGTATAAGTAGTCATAATTAATTACGGATGACGTAGTTTGCTTCTTGAATGTTTGTAGTAAGAGCTACAGTTCTTACCACGAGCCAAGTTAACTAATTTTACATTGCAATTAAAGTATTAATCCTATGGTCTGATTTATTCTTGACAAATTAAATGATATACAGTGAACCCTAGACTCTAACATCTATATCTGTACCCAAAAAGGAATTTTGATATGCTTCATCGTTGGATATTGTCTATTTTCGCAATTCTGTTGAGCATAATCTTAACTGCGTGTAATACTAATAATACTCAGCAGCCACAAGCACAAAGTACGCAAAATATCGCAACATCTAATACTAGTTCTCAGGAATTACCAAAAGTATCTGCTAAAAGAGTTGTCACACTCTCTTCTCTTACTACTGATATTATCTCTCAACTTGATCAAACGAAGCTTGTGGGTATTTCTGGTAGTACATTATTCAAAAATGATCCTCGATTCCACGATATTCCCCGTGTCAGTGAAGGTCAAAGTCCTCCCAATTTAGAGAAAATTCTTGCACTCAAGCCAGATTTAGTCATTGGTGCAGAAGGTTTTTCCAATCAACCAATTCAACAGATACAGCAATTAGGTATTTCTACTTTACTTACTCAAGTAAATAGATGGAAATCTTTGGAAGATGTTACGAAAGAATTGGCTCAATTAATTGATGTTAATCCCCAATCTTTGTTAGAACGTTATCAAAGTTTTCTACCAGAGGAACCAAGGACAAATACTTCTACTTTAGTTTTGGTTAGTAGTCAACCAATTTTAGCCCCAAATAAAAATAGCTGGGCTGGAGATTTGCTAGAAAAATTCCAAGTAAAAAACTTAGCAGCAGAATTACAAGGACAAAGCCCAATTTCAGGTTATGTTACTCTTTCGGCTGAGAAAGTTTTAGAAGCCAATCCAGAGGTAATTATTTTGATCACCCCTCCTCAAGGTGGTTCAGAAACAGCAATTTTAGAGTCTTTTAAAAAAGAAGGTTTTTGGCAAAAACTGCGAGCAACTCAAAATAATCGAATATATGTTTTTGATTATTATGGATTGATAAATCCAGGCAGTATAGATGCTATAAAGAAGACTTGTGAGCAGCTTAAACAAAATTTGTTAAGTTAGAAATTTATCTAGGAATATAATTTGATAATTGCAAAAACAAAGTCAATAGTCCATGTTATGACTACGAACTATTGACTATTGACTATTAGATAAAGTCTCGAAGCATTTTTTTCAATTCGAGATTGTGCAGTTCTTCCTGTCCAATCATGCTGCGAGCAAATTCTTCTAGATAAATGCTAGCATTGGCTACAGTCTCTAACAAAGCTTTATACATTTCTAATGCTTTTCTTTCATGATTTAAGCTTTCTTGTAGAATATCCTTGACTGAATGCTTGTAGGTTTCCTCCATTGGGGCAATTCTCAGAGTGGGATGCCCATCTAAACCTGTGAGGATTTCTCCTACTTGTTGAGCGTGAAGTAGAGATTCACTGGCTTGTGCTTTGAAAAAAGCAACAATAGGAATGCGATTAGGGCCTGTCACCATCAAGGAATAATGTGTGTAGCGCACTACTCCTGCGAGTTCAAATTCCATGATGGCGTTGAGTAGGTCGATGGTCTTGTTTTGGTCAAGCTCTTGCATTGGTGGTTGATTACAATTACGAATGGAGCGTCATGAGTCAAAGGTTACAGGTGTTAAAAGACTAAATAATGTTCATTTTTAACTTTTAACAACCTCTCTTCATCTTTTATTTTTAATAGATATTATGATGATTTATCATAAATGAGATTTTTTATCAACTAATAAAGAAAAAGCAACATTGTCATGTCACTTCTCTAGGACACGCTAGGCGAACGTAGAGAAGACTTCAGTTTTCCAAAATATTTAAGCACTTTAGTGCCTACTACAAACTTTTCGAGATTGAAGCAAATCTCAGTTAAAATACTGTCTTATGGTATAAAAAAATCAACATATTGACTACCGAATCGAGAAAAAATTTGATGTATTTACCACCAATATCTGTATATAAAGGTAACCCAGACAATACAGATATAGCAGCATACTAAATATCAATGGTAAGCTTTAATGCACCTATATAGAATTAACCAAGGATTCATGATGTTAGTAATTGTCTGGAATTTTTAATTTTTACTTGTGAATTGTTGGTTAGGGTATAAGCTAGTTTAGACTATTTCGATGAAATATATTTTTTAGGTATAAAGTGTGCCGAGAATGATTCTCAAGTCGAAACGTGCATCGATAATCCTTATAGGGATTCTGAGCTTTTATCTGATTGTGAGCGCATCTGCGCCAGCTTATGGGATGCACATTATGGAAGGCTACCTACCGGCAGAATGGGCAGCTTTTTGGTGGTTGGTGGCGTTACCGTTTATGATTTTAGGCGTGCGATCGCTCACACGGATCACTAAAGCTAACCCAGAACTAAAATTATTGTTAGCATTGGCAGGTGCTTTTACTTTCGTACTATCAGCCTTGAAATTGCCCTCAGTAACAGGTAGTTCTTCTCACCCCACAGGTACAGGCTTAGGAGCTATATTATTTGGGCCTTTAGCAATGTCTGTGTTGGGTAGTTTAGTGTTGTTATTTCAAGCATTGCTGTTGGCGCATGGTGGTTTAACAACACTGGGTGCAAATGCCTTTTCAATGGCGATCGCTGGGCCATTTGCCGCCTATTGGATCTATCATCTGATAATCAAGTTAACTGGTAAGCAAAGAATCGCTATCTTTTTAGCAGCAGCTTTAGCAAATTTGCTCACATACATCATTACTTCTATACAACTAGCTTTAGCTTTTCCCGCATCTGTTGGGGGTTTTATCGCTTCATTTACCAAATTTGCGGGGATTTTTGCCATTACCCAAATCCCTCTAGCCATTAGTGAAGGATTGCTGACTGTTTTAGTCTGGAACTGGTTACAATCCTATTCTCCTCAAGAACTCCAACTATTGAAATTAATCCAAAGGGAACCTCAGAGCCATGAATCAATCTAAACAAGGAATAAGTAATTGGCTATTGATAGCAGGAGTCATTACTTTGGCCATCTTACCGTTAATATTTGTCCGAGGGGCGGAATTTGCAGGTGCAGATGGACAAGCTGAAGAAGCGATTGGTGAGGTGAAGCCTGGATATGAACCTTGGTTTAGACCTTTATTTGAACCACCTAGTGGAGAAGTAGAAAGCTTATTATTTAGCTCACAAGCGGCGTTAGGTGCGGGTATTATTGGTTATGCAGTTGGTTTATATAAAGGGCGTTCCCAACAGCAAAGGAATAAGGAATGACCTTACAAATAGATACCCTTGCTTATACTAATAAATTGCGGCGATTAGCGCCAGAGCAGAAGTTACTGTTTGCGATCGCCTTACTCATCATCACAGCTTTTGCCCATCCCCAAGTTCGATTATTAATTGCTGTTTGGATGGGGATTTGGACTGTATTTTATGCAGGTATTCCCGCAAAAATTTATCTGAAGTTAGTTTATATTGCGATTTTTTTCTGGATAACTAGTCTACCAGCTTTAGTAATTAACAGCGTGACAATTTCTCAGATAAATTTAGTGCAGGATGATGCCGTATATGGGGTAAATGTAGGCTTTTATTATTTATATATCAGCCATCACGGAATTGAGCAAGCATGGCAAATATTAACACGAGCGATCGCCTCTATTTCCTGTTTGTATTTTGTCATGTTCACTATCCCCTTTACCGACTTACTACAAACTTTACGGCGTTGCGGCTTCCCTGTGCTGATCACAGATTTATTATTGTTGATGTATCGGTTTATTTTCGTTCTATTAAATACCGCTTCAGAATTATGGACTGCTCAACAAGCTCGTAGCGGTTATAGCAGCTTTGGTATCAGTATGAAAAGTTTATCATTATTGATTAGTCAATTGTTCCAACGCACCTTAGAAAAGTATCAACAAGTTTCCTTAAGCTTGGCATCACGGGGCTTCAACGGTGAATTTCAAGTTTGGCATCCCCGTCGTTATTATTTGTCCAAACGCTATGCTATAGAAGCGATTCTCGGATGTCTGATATTAATAGAGTTGGAATGGAATATTTATTTTATTAAGTAAATTTTAAATTACCCCAATGGGTGGCAATGCAGCAGTCATTACTCACATTTGAACAAGTATATTATACCTACCCAGGCGCACGACAATCTGCACTAAATGGTATAACACTACGGATTCCCCAAGGCAAAAGATGCGCTTTAATTGGGAGAAATGGTTGCGGTAAAACAACTCTATTTTCATTAGCAAATGGTTTGTATAAACCACAAAAAGGTCGTGTATATTGGCAAGGTGAACCCCTGCAATATGACCGTAAAAATCTCATAGAATTACGTCAAAAAGTTGGGTTAGTCTTCCAAAATCCAGAGCAACAATTAGTAGCCTCTACTGTTGAAGAAGATATTTCTTATGGCTTATGTAATTTAGGATTACCAAAATCAGAAATTCAACAGCAAGTTACCCAAGCGTTAAGAGAATTTGAATTAACGGAATTAGCCGAAAGACCAGTACATCACTTGAGTTTAGGGCAGAAAAAGCGTGTCTCTTTAGCTGATGTTATGGTTTTAAGACCAGAACTACTATTATTAGATGAACCAACTGCATATCTAGATAGACCACAAAGCCGTAACTTCATGGCAATCCTCCAAAAAATTTATGAATCTGGAACAACGATACTCATGGCTAGTCATGACTTGGATTTAGTTTATTGTTGGGCAGAGTGGATTTTTGTGATGGATGAAGGAAGACTTATTTTAGAAGGTAAACCGCAAGATATTTTTTCTCAAAGGAAAATTCTTGAAGGTGTACAGTTAGGTCTACCACTGATATATGAAATTCTTATTACAGAAGGATTAGCTACTGAAGAACATAGTTTAGAAAAATTTCGCCAGAGAATATTGCAGCTTTTCTATTAATTTTAATTTTGCCAAAAATATCTGGATACTGGATTTTTTACAAAATGCTGTTGGCAAATCAGGGATGACAACCCTCACTGTGCCAAAATTTTGGATCACGGTGTACTTCTGTACGGCCCTACATTCATCTATCTGTCACAAAAATTATGGAAGTTAGTATTATTAATATTTTCTTAAAACAATTTTAATCTTAGGTCTTATGACAGGCGATCGCCTCTGCAAATGTAAAGAAATATATAACCAATGGATGGTAATTTATTAATAAAAATAATTCAATTGTTAGAGGATAAAATTTTAAGGTTATGTTACTAATAATTTGCTATGACCGTACAAATACCGCATTTCGTAGATGAAAAATTTTTTTCCTTTTTCCTATTGTTATGTAAGTCCCAGGTTTTCAGTAAGCTCACATTTCACCAGAGGTAATACTTATGACTAGTTATGAGCAGATTTTTAACTCAAAACAGACCATAGAAGAATCACTCAGCCCAGAAGAAGCCGTTGCGGCGATCGCAGTTGTTACGGCTATTGCAGATTCTACTATTGAACAAATAGATCCAGCGAGTTTAGCGGGTATTCTTTGGGAATTTGAGGTTTTTGCCGAATATTCAGAAGATGAAATCATTGAAATTGTTGATGAACTCATAGTCATTGCAGCAGATGAAAGCATTGGTGCTTTGTTTAATGCTGCGAGTCAAGCCCTCTCTGATGATTTAGTTTGGGATGGTTTTGCGGCGGGGATAATTATACTCTTAGACGAAGAAGAACTAGTGGTTCCCCAACAGAAACAGGCTTACCTCAAAAAACTTCAGGAAGCATTAGAACTGGAAGATGATGAAGCTCAAGAAATTATCCAAGAGGTAACAGCCGCCTTTCAAGAGGCAGAAGATGAAGATTACTTAGACGATGAAGAAGATATTCCAGTAGAAAATTACAGTGATAAGGTTTACGAATCACCCTTAGGTAATTTCACTGTACCCATTCCTGTTGATGCCCAACAAGGAGGAAAAATTCAAACTCAAGAAGGTGTAGTTGGTTTCTCTGATGACTTCGGTACTTTATTGAGAATTGATTATTATCCAATACCTCCAGAGCAATTAGAAGAACTCGACTCTACTGAAAAGCAAGAATATCTCCGCTCAATTATGGTCGAAAGATATGTACCTCAAGCAATTTTGTATAATTTATCAGATGCGGAAATAAAGCATACAGAATATCAGGAAAATGCGACATTAGGCTATTATTATGCTCTAGTTGATATGCCCAATGGCTCGACAATTTCCCAACACGAAAACAACGGAAATATTACTAGATTGAACGCCTATAGAGGGCTGATTTCCTTTATTAAAGATGATTTTTTGTATATAATTAGCAGCCAGCGTAGCTTTTTCAATGGTGATACTCCTGATTCTATTGAAGAAGAAGCTGAAAATATTAAAGAAAGCATTTTAGAATTTGTTGAGACTATAGAGTTTACCTAATGACACATTGTGAAGGTGGTTCTGCTAGCCAATATTCTTTGAAGCGCGAAACAATCCCCAACTATTAGCTTATTTTAGTTGGGATGTTTTTAATTTGTATTAAGTCTAAGAGATAGAAACCCTTTTTTTTACAACTGTTCTATTTCTAATTGAGTATCGGCATTTTTCCAAGCTGTGGCAAACTCGGATTGAATCTGTTGTGATTGAGCATTTTTTTCTAATGCTTGCAAACTAACTTGCAATCCGAATAAAGAACGTCCGTTATGGGGATATTTTGCCAAGTCAGCTTGAAAGACTGTTTCTGCGTCTGCATAATCGCCCTTAGCTAACAGTACACCCCCCAATGCTTCCCTTGTAGGGAAGTACCAGTCTGGAGGTTCTACATAATCAAGGGCATCTTCTGCGGCTACTGCTTGTTGCAGAATTTCAATAGCAGAGTTGTAGTCATGGTTGGCTTTGGCAATTTTGGCATCAAGCAATTTTTGAGCAAGATTGAGAATACGACTGGCGGGAGTGAAGCCAATAGTCGCCTCGGCTGGAATAATATGTGTTGCAGCTAGTAAGGCTCGGCTTTCATCTGCTGCATCTTTCATGTCACCTTGAGCCGCGTATGCCAAACCGCGAGTAAAATGCCAAATAGCTGTGGTAGTGGGCAGTGTAGTATGGGGAACCGGGGTTTGTAAAACTGCATCCCAGTCGCTAAATCGCGCTTGCATCAGCATTTTATTGCCCAGAAATCCCTCAAGCATAGGTAAATGAGGGTCTATAGAAGTAGCATGAGCTACTAATTTATCAGCAGCTAGCAGGGCATCATGGTATCTACCTACCATACTGTTAGCTACCATCAAGAAGTGTAGATTGTGGCTAAGATACAACTGAGGGTAAATACCCCGGATTTGATTGTGACAGATGTAAGGTACATCTTGAGCGATCGCCTGCTCATTTACTCGTCTTGCTCGCTCATAATCTCCCACTCGAAAATAAATATGGCTAGGCATATGTACCAAATGTCCCGCAGTCGGAGCGAGATTTTCCAATCGCTTTGCACTTTCAAGAGCGCGTTCTGGATGTAATGATGCTTCTATTGCATGAATATAGTAATGATTAGCTCCAGCATGGTTAGGATCTTTTTGCAGTACTGATTCTAAAACAGCCACAATCTCTTCTGTATCTGGTTGTGGTTTACCATCGTGTGTCCAAAGTTGCCAGGGATGTAAATCCATTAAACTTTCAGCAAACAGGGTGGCTGCATCTAAGTCATTAGGGTAGCGTTGAGTGAGAGTTGCCATTGCTTTGGCATAATCTACATCTAATTGATGTAAATCTGCTTGGGTATCTGGAGAATAGCGTTTGGCTAGGGCTGTAATATAATCTTTTTCTGGGGCTGATGCTGCACGGGAAAGTGCCAAAGCTTCCTGTATTGCTTGATAAGCGAGTTGTTCTTTTTCAGTAGTAATAACAGCATTAATGTTTGGCCCCAAAGCCAGAGCAATACCCCAATATGCCATTGCCATCTGGGGATCAAGTTCGGCAGCGTGTTTAAAAGAACGCACCGCTTCGTCATGATTAAAAGCGTAAACTAAATTTAATCCTTGGTCAAAAAACTTTTGGGCTTCAGAATTTTGGGTAGAAACGGGATGGTGGTCTGTTCCCAGTCCAGGTATTATGGTGTACGGCGGTTTTGTTTGAGCAAAGGCCTCACCAGGTAAGACTAAATACAGTATGAGTACCCAAACTACAAGTAAGTACTTCATATATAGACGCTGGTTGTCTAAGGTTTTTGATATTCGCTATCTAAATTACAGTTACTAGAGCCAGCATTACGCATCTTACTAATTGCGGAGAGTGGCGATCGCCTATTTTAATAACTGTTAAAATCAGGGAAATAACTTTTAATGTGGATTAAGTCTTGAAACCCTTGTAATGTAATTTCGGGCGTTGCATCCTAGACGATTCATGTAGCAATTTTGCTCGTTATGAGTTCAGAGGATGAGAAGACTCTAAAAGAAAGAATAAAGAAAAACAAAAACCCCATTTTCGTGTAAGAAAAGGGGGTTTTTGAGTAGAGTATAGAACCTGGCACCGAGCGATTGTGGCGTAGGGCAACCCCTAAACTATCGTAGCCG
>NZ_JACJRF010000075.1 GCF_014697105.1 Anabaena subtropica FACHB-260 | reverse complement strand
AATGAATTTATAATCACTGTTAAACTAAAATATTTTAATCCTTCGCCCAAAATCTAACATATTTTGGGCTATTTTTATTGGCTTTTTCTTAACATTCAACACTTCTGGTTCAAGAAATGCGAATTGCAGCAGCAGTTAAATGGTATGAATTAGGTGAAATATCTCAAGCTAAAGCAGCAGAAGTTTCTGGACTGACTCGTGCTGAATTTATCAATGCTTTAGCACGCTATCAAGTGGATTTTATGCAATATACGGCTCAAGAGTTAGCAGAGGAACTGATGAATGCCGATTAGTCGCGTCATTGTTAACTCTTCACCTTTAATTGTTATTTTAAAAAGTCAACAAACTCAATTAATCCCACAATTATTCACAGAAATTTTAGTACCATCCGGTGTTATTGAAGAAATTACAACGAAAAATGACACCGCATCAAAACTATTACCAAGTATTTCGTGGATACAAATAGTAGAAGTGAATATTATCGCACCTGAAGTAGCAGCTTGGGATTTGGGAAAAGGAGAATCACAAGTATTGAGTTTGGCACTACAAAATTCAGAATTTGCTGCTATTGTTGACGATAGGGCAGCACGCCGTTGTGGTCAAGCTTTAGGAACTACTACAATTGGAACGGGAGGTTTGCTGATATTAGCAAAAAGACGTGGACTAATCTCCAGCATATCTCCTGGAATCCAAGCTCTGCGTGATGCTGGTTTGTGGCTATCCGATAATTTGGTCAATTTGCTAAAACAACAAGCAGGGGAATAAAGATTCATGAACCAAAAAAAAGCCCTGGTAGAATCAGGACGCTGGTTGTTGTATCGTTATAATCCACTGTTGCAACAACAGGGCAAAAATCCCTTACAGTTAGATATGCGATCGCCTACTCAATCGGTAGAGCAATCAATGTACCAAGAAAATCGTTTCAAAATGTTGACTAAGAGTAAACCGGAAGTTGCCAAACAACTGTTAGAACAGGCGCAAGCTGAAGTTGATGCACGTTGGCAGATGTATCAATATTTGGCAAGTAGATAAATGCAGAGTGCTGAATAGAATATAGTTAAAAAAAATGGGGAAGACTGGTTTATCTTCCCCATTTTGATTATTTTTTCTGTTGTCTGGCTGGTTCGCTTCCTTAAGCTTTTGCCGTAACATTTGTCTTTGTTTTTTCAGTTGTCGCTTTCTCGCAGAGCCGCCCCTGCCTTTATCATTTCTCCCTTCTCGGCGGGGAGATTCCCATCTTTTTAATCGCATCTTCTTCAGTTTTGTATTTAACAGTGGGCAGGAGGAGAATCGAACTCCTATGACCGCAAGGTCGCCACATTTTGAGTGTGGTGCGTCTACCAATTTCGCCACCCGCCCTGGGAAGCAACTTTACTATTATAGTATGGTCATTCGATTTAATGCAAGGAATAAATAAAACTTTTTCGGGATTGGTCGAGAGGTAGCATTGCTACGTCTCCAAATCACGCAAATTAGAACAACCCATGAGAGCCATTGCCACATTTAACTCATTTTGCAGTAGAGAGATAACGTGAGATACACCAGCTTGTCCACCTACGGCTAGTCCCCACAAAACTGGTCTACCAATCAATACAGCTTGAGCGCCTATAGCCAAGGCTTTAAGAATATCTGTACCCCGACGAATACCCCCATCTAGCAGGACTTCTATCCTACCATCAACGACTGGGACTATCTCCGCGAGAGCATCGAATGAAGCGATCGCCCCATCAAGTTGTCTACCTCCATGATTAGACACTACAATTGCTTTAGCTCCATATTCCACCGCCCGCGCCGCATCATCCCCCCGTAAAATTCCTTTCAATACTAACGGTAGGGGAGATAAAGACTGCAACCATTCCAAATCTCGCCATGTCAATGCAGGGTCGAGTTGTTGAGCAAAATAAGTAAATAAACCAGATTCCCCTGGCTCATAGGGGATATCTAACCCAGATATGTTGACCAGATTAGCCAATTGCAAACCAGATGGTAAGACAAACTCATTGCGTCTATCTCGTTCCCTTTGTCCAAGTACGGGAGCATCAACAGTCAAGCATAGAGCTTTGTAACCTGTTGCATAAGCCCTTTCTACTAAAGCACGAGTCAAACCCCGGTCTTTATGAATGTAAAGCTGGAACCACTGTAGGGAATTGGGAAACTTACTACCAACCTCTGCCACTTCTTCTAGACTTTTGGTGGACAATGTACTCAAAACCATACCCACCCCAGCCGATGCAGTAGCCATTGCTGTGGCTAATTCTCCTTCTGCATGAGCCAAACATTGAAACGCCATCGGTGCAATTAGTAGCGGTAGTTGCAGAGGTTGTCCCAAAACGGAAGTAGTGAGGTTAATTTGGCTAACATCCACTAGCATTCGCGGACGCAGCTTGACTCTTTCAAAAGCTGCACGATTATCTCGCAACGTGATTTCATCCCCAGCCCCACTGATGTAGTAGTCAAAAGCCATCTGAGATAGATGAGTTTTCGCTAACTGTTCATATTCAAATAGGTTGATGGGACTGGATATAGCTGTCATGGTGGTGATTGTGAGTAAATACTGTGTGATAGTTTCAAAATTGACGATGAACTTAAAGGAAAAAATAACGACGAAAATAAAAGCTAGTTTTTTTATTTCAATTAGCTTCAGTTTATTGTCATATTTTGAGTAATAAGCCCTTGCCTGTATTAGGCAAGGGTTTTATTTTGCAAAGTCGGAAAATATTATTATCACGATATCCCTGTGAGAGGGGTAGGGAACAAGCAATTATATAAAAATTAGCGGACAAACGCCATACAAAAGAAATTTGGCGATAAATTAGCTACTGATCTTAGTACAATTTTCTTGAACCCAATCTGCTATTGATTCTTGAGTCTCTTTATCGGTTGAAAGTCTTTTTATCATTAATACAACTTCATCTTCTGGTACTTCCAAAAAATACCCATTCAATACAAGAAAGGTAGCCATCGAAACGAAAGCTATCCTTTTATTACCGTCCACAAAAGCGTGATTCTTGGCAAATGCAAAAGCATAAGCAGCCGCTAAATTAAAAATAGTTGGTGTAGGTTCGCCATAGGCAAATAAATTTTTAGGTCTATCTAAACTAGCTAAAAGCAAATTTCTGTCTCTTATACCCGGAAGTCCACCATGTTCTGCTAATTGCTCTTCGTGCATAGCTTTAATGACTTCCTCGCTCAACCAAAAAATCTCATTCACTTAGCTAGTTCACGAAGTGCGTTCCTATACTTACTACTTACTTGCCTGTAAGCTTCCATCGCCTTTTCAAAATGAGATTTGCGAGGTGCTGCTTTAAAATTACGGGGTAGTTGAACATTTCGGGAACGTCCCGCAACTAACAACAATCTTCTCCTAACAGGAACCACTTTCAAACTGTTACCGATCTTACGAAGTCTTAAGGTTTGCATGATTGAGCAAGCTGATGATTATAGTTTTAATATACTTGTCTTAAATTCAATATATCTTACTAACTAAGCTCGAACCACTTTCCTGATACAGTTTAAACCGTGTTAACTGGACAGCAACTTTTAGATACTGGTCATGGCGCGATTAGCCACGCTGGGAGGTTACGCGATCGCCTATAATTTCCCCATATCTACCCAAAGCAAAGGGGACTGGAAAGTAAAACTCATACCTCATCTCCAGTCCCCAATCTCTAGTAGTACCTTATCACCAATTCCGCCAGCCGCCTTTTGGTGCTACTTCACTGGTGTACTTTTGACCATGATTTTGTAATAAAGACTGATATTCTTGGCTACTTGCCCAACTGTCAATTTCCCGTGCGCGAAGGACTGGTACGGGGTGGGTTAATTGGGCTGTGCGGGCAGCTTTGACCATTTCCCCCATCTCAGTTTTACTGATATCGTCGTAAGCACGAGCCTGGGCAATAAAAGCATCGAGATTCAGTTGGGGTGCTAGGGTGGGTGAACCTCCAGCCAACTTCATCAAAACTGACATGACAACTTTTGGGTCTTGGGTGGCTAGTAATGCGGCGCGATCGCAGGTAAACTCAGCACAGCGTACCCATTCTAAAAGTTGTGCCTGTATAGCTTGGGCAACAAAAGCACCGATATTTGGAACGGCTGATGCCGCTAATACTAATAAATTTACGGGTGTGAGATAAACGCTATGGTCGCATTTGAGATGTCCCAACTCGTGGGCAATAACTGCCTGAATTTCCTCTGGGGTAAGGATATCTATTAAAGAAGTATGCAGCACTACAAAAGGTTGCTTACCCCGCATAGCAAAAGTGTAAGCATTAGGAGCCGGATGTTGTCTGACATACAACTGGGGAGGCTCAATATCCAAAATTTTGCAGGCTTCTAACAGCAGCTTGTGTAAATCAGGCAGTTGTTTTTCACCTACCAAAACACTCGAAGCAATATTTTCCACATAGAAAACTTGCTCCGCCATTGGCCCTAGTAAATTTCGCACCATCATATCCAAGCCTGGTATTTGCTTGAGAGATGTGGTAGCTTCCAGGTCTAATGGATGACGAAACGAGTCAGCTTTTAAACCGATGAGCGGAGATTTTAACAAGGACATGATATAGCCAGTTGGTGAAACAAAATATCAACAGCCTCCCACAGTTAGTATAGCGATTAGGGATTGAGGATTGGGGAGATAAGGGGGTAGGGGAAGATGGATAAGTAGGGGGAGATGGAGAAGATTTTTTCTACCTACCTTGTCTACTTTATTTACTTCATCCGCCTCATCTCCCTTATTTCCCCCTACTCTCTCTTAAGTGGAAATTGATGCTGGCGAAGCATTGTTAGTATCGGCTACTTCGGTATCTGCTGGCGTTTCGCCTACCCGGAGGATTTTAGCTCCCAATTTTTGCAACTTTACATCAATTTGATCGTAGCCGCGATCAAGATGATGTAAGCCCTGAATGGTAGTTTTTCCTTCGGCTGCTAGTCCAGCTATGACTAATGCTGCTGATGCCCGTAAGTCCGTACCAATGACTGGCGCACCAGATAAAATTGGCACTCCTCGCACAAAAGCAGTGTTACCTTTCACCCGAATATCTGCCCCCAAGCGATTTAACTCTGAGGCATGACGCAAGCGATTTTCAAACACTGATTCGTTGATGATGCTGTCACCTTCTGCCAAGGTTAACAAAGCCATAAATGGTGCCTGCATATCCGTGGGAAACCCAGGATGGGGCAAGGTATCAATGTCTGTAGCCTTAAGAACTTCTGCTGGCAGAATACGTAAGCAATCTGTCCCTTCCTCAATAATTGTTACACCAATATCCCGCAATTTGGCAATTAACGGGATTAAATGCTCTGGTACTACTGACGACAGAGTGATTTCGGAACGGGTGATAGCTCCGGCAACTAGGAACGTTCCAGCCTCAATGCGATCGGGAATAATGCTGTAGTCAACGGAGTGTAATTTAGGCACACCAACAATAGTAATTGTACTAGTGCCAGCGCCTTGAATGTTGGCTCCCATAGCCTTACAGAAATTGGCTAAATCGACTACTTCGGGTTCCCGTGCAGCATTTTCGAGGATGGTTTCGCCATCAGCGAGGGTGGCTGCCATCATCAAGGTTTCTGTCGCTCCCACACTGGGAGTATCGAGGTAAATCTTGGCTCCTTTTAACCTACCACCGCTACCAGGAACATAGGCATTACAAATACCATGTTCAATCTGCACTTCTGCACCCATTGCTTGCAGTCCTCGGACGTGCAAATCAACGGGTCTGGCTCCGATCGCACAACCACCAGGTAATGGCATTTGTGCTACGCCTAGCCTGGCTAAAATGGCTCCGATCGCAAAGAAACTCGCCCGTAACTGGGTAACTAGTTCGTAGGGAGCTTTTGATGTCTTAATTTCGCTGGCATTGATGTCTATGATGTCGTCTTGTCGTGTCAAGCGTACACCTAATGCCGATATTACTTCACCCATTCGCTCTACGTCCGCCAATAAGGGAACGTTACGAATCCGGCAATCTCCTGAACATAGCAAGGCTCCAGCCATGATTACCAATGCTGAATTTTTTGCCCCGCTAATTTTTACATGACCCCGCAAGGGATGCCCACCCCAAATTTGCAAGACTGAGGAGTCTGCTTCTGGCACCAGTTTGGCATCTGGTAAGCTGCTAGAAGGATTAATAAGCCTACCTCCAAAGTAAACACGTAATTTTTTAGGTTAGAAGTTGGTTTTGATTCTACAGTAAAGATTTGATTTGTCTACATTTTTGTAGTTATCTCTTGTACTGATAAATCATTTTTTTTGTCTGTTCTGATGGCTTAAAGTTAGTAATAGTAAGGTTTATAGGTTTTAACTAAATTATTGACGACTTAGTACAGAGTATTGTTTTTATGTAAAAATAAATACTCAATAAAATATTGTCATATTCCCTCACTACTGCAAATTGCATCATCAGTCATTCATTCATTATGAATAATTCCCAATTTTTGATCGCTAATTCATCATGGCTCAATAGATTGTTCTGATAATCTTTCTTAGCAGAGTTGACAAGGCTCACTAATTAAGTAACAATAAGAAATTGTCGATATGCAAACCGCAAGCGGAACTGGCGGAATTGGCAGACGCGCTAGATTCAGGTTCTAGTGCCGCAAGGCTTCCGGGTTCAAGTCCCGGGTTCCGCATAAATTCAGTACTGAGTAATGGGTGCTGAGTGCTGAGTTGTTAAATATTCAGAACTCAGCACTAGCAATGTTAACAAGTTTACAAAATTCTTTAGTTAAACAAATTCGCAAGTTGCACTCTACCAAGGAACGGCATAAGCAGGGATTGTTCTTACTGGAGGGGACGCACTTATTAGAAGAAGCTTGTGCAATGGATTATCCCCTAGAGGTGGTGTGTTGTACTCCCGAATGGGAAACAAACCATGCAGCCTTGTGGGAAGATGCTTGTAGCCGATGCGATCGCTTTGAGATTGTCAGTGAAGAAGTGTTAGGGGCGATCGCTACTACAGTACAACCAGATGGGGTAGTGGCAACGGCGAAGCGCAGCGAACAACAAAGCCAAGTGCCATTTACTGGTGTAGTTCTAGCCTTGGAAACCATTCAAGACCCTGGTAATTTAGGGACAATCATTCGCACGGCGGCGGCGGCGGGCGCTTCTGGTTTATTGCTGAGTCAAGATAGTGTAGATTTAGATAATCCTAAAGTCCTGCGGGCTTCGGCTGGACAGTGGTTTCGTTTAGCAACCGCAGTGAGTGAAGATTTAAAAACGACGGTGCAGCTTTGCCAGCAAGCAGGAATGCAGGTAGTCGCCACCTTACCCACAGCCAAGTTAACTTATTGGGAAATAGACTGGCGCAAACCCAGTTTAATTTTATTGGGAAATGAAGGTGCTGGTTTGTCCCCAGATTTAGCAGCGATGGCAGACCAGGAAGTGAAAATTCCCCTGAGTCCTGGTGTAGAATCTTTGAATGTGGCGATCGCATCTGCTTTAATGTTGTACGAAGTCCAGCGACAGTTGGTTTCGTAATTGGTAATTCGTAATAGCCTGCGGCAAAGCTAACGCCTACGTAATTTGTAATTAAGAAGGTAGGTCGGGTTTTCTTACGTCAACCCAACATTTACATTGCTTTGTTGCTAGTGACTATTTGGACTTTGTGATCTCTTCTAAATAATTTTCAATATCAGCAACTGCATCTTCTAGGGCGGCTAAATCAATATCAGCTTCATCGTCAAAAGCTTCAACTTCAGTGACATCATCAGTAGGTGTAACTGGTATTTCTTCATCCTCAGTTGAGCTTTTCTGTAAGATATCCTCCAACTGTTCGAGAGATGCTTGAAACTCTTGTTCAAGGTGGCGGCGCTTTTCTGGCTGTCTTTGCTCCATAGTTTTGCTAAAAAATTTTATTAACTGTGTAATCTAATAGCAGGTTCTACAAAATATAATTTTGCCCATTTAAAACATATTTACAGCTATTTGCTGTATAAAGTTTACACATTCATTTATTAAACGGGTAGCTTTAGCCCTAAGCCGTGGAAAAATCAAGAATCGACAGAGGGAGTGTAGAGTTCAAAAACCTTACACCCCCTCGCCCTTATACCTTTACACCCAGAGCGAAAAGCTTTATTGCGTAAGTCTAGTTTTAGTAATGATTACCAGTTTTCCTGTGGTTAATCGCAGTTACATCATCTGGCTTGAGTAACTTACCATTATCAACAGTTGCATACACAACCCAGTGGTCGCCACATTCTAGGCGTTGATCAACCGAGCATTCCACATAGGCTAAAGCATCAGCGAGGACTGTACAACCATTTTCCGCTTCTGTAGTGGTGAAGTTAGCAAAACGGTCTTCCCCTGGGGCAAAGTTTTTGCGGAAATGCTTCATGTATTCCAGATGATTACCTTCGGGTAAGATATTCAAGGCAAACTTACCACCAGGATACATGAGCGATTCAATAGCCCGTTCTTTAGCAATGGCTACTGTCAAGCCAGGTGGGTTGAAGGTGGCTTGAGAAACCCAAGAACCAAGCATTCCTGTAGAGACATCGCCTTGCTTGGCGGTAATTACACAAACTGAGCCGACAATGCGACCTACAGCTTGTTCTACAGGGGTAGCTGCTTGTTGGGGGACACGGACTTTCTTGGCTTTCTTCAAGGTTTGGGCAAAGTCTGTACCGACTTCTTCACAGAACTTGAGGGTAACATCGTCTGGTTTAAACTTAACCTTGAGGGTTTCCACTCCAAAGCGATATCCAGCATCCCGCAGTTTACCTTCAATCATGTCTAAGGCTTCACCACTCCAGCCATAAGAACCAAACACCCCGGCTAGTTTGTTGTTGTCACCCACCTTGAGGACAATACCCAAGGCTGTGTTAATGGGGGTTGGTGCATGACCACCGATGGTAGGGGAACCGATGAGAAAACCATCGGCTTGTTCTAAATTGGTTTGGATTTCTTCAGGGGTAGCAAATTCGCAGTTGATAGATTTGACTGCTACGCCGCCTTTGGTTAATCCGAGAGCGATCGCCTGAGCTAAAGTTGCCGTATTACCGTAAGCTGAAGCATAGAGTAGGGCGACAGAAATTTCTCGGTCTTTTTGGGCTTGGCTCCAATCTGCATAGGCTTGGGTGAGGGCGATTAAACTGGTGCGTACCAGAGGCCCATGACCGACAGCATACATTCTCACCTGTAGGTCAGAGATTTTCTCTAATGCTGCTTCCACATGGATAGCATGGGGAGCCATTAGACAGTTGTAGTAATAACGCTGGTCTTCTTTGAAGGATTCCCAGTTATCATCAAATACATCATCGCCACAGATATGAGCGCCGAAAATCTTATCTGTATAGAGAATCTGGGTTTGCACGTCGTAGGTACAAAGTCCGGCCGGCCACCGGGGGCTAGGAATTGGCAAGAACTTCAACACATGACCCTTGCCTAAATCGAGGGTTTCTTTACCCCGCATTGCCAAAATATTTAAATTGTCATCAGGGAAAGCTGCGCGTAAATCACCCGCAGCCGGTAGGGAGCAGACAAAGGTAATTTGCGGAGCCAATTCTAGCAACGCCTTGAAGGTGGGTATACGGTTGGGGCTAAAGTGACCCAGAATGACGTAATCCAATTTTTTCAAATTGAGCGTCTGTTGTAATGCTTCTAAATAAATTGCCATGAAGCTTTCAACAGGCGGGTCAATAATTGCAGTTTTATCACCTTCAATTACATAAGAGTTAGAGGTAGTACCTCTTTCTAAGGCATATTCAATTTCAAACCGCAAACGTGACCAACTACGCGCTCTTAGAACTTTCGTGTTTGTAGCAATAGGAAGAACCTGTACGTCACGGGGCTTGGAATCGCTCATAGATTTTGTTTCAGGTTTGTAAAAAAATTGGAAAAACCGGGTAGATTTTGCCCAGTTTTTAATCGATTGGATGAAATCCATAAGTATTGGTGAGTGGAGGAAGATTTGGGAGTGGGTGATTAGGGATTGAGGTATATAGTACTTTTCGTTTGTACGCAATACACTTTGACCTCTCTCCAAACCTCTCTCCTACAAGGAGAGAGGCTTTGAGGCTGACTCCCCTTCCCTACAAGGGAAGGGGCTGGGGGTTAGGTTTGTATTGGACTCAACTGCAAACCACTATCAACTCTCTTCTACACCCCTTTCCTAGTAGTAATTACCAACTTTACGGTGACGAACTGCGGTCAGTCCGTCTGGTTTGGAAACACGACCATCTTCAACGGTGCAGTATAAAATCCAGTGGTCGCTGCATTCTAGGCTGCTTTGAATTTCGCATTCCATGTATGCGAGAGCGTCCGTGAGGATGGGTGAGCCGTTTTTAGCGGTTTGGGTTCTCACTCCGGCAAAGCGATCTGCACCGGGATGTAGGCGCTTGAGGAATTGTTTTTTCAGTTCTTGGTAATTGCCTTCTTCCAAGACATTGAGGACGAAGCGATCGCCTATTTGCATTAAGGTATCAATAGCCCGGTCTTTAGCGACAGCAATAGTAAAGCCCAATGGTTGCAAGCTGGCTTGGGATACCCAGGAAGCTAACATGGCACTGCTAACATCACCTTTTTTGGTGGTGACAATATACAGACCGTTGCTAATCCGTCCCAATGCCTTTTCCATGTTGACATCAAGGGACTTGATTTGCTTGATGTTGCGTTCCCGTGTCAGCAATTGTCCCAAGTCTGTACCCGCTTCTGTACACAATTGGTATGCGGATGCGCCAGGAACATCTTTAATCCGAATCGCTGGGAAGGCTTCTTTCACACCCAAGTCGATAAATTTGCGGCGGATGGTATCAACGGGTTCGTCATCGCCACCAAAGCATTCAAACAAGCCGACTGCTTGCTTATCTTTAACTACAGATAGCAGGGAACTAATACTAGCCTGCGCTGCCACTGAGGTGGTGGGAGGCATACCAATAATTAAACCAGCTGCTCTACCTGCCAATTCTTGAATTTCTTGGATTTCTGCCGTGCTGAGGTCGATCATTTCGACTGCAACACCAGTTTTTTGGATACCCTCGCCGATGGCTTGAACTAGTAAGTTGCTATAGCCATAATCGGCGACATAAAATAAGCCGACTGTGGTTTCTGCTTTGGCTTGTCTTTGGCTCCAGTTTTGGTAACACTCAGTCAACACATCTAAATGATGGTACAACAGAGGCCCGTGACCGTTAGCGATTATCTTAATTTTGCCCAGTTCACCCATGCGCTTCATCGCGTTCAGCAGCGATCGCGCATTCGGCCCCATGAGACAGTCGTAGTAGAATCTGAAATCAGCTTCAATCGCTTCTAAGTCTTCATCAAAAGTGCGGTTGTCGCAGAAGTGCATCCCGAAAGCATCACAAGTATAAATGACTTCGGTTTTGCGGTCATAACTGAAGATAGTATCAGGCCAATGTAAGTTAGGCGCGCTGACAAATTCAATTTCGTGACCTTTACCAATGTCGATGCGATCGCCACTTTTGACAATTCGTTTGGAAAAAGGATCATGTACTAAACCTTCTAAGAATTGCAGTGCAATTTTAGAAGCCAAAACAGTTGCTCTTGGTGCTAATTGCAGCACATCTTCTACCAAACCACTATGGTCTGGTTCTGTATGACTGACAATAATGTAATCAATAGCTTTGGGGTTGATTAGACCTTTTAGTGTTTCTAAATACAGTTGGCGAAACTTCTGGTGAGAAGTATCAACTAAAACTGTTTGCTCGCCTCTAATTAGATATGAATTATAAGTCGTACCGTTTTGCAGTCCGAATTCGATATCAAAGCGATCGCGATCCCAGTCTAGACAGCGAATCGCCGTAGTGTTAGGGGCAATTTCTACAGTTTCTACAGTTAGCCGATGCTGAACAGTCTCTGCGTGGGCGTTGCCAGTCGTAGACATCCCTACCATGATTCGTCTCCGAGTGCAAATAAACAGTATTGTTTCTCTGCTCCCATTGTGCGGCTAACTGGATTTTTAAGTTGTAATGAAAACGATATTTTCTAAAATTCAACTTGTAGCAATTATTGCTATTTTTTAGCTTCTTTTTTAACTAAATAAATATCCGACATATTAAATTGTATTAACGGTATCATGTTTTAATTATTGATATTTCTTGGCATAATTTAAAATCCCAAACATATCATATAACAATCTGTTGGTATTTCTGAAAAAATCCCTATACTTAAGCGTCAAGCCCAGGGTAGGAATGCCAACTAAAACCTGGAAATTATAGGCATTGAATACCTTACATATAACGTGAGTTCGATGACCTTTCCCCAACCCCTCTTCGACGCGGAGAGGGGCTTAGATATCTTGAAAGCTCAACGAAAATAAAGGTTTTAAAGCCTCTCTCCTTAAAGGCTACGGTGTACACACAAGTTTGCCCAGAGCGAGTTTCCAGCCAAAAAAAGTGGATTCAAATTGCTCAAGACCGCGAACCAAAGTAGTAATACCAGGAGGTTTTTGA
>NZ_JACJRF010000074.1 GCF_014697105.1 Anabaena subtropica FACHB-260 | reverse complement strand
TTCCCCCTACTGCTTGCGCGTGTATTCTGATTGGATTTTCCACCACCTTTTACTCCCCACAACTCCTTCTGTTATTACTTTACTTGGACTTGTGTGTACACCGTAGCCGCTTCGGGGAGAGGCTTTGAGCCTTGCTCCCCTTCCCTCGTAGGGAAGGGGTTGGGGGTTAGGTTTGAAAGAAAGTTGCACACGACGTTAACTTAGGAATACAGAACCCCGGTTTCTTGGAGAAACCGGGGTTATAGATTTGTGCTTATCTGAACCGTATTGTGTTATACCAATTCAACTACCTATGGCTGCTGGAAGGAACTTTGCCATCACGGGTAGGATCTAGCGGTAGGTGGGGAAGATGTGGTCTGAAGCGATCGCGTATTTTGCCGATCACGATGTACAGAATTGGTACAATAAACAGACTCAAGAAAGTAGAAACAATCATTCCCCCTGCAACGGCTGTACCAAGTGATCTTCTACTGGCTGCGCCGGCTCCTACAGAATTGAGCAATGGCCAAACACCCAAAATAAAAGATAGGGATGTCATCAAAATAGGTCGTAACCTTTCCTGTGATGCTTGCACAGCAGCTTTGATAATTGGTAAACCGCGATCGCGCAATTGGTTAGCAAATTCTACAATCAAAATGGCGTTTTTACTTGCCAAACCAATCAACATGACTAAACCTACTTGACAAAAGACATCATTGCTCAGTCCCCGCATCCATTGTGCCGATAGCGCCCCCAAAATAGCCAGGGGAACTGTCAGCATAATAATCAATGGGTCAACGTAGTTCTCATATTGAGCCGCCAGCACGAGAAAGACAAAGACTAGTCCTAGTGCAAAAATAAAGGGTGCTTGACCACCGGATTCTTTCTCTTCAGCAGTTATCCCCGACCATTCATAACCCATGCTGGCGGGTAAAATTTCTTGTGCTAGTTTTTCCATAGCTGTAGTTGCTTGACCGGAACTATAACCAGGAGCAGCCGAACCGTTAATTGTAATTGAGCGGAATAAGTTGTAGTGGTTGATGGTTTGCGCCCCAGTCGCCGGAGTAATTTTCACCAGATTACTCAGGGAAATCATTTGATCGTTGGCGGAGCGGACATATAATTTGCCGATATCTTGAGGGTTGGAGCGAAATGGAGCATCTGCTTGGACGTAAACCCGGTAAGTCCTCTGTTGTAAATTAAAGTCGTTGACGTACCTTGAGCCTAAGTAAGTTTGCAGAGTGTTGAACACATCGTCTACATCGACTTGCAAAGCTTTGGCTTGATTACGGTCTATATCAATTAACATCTGGGGTGTATTAGCACTAAAAGTACTAAATACACCAACCAAGCCCGGAGTCTGATTACCGCGCATCATGATCTGTCCCATGACTTGCAGCAGGTTATCTAAACCACTGTTACCGGCTCTGTCTTGAAGTTCAAATTGGAAACCGCCAAAACTGCCTAAACCGTCAATAGGTGGAGGACTAACGGGAAAAATTCTGGCTTCGGTAATGTTAGAAAACACCCCCGCCAACTTACCGATAATTTCCTGTGCTGACTGTCCGACTCCTTGGCGATCATCCCACGGCTGGAGTGTGGTAAAAATTACGGCACTATTGGCACTGTTACCACTAAAACTAAAGCCACCAATAGCGAAAGTACCTGTAACTTCCGGTAATTTGAGGATTTCTCTTTCCACCTGAGCCATGACTTTGCTGGTGTAGTTGAGGGAAACACCCTCTGGCCCTTGGATGATGGTGATGAAATAGCCTTGGTCTTCTTCTGGGATAAATGCTGTGGGTACGGTGAGATAAAGCCAGCCTGTCAATCCCAAAGAAAAGATAAATAAGAGGACAACGATCGCTCTGATCTTCACAAGAAAATTGAGCGATCGCTCATATCCCCGGCGCATCCAATCCAGGAATCTATTAATCTGATGAAAAATCCTACCCGCCCAACCACGGGGTTTCTGTCCCCGACGCAACAATAAGGCTGAAACTGAAGGTGTGAGCGTCAGAGCTAAAAAGGTGGAGATGACCATTGCAAAGGCGATCGTCAGCGCAAATTGTTTATAAATCTGCCCTGTAGTCCCTGGGAAGAAGGCGACGGGGACAAATACCGCCATCAGCACCAATGAAGTCGCAATCACTGCCCCAAACAGTTCTCGCATTGATTCAGAAGCAGCTTGACGTGGCGACATCCCCTCTTCCTCAATCAAGCGAGAAATGTTTTCCACCACGATAATCGCATCGTCCACAACCAAACCCGTGGCTAGTGTCAGACCAAACAAGGTCAAGGTGTTAATAGAAAACCCAAAAACCTTGATAAAAGCAAAAGTCCCGATTAAGGTCAGGGGAATGGTAATGACGGGAATCAGGGTGGTGCGCCAGTCCTGTAAGAAGATAAAAATTACCAAGACAACTAGAATCAGTGCTTCTATGAGTGTCTTGACAACTTCCGCGAGGGATTCTTCCACAAACAGGGTCGTATCAAATGCTACCTGATATTTCAATCCAGGGGGAAAACTCTGCTCTAACCGCTCCATCTCAGTTTTCACTGCCTTGGAAACTTCTAGAGCATTACTTCCTGGGGTAGGAAATATCCCTATACCCACACCTTCATTACCTCGGAATCGCAGAAACGAATTGTAATTTTCTGCTCCCAATTCTGCCCGACCGACATCTTTGAGCCTAATGAGTGTGCCATCAGCCCCAGTCTTGATCACCATGTCAGCAAACTCAGTCGCTTCCGAGAGTCTGCCGCGTGCCTGTAGGTCTATTTGATACATCTGGTCTGGTAGGGTCGGCTGCTGCCCGATTTGCCCGACACCCACCTGTAAGTTTTGTTCGTTGATGGCATCAATCACATCTTGAGCCGTAAGTTTACGACTAGCTAGGCGATTCGGATCCAGCCACAACCGCATAGCATAGCGGCGTTCACCAAAAATCCTGGCCTCGGCTACACCATCAAGTCTTTTCAGGGCATCTACTATATATTGGTCGGCATAGTTACTTAAAAATACAGTGTTATATTGCTGTTGTTCGCTATACAGCCCCATCGCCAACAGGATATTGTTAGACTGTTTGCTGACTGTGACACCAGTACGCTGTACAGCCTCTGGTAACTGGGGTTGGGCAATAGACACACGATTTTGAACATCAACGGCGGCAATGTCTTTGTCCCTTGATGGGTCAAAGGTGATGGTAATAGTACTAGTACCATCATTACTACTGCTGGATGTCATGTACTTCATACCTTGAACGCCGTTGATTTGGCGCTCCAAGATACTTGTTACCGTATTTTCTACAACTTCCGCATTTGCACCAACGTAGTTAGCATTAACAACAATTTGCGTAGGGCTAATTTCAGGATAGCGATCGGTAGGCAACGTAGGTATACTGATTGCGCCTACCAGCAAAATGATAATGGCGCAGACACTTGTAAATACAGGTCGCCTGATAAAGAAGTCAACAAACATGGGAATTTGGGAGTGGGGAGTGGTAAGTGGTGAGTCAGCGCTGCGGGAGGGTTTCCCTCTCTTACGAGACGCTGACGCGAACCGCAAGCGACTGCGAACCCGTTGGCGGATCTCCGAAGGTGAAGAGAAGGGTTAGTGGGGAATGGAGGATGAGGAATGGGGATTGAGCAAGAATTTCTGTTATTTCCCTCTACTCCCTACTCCCTTTAACTAAGATTCCGGAACAATAGGAACACCATCACGGAGATTAAGCAGCCCTGATGTAACAATTGTGTCTGATGGTTGCAATCCTTTGATGATTTGGTAATCATTACCTCTGATATCACCTAATTGCACCCGCTTTTGCCGTGCAACTAGTTGGGAAGCTCCTTGGGGTGTTTTTTCTGTTTCTGTTACATAGACAAAGGTTTCCCCTGCTATACGGGTTACGGCTGTAGTAGGGACTAAAACCCCTGTGCGTTGATTCCAAATAACTCTCGCCCGCACTAGTTGATCTGCCCTTAGCTGACCATTGGTGTTGTTATATAGGGCTTTCACCAGAATTGATTGTGTCTCATTGCTGGCATTTGGGGCAATGAAAAATACCCTACTAGTACCCAATACCTGACCTTGGGTGTTCATAATCTCTACAGGCATTCCCTGACGTAATTGGGGGCCTCGCTCTAGCGGTACAGAGATATTGACTTCCAAGGGTCGGTTTTGCGTAATACTTAATAGTGGTGTAGAAGTACTGACAAAATCACCAATTTTGACTGGGATATTGCCCACAGTGCCTTCAAAGGGTGAGGTAATTCTATAAAACTGGAGTTGGACTTGTTGCTCTTCCGTGTTGGCTTGAGCTTGCTGTATAGCTTTTTGCGCCTGGGCTACGCTAGCTTTCTGGGCTTGAATTCTAGATTCTATGGCGTTGAGATTAGCTTTAGCTGTCGCTAATCTGTTGGCATACTGATCCTTGGTTTGTCGAGATACTGCTCCTTGGTCAGATAAAGAAGCATACCTGTCGTAATCCTGCTGATTCAATTGCACATCAGCAACATTGGCTAACCGTTCAGCTTCTAGGGATTTGAGCGTGGCATTAGCATTTTCTAATTGAGCTTTGGCTGCTTGAGCTGCGGCATCATTACTAATAACGGCTGCTTGTTGCTGTCTAGGGTCGATTTGAATCACAGCTGCACCAGAGGCGATTGCATCTCCCGATCGCACAAATATCTGGGTCACTTGACCTTGTACTCTCGGCTGGAGGGTGACAGAACGTCGGGATTCTAAACTAGCAACAAAATCTGTACTTTCTTCAATTGTGCCGACTTGTACGGGTGATACTTTGACCCGTACCCCTGGCGGTTGAGCATTAGCAGTAACTGGTGGTTGATTTGCCGGGGTGAGTAACCGCCAAACTATAGCTGTTCCACCCCCTAAGATGAGGATGGCAGCTAACAATAACCGAAGCCACCGCCTTTGTTTGGGTGGTGGCTCTAGGGATGGCTGGGGAGGATTTTCTCTAAAATCAGTTTGAGGCTCAGGGGATGACATGGTTTACAGCGAACCTAAGAACTAATTAACTAAAACTGTATCAAGGATGAAAATTTTGGCGCTGGAAATTACTAAATTAGCATGAGGATTTATGAATGATTTTGTGTTAGTTCATCCAAAATATACTGTTTTTATATTTTCGCCAATCTACCTAAAGGTGAATGATGAAATCTAGTTTACAAATCAAGGCTACATCTTGTCTTTTCAGTTATTGCGGAAAGTATGATAATCTTGCTTTCGTGGTGCGATTTTCTCAGTAATAGCTGTGAAAAATTCAGGATTAAATTGTATATGAGTCCTATATAAGATACACAATATGATTATTTTGATTAATCCGTATCAGAAATTACAACTTTTAATATTTACTCGAAAACTTTCTGAATCATGTTGACTGAAAAACGCTAATGTTATTTTTCAAATTGGTTTTATTATTAAAAATTACGAGAGCGATCGCTTCTACTTTTCCCAGTAATTGCGATCGCCTTAATGTGTTGTCCACTTCGTTTTGCAGATGATGTTCACAAGTCCAAATCCATGCAGATTTAAGGAATAGGCAGCGATCGCAATAACCTATCAACTACACTTCTAGCACTACGTCCTCCTCTGGGAATCAGACGATGGCAGAGAACATGAGGAGCTAAAAATTTTACATCATCAGGAATGGCATAATCACGCCCTAATAAAAAAGCTAATGCTTGGGTAGCTTTTTGTAGCGCTACACTACCCCGTGGGCTGACACCAAGAGTAATTTCTTCATCTTGGCGTGTAGCTCGGACTAATTCCAGGATGTATTGCTGTAAAACAGTTTCTACTTTGACTTGAGAACAAAGTTCTTGTAATTGGGCTACCTCTGTCAAGGTCAAACAAGGCTGTAAATCACCAACCTTGACACCATGCTGAAGATTTTGCAACATTTCCAATTCTTCGTCTGCACCCGGATAACCCAAGCTTAGGGACAACATAAATCTGTCCATTTGGGCCTCCGGTAAGGGAAACGTGCCTTGATACTCGACAGGGTTTTGGGTAGCAATGACAAAAAATGGATGAGGGACTGGACGAGAAACTCCATCAACTGTTACCTGATGTTCTTCCATCACTTCCAGCAAAGCCGACTGAGTGCGGGGTGTGGCGCGATTGATTTCGTCTGCTAGCACAATATTGGCAAACACCGGCCCAGACATAAAACTAAATTCACCAGTTTTGGGGTTCCAGATGTTAGTACCAGTGATATCTGTGGGCAGTAAATCAGGGGTGCATTGTAGCCGTTGAAACTTACCATCCAATGAACGGGCTAGGGACTTCGCTAGCAGAGTTTTGCCAACTCCGGGGACATCTTCTAGTAAAGCATGACCACCGCCTAAAAGTGCCACTAATACTAGGCGTATAGCTTCCGTTTTGCCAACGATGGTACGGTTCAGATTCTGGGTTAAAGCGTCAATTTTTTCTCTCATGCACCACAGGGTCGGGGATTGGTGATTTAGTTGTAAGAAACTGGAATGGAGAATAACCTATGCTCTATTCCCCACTCCTGTAAATACAGTGTTCCCACTTAGTTAATTAAAAATTCAAAATTCAAAATTCATTCTGAATTCTCCCTTGATAGAACTTGTCTAGCGACAGTGGAATCTTGGTGAATTTGCGTTTTTAAGGCTTCTAGGGATGGAAATTTTTGTTCTGGTCGCAGAAATTCTACCAACTGCACAGCCAGTTCTTTGCCATATAAATCCCCAGACCAATCAAAAAGATGTACTTCCACCGATGAATAAGTACCGTTGACTGTGGGGCGGTTGCCAATATTCATCACTCCCAAAATTGCCGATGGCGCGGGAGCATCTGCTTTTTCACCCAGAATTTTCACACGGACAGCATACACTCCTTGACGGGGGACAAACTTATCTTTTGGCAATTCCAAGTTGGCAGTAGGAAAACCAATAGTTCTACCGAGTTGTTCGCCTTCAATGACAACGCCAATGAGGGTATAGGGTCGTCCTAAGAATCGGTTGGCGTTTTTGATATCGCCAGTTTCTAAAGCTTGGCGAATCAATGAGGTACTGATAGGGGCATCCTCTAGAGACTCAAAGCTGCCACAGCCGTTATCTTTGAGAAATTTCCCATCAGAAGTTTGTAGAGGAACTATAGTGACGGGAATTTGGTATTTAGCTGCTATTAATTGCAAATCCTTAGCAGTACCACGGCGCTGTTTGCCAAAACAAAAATCTTGCCCGACGCTGATTTGCTGACAGCGTAGTTGTTGCACAAGAATTTTTTCGACAAACTCTTCCGGCGACAAAGCAGTTAATTCTTTGTCAAAGGGTAATAATACTAGTTGGTCTACCCCAAGCGATCGCAATTGTTGTACTTTTTCATCCAAGGGAGTTAACCAAGTCCGGGGTTGTCCGGTAAAAAACTCTTGGGGATGAGGACGAAAAGTCAAAACTGTGGAGTATATCCGTTCTTGTGGTGTTGCTGAAAGGTTTCCTGCCTGATTTGATGGGTCTAGTGTATTCCCACCATTTCCCCATGTTTGTGCGCTCCTGGTTGACTGCAAAACTGGTTGAATGACCCTTTGATGGCCAAGATGCACTCCATCAAATTTACCAAGAGCAACAGCCGTTGGCGTTAGAACCAGTTCAGTTGAAGAAGCTACCCACACAGAACACCCATTTTGAGACAGATTTAGCACTTGGATTTTGGGATTGGAGGTTTATTTCACTATCATGTCGTCGCACAATACCTAACGGGTACAATCTGGCGCTGATAGTTCCTAATCACCAATCTAATCTAAAATCTACAATTACTCCGACTACAACTTTTAAGCTGAAAAATTACTAACAGAAAAAGATTCTGATAAGGGAACGGACACAGGAACTTGGAGTACCATTCCTTCCCGCGCCATAATTGCTCCAGAAAACTTGGCAAAGGCTTGAGCGCCTACCTGATCTAAAAAGTCATCATCATGGGCAGGATCGTGATGAAAAATGACTAACGTTTTGACATTAGCTGCTTTTGCTACTTTGACAGCCTCTTGCCAAGTCGAATGTCCCCAGCCAATTTTCGGTGATTTGGGAGAATGATATTCTTCATCGGTATATGTGGAATCGTAAATCAGGATATCCGCATTCCGAGCCAGCCACAGGACATTTTCATCCAATGTGTCTGGAAAATGTTCTGTATCGGTAACGTAAACAGCTGCACCACCACGCCAGTTAACTCGATATCCTACGGCTTCACCAGGATGGTTGAGGGCTGCTGTTTCGACAGTAATATCATTGATGTGGATTGGTTGCCCTGGTTGCACGTCGTGGAAATGTAAATTGGCCTGCATGATCTGCAAAGGTACAGGAAAATTTGGGTGGAGCATTTGATCATTCAGGCGTTGTTCCACTGTAGAACCATCGGGAGCGATCGCACCGTAAATATGAAAATTATTCCCTTTAACAAACCCAGGAACGAAAAAGGGAAACCCCTGCATATGATCCCAGTGGGAATGGGTGAAAAACAGATGAGCTTCTATTGGCATTTGACGCAATAATGATTGCCCCAAAACGTGCAGTCCTGTACCGCCATCGAAAATTAAGCGTTTACCTGCTACCTGCATCTCAACACAAGGGGTATTGCCACCGTAGCGGACTGTATTTGGACCAGGACAGGGGATGCTGCCACGAACGCCCCAAAATTGCACAGTAAATTGGTTCTCTATCCTTGACATGGGTATTTTTTGCTGGACTGAGCAGGCCATTTAAGCACAAGTGTGTTACTTGTTTTGTGAAATTTATGCTGTCTTACTGTAGGAGATAGAGAATAGAGTTGAGGGTAAAACAGCATACTTTGTTTTTGGTAGATAATATCAACCAGGTGAAGTAATACAAGGCTACTACCTCATTATTCCCAGCATTTATGTATCAGTAATAGCAAGAATGCTCATAACTTTATAGCCTAAATTTTGCTGTGTTGCACTGAGGGGTAGGAAGTAGGATGTGGGGGGTGAGTTTTTTGATTACTATATGAGACCAAGGACAAAATAATTATTTCTTACACCCCACGCCCCTACATCCTTTTTTATCAGGACAAAGGAAAATTCCAGTTAGATAATTTATCTAGCCCAGTGGCATAGGTGAGATTGTATTGCAATGGTGTAATACTAATGTAATTATTCTTAATTACATGGACATCAATAGGTACGTTCTGAGGTAGATTTAAACCTTCTGGGGGTTCTACTTCCTCTAAAACTTCTCCGGTTAACCAGTAGTAGGTTTTGCCACGAGGATCGATGCGCTTGTCAAAAACGTCTACGTAGCGTCGTACTCCTTGACGGGTGAATTTAACGCCAGCGATTTCTTCCCATTGCACAGCCGGGATATTGACGTTAAGTAACATCAAATCTGGTATGGGTTTGGCAGCTATTTGTTCTACTAGGATGGTGGCAAACTTCGCCGCAGGTTGAAAATCTCTGGAAATATGGCTGGTTAAGCTAAAAGCAATGGAAGGAATGCCTTCAATCATTCCTTCCATTGCCGCAGAAACTGTACCAGAATACAAGATTTCCGTTCCTAAATTGGCACCTTGATTAATCCCAGAAAGAACCAAGTCGGGGGGAGACTCCAATAAAGCCCAAAGTGCCAGTTTCACACAGTCAGAGGGTGTACCATCACAAGCCCAAGCTTGAATGGTGGGATGAAAAATTGACTCGACAATTTCGGCGCGAATGGGTTGATGTAAAGTCAGTCCATGTCCAGTAGCCGATCGCTCCCTATCTGGACAAACTACAGTTACATCATGGCCAGCCTCGGCTAAAGCGTTGGCTAGGGTACGAATACCCAAAGCGGAAATGCCGTCATCATTGCTAACTAGTAGTTTCATGGTTAGTTGTCAGTGGTCAGTGGTCATTAGTTTATAGCCATTTTCATAACACTTTTTCTTTTGTCTTTTGACTTGAAGCATCTATGCCCAATGGCCTTTAAACTGGTAAGCAGAAGTGCAGTTTTAACCTGTGGCGTTGACTCATTCATCCCACATTGCTAATGTTAATTGTCCTTTGTCAGTTGTTTGTTTTTTGCCACTGACCACTGACCACTGACCACTGACCACTGACTAATAAATAATGACTAGCAACTTAGAAGCTCAACTTTTAGCATTGCGGCAGGAAGGAGAACAGGCGATCGCCGCCGCCGATACCTTGGAAGGTCTGGAGGAACTCAGAGTTAGTTATCTGGGTAAAAAAGGGCAACTGGGGGCGTTGTTGCGAAGCATGGGGCAGATGAGTGCGGAGGAACGACCGAAAATTGGAGCGATCGCCAATACGGTCAAGGAAGCCCTACAAGCTAGTTTAGACCAGCAACGAGATGCTTTGGAATCTGCCCAAATTCAGGCACAACTAGACGCGGAAACTCTCGATGTGACGATGCCGGGAATTTATCGCCCCCAAGGTCGTATCCATCCCCTGAATGGCATTATTGACCGGGCGCTAGATGTGTTTGTTGGCTTGGGCTACACGGTGGCGCAAGGGTTGGAAATGGAGACAGATTACTACAATTTTGAGGCTCTGAACACCCCGCCAGACCACCCAGCCCGCGATATGCAGGATACTTTCTACCTGCCAGATGGTAATCTCCTGCGGACTCATACTTCATCGGTACAAATCCGTTACATGGAAAAAGAGGAACCACCAATTCGGATTGTGGCTCCTGGGCGAGTTTATCGGCGAGATAATGTGGATGCTACCCACTCGGCAGTTTTCCATCAAATCGAGCTGTTAGCAATTGATGAGGGGCTGACTTTTACTGACCTCAAAGGCACAATTAAAGTATTTTTGCAAGCTATATTTGGCGATTTACCAATTCGCTTCCGTGCTAGTTATTTCCCCTTTACTGAACCCTCGGCTGAGGTGGATTTGCAGTGGAATGGACGCTGGTTGGAGGTTATGGGTTGCGGAATGGTTGATCCCAATGTGATGAAGTCTGTAGGTTATGACCCAGAAATTTACACTGGGTTTGCGGCTGGTTTCGGTGTCGAACGTTTCGCTATGGTGTTACACCAAATCGACGATATTCGTCGTTTATATGCCAGTGATTTACGCTTTTTACGTCAGTTTTAGCTTTTCTAAGGTGATAACTCAACACACTCCAGCTAATGCTGTGAGTAGGCATTGCCCATCAAAACTATGATACGGTGGGCGATGCCCCCTACAAATACTTATTTACCAGATTTTGAAGGGCTAAAGCCCTTACTACGAACAGTTATTTCATAACTGAACACTAAAACCGTTGTCCGATACCTAAATGTACTCGGCTTTCTCCTTGGTCGTTGATGCCGTAATCAGCGCGAATTAAACCCAAGGGTGAATCTAAGCGTATTCCTGCGCCATAACCAAAACCAGAACCAGGCTTACCACGCACACCAGCTGGGTCGCCTAAAACAGTGTCGCCAGAACCTAAGTCTGAGGCAAAATCAGCGAACAGTACGCCCCCCACTATCGGTACTATGGGAAAGCGGTATTCAGCAGAAGCTAATACATAGCTACGACCACTACCTACATTACCTGCGTCGTAACCACGGACTGAGTTTGAACCGCCCAAGTTAAAGGTTTCATAAGGTGGTAAATTGCCCAGGACTGTACCTGCTTGTACATTCAAAGCGAATACTTGCGGTGTTTGACTATTGAATATATTGACTGGGACATATTGGCTGTAATCGGCTTTGAGGCGATTCATGGAAATGTTACCTTGACCGATGGGTACAGACTGTTCTGTACTGACTCTGATGACAGAACCTTGGGTGGGATTGATGGGGTTATCTCTTTGGTCTTTGGTGGCACTAAAAGATACGGTAGTTAGGTCATCAACACCGGTTCCACTAACGGATAGGGGATTTCCTTGGGCATCGGTTGGAGTGATATTACCTTGGCGATCGCGGATACTAGTACGACTATAATTAAGTCCTAAGGAAGCATTCCAACCGTCAATGGGTTGTTGTAAACTGATGCCTGCGCCAATCTTACCTTCGCGTACTCTGTCACCGTTGGCTAGGGTAATGTCATTGTCAAAGGTTTCGGAAATCTCTCGCTGTCGGAAGGCGTTGATTGTATAACCCAGGCGATCGCTATTTGTGTCACGATAGGGACTGATAAATTTAGTATCAAACTGTAAGTCACGGCTACTTAAACCTACATTCACCGCAAACGTATCATTCTTACCGCCAATATTTTGGTCTTGAAAGTTCAAAGTCCCCATCAATCCCACATCGCCGTTATAGCTACCCCCCAAGTTAATCGCTCGCGCCCCATTTTCCTTGAGTTCGTAAATCATATCAAGTTTTGTGGCATCTCCTTCAAAGGCAACATTCACACTTTGAAATAAGCCAGTGCGATACAATTGCTGCACATCTTGTTTGACTGTATTTTCTTGGAAGACTTGCCCAGGCTGGAGTTTGAGTTGTTGTCTTAAGAAATCTGGTTTAGTCCGTCCCCCTACGGGATTACCATTACTATCAACGGTTTTCCCTTCATCGTTGACAAAGCGGAACTTGATATCACTCACCAAGCCTTCCGCTACATTAATGTTGAGGATACCTTCGCGGTTGGGTTCAATTGATAACACCCGCGCTAAATTATAACCATTATCGGCATACCATTTATTAACTTTTTCTACTGCTTGCTTGAGTCCTTGTGGGCTGATGGGTTTGCCGATTTGGGATTGAAAACGTGGTTGGGCTACTGAGTAAGTCAGTGCTTTGGCGTTGGTGAGTTGGAGAGAACGAACCACCACAGGCTGGACTTGATACACTACATTCAGCCCAGATGGAGTAGTACGGCTATTGACATTAACACTAGCAAATAAACCAGTTTCTGAAATTGCTGCTACATCCCTCTGTAACTTAGTTTGGCTGGTATCTCCACCAGTTTGAGTTTGAATTACTTGACGAATAATTTTTTGTAACTCAGGTGTTGCGCCTACTATCTGCACATCTGTAGCTGTAACTACTAACTCATTTACCGTCGTTGCAGGTTTGGGTGCAGGAGGGACGACTGGACGAGGTTTAGAGGGAAGGACAACGGGAGCATTTTGAGCAATGACTGTAGACTTATTAGAAAATTGTTGAGTAACTTCTGTTTCTGGTGATGCTATGCCCCCTAACTGTACAGGTGTTTCTTCCACTGCGGGAATTACTATGTTTTCAGTTAGTTCAGTTTGAGTAGAGGCTGTAGGAGGTGCAGCTATAGCTTGTTGAGTAGCATTACTAGCAGCCAAAGTAGTTAAAGTAAGAATTGCAGCAGAAGAAATACGCATAATAAATTATTTGGGGAATTGGTTATTGGAAATTGGGCATGGAAAAAAAGGTGTCCATGCCCTTGTTGTGTAATTCTTATATGGATATCAATACCTTAGCCAAAATAAGAGGATGAAGAGAGAGGGCCGATGTAGTAGAGTTATTGTCTCTCACAACGACAACTCAAAAACCACAATCAGCCCATGCCCGATATC
>NZ_JACJRF010000073.1 GCF_014697105.1 Anabaena subtropica FACHB-260 | reverse complement strand
TTCCCCCTACTGCTTGCGCGTGTATTCTGATTGGATTTTCCACCACCTTTTACTCCCCACAACTCCTTCTGTTATTACTTTACTTGGACTTGTGTGTACACCGTAGCCTACAAGGAGAGAGGTTTGGAGAGGGGTTTTCCAGATCCCGTGAAAAGTCAGGACTGAACGGAGATCATCGCCTTATATTCAGGGAACTATAAATATAGAGCTATATCTGCGTAATTCTAGGAGGAGTGATACGATGAAATTATTTTGGAATATCAGTTTTTACGGTATATTTTGGCTCTGGAATCTGACATTTCTAACGTGCGTTTATTTAGGAATACTACCATTTGTAGGTGTGCCATTAGTTGAGGCAACCTTAAGAGGTGATATCCCTACTGAATTTTCATTCACTTTTCTCGCCTTAATTGCCATTCCTAGTATTGCCAGTATTATCGGTGGCTGGAGATTTGCTAAACAACCTTTGCAACTTATTCGCCTATTTTATGGTGTAGAAGCACCGCTATTTGTGTTGTGTTTGTTGCGCTTATTTGTCATTCGAGAACTCACACCCGCTAGTAGTCAAATTATGCTCACAACTGGTGTTTGTATAGCTGCTTTTACTGGAGAATTATTTTGGGGTTTTGCTTCCCGACGCAAAAGTAGTTTGCAATGGGTACAAATGCTATCCCATACATTAATGCTGGTATTTGGCATTTATGCAGGTGCGGTGTTGTTATTTTATGCCTTACCTTTAGCAGTATTTTTGGTACAAGAATTTGTTAAATTTCAATGGGTAGAACCTTTATGGAATTTATTATATCACTCAGCTTTTTTCGGCGGTTTATTTCTTATTTTTATTTGGTTAGTTATTGTTGGTTTTAGTGCCACATTGTTTATTGCCATGCCATCGGCATTATCAGCAATGTATGTACATTCAGGAGTGAAAATTTTACGAGCTTTCGCTGCGGATCATGGTAAAAACAAAACATTTTTTGGTGCTGGTGCAGTTGTGGTGGCGTTTGCGGTGACTTTCCTCTCTTTACAACAACAGCCTCAAGTAATGGCGTTTTCGCTGTTAGCTAAAGTACCTACAAATGACAGCGATCGCCAAACACTATTAGCCAAATCAGAACCAATCCGCACGGGATTAGTTAACGCTTATTTATCTTCTTACCGCTACCTCAGCAGTAGGCAAGAAAATAATCACATCAGTGCTATGTATCGTCATGTATTAGGATTAGATAAATCAGTAGCTGATGGATTACAAACAACTTATAACTTTCTCATGTCACCATTTTTATATAATGGTACCGAAAAAGATATTGCTAAAGCAGAAAAACTCTACGCTGATTTTTTTGATACGCCTCTACAAAAAGCCGAAAAAACAACAGTTAGTCACGCAGTACAATCTACTTTTAATGAGCAAGAAGTTAAAGCGGGTTTATTAAATATTAACGAAAAAAAAGTTTGGTTGGCATCGCAACAAGTCACAGTCAAAGAACATAGTGATTGGGCTGATGTGGAATTGTACGAAGTTTATAAAAACCAAACACGAGAAGTTCAGGAAGTTTTCTACTCCTTTTCTTTGCCAGAAAGTGCTGTAATTGCTGGCTTATGGTTAGGAGATACTAATAAATTAGACCAACGTTTTCGCTTTGTTGTCTCTCCTCGCGGTGCTGCCCAGAAAGTTTATAATTCTCAAGTTAGACGAACACGCCCTGTAGATCCAGCTTTGCTGGAACAAGTAGGGCTAAGACATTATCGCTTACGGGCTTTTCCTATTCCTCCTAACAACGTACAACAAATAGAAGGGCAACCACAACTGCCTACAGAAATGCACCTATGGTTAACTTACAAGGTGATGGGACAAAATAAAGGTTGGGAAATGCCCGATTTAGGGGAAAGACGCAACATATTCTGGACTAATAAAACCAAGCGCATCCGCAATGGTAAAGAAATAGGTTTGCAAGAAGATGCTTGGTTAGAAGAATTCATCCCCGCTAGTGGCAAAATTCAGCCTACATTGCATGAGGTGAATTTAGATGAGGGCTACAAAATATTAGCCAAGCCTTTATCTAATCGAGATTACATCTTACCTAAAAATCAGCGTGTTGCCTTAGTTATCGACACTTCCCGCAGTATGGGAGAACATATAAAGGAATTGACAAATACATTATCTTGGTTGAGAAAAAACGGCTTTGCAGATAATGATTTGACAAATAACGATGCTGATTTATATATCAGTTTTTCCCCTGGGATTAGACCCAAAAGATTAGATGATATTCAGCAATTTCAAGCTGAAAAGATTGCCTTTTACGGTACGATTCAACCCCAAGAAATGCTGGAACAGTTTAATACTTTGCGTGGAGATACTGCTTATGATGCGGTTTTATTGTTGAGTGATGAAGGTAGTTATGAATTGTCGAAAAACAATAAAAATGTTCCCTCCACACCTGCACCTTTGTGGATGGTGCATCTAGGTGGATTGCCTAGCACTTATAACGATGGCATTATTAAATCCTTACAAGATAGTGGTGGTGGAGTTGCTGTTGATATTGCCGAAGTTCTACAAAGAATTGCCACCAAATCAGTTTTGGGTGACTCTGTTGTGAATGTCGTCAATGATTATGCTTGGTATCTGCAAAAATTAGATCCAGCAGTTGCAACTACTAACCAGCAAGATGATTTATTACCATTAGCAGCCAGACAACTAATTTTAGGCTTGAGTAAAGAAATTAAGTTAGACAACCTCAAAAGTTTGGATGCAATTCACGCTGTAGCCAAAAAGTACAAAATTGTTAGTCCTTATTCTTCAATGTTGGTATTAGTCAACGATGAACAGAGACGGTTACTTAAAGAAGCGGAAGCCGAAAGCGATCGCTTTGACCGTAAAGTTGAGAATGGTAAGGAAAATCTCTCTAAACCCAATAACCCCTTGAAAGTCAGTGTACCAGAAGCGTCAGGAGGATGGCTTGTGGGTGTGAGTGCGATCGCTCTATTCATCCTTGTGAAGCGTCGGCGTTAATCATCAAATTCAGATGGCTAATTGGTAATAGTTTTTTACTATTACCAATTACTACATATATTGGCACAATTTATGATTGTGCCTTTTTTTCTAAAATCTGTTCACGGAAATATAAAAACACCGGAAAAGAACAACATAAACCAGAAGCAAAAGTCAGAAGAAAGTAGATTAACAACCAACGGCGAGACAATCCCAGTCTTTTTAGTTCTACAAATGAGAAAAACAAAAAGACAATTATAGAAATTAGCAAATCTGTGACAAAAGTAGTCGAAACATTATTCGCCAGTGCTTGCTGGAAGAAAAACTTTGTATATACACCATGCTGAATCACAAATTGTAACAGCAAAATCCAAGGTGTAATAAAACCAATAATTCCCAGCAAAAGATAAAGCGATTTTACTGACAGAATTTTTGGGGATTTAGAAGACTGTAAATAAGTTGGATTGTACATAGTTTGACTTGCTCCATCTCGTTGCTTTGATTATGAACACCAGAGATAATAAAAACAATTACCTGACAGGTAATGAAAATTGTCAAAATAGCGATCGCTACAAATGCAAACTACAGCCAACCGAGATACTTCCTTTGGTAATCTGCTGAAATACTGGCGTAATCAACGCAATTTTAGCCAACTCGATTTGGCTGTAGTCAGTGAAGTATCTCAGCGACACATCAGCTTTCTCGAATCAGGTAGAGCAAAACCCAGTCGAGATATGGTTGTGCAACTTGCTGCTGTGCTAGATGTTCCTCTGCGTTACCAAAACGTCATGCTGACTGCTGCGGGTTTTGCGCCCATTTATTCCGAGCGTGATTTATCAGCATCAGAAATTGCACCTATCCGCAAAGCTTTAGATTTCATTTTGCGACAACAAGAACCATACCCAGCACTGGTAATGGATCGATACTGGAATCTGATTCAAAGTAATACCGCAGCGCAGCGACTAATCCATTGGTTAATTAATCCCCAGCAGCTACAAAATATGTTTGATAGCAATAGCAAACTTAACTTGATGCGATTGATGTTTCATCCTCAAGGATTAAAACCGTTTATTGCTAATTGGGAAGAAATCGCCAACGATCTGATTCAACGCGTATATCGTGAAACTTTAGCAGAAGGTTGTAGTCAAGAATCTCTCAATCTTTTCCAACAACTGCAAACCTATCCAGATGTGCCGCAAATGAGTCACATCCCTAATGTTTGTACTTGGCAAATGCCATTACTGACAGTACAGTTTGTCAAAAAAGAATTGAGTCTAAGTTTATTTTCGACAATTGCCACTTTAGGAACTCCTCATGATATAACCTTACAAGAACTACGAATTGAAAGCCTGTTTCCGGCAGATGAGTTAACAGAAGTAAATTTGAAAAAGATAGAAATATCCTCTGATGACAATCATGAATAAATATGGAAAAAATCTGATATTTATGCGTCGCAAAAGGGCTTTCATCCTTGAAAAATTTATGGTTATATGGAATTGATAGATATAGCTCTAGCTAATTACCGTTGGTATCGTCGCCTGAGGGGTGGAACATGGTGGCAAGTAGAAATTCCCTTGTTTGACGGTTCTCAAATCTTTTGGGTACATAATTTACCAGAATCTGAGTGCTATGTTATGCAAACAGAGCAGTACTAGCTGATTATGATCAATAATTAGAAGAATTAGATACCCTTAAATCCCATACCCATTTCTGCCTTTTGTTCCGTCGGTGTTGAAGTAACTGGGGATAACGCAACTTCGTGCGATATCCTACGTCTGTTGCTAACTTGGCTGAGAAACATACCAAGCAAAATTAAGCTACCACCCAGGTAATGAGCCATATTAGGGACTTCGCCTAATATCAAATAAGCTGCAATGATACCTGCAATGGGAGTAAACGAGCCAACCAAGTATGCTGTAGATACAGTAGTAGATTTCAAGCCTATTGTCCAAAAAGACTGCCCAACTACTACAATTAACCCACCATATAGGAACATCCATTGCCACAAGAAAGGTGAGAAAACATCAACAAAATGATCATTACCATAGAGTCCTAAAGCCAGGAAAAAGAAGATTATAGTTCCCAGTGCAGTCCGATAGATACTGTAAATTCCTAGAGGGATTTGAGAAAGATATTTTTTACCAATAATTGTAGAAATAGCGATAGCGACAGATCCGGCGGCTACTAAAAGTTCTCCTAACCCCAATTGCAAACCTCCCGTATTCATTATGGTTTCCCCTGGAGGCTGGAGGAGAATAGTGAGGGTGACACCAACAAAAGCAGCGATCGCTCCCATAAATTCCCCAAAACTTACCCTTTCTTTTAACAACCAGACTGATAAAGCCAAAGCCAGAGGTGGTTCCAATCGTCCCACTAAAATAACGTTATTCACTCCTGTAAGTGCCAATGCTTGGAAAATTAAGCCAGGGGCTAGCGCTCCTGATAAGATAGCCACTGCTGTTAGACTCACCCAATCCTTCTTTGATAGTTGCTTTAAAGTCGCTTTATTCCACTGTTTGCCATAAATGAATAGCATAACTATCAAAGCACACAGGTTTCCCACAAATAAAACATTACACAAAGAAATGGGATTACGACCATCGATAAAATGACTAGCACCAATTTTTGTCACCTTACGAGTAACTGCACCAGATGCCCCAAAAATAAGGACTGCTAGCCAAAGATATATTTGTCCTGAAAGTCCGGAAATTAGGCGATGTTGGTTTCTAGGCTTGATCACAATAACATAACAGCAATAAAAGCATCGCTCACTATATTAATTTGATTAAATATAATTGATAATGAGATTTTGCTGAGAAGAAGCTTAAAGAAAGCTTGGATCTGCCATTATCATGATTTCCTGAGAAAAAGCTGAGAATTAACTAAATATGATTAACGAATAAACTCATCAAAATCATGACTGATTTTCAATTATCCTTTAGCTGTAAATGTCATAGTTTAGATGAGCGAGATAAGTTAAATATTTAGGAGCTAAAAATGAAACTCGTCCCCTTAATCACAACTGTTGCTTTGACTGGTTTTTTAACGGTTTGGGATGCACCATTGAAATTGATAAATCCTGCCGCAATTCAGGCTTCGGCTCAAGAATTATCTGTCAATCAAAGAATAGAATTACTGACTAAAAACAAGGGTCAAATTGGTAGTGGTGATCAGTTACGTCGTTTCTTTTTTGGAGATTTGGAACCAATCGGTATCCAGCCAGGTGGAGCAGGTCATGTAGTTAATCTTTATAATAAAGCCAACAATGTGACCTTTTCTTATTGTTCTACCTATGATGTGATTGTTGCTGTTAAAAAAGGTAAGATAACTAAGTTTGAAGCTAATGAAGTGAAATAGTTATAGTAATTATATTCATTCTTAAATCCCCGTAAATAATTTTAGGGGATTATTTTTTAATTATTATATACAGTTTGAATTTTTGGTTTCATGCTTTTCAGGCAATAGTATTCATGTTTTTACAGATATCATTATTTCCGTTTTCTTAACTCTTCATACAAGGATTTAACTGATGAATCTCAAACACTCTATCATACTATTTCTTGCATCTTTATCAATATTTGGCTATGTTCAAGAAGCATCAAGTAAGTCATTTACTACAAGTGATATAACGACCAATGATAGCAGTCTTAGACTATCAAACCAGATAAAGACCCTAGTTTATTCTCAAAATAAATCTACAAATATAAATACCGTCAAATCTGGCACATTCATTTCTGGAGAACACACAACTCAAGGAACAGCGCGCATCATTACCAAAGAAGGAAAATCATTTATTGAGCTTGATAAATCATTTAAAACCTCTAGATCAGGCCCGGATTTAGTAGTAGTTTTGCATCGTTCTCATAATGTAATTGCTTCAACTAGACCACCGGTATATCCTTTAAAAAGAGGAGATTATATTATCCTTGCTCCCTTAAAAAAATTTAGTGGCGCTCAAACTTATCTGATTCATAACAACATTAACTTAGCCGATTATAAATCTATTGCTATCTGGTGTCGTAAGTTTAATGCTACTTTTGGTGCTGCTAATTTTAGTGGTTAAATTTAATGTCTTTGGCTGTTACGTTATATTTAAGAAGCTTGATTTTATGATCAACGCCTGATTTAACAGTCAAAACAAAACCAGAACAGTGAAAAAAACTAAAAAAGATTGGACAAATATAGATCCATGTTCATTGCAGATACGCCTAACGATTGGGATGGCTTCATTTTCGGCTTTGGTGTTAGGTAGCCTCGCTATCTGGACTAGTTGGAAGATGCAGCAAATTTTAATTGATAGTCGTAAACATGAGGTAGAGCAAATAGCCAAGCGTTTACCACAAGATGTGCAACTCTATAGTGAAATGATGCAGCCGGAAACGGGGTTACAAAAGGCTATTGACAATTTAGCTAATACAAATATTTTATTATGGCTGAAAAGTCATGACAATAAAATATTAGCAAAAGCTGCTACTTTAAATTTATTATCTAATTCCATAGTATCTGAGTTAATGACTTTAACTCAGATGCCAATTAAACCACAAGTTTATAAAATAAATCAAAGCTATTTTGTTTTATATAGTAACTCTGTAGAAGTCCAGGGTAAGTTGTTGGGTGAGTTATTTGTGGTTAAAGATATTACCCGTGAACAAACAATGTTTATGGTAATGGTGCAGAGTTTAAGTATTACTAGTATTCTGGCAATTATTGTGCTTACCGTGGCAATCGCCTTGTATATTAGGCGCTCTCTGCAACCTTTACGCCAACTAAGTCAAATGGCTGCTGTTATTTCCCCAGAAGATTTAGGCCAAGCACAGTTATATCTTGACAATGCACCCAGTGAAGTCAAAGAATTAGCTCAAACCTTAAATATGCTGTTATTGCGCCTCTTCCAATCTTGGGAACAGGAACGAGAATTTGTCAGTAATGTTTCTCACGAATTACGCACACCTTTAACGATTGTACATGGTTATTTGCAGAGCGTCTTAAGGCGGCAAAATAATTTAACTCCTACTCAACAAGAAGCTTTAGAAACTGCTGCATCAGAAGCCGAACGCACCATCCGCCTACTACAAGATTTACTTGATTTAGCACGAGCAGATAGTGGTTATTTGCACTTTCAAATGAAAAATTATGTGCTGAATGACTTAGTTGAAGAAATTGTAGTCATGGCTGAAAAATATAGCGATCGCCTAATTACTATCGAATCCACAACTTATCCAATTGAGGCGAAAGTAGACTATAGCCGCCTCAAACAAGTATTACTAAATTTGATTGATAATGCTATCAAGTATTCTGAAGATGGTACACCTATAGTATTTAAACTAGATCAACTCCAGGACAAAGCAATTATTCAAGTTTGTGATCAAGGTTATGGTATTCCTTTGCAACACCAAGCCAGAATTTTTGAGCGATTTTACCGCGTAGATGAATCTCGCTCTCATGCAACTGGGGGTTCTGGCTTGGGTTTATCGATTGTCAAGACCCTAGTAGAAGGTATGGGAGGTAGCGTGAGTGTGCAATCGAAGTTAGGAGAAGGAAGTATGTTTACAATCAGTTTACCTATATAGCTATTAACGTAAATTTATCCCCAGAAAGAATCAGGAATAAGTAAATTTTACTTCTCAGTCATAACTCTTAACTTTTACCACATATTTTAACTCTGATCATAAATATCGATTCGGGCTGTGCCAGCCAATAGGAATATCTCCCTTTAAATCAATTCTTATAGCAGTTACTCCATAAAGCACTATGTTTTTCACGGATGTCTATATTAACTTGATAAATTAAGGATTTTTAAACAGTAAGTTAAAAAATAATACTTTAATCATCGTCACTAAAATTTTATAAAAATCTTGTATGTGTTGTTATTTTTATAGTGAAATTTAGTATTTTGATAATACGAGTTTGAGTAAGCACTTTTACTTGGAAAATACTGATTTCAGGAGAAAATATGACAGCACATATTCTTTTGGTTGAAGATGAAGTTAAACTAGCGCGATTTGTGGAATTAGAACTGAGTAGCGAAGGATATAAAGTCAGCACAGCCCACGATGGCATTACCGGACTGACCTTAGCACGAGAGTCATTGCCAGATTTAGCCGTGCTTGATTGGATGTTACCAGGGTTATCGGGTTTAGAAATTTGTCGCCGTCTGCGAACAACAGGTAATTCAGTACCAATAATTTTGTTGACAGCAAGAGATGAAGTGAGCGATCGCGTGGCAGGATTAGATGCAGGAGCTGATGATTATGTAGTTAAACCTTTTAGTATTGAGGAACTTTTAGCAAGAGTTCGCGCTCATCTACGCCGCACACAAGAAACAGATGAGGACTTGTTGCAGTTTGAAGACTTGAGTTTAAATCGCCGTACTCGTCAAGTGTTTCGAGATAAACGAGCAATTGATTTAACAGCAAAAGAGTTTGATTTATTAGAGTATTTCCTTTCACATCCCCGTCAGGTTTTTACAAGAAACCAAATTCTAGAGAAAGTTTGGGGTTACGATTTCATGGGTGATTCTAATATTATCGAAGTTTATGTTCGTTATTTACGCCTCAAGTTGGAAGAAAATCACGAGAAACGCTTAGTTCATACAGTGCGTGGTGTGGGGTATGCACTACGGGAGTAGAGAGTCTGTTTTGACTTTCCCACGCATAAAAACCGATGAGATTGTTGATTTATCCAGTCCACTTACTATGATTAGTTTCCCAACTATGTCAGAGATGGATCTGTCTAGCAACTTTCTGCTTTAATTGCTGTAAACCCTCCTTGAAAATGACAACTATTAACTTACTTTACTGGTTAATTTTTATGGCTTGTTTGGCAGTTTTTAGCTGTTTCCACAGGTAGTGAATTTGCTTATAGGCTTCTTCTGGAGAAATTTTGCCATTAGTTTGTAGGCCGCATATATAGTTTACCCGTTGTGAAAATTCTTGAAGATGTGCATTAAATGCCAAATAATCTGTATTGAATTGTCCATAATATGGACTACGAGGATAGAGAAAGTCACATAGGTCGGAAAGAAAATCTGTGTTTGTATTCATAGGAATATAGTAAATTTTATGTAAAACGTTTAATGGTTTGCGAATCTGACGGTAAACCGAAAAAATCTCATATAGCATTTCTCATGTTATTGCGGTACATGAAGTTAGGGGTGAAAAGCTATGTGTATCTCATGTAATTGGGAACTGCTATATACACCCCTAAAAAATACTTACTAGTTTTTCCAGTTCGGGGAAACTAATTGAGATTTCAGCATTTGTTGTAGATGATAGGGTTGCCAAAAGTTCAACAGTCGTTCACCAACTGTTTGAGGATAAAAATAGTGAAAAAAATGATGTCCTTTAGGACATTCCCAAAGATGATCTTCTGGCTTTAAGTAGTTGAACCAATCTTGTAATGCAGGTGAAGTGACAATGGGATCATTTTTGCTACCGCATACAATCAATGGCATAGTTACGCCACCTTGGGGTAAATGTACTAACTTGAACAGAGAGTGTAACAAAGGAGATTGTTCTAAATCTTTGTTTAACACAGCTACTAATTTTTTAGTAGTATGAGATGGTTGTTCACCAAAAAGATTACGAACAATGTTTGCCAAAATTTGCTCACGACTGATGGTAAAAAGTTGTCTTTGTAGGTAGTAGTGTGCGTGCCAAGTATTGGCGGGTTGAGAAGCTACAGCTAAGAGAGTGAGCGATCGCACTTTTTTCGGATAACGACGAGCAAAACTAAGAGCGATCGCACCACCCGCAGCATGACCTGCTAAATTTACAGGATAAGGACACTGTGCCAAAAATTCTTCTAGTAAGGCTACAGCCTCATCTATCGAACTACCTTCATCTTTATTCTGACGATATTCCCACTGTGCCACATTCACATATTTCGATATGTATTGTAATAGTGGCTTATCAAAACGCTGCAATATCGGACTAGAACTTATCCAAAGAACATCGAGATCATCAGACATAAAGACCCTACATTATTAGGATGAAAAATCATCAATAGTCAACAGTCAAAACTATAAAATGTTGACCATTGACGCTTAGTTTAGTATGCCAGTTGCATCAATCTGCACTGCATCTGTGTCTATTTTTGATTCTTTACCATCAGCTAACTTGCCAGATTTTCAGTTGTCAACTTACAACTGAAAACTCTTTATAAACCAAATTCAGACTTTAATTGAGAAACCCAAGTTTTGATGCGATCGTCTGTTAAGTCAGATTGATTATCTTCATCAAGTGCTAGTCCAACAAATTTGCCATTTCTTAGCGCCTTGGAGTCATTAAAATCGTATCCTTCAGTTGACCAATAGCCTACAGTTTTACCACCGCATTGGGAAATCTTTTCTTCCAAAATACCGATCGCATCTTGAAAATTATCTGCATAGCCTATTTGGTCACCAGTACCAAAATAAGCAACAACTTTACCGTTGAAATCTACGTCATCTAATTCAGAATAAATGCCTTCCCAATCGCTTTGGAGTTCGCCAATATTCCAAGTAGGGCAGCCAATAATCAGATATTGATACTCATCAAAATCAGCAATTTCTGCTTGGGAAATGTCGTGTAATGTCACCACATTATTACCAAACTCATCCCGAATAATTTCCGCCACGGATTCAGTTTTACCAGTTTGAGTACCGTAGAATAAACCAATTTTTTTCGACATTGTAACACCTGATATTTAGAGAAACAAACTAATATTCGATAACAACAAGAAAGCAAATAATGCTTTCCCATAACTACTGACAGTCAACCCAGCGTTAAACTCTCTCCAAGACGGTATCTACAGTTTGATCTCTTCTACCCACACCCCAGTGCAAAGTTGTGAAGTCTTACAAGGGTAGATTTTTAATGAAATCATGAGTGATACCTATAAGACCAAGGACAGAATCATAGTTTCATCAACCCTTACACCCTTATTGATATCCCTACACCCTAAAACCAGTGTTTTAGAGATAAAGCGTAAAAAAATACACTTATTAGGATTGCCATGTTTAACCGCTTATTGAAATAAATATTCAATAAGCTGTGGAAATATATTATCAGATTTATTGAGATTTTATTGCATTAGTCAATTATGAATTTTTGTAACAGATGTAGAGGTATTGCATTAGGGGAACACCAAAAAATAAATTATTCCAAATTGACGGTTAATAGGGTGCGTCAGTATAAATAAGTTCTTGGTACAACTAAGCTTTCTCGCACTGACGCACCCAACCTAATTGGATGTTTTTTATCTGGAAGTCCCTACCAGCATGGTGGATAAGACTCAGACCATGTTGAATTTGGGATTGGAAACCGCTTGGTGTATGACAATCCGATTTGATTTTTGCTGGCGTAGACTGCGCTTGCGCTGAAAAATCTAAGTAGATGTAGTGGCAATACGGTTCGGATAAGCAGGGGGTGCAGGGGAGGCAGGGGAGGGAAGAGAGTTATTATTAAGCAATTTCTCTTCCCCTGCTTCTATTCTCCCCCTGCACAAGAACAGCTCGCCTCAACAGATAACTCTGTTAACCGAACCGTATTGGATGTAGTGGTGGCAAGCTTCAAATAGTTCATAAAACATAGTTATTTATGTAGTGTGGACAGCTTGCGCGTCCTGTGCAGACAAGATGTTCGCACCAAAAGTTAGCCTTGCGATGCCACTACGTGTATTTCAAAAATCCAATATTAGTCCTCTATTTAGTATAAATATGAAATTTTGATAAAGTTATTTTGTGGTTTTTATATTGTACAAGAATAAAAATTAGCCAGTCTGGCTACAGAAAGAAGCTTGTCTTTGCTAGAGTATGAAAGGTAAAGAGATGACAGTCTTAATTGACCTACCTTTACTATACTTTCAAGAGCATTCAAAGCAGACTGAATCAATTAGTCTGCTACTTCCTAAAACGCTGTTTTTGGATTGGCAATGCTTCGTTTGGGGTAAGTTTATCGCTACACTTTCTCCTAGTGGAAAAAGCCCAAATAGGCTAATAAATATTTGTAGATTTCCTCTGTTTTTACCTCGTACATATTCATGTACGAGGTATTTTTATCAAGCGATCGCTGATTTATCTACCTGAATTTATCCCAACTACTCCAACAATAATTAAAGCCATAGACATAAACTTTACCAGTGTCATAGATTCACGAAACAAAATCAGACCAATACCAGCAATTAAAGTGGTTCCCAAGCCTGACCAAACAGAATAAGCAATACTGATGTCGATTTTTTTGAGTGATAGTGTCTGAAAAATAAAACAAAGTCCATAAAATACAAATATCAAAATAGAAGGCATCAATTTATTAAAGCCCTCTGACAATTTCATGCAGGTTGTACCAGAAACTTCAAATACAATTGCTGTAAGCAAATAAATTAAACTTGTTGACATATTTGTGCTGATTTTTTGACAAATAAAAGATGTACTGTCAGCAGAAATATATAATTGCTTCTGCCTCACAAGTATCTTATGAATTTATCTTTCACACGTCTGCTATCTGGACAACAGCTATGAAGCTTAATCTCTCCAATTTGTTCTAGAAGTCAGGAATCTAAGATTATAGAGTTTACCGAACAAGAAAATATCGGCTTACCGTACTTTAAAACACTTAACTTTTTGGTTCGGTCATCATCATCAATTAGGTGGTAAAACCCGAATTTACACTGACTTTGTTCCTGAATATGATGAAAAAAAATCAAACATCAACCCATAGAGTTGATTCCCCGATTACATCTTATAGGAGGCAAAGATATGACAATTGTACGTTGGAACCCTTGGCAAGATTTAAACACTTTACAACGTCAATTAAATCAGTTATTTGAGGAAGATATGCTACCTTCTACACTATTAGAAAGAAGCTTAACTAAAGTTCCACCTGCTGAATTACAAGAAACAGCAGAAGCAATTCATCTGAAACTAGAACTTCCGGGGATTGATGCTAAGGATATAGATTTACAAGTCACCGATAAAGCTGTTTATATTAGTGGTGAACGTAAGTCTGAAGCTAAGGGTGCTGTCAGAAGCGAATTCCACTATGGCAAATTCCAACGCGTAATTCCTTTACCTGCACGCATTCAAAATACCAATGTCAAGGCAGAATATAAGGATGGCATCTTGAATTTGGCACTACCTAAAGCCGAAGCAGAAAAAAACAAAGTAGTGAAAATTAATTTGGAATCTGTAGGCTAATTATGCCTTGATGATTGGCATTTTACCCGTCCCAAATAATAGATAATAAACGGCGATCGCCTATTCTCATATATTGGCTGGCGATCGCATTTACTTTGGACTATTCATACAAAACTTCGCTATTGCTTCTACAAAACTCTCAAAAGAACTAAAATCTGTTGAAACAGAAGTGTTGAATGTTAAGAAAAAGCCAATAAAAATAGCCCAAAATATGTTAGATTTTGGGCGAAGGATTAAAATATTTTAGTTTAACAGTGATTATAAATTCATT
>NZ_JACJRF010000072.1 GCF_014697105.1 Anabaena subtropica FACHB-260 | reverse complement strand
CGCGTTACTCACCCGTCCGCCACTAAATCCTAAGATTCCGTTCGACTTGCATGTGTTAAGCATACCGCCAGCGTTCATCCTGAGCCAGGATCAAACTCTCCGTTTTGAATCGTTTGTAGCTCAATTGACTGCTCTTTATACACCTCAGCCTGGTGTTTTTATTTTCTTGACGCAGGCTATTGTCGTATTCTAGCTTTCAAACTATAATATTTTCAAGGTTCGGCTCCCTCTGAACCGTCGCTTTTCGGCGTCCGTCTCTCAGGCACTTATCCAATATATCTACCCTTTCTTCCTTTGTCAACTCTTTTCCAAAAAAAAATTTGGAACCTTTGTTTCCTCTCCTCCCATCTCCCCACACAAACCCTTTTCAGGTAATGTACATGGTAGTCTATTCAATGGTGAATAGACTAGTAAGCAAAATTTGCCCTATTCATGATGGTGACTGATTAAATACCCACTTTATCCACTGCCCAAAAGAACTAACTGCATTCAAACGTCTGACACCAGGGGCATGGGCAGAGGCAAGTCCATCAACGGCAGCTAAGGCAGCGTATTGTAAACCTAAAAAACTATCAACGGCTGCATAAGGCCCACCGAGGGTAATTGCTCCGGCTGCATACATTTGTCCTTTAGTATTCCGCATTTCTAGGATTTCAAAATTATTGGCGATGGTTAAGCGCCCCAAATAGTTTAAGGGTAATTTGTATTGCTTTACTATATCTTCTAACAAAGGACTGGCTTGTACTTTGGCATCTAAACCAGTGGCATCAACAATAAAATCAGCTGCTAGTTTCATTTCTCCAAAGCCTTTTTCTTGGATTTGAGTGACGGTGCGATTTTGTGTGTCTCTTTCCACTCCCAACACTTCGCCAAAGGTAATTTGATACCAACCTTCTCTTAGTCCTTGTTCTGTGATGCTTTGCCAGTCGTGGCGGTCGGCTGTAGTTGTGCCACCCCAGTCTGTTAGTAAGCGTTTGCGTTCTTCGGGAGTCGCTTGTTCTAACATGACGCGGAGTTCACCACTCCAGCAGGCTTTTGGCCAATTGAAGGGTTGAAATTCGTAATGGTTTTTGACTAGACGTGTGGCTTTTTGAAATTTGTTGCCTAGAGGTTTAGGCGATCGCATCAAATGCAAAACTGTGATGCTGGGATTTTTCCGTCTTGCTTCATAAATGCGCTGGAAGATACGTGAAGCCACTATTCCCCGTCCCCGAATCAATACCGTACCACCTTGGCGTTCTAATTGCTCATAGACATGATCATGCGCTTCATAAGCATTTACAACGGATTTAGAATCTTGATATTTTTCTCTATAAGCTTGCAAGTCAGGTAGAAACTGAATTGCTGGATACCCTGTAGCTAAATGTAGATAACGACTAACAAAAAAAGCGTGATTGCCTTGCCCACGAGAATAGGCTACACAATATCTACCATCATCGGTTTTGCGAATTGCTCTTACTCGCCCATAACGATAAATTTGATTCCAGTTAATACGCTTTGCTTCCCGGTCAATAGAATCGAAAACATTACTTGCACGAGGAGTATAAGTTTCAGCAAAGGTTGGTTCGGCGAATACCTGCCATAAATACCGTAATGCTGTGTTTAGCTTACCTTTGCTAAAATCTTGCCAAGCCTCTCGCCAAGCATAACTAGGCCAACCCCAAATATTATCAGGGCAAGAGTCAGAATTGGATCGCAATCTTTCGTGTAAAGGAATTTGGGAATTCAAACATAGGCGTTTATAACGTGCGTAAGGTTCTGCTTCTATGCCTAAAGCCACAATTTTCTCAGCACGCACACCACTAATTCGTAGCAAGTCAGCCCAAACAAAACTACCCAGTCCTCCACCAATTGCCAAATAATCACATTCATCTACCGGTAGTCCTGTGGCGTGGAGTGCTTGTACAGGAACTTGTTCTGTTTGAAATACTAGTGGGGGAAAACTGCTACCTAAAGGTGTGATGGGAGGGGCTAAAGGTAGATTGGGATCGGGAATATTGGTATTGGGATTAAATTGAATTAAAGAAGGCGGATTGGTGAATTGTGTAGTGACACTAGCAGTGAGACTCACCATCATTATGTAGGGGCCAATTTGCAAGGTATCGCCGTTAGCTAGAACACTGCGCTTTTGTTGCTGACCGTTGACAAACACACCATTAACACTACCTTGGTCAAGTACTATCGGTTGGTTATTGTCCCAGACAATAAGGGCATGGTAGCGGGAAACTTCATTACTGTTCAGCAGCATTCTCGAAACGCGCTGTCCGTCTAGTTCCGCAGGTAACCGCGCGAATTCTCGACCAAAGGCTATAGGCACATCCAACCTTGGTTCTCGCCGTTCCCCAGTTGTTGGGTCTTCCCAAATCAATTGAATTTGTAGGTTAGTCATTGCTCGATAGTCAATAGTCGTTAGCGATTTTTTGCCAGCTTTCCTATCTTGATTAATTCGGTGCTACCAATACACTTACTGCTGCTGCTAAGGACGTACCGCACCAAGGGCAGCCGACTTGCAGATTTTCAAACGAAGATACGCGATGGCATTGTGGACACTCTAAACCATAAACTCCTTGTGGTGGTGTAATTGGATGATGGTGATGTATTAGCGACGGTGATAGCTGTTGATGTCCAGAGGGTGTAACTGGCGGAGGGCTGACTACAGGTGGTTGCAGTGGGGCTAAAATAGTGGCTGGAATGGTGTTAATTGTAACAGTCGTAACTTGAAGTTTAGCTTGACCTAAGTAGATCAAACTACCTTGATTTAGAGGTTTTTCACCTTGGAGAAGTTGCTGTCCATCTACAAGGGGGGGATTTTGTGAGCGCAAATTTCTGATATAAAAATTTTGCTGCTGAGAGTTAAAAAATATTTCTATGTGCAGGCCTGATACAGTCGGGTTAGTTAAAACAATATCGCATCGGAGGGGGTCTCGACCGATGCGGACAGTGCCAGGATTTTTACTTGGCTGTTGTTCGTAAATTTGCTGAGTTTTATCCTGCCCAGCATCATGCCACTGTAGAGTTAGTGCGTTCATTGTTCTAACTTGGGTAACTCTTATTTAGCTACTTCAACTTCCTTCTGTGCGATTCCTAACATGAGTGAGTGGTCGCAAGCAAGTTTTGAGAACAAACTTCAACAAATTTATATTGTGGCTTTATTACTTTATCTATTTGATGCTAATTTATCGGCTACACGAGTAGTTTCTGGTAGCCGATATTTCGGTGTACAACGCAACACATAGTCAATAGCCGTCAGTAAACTGATTTTATGACCACTGGAAACATACACAGGCTTTACTCCTATACGAGTTCGTAAAACTGCACCTATAGTTTCACCCCGATGTATTAGTGGTTGCCAACTGCCTCTAGTATCTGGTAATTCTTCGTGTTTACCAATTAATAATGATTTGGCTACACCAATTGTGGGTATATTGAGCAGTACCCCTAAATGGCTAGCTATACCCAATCTTCGAGGATGGGCGATTCCTTGTCCATCACATAAAATAATATCTGGTGTTGTTTCAATCTTTTCTAGGGCATCAAGTATTGCTGGTATTTCTCGAAATGATAGAAATCCAGGAATGTAGGGAAATGAAGTAGGACGGTACGCTAGGTTTGTTTCGATGATTTGTAAATCAGGAAAGCTCAGCACCGCAACTGCTGCACGGCTAATTGTACCATCTGCTTCAAAACCCATATCGACACCAGCAACATACTGGACGGGTTGTGAAAATTGATCTTGTGTAATTACCTGATTTCTTAATTCTTCCTGAATAGTTATGGCTTCATCTACGGACAACAGCCAAGGATGAGGTTGATAAATTTTCATATCTAAAAGTTAGGTTTTGAGGTTGTTATCTTGTAAAATCTTGATTATTAAAATTGTATGCACCTTTTTTTCATACATTTGATGTGTCAACTATTAAGTATTATTTTTTAAAAAATATTTTTGAATTTTTCAACTAGTGTTGCTTGTGTCGATAAATGGGGAATCCTGAAATTAGAGGATTTATTTGGTCAATTTTTGGCTTGACTTGCTTATGACACAGGCAAAACTTGTAAAACTTGCTCAACAAGGAAATACTCAGGCGATCGCATTGTTGATGAATCGTCACTTAAAGCCTAAAGGCATCACCGCAAAAGTTATCCTGAAGGAGGCTTGCTTGCAGGTAATGCTGGAATCTACCCAAACGCTTAATCAACAAGCTTTAGTTGCATTTGTCCAGAAGGGAATTACCAGTTTAGATACTGCATCTATTGAGAGAGTAAAAGTATATGGACGACAAATTGGTGAGGAATTACTGGCTTGGACAGAAGAATTTGATCTAGGTACAATAGAACCATTAGATGAACCTCATATTTTTACTGTTTCTATTACCTTAAATGGTGATACTGAATGTGGTTTAACAACGCAAGGTTTTGAAAGTATCGCTAATCAAATTACAAGTGAAATTTTATCATCTTGTAAATCTTTTTTGATTCAAAAAGTAAGTATTAGTAATGGTATATCTGTAATTACAAAAGAACGTTAGTTTTTGAATATTTAAGAAATTGAAATTGATTAATAATGCAGCTTTAGCAAAAATAACATTTTTAATATTTGCATAAAAATTTTACAATTTATTACAAATCGATACAAAAGTGTAGCATCCAATGGCTACACCATCAGTTTTATCAACTTATATCTTGCACCGTGTTAATAAGCAGATAGTGGGTATTGCCCATCCTACGAAAGAATAAGCTTTTTAGCTTGTTATTTGGCAATAACAGAGTGGTGATAGATGTGAATTAATCATGATCACTTATAGTTTTGGGGATTTCATTTTTTAAATTTCCTTAATTATGTTGCTGCTATCTGTAAACAGGGAATTATAGGAATTGAAAATTATGTGACCCGATTCTACCATTGACTGATTATGACAAAGCCGAACTTTTTAGAGCAGGCGAGGCAAAACCTTCAAGATTTTTCCTGGCCTGTATGGTTTCCATATCCCAGTTCTTGGTTTAGGGCATTAATTTTAATTCCAATCGCACTACCCAGTACACGTTTAATAATATTTGGATTAACAGGAGTAATTATAGCTGTTGTTGAAAACAGCCCTTTACTCTTATTATTATCTATTTTGTTTGGATTGTTACTACCTACAATTGTGTTAGCCTTTGTCTATCATTTTATTTGGTACATATGGCACAAACGAAACTCAAAAAAATATCTATCCAAACTGATGCCTAGTTTTATCAGTTTTTGGGAAAGTTTATATACTATATGTGTGGTGATTTTATCTTTTATTCTTATAGTAGCTCTTTTTTCCGAGTTAGCTTTTTTAGATTGTAGAACAGTTGAAACAACTGAAGCCTTAAATATTTGCACTGGGCGCTTAACTGAGCGTGCGATTAAGTTAATGATTAGTAGTATAGTAAATAAAGATTTTTTTCTTAAACCTTGGTTTTTAATTTGGATTTTTCATGCTAGTTATCTGTATCAATTTGAGTATTTGCTAAGGAAGATTATAAGTAGTAAGCTGAAATATTTATTTCAGGAGAAACATGAAAATTATAATAAAAATTCTGCGAATTTAGAATTAGATATCCAAGACAACACAAACATAAGACAAGTTAAGAAAAACAAGAAAAAACAGCCTCGAATATTACCAATTAACGAGCAATATAATTACAAGGCTAAAAAATTTAAACTAGGTAAAATTATACTTAATTTATTATTTTTGATAAGTACAGGAATATACTTATATACAAAATTCCCGGAAATGAAAAATAATTTGACACTTTATATATCCTCTCCAAAAATATCACCACCAATTAATCATAATCCTGAGATATTTCAAAAGGGGCTTAATCAAGCAATTAATGCCGCCAATTTAACAAAAACAGCCCAGTCTCAAAAAGAATGGAAAACAGTTGTAACTCAATGGCAAGCAGCGATCGCACTTATGAAGACAGTGCCGGCTTCACACCCTAATTATGCTACAGCCCAGCAACAAATTACTGAGTATAAAAGGAATTTAGGCTACGCCAAGAAAAATACTGATCGTGCTAAGTAAAGCGATCGCACTTTTGTTTTGCCGCTAACATACAAACAGAGTAGCGATTTCGCCAAAATCATGACAGAAAAACAGACCCGGCGTAACTTTCTCATGACCAGTGCTGCTGTAACTGGCGGTATTGTGGTGACAACTGCTTTACAACACAATTCTAGTCATACTGCTGCACCACCAGTAATGATGCCAGAACGCATCTTGGGACGTACAGAAGTGAAAGTACCCATTTTTGGGTTAGGAGGCGCAGGACAAACACCACTTTCTTGGGAAGGAAAACAATCTGATGCTGAAACAATTATTCAAAAAGCTTTAGAACTTGGTATTCGCTACTTTGATACGGCTGCAAGTTACGGGCCGAGTGAAGATTATTTAGGTAAAGTTTTACCACCCCATCGTGTAAAGATATTTTTAGCTAGTAAAACTGCACACAGAGATAGGGATGGTGCATGGCGAGAATTGGAGCGATCGCTCAAACGCCTGAATACAGATTATCTCGATTTGTGGCAATTACATCACGTTTCTTTTGCTGAAGAACTGGATGATATCTTTAGTCCCTCTGGCGCAATTAAAGCTGTAGAAGAAGCCATTGCACAAAAACTAGTCAGATTTTCAGGTATTACCGGACACAGAGACCCAGAGATAATTGCTGAAGGCTTACGCCGCTATCCTTTCCAGACAACACTCATACCAGTTAACGCCGCCGATAGACATCACCCCCATCCCTTTATCCCCTCAGTATTACCAGTAGCACAAGCAAAAAATGTGGGTGTAATTGCGATGAAAGTCCCGGCTTATGGGCGTTTGTTTAAGCCAGGTGGTTTGACAGGGATGGAACAAGCAATGGGATATAGCTTGTCTCAGCGTGGGGTTCATTGTTGTGTAATTGCGGCGGAAAATGTTGAGCAATTAGAAAGTAATGTGAAAATAGCCCGTGCTTTTCAGCCTCTATCTGAGAAAGAATTGACGGCGATCGCTCAACGCACTGCTAGCATTTGGGAAGATAGTACATTCTTCCGTAGTTGGACATAAAAATCATTCGTCATGAGGATTTTGGGACTAAATATCACATCAATTTAGACAAGTTCATATTTTTGTGCAGCTTGAGAGATATTAAGTTGTAATAGCTCTTCTTTGCCCAACTCGCAGCGAACACTGGGTTTAACAGGTAATGTATTCAATTTACGAACAATTTCTGCTGCTACAGCTTTTGCTAATAATGGTGGTACGGAGTTACCAACTTGGCGAAAGCCGTGCCATTTGGTGACATGAAATCTAAACCAGTCTGGGTAAGAATGTAGTCTGGCTGCTTCTCTAACGGTTATACATCGGGGTGTAAATGGATGAATTGGTCTAGGAGAGGTGAAAGAACCTTTGTACTTGTCTGTTCCCGCCCTTAATGTATTGCAGATACCAGCCGGATGTAATTTGTGGAAACGACTAATTGGTTCTCTTTCACCCTGAACTGTAGCCGCAAAGCGTTCAATGGTTGTTTGTGAATGTTTGGTTCTCAAGCTAGAGGAGAGGAGACGGGAATCAAATAGGCGATCGCATGAATAATCATCTGCTAGAGTGGTGATACCGCGAAGTATGGAAGCGTAATTACTAGGCTTGCCATACTCTGTTATTATCCAGTCTTGTGTTAACAACTGCGAGTGTTGTTCTACTTCTGGTAAATCTCCAATAGCATCCCAAACAGTTGGGCAAACTGGCAGATTAGATAAATCCTTGGCTTTAGAGCTATTCTGTTTTGCTGGTTTGGTGATTGGCTGGGGATATTTTGGTAACTTCATATCTTCCCTAGCACCGATAAGAAATAATCTTTCTCGCGCTTGCGGTACTCCATAATGAGCAGCATTGAGGATTTGATAATTATCCTCTACTTGATAACCGTGAGTTTTAAACTCATCAATCAAAGCTTTAAGAATTCGTTTGTGTTCACCGAGTGTAATACCCCGGACGTTTTCCATGACAAAAAATCTCGGTTGTAACTCTAACACCAATCGATGAAAGTGAAATACCAGAGAGTTGCGTGGATCATCAAAAACTCGTTTACCCATAACTGAAAAACCTTGACAGGGAGAACCGCAAATTACGACATCAATTTCTTGGTTACTAATTTTTGAGCGATCGCGGATCTCTTTTCCTGTCGTATCTTCCACACTTTTACATAAAACTGAGCAAAAAGGAAAATTGTATTCGTGTACTGCACAGTGAATGGGATCAATTTCCACCGCCGCCAACACATCAAAGCCAGCCTGTTCAAAACCAAGAGTCATCCCGCCTGCACCTGCAAATAAATCTACTGCAATCGGTCGTCGTTGCAGAGTGTTGACTTTTAAGTGCTGGGTGCTGAGTCTCATACCAATGTTAGATTTGAGTTAAAGAAGATGTAGAAAAGCTGCGCCAAAAACTGCTGGAACATCATAGATGCAGGATGCAATGAGAATGCTTAATTAACCCGCAACAAGTGGAAGCTCAAAATCTACCTACAGAATTATCGGATGAAAATGTATTGCTGGGATTGAGATTGAGTCTATCTTGTTATAGAAATTTGTAATAGTCAAAAATCAGCTATTCACGGGAAAATTCCGCAGATGCCCATGAAAAAGGTGATTTATGAACCTGCAATCTCCAATTTCACAACTGTAACGTTCATTACCCCATTGACACTTGATATTTTGGTAATATCAGCTTGTGACTAGGATCACCCTGTTAGCTAGCGCCACTAATGTACATAGATGCTGATTGCTCATCAACTAGCAACATAAATTTTTATATTAGGAGCAAAAATTCAAGCTGGGGTTGGGAACAAGCGTCTTGTTGTAGAGTTGATATTCCAATTGCTTTAGTTTTGCTAATACATTTACAAGATGCCATGAACTAATACAGCACGGCGTAAATCAGCGCAAAGTTGGTGGTAAGTCCAGCCCTGAAGGAGGGAAACCCGTCGTAGGGGACTGGCGCACCCGGAGGGTCTTGGTTTCCATCCCATCAAACTTTGTCAGAGAACCACCTATTTCCAATCCATGAAACCCAGACGCTATATTAATTACGAATTACGTAGCCGCAAGCCTACTCTGTGAGTTCTCCTCAGTAGTAGCTGTAGGCTATTAAGAATTACGAATACGCGTAGGGGTAAAGACTTGTATTGGTATCGGTATTTTCGTTAAGCTGGCAACCAAAGATGCAAATTTAAGGTCTGAGTTGCTTATAAGCGTATTTTGACGGTGTAGTTAAGCGTCAAAGGTTAAAAAATTAGTAGTCAAAAACTAGTAATGATTAACCCCCCAGACCAGCTTGACCACACCAATTTTAGATTTTGGATTTTGGATAATGGAATTGATTTTTTCGGTACTTATCCGGAGAAGCAAACTACAAGTCCAGCCGCAGGGGAGCGGAACAAATCTAAAATCGTCAATCTAAAATCCAAAATTGATTGACCTGTTTTCGACCTCGTACCCACTTGAATAAGATAAAAATGGCGAACAACGAAGAATCACGCGGTTTAAAGTCTCTGTTTGATTGGTTTGCAAACCGACGTAAATCGGGAGCAACCAACCCCGAACGCCAAGAACGTGAAATTGCCGATGGGTTATGGCATAAATGTTCTAAGTGTGGTGTATTGGCCTATACAAAAGACCTCACAGCTAATCAAATGGTCTGTGCTGAGTGTGGACATCATAATCGGGTGGATAGTGATGAGCGCATCCGCCAATTGATAGATCAAAACACATGGAGGCCAATGGATGAAAATCTCCGGGCTACAGATCCATTACAGTTCCGCGATCGCAAAGCGTATAGCGATCGCCTGCGAGAAATGGAAGATAAACTTGGTTTATTAGATGCAGTTAAAACTGGTTTAGGACAAATCAACGGCTTACCTATTGCCCTGGCTGTAATGGATTTCCGGTTTATGGGCGGTAGCATGGGTTCAGTCGTAGGGGAAAAAATTACCCGCCTGATTGAACAAGCCACCCAGCGACGTTACCCAGTAGTGATCATCTGTACCTCTGGGGGAGCAAGAATGCAGGAAGGAATGCTTTCTCTGATGCAGATGGCTAAAATATCCGCCGCATTAGAACGCCACCGCGACGCTAAATTACTTTACATTCCCGTATTAACTAATCCCACTACAGGCGGTGTCACGGCTAGTTTTGCCATGTTGGGAGACATTATTTTGGCAGAACCGAAAGCAACAATTGGTTTTGCCGGTCGGCGCGTTATTGAGCAAACCCTCCGAGAAAAACTGCCAGACGACTTTCAAACGGCAGAAGACTTGCTCAAGCACGGTTTTGTCGATGACATTGTACCCCGTACCCAGTTAAAGAAAACCTTAACCCAACTAATCGCTTTACATCAGCCAGTCCCGACAACCCCTCCTATGGTGCTGTGGGAGACGATGAGTCTTAGTTCCACAGCTGCTGAATAGATGTGAGAAGAATGAGGAGTTGGAGCAGGTCTTCCAGTAAGTTCTCCCCTGCTCCCGAGCCTCCTCTCCTCATCACTTCCCAGGTTCTTGTACAAATAACAAAGGAATCAAGGCGACTAGGCGCAATGCAGTAGATAGGGCGAACACTCCCAACAAACCTCCGTACTGAGAGAATTGGGCGATAAAACTACCTATAGTTGTGCCTAAAGCACCACTGAAACCAGCCACAGCAGAGGCGATCGCAAAATAAATCGACTGGTTTTTAACTGCTGCAATCCCTAGCTGCATATTGTTATTACATAAATCAATAGCCGCCGAGGTTCCGCCAAGTAAGATATGTAATAAAGGCAACCACAACCAAATACCTAAACTATTAACACCAATTCCCAGCCACAGTAATGGTGTCAGAGCTACTAATATTCCTATAGAAATTAAAATACGTCGATTGCCTATCTTGTCTGCTAACTTACCCCACAAAATTAGCATCAGCAAGTTTGCTCCCGCCTGGAGACTACCGTAAAGCGTCACCCAAGTCACATCTAATTTCAATGTGTCTAACATATAGAGGTTGAAAAATGGGGCGCTAATGTTTACAGCTAACATCCATAGACCGAAATACAACAGAAAGATTAAAAAGTTAGAGTTTTTCCAGATGCTGCTGACAGACGTCGTTTGTGGAGGGTTGATTTTGGGTGGCAAGATAGATTCAGATAAATCATCAACTTCATGATGGTGGGGAAATTGGACAACCTCGTTTTGCGATCGCGGATTTACATCTACTTTGAAGTATTGACACACTAAACTCAAAATCCCAAAGAAAATGCTTGCTATAAGTACCACTCCATAACCTTGGATAGTTCCACCGTACCAGTGGGAAACCACTAAACCAGCTAAAGGTACACTAATTAAATTCGTTAAACTAGCCGCGCTATTACGTAACCCAAAATACCTACCTCGTAAGCGTCGAGGAACAATCATTGCTAACCAACTTAACCAAGAAGCGCTCCCCAATCCTGCTAACAAATTGGTGATTAAAAGAATTGATAATGTCAAAACTTCTAATTGTTGAGAATTGACGCTTCCCCAGTTGAATAAAATCACCCCGATAAATAAAATCAGCCATAATAAGCGAGCAGTGCCAAAAATCCACATAGAATACCGAAAACGGCTGGTGGTAAGCTCAGATATGTAAGCACCCAAAGGCTGAATTAGATTTACCAGCATGGGGATAGAAGACAACATCCCAAACACTACTGGACTAGCATCCAACTCTACCAAGAAATTACTGAGCAAAATTCCACTAGTACCCAGAGAAAAAATTGCTGCAAACACAGAATCTACAGTTGATGCTTTTAAGCTAGTGCGAATCGCATCCTTGGGAATGCGGATACTAGATTTAGTAGTAAGAGTGAGTGTTGTTTCTGGTGAAGTAATTTGGAGAATTTCTGAAGCCAGAGGAGCAGTCGTTTCAATGGGAACAGAATCCATAATTCAATAAGTAACTTACCCTAGTACAAACAATGAGTTTTTCACTGAGTCCAAACCGTATCTTTACTTAGGTCGTTGTGTACTAGCATGACCCTAAGGTAATAACCATCAGAATTCATACCTTAGCCATACAATGCTTCTGTCGTGGAAACACTACAAATTATTTCAAATTGACGGTTAGTAGGGTGCGTCAGTATGAATAATTTCTTGGTACGGCTAGGTTTTCTTACACTGACGCACCCTCATTTTGGATATTTTTTGGATCTGGAATTCCCATACAGAGAATAATCATCTAGTGTTATATTTTGCCGAGTTTAGGGAACAATGCTGTTTATGCTTGCAATCCCTTGGCTGAATATAACGGCATGAAATCGCCTATTGTCCAACAAACTAGATTTTTGAGATTATGTATTGTATTGTGCTGTGTTTTGTGTATGGTTTTGGTGTTGCTACCAGCATTTGCCAATCCCTCAGCTTCAATTGATACCTTAAAACAGCAGCAACAACAAATTCAACAAGAACGACAAAATGCCCTGCAAGAACGCGATCGCCTCACGAATCTACAACAAGCAGCCCAAGGTCGCCTCACGGGTATTGCGAAAAACTTGCAAACCACCAACAGTCAAATTAAAGATAGTGAATTGCGATTACAACAAGCTAATCAGCGTCTCCAGCAGCTAGAAGCAAATCTAGCTATTACAGAACGTGCTTATGAAGAACGTCAAGTAGCAACAGTAGCACGATTGCGTTATCTTCAGCGATCGCCTTTAAATCAAGGGTGGGCTGTTTTGCTACAAAGCCGAAATATCAGTGATTTTATCAGTCGTCGTTATCAGTTGAAGTTAGTCTATCAGGCAGACCAACAAATTTTGGCAAAACTCAGCACTCAAGCCAATCTGATTAACAAGCAAAAAACAGAATTAGAGGAGCAAAAAAACGAAGTTGCTTTGATTAGAGAACAACTATTAGCACAAAAAGCCGATTATCAAGCTCAATCTCAATCCCAGTCAGATTTGATCCAACGCCTCAATAGCGATCGCCTCGCCTTAGAAGCTGCACAAAACCAACTAGAGAGAGATTCCCAAAATTTAGGGATATTAATTCAACAAAAAATAGCCGAAGCCAAAGCCAGAGAAGAGGCGCAAGCTAAGACAAATAGCCGGACAAACATCATTATCAAAGGAACAGGAATATTCGCCTTTCCTAGTAATGCACGCACCAGTAGTTCCTTCGGTTGGCGGACACATCCCATCCTGGGTTATCGGCGTTTTCACGCCGGGTTAGATTTTGCCGCTAATTATGGTAGTACAATTCGATCTGCTGATTCGGGAACAGTGATTTTTGCTGGCTGGTATGGCGGGTATGGTAAAGCAGTGATTATTAATCACGGCGATGGCATCACCACACTTTACGGCCATGCTAGTGAATTATATGTTTCTGAGGGGCAAACAGTACAACGAGGACAGGCGATCGCTGCTGTTGGTTCTACTGGCTTATCTACTGGGCCACATCTCCATTTTGAAGTGCGCCGCAATGGTACACCAGTCAATCCAGCTGATTATCTGTAACACATTTTGTGCTGGAGCATGATATAATTAGCCAGTACGAGGGCGCGTAGCTCAGTGGATAGAGCAACAGATTCCGGTTCTGTGGGTCGGGGGTTCAAATCCCTCCGCGCTCGTTTTCTTAGATTACTAAATTATCCAGTTATTAGTGAACAGTTATCTGACGATTGATAACTGTTGAGGTTAGAGTCTATTGTTTACTATAACTACTGAAGAGTTCCGCGCTTCATTTGTTCGCTTTCAATTGCTTCAAATAAAGCGCGAAAATTACCTTCACCAAAGCCCTGAGCCTGAAAACGACGTTCAATAAATTCTAAGAAAAAGGTTGGTTGTTCAAAGATAGGCTGGGTAAAAATTTGTAGTAATACACCTTTTTGATGATCTTTTTGCCAGTCCACCAAGATTTCTTGTTGAGCGATCGCTTCTAGTTCTGTGGGTGATAAAGGAATTTCCCGACGCTGTTTGAGTTGTGAATAATAAGTTAGGGGAACTGAAAGCAAAGGTAAACCACGGTGACGAAATTGAGCGATCGCACTCACAATATTTTGTGTTTGCAAAGCGATGTGTTGAATTCCCGCCCCCCGGTTAAAGTGTAAAAACTCTTGAATTTGGGAATTGCTAGATGCTGGTTCGTTAATTGGTAATTGTACACTACCGTCGCGGGAAACCATGACTTGACTGTGCAAGGCAGAGCGATCGGTTTCAATTTTAAAAGCTTGTCGTGGTTGCAAGTCGAGAATTGTTTCATACCAAGTGACAGCAGGCTTTAACTCACCTATTGCTACGTTTAATACGATGTGATCTATGGCAGTAATAAAATTATGTGATGAATTGATCTGGCTATCTGCACTTAATCTTTCAATTAACGTATGAGTTAAACCGCCCCAAGCAGCAATTTTGCCACACTTGCGAGAGCTATTACCAATTTGCCGTTCCCCGACTGGTTGCAAGATTGTCGCACCGTAGGCTTGAGCATAAGCGATCGCCGCTTCTACATCTTCTACCGCAAACGCCACATCTGCCACACCAGGGGGGTGTTGACGCAGAAACTCCGCCACAGGACTGGTGGGCAATAATGGTGAAGATAGCAAAAAACACACAGCACCACTTTTTACCACTTCTGTACAGGTGTGTAGAGAACTGATATTACTAGTTACTGCGGTAAAACCAAGATAGTTGAGGAACCAATCTCTCCACACCTTGGCATCTTCGACATAAAAATGAACATGATCAATTTTCATAAATTCTGAAAATCCAGCACCACAGCTTATCTAACTGTAAATTTTGTCTTTTTAGCTAGATTTTCGATTCCTGCCTAAGCAAGAATTATATAAATAAATGACAGCTAGCGTAATTTTAGAAAAACAAATGACTATCTGGTTGAATATTAATTTCTAATGGCACAGCTTGCGGTTCAGCCGAGAGGGCAAAGAAAATTGCATTAGCGGCAGTCTCAGTACTCAGCATTTTTTTTCGGTCTACCTTTAAATTGACATTATCCCAGAATGGGGAATCTACGCCACCAAAATAAAATAAACGCCTGATGTGAATTAGCAACGCCTCTTATCCCACAAGAGTTTCAAGACTCACTCAAAATCACAGTTTTGTGAATACGTACAGAATTACAAGGGTTTCAAGACTCATTCACATTAAACGTAATAAGGTAAATTTAATCCCAAAACGCTTGAGTTCTTCCGCCAAGCACTTGCTAAAACCCACAACCCCAAACTTAGAGGCAGAATAAGCAGAAGCCATTGGCATTGAGTGCTTCCCTAAAATTCCCACCACATTACAAATATGTCCAGATTTACGTTTTTGCATCTCCTCGGCTGCTGCTTGAGTAGTGTAGAAACTACCTTTTAAGTTCACATCTAACATTCTGTCTAAATCGGCTGGTTCCACGCTGTTGTAGGGCTTGAGAATGCCTGCACCAGCAGCATTTACCAATACATCAATTTGACCAAACTCAACCACAGTTTTTTGAATTAAAGTTTCCACCTGTAAGAGGTGATTCGTAAAGAAAATCTAAAGAGCTTTTGAGTAATCTGGACTAGATTTTAATCTAGATCAGGTTGAGTAGTTGTAGAAAATATGAGTAGTCTACCTAAGA
>NZ_JACJRF010000071.1 GCF_014697105.1 Anabaena subtropica FACHB-260 | reverse complement strand
CGGCTACGATAGTTTAGGGGTTGCCCTACGCCACAATCGCTCGGTGCCAGGTTCTATACTCTACTCAAAAACCCCCTTTTCTTACACGAAAATGGGGTTTTTGTTTTTCTTTATAAATTAAAAATTCTGTTATAGATTAGGAGATAAGCACAACGCTTCAAAAATTGACCAACTAATGAGGATGGTTGTAATGAAGAGCAAGAATCAATTTGTTGTATCCTTTCTCTTGAAAAGCGCTACAGTTTTTTTATCCTTGCTGCTGTGTGCTGATATTAGCAGTGGAGAAGTTACACCATCTACTTCTAAACCAAATATTATTGCCCAAGTACTAACTAATCAAGAAAAGGAAGAGTTAGTCAGACTGCGTGGAGAAAGAGATGATCGCGCACAAATACAAGCTGATTTTGAGCAAGCTTTTAACCGGACAACCATCCTACTCAATATCTGGTTAGTTATCCTCAGTTTATTTCCAGTTGCTATTATTGTTTTATTTTGGTTGTTCCGACGAGTAGCCATTCGGGAAATTGTTGATAGAGCAATGTCCCAATTTGAGGGGGTAGAAAAACTAGAGAATCAGTTAACTATTGTTAAACAAGATGCCGAAAATCTTATCCAAGATACTAAAAGCATTAATCGGCTCTTAGAAAGAGAAACTGAGTCTCTACAGCAAAAAATTAAAGTTGAGCAAGACAATTTATCTCTTGTGACATCTGATTTATTGCAGGCAAAAACAGATAACTTAGCACAAATATCTATAGAGATTGCAAACTTTCAAAGCAAAATAGAAAGTTTACTGCTAGAATTTGCCAATAAACTTTCTCAATCTGAGTTAGATACTCAACAGCAAAGACATATAACTCTGGAAAATATCGGGAAGATAGTAGCAGAACTTAGTAATCAACTTTCAGAATTACAAAAAGAGGCTGAAGAACACCAGAATTTAGTTTTAGAAAATATAGATACTTCTAGGTTTGAATTTAATAATCATCTGGTAAAATTACAGGCTGAGACTCAGCAACATAGAAATAACATTTGGGATAATTTAATTCGCTTACAGTCAGAGTTTACTATAAAAATATCTGAGTCACAGCGAGATTTACAACAACAAAAAGATATTAAATTAGATAATATTCAAGAAGTAAGAAATATTTTTAACGCTCAAGTATCAGAATTACAATTAGAAACCCAGCATCAAAAAGATAATTTATGGCATCATTTAAACCAAGTACAGCTAGAATTTATAGAGCAGTTGTCTAAATCAGAATCAGATTTACAACTACAAAAAGATAGAGTTTTGGCAAGATTAGAAGAATGGAAGAATTTATTGCAATTTCAAGTATCTGAATTACCGAGACAAAAGCAGGAAGAATTAACAAAAATTCAGTCAGAGTTTGCATCCTATTTATCCGAATTAAAAATAGATGCTCAAAAACAGAAAGATTCAATTCTCTCAGAATTGATGGAAAATAAAACTGCTGTGTTTTCAGAAAGAAAGCAAATACAGGAAATTCATCTGGAGAAATTAGCAGATGAAAATGAACAGACGCAATTAAGTTTTGATGAGTGTATTCAGCAGGGAGATAGTCTGTTTTCTCAAAAGAATTATGAAGAAGCGATCGCCTATTACGAACAAGCCGTTAAAATTGTATCTGATGACGCTGTAGCTTGGTTTAAGCGTGGTCTTACGCTGGCAAGATTAAACCGTTTCAAAGATGCCATAAAATCTTACAATCAGGCTATTAAAATTCAACCAGACTATCATCAAGCTTGGTGTGATTTGGGTGTGGCTTTCGGAAATATCCGCCGACATCAAGAAGCATTTACGGCTTTTAATAAAGCGACGCAAGTTAAGGAAGATGATGCAATTGCTTGGTTAAATCGTGGTTTAGCTTTGATAGAATTAGAAGAATATGAGGAAGCGATCGCTTCTTTTGATAAAGCTTTACAATTTCAACCAAATTCCCCCAAAATATGGGATAAACGTGGCTACACCTTGGTTAGATTAGGACTTGATGATGAAGCAGTTATTTCCTTTGATAAAGCACTAGAAATTAAACCAGACTATGCCAGTGCTTATTATAATAAAGCCGCTTGTTACGCACTGCAAAGAGAAGTTAATTTAGCTTTAGCTAATCTGGAACACGCAATCAATCTCAATCCTAGATATAAAGAAGATGCTGCAACTGATATAGATTTTGATGAGATTGCAAATAATGAACATTTTCAAGAATTAATTGCAGTAACAATACGCAGCAGCACTAATAAGTAAGTAAAAAAAGTTAACTTACTTTTTAGCTGCGATTCTCAGCTTTGTTCTCTGGCTAGGTGGATTAAGCCCTGCTCTAGCCCAGTCTTCCCCTAAACCATAGGTATTACGGATGCAGAAGACCAAAAACAAGAATATGACGTATATCACGACATATTCAGCATTAAAAAAGGGTTTCGTGGAAGATTCGCATCAATCCATGAAACCCTATTTCTTTATTAACTACATAACTAATGACAAAGACTTTTGAGTTTCCATGTAACTGTAAAGACGATTGACGGCGTTGACATAAGCGTAAGCAGCAGCAACCACGATATCAGTATCTGATGCTTGTCCAGAGAATATCTGTCCTTGATACTCCAAGCGAATTGTCACAGTTCCTAGTGCATCAATCCCCCCAGTCACTGACTGTACAGAAAACTCGATTAATTGATTGGGTATCTGCACTAGTCGATTAATGGCTTGGTATACTGCATCTACTGGCCCTGTACCTACACTGGCATCAGTAATAATTTTGCCTTCAGGAGTGACAATGGTGATAGTTGCAGTCGGGCAAGTGCAGTCACCACAGATTACTTGGACGTGTTCTATCTGGAAACCACTGTCTGCTTGAATTTGGGTTTCATCTCGCGCGATCGCCTCTAAATCCAAGTCAGACATTTCTTTTTTCTTATCAGCGACTTCCTTAAAGCGATTGAAGGCTTTGTTTAATTCCGCTTCACTCAATTCAAAGCCCAATTCTTTCAAACGTGTCCGAAAAGCGTTTCTACCAGAGTGCTTACCTAAAACTATCTTGTTTTCTGGCAAACCAATAGATGCAGCCTCCATAATTTCGTAAGTTTGGCGATGCTTAATCACTCCATCCTGATGAATGCCAGATTCATGGGCGAAAGCATTAGCGCCAACGATCGCTTTATTTGGCTGAATCAACATCCCTGTCAATTGGGACACCAAGGCAGAAGTTTTATAAATTTCCTGGGTTTTGATGTTGGTTAAGGGTACATCGCTATCTACTGCACGGCTAAAGTATGGATTGAAATAGTGTTTACGTACCTGCAAAGCCATGACAATTTCTTCTAAGGCTGCATTTCCTGCCCGTTCGCCGATACCGTTAATCGTACACTCTACCTGACGTACACCATTTTCAATTGCTGCCAAAGCATTGGCTGTTGCTAAACCCAAATCATTTTGGGTGTGAATCGAGAGAATTACTTGCTCAATATTGGGGACGTTTTGGCGAATCCCTTGAATCAAGTTACCCATTTCCTTTGGTGTGCAGTAGCCAACGGTATCGGGAATGTTGATTGTAGTTGCACCTGCGGCGATCGCCTGCTCTAACACCTGATACAAAAACTCTGGATCAGTACGGCTTGCATCCATAGGCGAAAATTCTACATCGTCTACAAAGGATTTAGCATAGGCAACCATTTCTTGGGCGATCGCCAATACTTCGCTACGAGACTTTTTCAACTGATATTGCAGATGAATATCCGAGGTGGAAATCATGGTGTGGATTCTCGGACGTGCTGCATCTTTCAAGGCTTCGGCGGCAGCTTGAATGTCTTGGCGCACGGCTCTAGCCAAACTACAAATCACCGGGCCACCAGCTACCCCTACTTGTTCGGCAATAGTTTTGACGGCTTGGAAATCGCCGGGACTAGCCACAGCAAAACCCGCTTCAATTACATCTACACCAAGGAGAGCTAGTTGATGAGCGATCGCTAGTTTTTCTTCTACATTCAGGGTTGCGCCTGGTGACTGTTCTCCGTCTCTCAGGGTGGTGTCGAAGATGATAACTCTGTCTGCTTGAGATTCGATGCTCATAACTTTCTCCCACAAGGTGAAGGTAATTACTTTGGATATTGTATACAATATCCTTAATTGTATACAATATAAATTATGAATTTAAATGAACTAGTAGCCAACGTGCTGCAACAACAACGTAGCACCCCCGATTTAATTGCTGATGCACTGCGGGAAGCGATTCTACGCGGTATTTTTCAAGAAGGACAATCCCTCAGACAAGATGAGATTGCTACACAGTTTGGTGTCAGTCGTATTCCTGTACGTGAAGCGTTGCGACAGTTAGAAGCGGAAGGCTTAGTCACACTGCACCTGAATCGTGGGGCGATGGTTTCCGTGCTGACGGCGGCGGAATTGCAAGAAATTTGTGAAATTCGCAGTGCTTTGGAAGTGACGGCGATACAGTTAGCAATCCCGAACATTAGGGAAGTAGATATAGAAAAAGCGGCTGTAATTCTGGAAGCCAGCAACCAAGCAACCGATGCTGGCGCATTAGCGAAATTAAATTGGGAATTCCACGCCACACTATACGCCACGGCTGAACGTCCCCGACTACTAGGCATGATTCAGACATTACAGATAAACTGCGATCGCTATGTGCGTGTACAGATGGCGCAAATGGATTATCAAGAACGTTCTCAAAAAGAACACTATCAACTTTTGGATGCCTGTCATCAGCGAGACAGTAAAATAGCTGTTCCCCTACTTAAACAACATATCGACAGTGCGGGAGAACAGCTAGTGGCTTATTTAGAGCAAAAAGCCGTGACTAGTTAAAATTTGGAGCTACTTGCTTACTTGAAACAATCTACCCTGTGGATAAGTATTGACCAGTTTATAATTTGTTGCCAGTTTTTTGAATGTTGTTGGTGATACTTCCAAAAGAAAAACAGTATCAAAGCTATCAGGGATTGCGATATCATCTTGAATCAGTTGAAAGTTGGTGTCTGAGTCAACCAAATGGCTCATAGATAATGCCCGATCCAAATTTGTACATAGAACCAATGGGCGATTGGCTGAACTGATAATTTCCGAGACTTTGGGAAAATGGGGACTACCAAAAGCGTTCCAAGATGGTGAGTAAGAAATTGCCAGACACGAACTAATACCACATAAAATCAGGACTGATAGAGCAAACTGTCCCCATCGCCTGCGTGAAGACTGACTAGCAGTCAACCAACTACCAATCAAATAGGCAACTATCAGTTCAACGGCTAAAGCAAAAGGAATTAAATACCGCATCCGGGTCGTAATAGAACTACCAGTGAGCAAGTCTTTTACCATCAAACTCACCCCTGCGGAAATTGCCAACGCTAGGAGGAAGTTTCTAATTTTGCTTGGTGCATATCGACAAAGATGGTAGAGAGAAATTGCGGCGATCGCTAATACTATCGGAGTAAAAAACCATTGCAACGCCTTAAACCAATTAGGAGAGAAAAAGGGATGATATAAATCTAGAAAAAGATTTTGTATTCCCTTCAACCAAGCATTGATTAATCCCAAAACAGAACTGCGGTCAGAAACTTGCCCGACCGAATATCCCAACATACTGGAATTAACAAAAGCCCATAACCAAGGTAAAAACATCAGAGTACTAATTCCCAAGGTTAAGAAAAAAGGAATTAAAATCTGAAAATTTTTAAATTTTTCATTAATCAAAACGTAAGCTGTATGAGCTATTAATACAAATCCAAATAGCACATTGGCATAAAGTCCAATAACAACACTTAATCCATAAATCACCCACCAAAATAAACTTTTAATTCGCATGGCTTTTAGTAAACATCCACACGCAATTACTGTAGTTGTTATCAAGATACTATAAGGACGTATGACTTGAGCATACTGCAAATGAAAGGGAGAAATAGCTAGAATTACTGCCGCCACCAAAGCGGTGGTTTTAGATGAAAATAGTTCTAATCCTAACCAGTAAACTCCCAATATTGCAATCACACTTAATAGTGCTACTAAACTTCTTTGAATAACTAATCCATTATCAAACCAATTGTTGAGTAAATATGACCATAAAAGTGTCAGAATTGGATAAAATGGAGGAAATACATATAACTTGCTAATAACTTGTTCAATTGATTGAATTAAAGTTTTATTTTGGTCAATAAACACATATTTTTTAATTTCACTGATGTTGAGAACAGAACCACCAAAATTTTTGTATGCTTGGGAATGTTGTCCGTAGATATAAGTTGATGAGTAAGTTTCATCAAAAGAGTAAACTTTTTGATCAAGATGATAAAATCTCAAAAAAATGCCTAATATTAATGAAACAATTAAAATAATTAGCAACCAATGCGGAAATTTATAACGTTCTTGTGATATTTTGTTTTCCATAATTTATTTTTAACAGCAGTAGAAAAATACAAACATTTACCAAATCACTAATGCTTGTTTTATTAAAAACATTAGTGTTAAATATGCGGTATTCCGCAAGCAAGTATGATTTATAAATTGTAAATATAGCGTTCTCTAAACTGTTGAATTACAAATTTATGATTTTTCATCATAAAATTATAATCACGTATAATTGATAGTCTGTAATATTCCTTAAATTTTAAGTTACTTAAGAATCATCATTTATATCTCTTTGATATCCATTCCTCTCGCGTTTCAGACTTTCTTCCAAAGCTTGAATTTGCTCACGACGAGCTTCTAATTCTAAAGAACGACGTGCCAAGTCTTGGTTTTGTAAAGTTAGGGATTGTCGCCACTGTTCTGCTTGTTCTACTTCTTGTTGCAACAAATCAGGAGTCATACCAGTGGTAAGATATGTTTGTACTATACTTAGTACCCAGTTACTAGCATCTTCTAATTTTTCGATATCACCTGTAAGGGAAAGCTCCACTAAAACTAGCAAGTTTTCGCTTATGATGTTGCTTTTACCCAGGAGAATAAAAGCTTCTTCTGGAATTATTGTCCAGAGATTATCGGCTTCCTGACGTGCTAATAACCTTAGCTGATACTGGTCTAAAAATTCATTTTTATGTACCTGGGCTAGATATAGCATGACCTTATTTGTGCTTTCATATTAGATTTTAAGTTTCTCTAGTATTTTTAATTTTTAATTTTTGGATAATTTTTAGCTTTTCCAGAGGTAATGAGAAAGTGATAAATTTCCCATTACCTATTGCAACTATGCTAAATCACGTAGGCGATCGCGCAAAATTTGGGCTTGTTTTTCTGCTTCGGCTAAGGCATCTCTCGCGCTTTGTACCACATCAGCAGGCGCTTTATCGACAAACTTAGGATTACTTAATCTACCTTTAAGAGATTGCGCTTCTGCTTCTGCTTTACTGATGCTTCTCTCTAGTTTGGCACGTAGGGTTTCGATATCCACCACACCAGCTAAGGGGATGACCACTTGTACAGTCCCAACCACACCCGCTATAGATTTTTCTGCTTCTTGTGGAGGTTGTGGTGCTGTCGCTGTCAGATTCTTATCAGCGCGTGGGGCGAAGAATTTAGCTAAGAACCTTTCTCTAGCTTGGCTTGATAATAAGTTACGGGCGATAAACCAAGTAGCGTAGCCCAAACCAACAGTTTCAAAGAAAGTGCCAAAGAAGGGAATATTATCAATTGTATCCGCTACGGCGAAAGCCACCCGGACAAAGACAAGAGCGACAATAACCAAGCCAATAGTCTTCAAACCCCTTTGTGGTTTCTTGTCTGTAACGCTTTGCGGCCGTTGTGCATCAGCGATAGTCAAAGTTTCCACCTTGGCTAAATCTTGAATATAAGATTGTCCAACTGTGAGAATTTGCCGTTCTGATTCACTGTCAGTTTGCAGATTTGCAATTATTCTCGCCCCTGGCTTCACTTCCGCCTCGGCGCGTAAGTTACGAATTGTACGGATAGTACCAATCAGCAGTTCAAACTGTGTTTCTAAACCTGGATTGATCAAGTTTGCATTTGCTTGGGGATAGGCTTGTAAAGCCAAAGTTTGAGGAGAATCTGCCGATTGTTGGGTGAGAGTCTGCCAAATCTCTTCTGTAATATGGGGCATAAAGGGATGCAGTAGCTTTAATATCCCTTCTAATACATAGGCGAGGGTTTGTTGTGCTACCTTGCGGGATGCTGGGTCTGCGTCCTTTTGCAGTCTGGATTTGACAAGTTCAATATACCAATCGCAAAAATCCCCCCAAATAAAATCGTAAATTCCCTTCGCTGCTTCCCCTAAACCATAGTTATCGATGTAATTGGTAGTTTGTTTGATAACTTGATGATAGCGGGAAAGAATCCAGCGATCAGCTAGGCTGAGAGGAACGCCATCGCTTAATTCATTGCTAAATGGTTCACCTAATTGTGCAGGTGTCTGTCCATCCAAATTCATCATCACAAATCGGGCAGCATTCCACAACTTATTAGCGAAGTTACGTGATGCTTCCACTGAGGGTGATTCATCCTTTTTCCGGTCATATTCCAAGCGGATATCTTGACCAGCACCAGCCACTTCCTTAACTAAGGTGTAGCGTAAGGCATCAGTACCGTATTTATCAATCAGCAACAGTGGGTCAATCCCATTATTCGCAGACTTCGACATCTTCTTATTATTTTCATCCCTTACCAAACCGTGAATATAAACAGTCTGGAAGGGCATTTGTCCTGTAAAGTGACTAGCCATCATCGTCATTCTGGCTACCCAGAAAAAGATGATGTCAAAGCCTGTAACTAAGGTAGTGGTGGGGTAGTATTTGGCTAAATCTGGGGTTTGTTCTGGCCAGCCTAAGGTAGAAAAAGGCCACAGTCCTGAAGAAAACCAAGTATCTAATACATCTGGGTCTTGTTCTAGTTGGACATTCTCCCCAAATTGGGCTTTAGCTTTCTCCCAAGCTTCATCAGTGGATTTAGCCACAACGAAAGGCGTGGTATCGGTGATTTGTCCACCAGTTTCACTCACTGCATACCAAGCCGGGATTTGATGACCCCACCACAATTGTCGAGAGATACACCAATCTCGGAGATTTACCAACCAATCACGGTAGACCTTCGTCCAGCGTTGGGGAACAAACTCTGGACTATTTTCTTTGTCCAGGGATTCTAAAGCCTTATCTGCTAACGGGCGAATTTTAACGAACCACTGAGTAGATAATAAAGGTTCAACAGGAACCTTACCGCGATCGCTATAAGGAACGGTATGCTTATAATCTTCTATCTTCACCAAAAAACCATCTGTTTCTAGGCGAGACACAACATTCTTTCTCGCCACAAAGCGGTCTTGTCCGGCAAACTCTCCACTATTGGCATTGAGCGTACCATCTTTATTGAGGATGTTAATAAATGGCAGATTATGACGCTTACCCATTTCAAAATCGTTCGGGTCATGGGCTGGAGTCACCTTCACGCAACCCGTACCGAAAGCGGGGTCAACTAACTCATCACCAATTATCGGGATTTCCCGTTGCATAATTGGCAGAGTCAAGGTTTTACCAATTAGATGTTTATATCTATCATCATGGGGATTAACAGCCACCCCTGTATCCCCCAGCATGGTTTCCGGTCGAGTCGTCGCTACCTCCACAAAACCAGAACCATCCGTCAGAGGATAGCGGAAATGCCAAAGATTACCCTCGACCTCTTTTGATTCCACTTCCACATCTGACACAGCCGACTGGGTAGCTGGACACCAATTGACCAAATATTCCCCACGATAAATTAAACCTTCATCGTAGAGACTGACAAACGCTTCTGCTACAGCTTTAGATAAGCCCTCATCTAAAGTAAACCTCTCCCGCGACCAATCCACCGAAACACCCAAACGTCGCAGCTGATTAACAATTGTTCCTCCTGATTCCGCCTTCCATTGCCAAGCACGTTCTAAAAATTTATCACGTCCCAACTCTTGGCGAGTTTTGCTCTCGGCTTTGAGTTGTTTTTCTAAAATTGTATGTACTGCAATACTGGCGTGGTCAGTTCCCGGTAGCCATAAGGTATTACGCCCTTGCATCCGGTGATAGCGCACCAGCGCATCAATCAACGCACTCTCAAAGGCGTGACCCATGTGCAGACTACCAGTCACATTAGGCGGCGGAATCACGACGCAGTAAGGTTCACCACTCTTGTTAGGGTCAGCTTTGTAAACTTGGTTTTCTTCCCAGAATTTTTGCCACTTCGCTTCAGTGGTAAAAGGATCGTAGAGACTGGGAAGATTGGGAATAGTTGCGGTCATTCTGGGAAATTTCAGTTTGGAAGGACTCTAATAAATTTTGCCACAGGGTTGGGAATTGGCGACTGTTGACCAATTCAATTTCTCCCATCCAGGAATTTTAATTGGTGGTATAGAGAGCTAATTTGCGGTAAGTTTACACCTAAGGCTTGGGCTTTGCGTAATGGATTGCCAACGATCGCTTCTACTTCTAAGGGACGGCACTCATCATAGTCGATTTTCATGCTCGTGCGGTAAGGCTTCATTTTCATCGTGTAATCAAGCATGGTGTGAATAAAGCTATCAGGAATTGTTCGCCCCATACTATTCGCCCCTGCTTTGACTTCATACATTAATTGCTTAACTAATGTACGAGTATAGGTGTCTGCCATTAATTCATCCGTTCTGGCATTGAGAACTACAGATAGACCATTGTAGGGAATATTCCACACCAGTTTTTTCCAGCGTCCCAATAATAAGTCTTCGGCTAATTCAATTGAAATTTCCGCCGTTTGAAAGTCATGGGCAATTTGCACCATCCTGTCTGTAATGCCGATAGTTGAATATCCAGCAGCATATTCACCCAAAGTGATGTGTCCATAGTCTAGGTGACGTATATGCCCGGCTCCTATTTTATTAGAACATAAAAAACACAACCCACCAATCACATGAACTTTGTCAACAATATCGGCAATTTCTTCTTCAATACCAAGCCCATTTTGTAATACCAAAACTACCCCATCATCTTTAACAACAGGTGGTAATAACTTCGATAGTAAATGATTTTGTGTGGTCTTCAGGGCTACCACTACCACATCACATTTTGGCATCTTTGCCACATCGTTATAAGCATTAACTTGGGGTAGGGTAAAATCACCGTCCTTAGACTCGACAATTAAACCATTTTGACTGACTTGTTCGTAGTCACTTTTGAGCAAAAAGTGGACATCTAAACCCACCTTTTGCAATTTAGCACCATAAAATCCGCCTAATGCACCAGTTCCTAAGATGGCGTACTTGCGTTCACTCATAAATTATCTGTTAAGATTTTTTTGATAATTATCATAGATCAGTATCTACAAACAAGCTGTTTTACGGATTATGTTATCTTCATCGGCTCACACAATTTTTTGATAAAAATTAAAACTGTTTTACTATAATTTAAAATTTTGGTAGAGATTAAGGTGAAATAGATGGCTGATATTGTTGATATTGCAGTTAGTGCCGATAGTTTTAAAACTCTGGTGACAGCTGTACAAGCTGCTGGTTTAGTAGAAACATTAAAAAGTCCAGGCCCTTTTACTGTCTTTGCACCCAATGACGATGCTTTTGCTAAATTACCCCCAGGAACTATACAAACTTTGGTGCAGAATATTCCCCAATTAACGAGAATTTTAAAGTATCATGTCGTCCCCGGCAAACTGAAGCAGGCTGACTTAGCAAAACTTGGTACGGTCACATCTGTGGAAGGTTCACCAATTAAAATTGATTGTGCTGATGGTTTCGAGGTGAAAAATGCCACGGTTTTAGCCGCAGATATCGAAGCTGATAATGGTGTGATTCACGTTATTGATACTGTAATTTTGATGGGTTAATTTTCGATACACCCAGTGTCGAAAAATTACCTAGTGTCCGTCAGATATTTAGAGGATACAGCCAGATATTAACTACTTTTCGAGGACAACGAACCTATGCGTATGTTTTGTGGAATGGGATTTACCACTCTGGTGTGTATACCTGGTTAGGGTTGTACTTGTCACAACGTTACAACATGGATGCCTTGACCATTGGTTTGACTATTCTCGGTTACGGCATTCCGGGATTACTATTGAGTTCCCTCATTGGTCGAGCCGTTGATCGTTGGGGACGACGCTGGCTCATTCCATCAGGACTAGTTATGGCAGCTTTAGCTGGTCTTGTAATGATTTTCAATATTCCCGCCCATGTGACGACGATAGCGGTTCTTTTTTTATCATTAGCGTACGACCTGACACAACCTTTGTTTGTGGGTATTGTGACCGACTTGGGAGATGGCAATAAATTAGGTCAAACAATGGGACTCAAAGTGTTTACCTTGTTCACGGGATTTGGTATTGGTAGCCTGATCTTTGGAGAACTACTGCACTTTGGATTTGGGATTTCTTTGGCCATTTTTGGCGGCATTCAGTTAATTTCTGGTTTGATCGCAATTCCCCTATTTTGGCAGGAAGTCCCTTCTCGATTGCGCTCATAGGCGTAAATAGAAGGTTCGTGCAAGCAGGGGCAAACTTGTAAAATTCTGTAAAAATTACCCTTTTTTAGCCTTAATTGATAAGAGATACTAATGATATCTTTGCCTAGTTTATGTCATTTTAGGCAATGTTTCTCCGTTTCGAGACGGAGCGATCATACTTTGAAACAAGAACTTCAGAGACTCCAAGTTCCGTTATGAAGCACCAGATGGAAGTGTTTGGGCTTATTATCATCCTGTAGATAAAACTCAAAGACAGCTATGGAAACGGGGGTGCTGTCGGATTGAAGAGTTGAAAAAGCTGTCAATGAGAGTAAGCATTAGCTATGAAGGTATACAGTAGCCCATCTATTACTTTCTATTCATCAATATCATAGAAAGTAATAGATGGGCAAGGCTCATTAATTAACTTAGCAGATTGTAATATCTACCACTACCACGATCATATTTATCCATATTCACAACAAACCTCAACTCTTTTTGAACACTCCAAATCAAGTAAATTTTAGCTACCCTGTATAAATGCTTAAATAGAAAATGATTGAATACTAAATTCAATATTTAAAAATTGAATTTAATATTTATCTTTTTAATTTCAAACCTGAGAATATTACACTGATATGCAATCCTCGTGTAGAGTTTGTGTAGAATTTGTGTAGATAAGGCTTACTAAAATTTTAATGCTGCTTATGTATGAGGATAATGATGACTATTTCAAGCGATAACCTAGTCCATGAACGGTTTCAATGAAATTTTCCGACGCACCTAATGCTTTCAGTTTTTGTCGAATACACCTAATATGGGATCTTATTGTTTCTTCAACAGGGGATTCATCAATTGACCAAACTTGTTCAATAATGCTAGAACGACTTAGTACTCGTCTACCATTAGCAACCAGTAATTCTAAAATTGCATATTCTTTTAGAGTTAATGATAGAGGGTAGCCATCATAAGCAGCTTCATAGGTACTAGGATTTAGGTACAATTTTCCCCATAACAGACTGACTGTGCTGCTGGAACTACCTCTTCTGAGTAACGCACGAATCCTAGCCATTAACTCTTCTAAATCAAATGGCTTTGCTACATAATCATCTGCACCGACATCTAACCCAGCAATCTTGTCAGCTACTGTATCACGGGCTGTTAACATTAACACAGGTATAGCTGAATTACGATGTGCAGCATTATTGATGCCGATAGTACGTAATCGGTGACAAAACTTAATTCCATCCAGCTTAGGCAGGGTTATATCCAGCACTACTAAATCATATTTCATTGATTGTGTAGAGTTCCAAGCTGCTTCTCCATCTTTGGCAATATCCACAACATATTGCCGTCTGTTGAGCGCCTCTGCTAGTACCTCTGCGAGTTGAGTATCATCTTCAACTACTAAAATTCGCATATTTTATCCTTGATTTAGCAGCAGGCAACTATATAAGCAATACCTTAAATTTATCATGTATGCTTTATTTTTTACGTATAAAATAAGCAAGCAACTATTGTTTAACTCAATATATGACTCAGCAATTAATAAGAAGGCCTTTCCAAGGAAAATGGATTATGGGAGGGTTTGGTTTAACCCTGTTGCTGATGGTAGTTGTCTGTTCAATTTCATTGAAGAACACAGATGAAATTAAACATGGAGCTAACAGGGTGCAGCAAACATATCAAACTCTCAATGCTTTGACAAATTTCTATGGCGCAATGACTGCCGCAGAATCGGCTAGACGAGGATATATTTTTTTAGGCAGTAGTCAGGATTTGCAGCGTTATTACAATGCAAAAGCAGATATGCAGTCTCAACTGCAAATATTACAAAAACAAATACATCCTACTAGGAGCCAAGAACAACGATTGGCAAGTTTGACTTCATTAGTCAATCAAAGATTATCCCTTTTAGAACAATCTATAGAACTTTACCAAGAAGATAAAAAAGCCTTATTGGAACAAAATAATATTACCGATAGCAGCGTTTATATTAGAGAAAAAATCTTGAAGATAATTGCAGATATTAAAGTGGAAGAACAAACTTATCTCCAAAATTCATTAGAAGAATCAAAACAAAGTATTCATTTCCGAATTTTTCTAGAAGTTTTTAGTATATTTTTAATTTTAATAGTAATTCTTGGTTTATGTATAATTCTTGAAAAGCAATGGATAAAACGAGAGCAAATCAGAAACTTAGAATCTTCTTTAGCTCAAGAAAAGAAAATAGGAGATTTAAAAACTCAATTATTTTCAATGATTTCTCATGAATTTCGTACACCCTTGAGTATAATTTTACTTTCGTCACAGTTATTAAGGGAGAGTCTTGAAAGTTTAGTAGAACAACAGCACTTAAAGAATATTTTTCGTATTCAATCTTCTGCTAAAGTGATGAATCATATATTGACAGATATATTAACTTTAACGAGAGCAGAAGCAGGTCAGTTAGAGTTTAAACCGCAAGTGATAAATTTAGAAAATTTTTGTTTAAATCTAGTAGAAGATTTACAGGTGTTTGCTACAACATCTAATAGAATAAAATTTAAAAAAAATAGTTCCATTTTTCGAGGAAATATTGATGAAAAACTTTTGTATTCTATTCTTAGCAATTTGTTATTAAATGCTATAAAATATTCAATCAATGAAGCCACAATTTATTTAACACTAAAATCCGAAGCAGAAGCTATAGCTTTCCAAGTCATTGATAAAGGAATTGGCATTCCATTAGCAGAGCAACATAAAATATATGAGCCTTTTTACCGATGTCAAAATGTTGAAAATATTGCGGGAACAGGTTTAGGATTAGCAGTTGTAAAAAAATGTATAGAGCGTCATCAAGGAGAAATTATCGTAGAAAGTGAAGTTGCTATAGGTACGACATTTACTATCATGATTCCTCAGAGAATCTTTAAAAATGATTAACACAAGGGCATTGAAAATTATTGAAGAAAGCCTTCAAGATACATTTTGATAATAGGGGTGGGATCAGCGAGCCTGTCATTTACCGCCACTTAACTTCCAAAAGCTTTGTCTTGTAAGGCTTATAGAAAAAACTTACTTTTACGCGTTAGCGAAGGATTTAGTAGACTTAACACGCTATGGAGGGCTGTACCATTTGAAACCCTCTAACTTTTGTAGCCTGAAACCCTTATGACAACGTTGTAAAACTCTGCACCAAATAAAGTAGACTTCAATTGAGGCGTTGCTGAATCACAATATGAATTATGCGATCGCCATATTCTCAGGGGGGCAAAGCCTCGGCATTGGAATACAACGATGTTTAAGATAATAAACTAACAATCTAA
>NZ_JACJRF010000070.1 GCF_014697105.1 Anabaena subtropica FACHB-260 | reverse complement strand
ATTGCTGCCAAAATCGCCTCTCACACACTACGCAAATTGCTTCGCCGCCTTTTTGGTATTGATGTTCTCACCTTCCAGTCTCATTCTCTTTAATTCACATTAGACGTGAATTATTTTTTCGTACTCGTCATGAGTTTGCTTTATTAGCAATAATCGAAATGACTTTGAGATATAAACTGTAATTTATTTCTCAGGACAGATTTTAAACCCGTACCGTAAGCAATAGTCGCACCGAATGGTATAAATACGTAAAGAAAATCTGTAATGAAGTATCGGTGGATTCTCTCCATCGAAATTAGCCCCAGATTTGTCACTTTTTCGTCACATTTATTTATGAAAATCTAAATAATAGACTGGTCAGATACTCATTTTTGATGATTATTTCGATGGATCACGCTCATAAAACTTCTCATATCAGGTACTTTCCCTACTAAAAATGGAGTAACGCCAATACCAACATTTATGAATCAGTGTAAACAACTAATGAGGAAGCAATGTGAGTAGACATACAGACTATAGTTCACTAGAGCAAGCACATATAAGTGGCGAGGCAACACCCAAGCCATTGTTAACGTTATCAGACGCAGTTGCCCTGATTGTCGGGATTGTCATTGGTGCAGGTATATTTCAAACCCCTGCACTGGTAGCTAGTCAAGCAGGAAGTGACACTGCTGTACTGTTGTTGTGGTTAGCTGGTGGCGTAGTCTCCATTATTGGTGCATTGTGCTACGCAGAGTTGGCGACAACTTATCCTAATGTTGGTGGAGTTTACTATTACCTAAAGCGAGCATTTGGACAAAACACTGCCTTTTTATTTGCCTGGGCCAGGCTGACAGTGATTCAGACTGGTTCTATTGCCTTGTTAGCATTTGTCTTTGGTGACTATGCTTCGGAAATTTTGCAGCTTGGCACATTCTCCTCATCGGTATATGCCGCAGTGGTGATTGCTTTATTAACAATATTAAATATAGTGGGTTTACAACAGGGAAAGTGGACGCAAAACTTACTGACAGCAGCCAAGGTCTTGGGTTTGTTGCTAGTAGTACTTTTTGGTCTGACTACCACTGCCAATTCTGCCGTACCACCAGAATCTACTTCCTCAGGAAATTGGGGATTAGCGATGGTGTTTGTGCTGCTGTCCTATGGTGGTTGGAACGAGGCAGCGTATATCTCGGCGGAGATAAAAAATAGGCAAAAGAACATATTGCGATCGCTCCTTTGGAGTATTGGCATCATCACGGCAATTTACCTGCTGATTAATCTGGCTTACTTGCGAGGCTTGGGACTAGCAAACATGGCAGACTCATCAGCAGTAGCCGCAGATTTGATGCGTGCTGTTTGGGGTACACCAGGGGCTGTGTTTATCAGCGTCTTGATTGCAATTTGTACTCTAGGGGCAGTCAACGCCACCATTTTTACTGGCGCACGGACTAACTATGCCTTAGGACAAGATTTTGCCCTATTTGGCTTCATGGGACGCTGGCAGCAACTCCCTAGCACCCCGTCATCTGCCTTAATCGTGCAAGCAGCGATCGCTCTAGCATTGGTTCTATTAGGCACATTCACCCGTAAAGGGTTTGAAACAATGGTAGATTACACGGCACCTGTGTTTTGGTTCTTTTTTCTGCTTTCAGGCATATCACTCATGCTATTGCGAAAAAAAGATCCACTGCTAACACGTCCATTTCGTGTGCCATTTTATCCCATTACACCATTACTCTTTTGTGCCGTTTGTGGCTACTTGCTATACTCCAGCGTAGTTTACACAAATATGGGTGCGATCGCCGGTGTTTTGGTGGTAGCAGCAGGTATCCCCTTGTTGTTCTGGAATCGCTATCGCCAAGGTAGGACTTAAAAATTCTCTCATCGCCTACGGCTAGGCTAACGCCGACAAAATTCAAAATTTACTAGGAGAACAATCATGAAGTTGCAAAAAATCTTACTCTCAGTAGTTACAGGTGTTAGTATTGCCAGCTTAGGATTAGCTGGATGTACTGAACAAAATAACTCACAAGCACAGACAGAACAATCTCCACCTGCTGTGGCAACTCAAACTCAAGCCCAAGTCCCAGCAACCCAACCACAAGAACGCCCTGCGGATGTTCCCTATGTACCAACACCACAACCTGTAGTAGATGCAATGTTGCAAGTAGCACAAGTAGGTAAAGATGATAAACTTTACGACTTAGGCAGTGGTGACGGACGCATCGTTAATACAGCAGCCCAAAAATTTGGGACACGGGGTACAGGTATAGATATTAATCCAGAACGCATTCAAGAAGCCAATGAAAATGCTCAGAAGGCAGGAGTAACCGATCGCGTAAAATTTGTTCAGCAAGATTTATTTAATACTGACTTTAGTGACGCGACTGTAGTTACTCTCTACCTTTTGCCTGACATTAATTTGAAATTGCGCCCCATTCTTTTACAACAACTTAAACCCGGTACTCGAATTGTCTCCCATGCTTTTGATATGGGCGAATGGCAACCAGAAAAGACTCTGCAAGTAGATGGCAGAACTATCTACTATTGGGTTGTTCCAGAACAAGTACCAGCTAATTTACGTCAGTAGAAACAGGATTAGGGGATAAAAAATTTTAGACTTTGGATGGGAAAATTCTCTCTAAAATCACAAATCCAAAATCCAAAATAGTTTGTCCCCAATCCCTACTAATAAAAAATTTATGATAGGGTGAAAAGGAAAGAATGCCTTAATTACAAGTGCAAGTTCAGGGATTAATTAGGCGATCAGCTACGCTGGGTAGAACGCCATCGCTATCACAATTGTCCGAAAAGACTAGAATATCGCCGTAAGCATAATATTAATCAGTGTAGATATTTTAGTCAGCAATGCAGGCATTCACACAGAAAGTCCATCCCACGAAGTTACCACCGCAGATTTTGATCGGATAATTACTACTAATCTTCGAGGTAGAGATGGAGAACTATTATTGGATTTATGAAATGTACGTAGGGAGCATTTTTCACTGCATCATGGCTTTGTAAGGCATAGCCCACCCTACAGACACTTATTATTGTTTCAATAATCAAATCGGAATTTCTATATTACCAATTATCAAACCACACAGATATTACAAGTGTTCCAACGGACATGAGATTAGTAGTGGAATTATATAACGATGAAAACTCCCACAATCAATCAAAAATCTCTTCGAGAAACAGAAAGCTGGAAACTGCTAGAAAGTTCCATTATCTATTATCAAGGAAAACCCATTGGTACTGTAGCTGCTCAAGATCCAGATTTAGATGCACTCAACTATGACCAGTGTTTCCTGCGAGATTTTGTCTCTTCTGCTTTTGTGTTTCTGATGGATGGACAAACAGATATTGTCCGTAACTTCTTAATAGAAACACTGACATTACAAAGTCATGAAAAGCAGATGGACTGCTTTCAACCAGGTGCAGGATTGATGCCTGCGAGTTTTAAAGTAGAATCCAATGGTAGTGAAGAATATTTAGTTGCTGATTTTGGAGAGCAGGCGATCGCCCGTGTTCCCCCAGTCGATTCATGTTTATGGTGGATTCTCCTGCTCAGGGCTTACGAAAAGGCGACAGGTGATTTATCTCTGGCGCGTGAGCCAAAATTTCAAGCCGGAATCAAGTTAATTTTGGATCTTTGTTTGGTACATCGCTTTTCCATGTACCCCACAATGTTGGTTCCCGATGGCGCATTTATGATTGACCGTCGCATGGGAGTATATGAACACCCCTTAGAAATTCAAGTATTATTTTACGCCGCTCTCAGAGCATCCCGTGATTTACTTTTACCTGATGGGAATGGTGAGGAATATCTCAATAGAGTTCATGGGCGATTGGGTGCTTTGCAATATCATATCCGTAACTATTACTGGGTAGACTTGAAGCGATTAAGAGAAATTTATCGTTACAAGGGTAATGAATTTGGCAAAGAAATTGCTAACAAATTTAATATCTTCTCTCAATCAATTCCCAATTGGGTGATTGAATGGCTACCCGAAAAAGGTGGATATTTGGCTGGGAATCTGGGGCCGGGAAGAATGGATTTTCGCTTTTTTGCTTTGGGAAACCTTATGGCAATTTTGGCAGGTTTAGCCGGTGAAGAGGAATCTCAAGACATCATGAATTTATTTGTTCATCGCTGGGATGACTTGATTGGACATATGCCGGTGAAAATTTGCTATCCAGCTTTACACGGTCTAGAGTGGCAGATTGTTACAGGATGTGACCCCAAAAATATTGCTTGGTCATATCACAATGGAGGTAATTGGCCAGTTTTACTCTGGTTATTTACGGCTGCGGCACTGAAAACAGGTAGGGTAGAACTTGCCCATGAAGCGATCGCTATTGCTGAAAGTCGTTTAAGTGTCGATAAATTTCCCGAATACTACGATGGCAACAACGGTCGTCTCATCGGCAAAGAAGCCAGAAGTTATCAAACTTGGACTATTGCTGGATTACTGGTAGCAAAACAGTTCTTAGCTAATCCAGATGACGTGGAATTAATTAGTTTTCCTGAGACTTTTATCGGCGTTGGTTGTAGTCTTTAGGAACTGGGAACACTTCCCTGGGCGATACTCCTGACTTTTCACGGGATCTGGAAAACCCCTCTCCATAGAGCGTTCGCGTAGCGTGTGCTTTGCACTCAGCGCTTCTCGTAGAGTACCTCTTCCCTACAAGGAGGAGCCACTGCTTTGCGCGGGTTCCCCGCGTTGTAGCAAGTGGCGTAGAGGCTTTAATTTTTCCCCCTTCCCTCGCAGGGAAGGGGGTTAGGGGGTTAGGTTTTACGTTAGCTTTTCCACATAACGTGAAAAGTCAGGGCGACACTCCACCTTCGCTTCCAGTGTTAAAACACGCCCTAGTTTAGGCTCACAAATCTGTCACCAGTCTTGCTTTTTTGAGCAGGAATCTTAATACCAGAACGCCAACAGTCAGTTAACAGTATGTCCTATTCGGGAAACTGGCGATCGCGTACTTCCGCAGCATAATCTTGTACAGCTTTGGTAATTGTCTGGCGTAAATTCGTATAAACTTTGGCAAAGGGTGGTTGTCTTTCCGATAAACCCAATACATCGGAGGTAACTAAAACTTGACCGTCGCAATGGGAACCTGCACCGATACCAATTGTCGGAATACTAACTTTTTGTGTAATCTGCATTGCCAAATCTGCGGGTATATGCTCTAAGACTATGGAGAATACACCCGCTTGTTCTAAGGCGATCGCTTCATTTAAAATTCTCTCTGCTGTTTCCTGCGTCTTACCCTGTTGGCGTAACCCCAATTGATGGACTGATTGGGGTGTCAAACCTACATGACCCATAACTGGTATACCAGCTTGTACCAAACGGGTAATAGTTTCTACCATCGCCGGATAGCCACCTTCCAACTTAACTGCTTGAGCGCCTGTTTCCTTTAATATGCGCCCAGCCGATTGGATTGCCTGTGGGATACTTTCTTGATAAGTCAAAAATGGTAAATCAACTACAACTAAAGCTCGTTGCACACCACGGCAAACTGCTTTAGCGTGGTGTAGCATTTCTTCTAATGTAATTGGCAGCGTTGTTTTATACCCCAACACTACCGCCATCGAGTCTCCCACGAGAATTAAGTCTACACCAGCAGCGTCGAGAATTTGAGCGATCGCATAATCCCATGCAGTTAACGCCACAATTGAACGACCTTGTTGTTTCCATTGAATTAATTGCTGGGTAGTCACTGGCATTTTTTTTATAGAGAGTAGGGAGTAGGAAGAAGCAGAGGGGAAGGGTGCAGGGGGCAGAGAAAAAATATCTTACTCAGTACTCAGCACTCCCCACACCCTCATTTAACAGCTCGACTGAAAGCCAGATGAGGTGTTGCTTTGTCCATTTTGGGCATCAACCAAGCCAGACCTTCACTAGTACCAATCCATAATTTGTTGGCGACATCAGGCACAAGGGACAAGACTCGACTAGAAGGAAGTCCGGCAACTTCATCTAATACAGCACCTGTATTTGGATTTAATCGTAGCAAACCATTGTGAGTACCTACCCAAACACTACCATCTTTAGCAAAGCGGACTGCTGTTACATTCTTCCCCCGCAAACGAGCCACAGACCGCAGCACTACTCCAGTTTTTGGATTGATTACCAGCAAATTATTCGGCATTCCTGCCCAAATTAAGCCTTCGGGACTGATAGCTAAAGCTTGCACACTTGTACCAGGTAAATCATTGATTCGCTTTATAATCAAAGCACTGGCAGTATTAATTCTCACGACTCCATCTAGAGTCCCTACCCAGAGTTGACCATCAGCATCTAAAGTTAGAGTATTGCCACTCACACCAGGCAAGTTTTTGACTGTGGTCATAATTAGACCTTGATCAGGACTAACTAAAGCTAAACCGTTGTCAGTTCCCACCCACAGATAACCCCGCTTATCAGTTAACAGTGATAGCACCCGTTTGGAAGGCAAAAATAAATTTTGCGCTGTAATTTCATTAGTACGGGGTTCTACTCTCTTCAGTCCTTCATAAGTTCCCACCCACAAGCGTCCAACTTTATCTTGCGCTAAAGCACCAATAGCAACATTGGGTAAACTAACACGGGCTAAAATCTTACCTGTTTTCGGGTCAATCCGCGATAACCCCCGCCAAGAACCCACCCAGAGATTGCCGGCGAAATCTCCCAGTAAGTTATTCACACGATAATCTGTTTCTACTACACGTTCTTGAATATCCCGTTCATCAGGCAAGGGGTCTACCCGTGGTGGTGGTGCAGATGCAGGATAAGCGGGCTTTAATTCTGATGGTTTAATATCAGGGGTTGTTTGTGATGGCGCGTTAGTATCAGCTTTTTCTGCCCTTGCCCAATTGGCTATACCTAAAACGCCCACGCTTGGCAGACCTATTAACCCGACCAATGTAGAAGTAATCAGTAAACTAGTACGCTTGCGAAATAATACCACGACAATATTTCCTTGAGAGACGGCACCTCCAGCCATTAGCAAAACTGACTAAAGGTTAATCTCAGTCTTCCCTTAGAATCAATTCAAAATTCAAAATTCAAAAATTTCTGAGTACTCATAACTCAGCACTTCTCTACAATTATTGATACATTTTGTAAACTATTCTTAACAAAATGTTTAAAACTTTATGTAATAACAAATTTAAATATGTAAGTTAAGAACTTTCAAAGAATAACTTATGCCATTTCTTGATATATTGTGAGACAAGTTACAAATTACGTGGTGTGCCGTTTTTTTATCTTGCGCTGATTACTCTACTGAATATCCATCGAATAAATTGGCTCTTAGCTCCTCTCCTGTCAATAAAGGAGATCAGCAAGAGGGCAGAGGCGGGGATGTGTGAAAACTAACCCAATTCATTAAATACCCCGAAACATAGGGGAATCATCTCATACTTTTCGTCAAACGCGAAGGTCGTGAAGGGATAAAAGCAATTTAGTGGGTGAGCAGAACAGATAAAAGAGACATTTTCATGGTGGAACGAGGAAAAAGCAAAAGCGCGAATTAATTTATGTAACCCTAGACGGAAAAAGCACTGGTGATGAGGATTACCACTATAACCAAGTGTTAGTTACAGAAAATCGCCAAATTCTACCAAAGACAACCTCTAACAAAAAGATTGTTTCTGTTTTTCTCCTGGCTGATGGGAGGTAGAGAAGTTGTGAGAGAAAATTGTACACAAACGTGATTTGATTAAGTAATAAAGAGTGACATCTTGGAAGGATAGATATGTCTTACGCTCAAACGAAGACTCAGGCAAAAGCTGGGTATAAAGCCGGGGTTCAAGATTACAGACTAACTTATTACACACCTGATTACACACCTAAAGATACAGATATTCTGGCGGCGTTTCGTGTTACACCCCAGCCCGGAGTTCCTTTTGAGGAAGCAGCTGCGGCAGTAGCGGCTGAGTCTTCTACTGGTACTTGGACGACCGTATGGACAGACTTGTTAACCGATCTAGATCGCTACAAAGGTCGTTGCTACGATATCGAACCAGTTCCTGGCGAAGACAACCAATTTATCGCTTATATTGCCTATCCTCTTGATCTCTTTGAAGAAGGCTCCATCACCAACGTTTTAACCTCGATTGTAGGTAACGTCTTTGGTTTTAAAGCTCTGCGGGCATTGCGTTTGGAAGACATCCGCTTTCCTGTTGCTTACATCAAGACCTTCCAAGGCCCTCCTCACGGTATTCAAGTTGAGCGTGACAAATTAAACAAATACGGTCGTCCTCTGTTGGGTTGTACCATCAAACCAAAATTAGGTCTGTCTGCTAAGAACTACGGACGCGCTGTATACGAGTGTTTGCGCGGTGGTTTGGACTTCACCAAAGACGACGAAAACATCAACTCCGCACCATTCCAAAGATGGCGCGATCGCTTCTTGTTTGTAGCTGACGCAATCACCAAAGCGCAAGCAGAAACAGGCGAAATCAAAGGTCACTACCTAAACGTGACTGCTCCTACCTGTGAAGAAATGCTGAAGCGGGCTGAGTACGCTAAAGAACTCAAACAGCCCATCATCATGCACGACTACCTGACCGCAGGTTTCACAGCTAACACCACCTTGGCTCGTTGGTGTCGTGACAACGGCGTTCTACTGCACATCCACCGCGCGATGCACGCAGTAATTGACCGTCAAAAGAACCACGGTATCCACTTCCGTGTATTAGCTAAAGCCTTACGTCTATCTGGTGGTGACCACATCCACACCGGTACCGTAGTAGGTAAATTGGAAGGTGAACGTGGTATCACAATGGGCTTTGTTGACCTATTACGTGAAAACTACGTTGAGCAAGACAAGTCTCGCGGTATCTACTTTACCCAAGACTGGGCTTCTCTACCTGGTGTAATGGCAGTTGCTTCCGGTGGTATCCACGTATGGCATATGCCCGCATTGGTAGAAATCTTCGGTGATGACTCCGTACTACAATTTGGTGGTGGTACACTCGGACACCCCTGGGGTAACGCTCCTGGTGCAACCGCTAACCGTGTAGCTTTGGAAGCTTGCGTCCAAGCACGTAACGAAGGTCGTAACTTGGCTCGTGAAGGTAACGACGTTATCCGTGAAGCTGCTAAGTGGTCTCCTGAATTGGCTGTTGCTTGCGAACTGTGGAAAGAAATCAAGTTCGAGTTTGAGGCAATGGATACCGTCTGATAAAGGCTGAAGGTGCAAGGATGAAGGTTAAATGAAAAATACCTTTCATCCTTACATTCTTTATACTTCATCCTTTAAAAGGGCTGGGTCAAGCATGAATCTCAAGCAAATAGCGAAGGATACAGCCAAAACTCTCCAAAGCTACCTGACTTATCAGGCGCTAATGACTGTGTTGGCACAGCTAGGCGAAACGAATCCACCGTTAGCATTATGGCTGCATACTTTTTCCTCCGGCAAAGTTCAGGACGGAGAAGCTTATATCAAACAACTTTTCCGAGAACAGCCAGATTTAGCCTTGCGGATTATGACTGTCAGAGAACATATAGCTGAAGAAGTAGCCGAGTTCTTACCAGAAATGGTTCGTAGCGGTATTCAGCAAGCCAATATGGAACAACGCCGCCAGCATCTAGAACGCATGACGCACCTGAGTTTATCCAACCCCAGTCCTGAATCAGAACAGCAGACAATTTCCGATGCTGACTGGGATCACTAATCCAGTTAGATAAGCATAAGTACTTATTTCCAAATAGCAACCCATTATCATCAGCCATGCAAACCTTACCAAAAGAGCGTCGTTACGAAACCCTTTCTTACTTACCCCCCCTCACCGACGTTCAAATTGAAAAGCAAGTCCAGTACATTTTGAGCCAAGGCTATATTCCAGCCGTTGAGTTCAACGAAGTTTCTGAACCTACCGAATTTTACTGGACACTGTGGAAGCTACCTTTGTTTGGCGCTAAAACATCTCGTGAAGTTTTGGGTGAAGTTCAAGCTTGCCGTTCTCAATATCCTGGTCACTACATTCGTGTTGTAGGATTTGACAACATCAAGCAGTGCCAAATTCTTAGCTTCATCGTTCACAAACCCAGCAGATACTAAAAACTGTTTTGGTTTAAATAATTTATCCGTTAAGGAGAGGTAAACAATTTTACCTCTCTTTTCTTGTTTTGAAAAATTTTTCACATGAGTGAAGCAAAAGTAATTGTCAGCACACCATCACCTCGCACTCGCCAAAGTTTAGCCACAGATTTATTCAACGCTGGTATTAACTCAAATATGGCAGTGATAGTCCATTCATCTCTTAGTTCACTGGGTTGGGTGTGTGGCGGTTCCGTTGCAGTAGTTCAAGCACTGATGGACGTGATTACACCAAGCGGAACCAGTCAGGTGCAAATTTCCACAGTTGGTTCGGCACAAACTAAGTTATTTAATATGAGAAATGCTGTAGATTTTGCAATTACGTGGTTGAGAGATAATCCTAGATATCAAGAGGAAGTATTGTGACGAAACAATCTAAACCCCAAATCAGAATTTGTTTTGTTGGCGACTCTTTCGTTAACGGTACTGGTGATCCTGAGTTCCTCGGTTGGACAGGTAGAGTATGTGTTGATGCTAATAAAAAAGGTTATGATATTACTCACTATAATTTAGGTATTAGACGAGATACCAGCAGTGATATAGCCAAGCGTTGGTTACAAGAAGTATTGCTACGATTGCCGAAAGAATATAATGGGAGGGTTGTATTTTCTTTCGGAGTAAACGATACAACTTTAGAAAACGGTAAACCTCGTGTGGATATTGTTGATTCCATCAAAAATACACGAGAAATTTTAAGTCAGGCGAAAAAGTTATATCCTGTTTTAATGATTAGTCCAGCGCCATACATAGAACAGGAAGACCCAGGAAGAAGACGAAGAACTATTGATTTATCTCAACAGTTAGCTCTAGTTTGTCAAGATTTGGATGTGCCTTATTTAGATGTTTTTCCACTATTAGAAAAACCTAGTGTTTGGCTGCATGAAGCTAAGGCTAATGATGGTGTTCATCCCCAAGCCGGAGGTTATACGGAATTTGCCAGAATTGTAGAGAATTGGGACGCTTGGTTAAATTGGTTTAGATAAGAATTATCTATCTCTTGAGTATTGCTAGTGTTTGGGAAATGGGAATTAAACACAGTGTCGGTAAACTCAATTTCAATTTGAGTTTTGCTGATTTTGTCAAACAGCAGGTAATTATGAACAGTATTCAATTAATTCCTGTCGCCATCGAGCATATTTTAGTTATTTCCCAACTACCTTTACATCATCGTCACCCTTTTGACAGAATGTTGATTGCACAAACAATACTGAAAAATACTTACATTATGTGCTGATACAATTTTTGATACCTATCCTATAGAGCATTTGTGGTAGTGATTATGGATATCTACCAAAAGATTAATAAACAATAGATACCAAAAAAACTTAGCATTAATTATTGAAGCATAACCAGTAATAAAGTAAGAATTTTATGAGTTATTATATCGCTCCGCGCTTTCTGGATAAACTTGCTGTTCACATCACTAAGAACTTTTTGAATATTCCTGGTGTGCGAGTTCCCTTAATTTTAGGGATTCATGGACGTAAAGGAGAAGGGAAAACCTTTCAATGTGAGTTAGCTTTTGAGAAGATGGGTATTGAAGTTACACTCATCTCTGGTGGTGAATTGGAGAGTCCCGATGCGGGAGACCCAGCCCGCTTGATTCGGCTGCGTTATCGGGAAACAGCAGAACTGATCAAAGTGCGCGGTAAAATGTGCGTGCTGATGATTAACGATTTAGATGCAGGTGCAGGCCGCTTTGATGAAGGTACGCAATATACTGTAAATACTCAGTTGGTAAATGCCACACTGATGAATATTGCTGATAATCCTACAGATGTACAGTTACCGGGTAGTTATGATTCCAACCCGATACGACGTGTCCCAATTATCGTCACAGGTAATGATTTTTCCACTCTCTACGCGCCATTAATTCGGGATGGACGGATGGAGAAATTCTATTGGGAACCCAACCGTGATGATAAGGTGGGAATTGTCGGGGGCATTTTTGCTGAAGATGGACTCTCACAAAGAGAAGTTGAACAATTAGTTGATACTTTCCCTAATCAATCGATTGACTTTTTTAGCGCTTTGCGCTCCCGAATCTATGACGAACAAATCCGCGAGTTTATCTATCAAGTTGGATTTGAACGTATATCTTTACGTGTGGTAAATAGCCTAGAAGCGCCACCAGAATTTAAAAAGCCAGATTTCAGCCTTGCTCATTTAATCGAGTCTGGTAACTTGGTGCTAGGTGAACAACAACGGGTAGAAAATTCTCAGTTGGTGGATGAATACAATCGCCTGAATCGAGGGAAAGGTTATCAAGCTGCTCCACCTGCTGAAACACCAGTTAGTCAGCCATCAACGAATGGTTCACACAAGCGAGAAGTATCTAACACTCATTTGAGTTTAGAAACCCAAGAACAGATTCGACAAATCTTGTCTCAAGGTCACAAAATTACCTTTGAACACGTAGATGAACGACGCTTCCGCACTGGTTCATGGCAAAGTTGCGGTACTCTTCACATTGATGCAGAGTCAGATGCTATATCAACTCTAGAGGCTTGTTTAGTTGATTATGATGGTGAGTATGTGCGTTTAGTAGGGATTGACCCAAAAGCCAAGCGGCGGGTTGTGGAGACGATTATTCAACGACCGAATGGTAAAAATTAGGAACTAAAAAGTGATGGTCTATGACCATCGCTTTTATATTTTAGAGACAGCGATCGCTCTAATATCTACTTTGCGGTCAAATAAAATACGCGGTTTCAGCAAAATTCTTAAAATTAATAACAAAGAACTCAACTCACCAGGGGTATTCTGGCGTTTCCATTGTCCTGGACGACAAAATAACATTTCTACAAGGCGACGATGTTGATTTACGTTTACTGTGTCAAACTTAATACGCACTGTAGCAAATTCATCATCTAATCCTGTACGAATAATCTCACCTGATAGACATAAATTTTCTTCAGCTATTTCTATAGTAATTGACTGATTCTTCGTCAACTTCATTGACGGATTTTGAGTTAGTGCTACTTCTGCCCCAATTTCGGAAAGCATTGTCGTCACACCCCATAATTTCTGCTTTTCAATTGTTAAGCTGACAACTCTTCGCAAATCAAACCATTCATACATATCGCTTTTAGGAGCATCTAGTAATATTAATAAAGCAATGCCAATTATGACTAAGTTATAAGCACTCCACATCCAACCTATACCTATACCTGTAATTTGTTGAGTAACTTCTGGTGGTACTGTTTTCACAAATGAAGTTTTGACTATGCACATACATAGGTTTTGCCACAAACTTACAGCAGTAACAAGGAACAAAAGGATTAAAGGGAATGCTAATTTCCAGTTGAAGATATAGTTAAGTCTAACTATACCTTTGGGAGTTACTTTAAATCCTTGAGAAAAAGGATTGAGCATAACTTGAATAATATTGATTGCTAAAGGAAAACACAGCACTATAGAATAAATATCTGATAGTAATGCTGAACGAGCATAGTTATTCAACCAAGCAAATACTGAGAGATTAACTAAATAGAAAGGTAAGAAAAATACTAATAACTCAGCCGCCGTTGCTTTAATAGGTATTACACCTAAAAATGAGTAAGTTAATGGCATGAAAAGAAAATAAACACGGGCAATAATATTAAACCAACTCAGTATTCCTTCTAAATGAGCTAACCTTTGCACAAAATTTAAACCAGGAATAGTTAAAGGATTATACTTAATAAAAAATGCTTGTAGAGTTCCCTGCGCCCATCTTAGACGTTGAGTAGCATGAGCAGACATATTTTCTGCTGCTAACCCAGCACTTAATTTTTCGTTCAAATAAATTACGTGATGACCTAGAGCAGAAATACGAATAGCTGTGAAGTAATCTTCGCTTAACGATTCCGTAACAAAACCCCCTGTTACTTCTAAGATATGACGACGGACAACAAAGGAAGTACCAGCACAAATCACACTCCCAGCAGCATCCCGTATCGGCTGAATTTGCCGATAAAATATTTCTTCTTCAGGAATGAGAACATTTTCTAAGCCAAGATTACGAGCTATGGGGTCAGCATTATAAAAGCTTTGGGGTGTCTGGACAAGAGCAATTTTTTCATCTTGGAAAAAACCCACAGTCCGAGTTAAGAAGTTTTTTGTTGGGATAAAATCTGCGTCAAAAACTACAATTAACTCTCCACTAGTTTTAGCGATCGCATGATTTAAATTTCCCGCTTTTGCATGGCTATTATCTGGTCTTGTGATGTAATAACATCCCAACTCCTCTGCTAATTCTTTAACTTCTAAACGTTTGCCATCATCTAAGAGATAGATTTTTTTATGAGTATAATCTAAAGCTTGACAACCAATAATTGTCCGTCGCAATATAATTTCAGGTTCATTGTAAGTGGGAATCAAAATATCTACAGATGGTGTAAAACTACCAGTAATTACTGCTAAAGATTTTTCATTAGCTTCGCTGTGCCTTTCTTTAACATTCAACATTAAAACTAGTTGAACTATGGTAGAAAATAGCGTCAACATCTCTAGAAAGAATAGCCCTAAGCTAAACACCCCGTTGAGTGGATCTGCAAGATTTAATGTAGAGAGCGATCGCCACAGCACATAACGCAACATTAAAATAATTAAAATTCCCACCACTAGCCGCCGTGACCAAATTTTTGGTTGAGGCGAAATTTTCATGACAGCAGATACGATTAATAACAATCCCACGGTGGGAATGAGTAAATATTTGCTCTCCACTGCTGGTAATTCCAACCAACTAGGTGGGTTCATCTGTAAAGCATTAACTTGAGTAAAAAATCCCTGAATTCTGGGTTCACCACTAAACCAACCTAATATCAGGACACCGAAAAAAGCCGTAACGCCTAGTAAAAAGAGCGTTGGACTTTGTCTTTGAAAAATTCTATTTATCAAAATTTGGCTATTTAAATTTGAGTCATACACTTTACGCTTTCGCACTTTTTAATTCCCCTGATAACCAAAAATTCTTTTGTTTATTGTGACGTAGTTTTTTACAAAATGTTATAACCATAGTTATCTGGTATATTTTCTCTTAGTAAAAAATAAACAATCAAAAACAAATGACACGCGCAGCGTAGTAAAAATAATTCTTAACTTATTCTCAGGCTTCACTCATTTTTTTGCTTGCAAGAAGCCTTATATTTTCCTTAGATGAAAATTAAAGGGCATTTAAACTATGAGGTGTAAGTATTTGATCATTATTGGATTAATTGGTGTTTTAACTATTGGTTGTACAAGTCAGACTGTTACTCAAACACCAACTGCAACAACCGTAGCTACTTCTGATATCAAGCCTGGTAACTTTCAAGCTGGAGAACACCCAACTCAAGGACAAGTTACTGTGGTGAAAGAAGCAGAAACAAGCTATCTGGAGTTTGATCAAAATTTTAAAACTGATCAAGGCCCAGACCTATATGTAATTTTGTATCGTTCTGCAAAACCACCAATATCGGGGATTCAAGAAAAAGATTATGTAAGTATTGCCCGCTTACAGAAAACAAGTGGTAATCAACGCTATGCCTTACCCAAGAATATCAATTTGCAAGAATTTAAATCTGTAGCTATCTGGTGTCAGAAATTTAATGCTACTTTCGGCTATGCCGTTTTATAAATAAATCAACACTCAAAAAATTATATGGAAATAGCAGATTTTTTAGGTCTTGTACATCCAGCGATCGCTGTCATTTTTGTTTTTCCTTTAATTGGAATTGTGAGTAACTTTGCATGGCAAACACGCCAACGTCGCTTACAAACATTAGCCTCAGGTAAAAGCAAAATTCCTCCCATAGTGGGGACAGAACATAAGCGTATAGGTGAATGGTTAAGTGGTGCAGTTGTGGGAATATCTTTAATCGGTTTAGCCTATCCAATAGGGAAAAATATGATTAAAAATCAACTGTGGAACCAAAACTCAACCCAAGTTATTTTTATTTTTCTCATGTTTCTCCTGACTATAGCTTCCTTTGTTTTTCTTTATCAGGCAAAACAAAAACTGTGGCGTGGCATATTTGCAACTTTAACTGGTGTTGGTTTAGTAGTTCTTGGTTGTCAAGATGGAGTATTTCGCCGTACCGATGAATGGTATTGGTCACATTACTATATAGGGATTGCCGCAGCACTATTAATGGTTTTTTCTTTAACCATTGTGCAAGATATCTATCAAGATAAAACTCATCGCTGGCGAATTATTCACACCATTTTAAACACCATCGCTCTATTACTATTTATTGGACAAGGGTTTACCGGAACAAGGGATTTATTAGAAATTCCCTTAAGTTGGCAAGAATCATACGTTTACCAATGTAATTTTTCACAGAAAACTTGCCCGACTCCCACACCACCATCACCAAAATGAAAAGCGTCCTTCCAATCGGAAGGACGCTTTTCTATTCAGCTAAGAGCTAAGAATTAACCGTTGATAGCAGGAGCGCTGATAGCAACAGGAGCAACTTCACCAGCAGCCAAGTCTAAGGGGAAGTTGTGAGCGTTACGCTCGTGCATTACTTCCATACCCAAGTTAGCGCGGTTGATGATGTCAGCCCAGGTGTTGATGACACGACCTTGTGAGTCGATGATGGACTGGTTGAAGTTGAAACC